>JAJYJJ010000007.1:99609-112458 GCA_021789595.1 Nitrospirota bacterium | reverse complement strand
TCATCGGCATAATTATTGGTGGAGTCTTCGGGATTGCAGTTGCCCTTGGTATGGATGCACTTCTCGGTGGAACCCTCGGCGGCTGGAGGGAGGCAGTTGCCCATGACCTCTCAGCCTTCGGGAAGATGTCACCGGATTCCCTCCCTGTATTATTAGGAGTAGTAATTGTTATAGCCTTTATAGGGGTTGTAGGTGCAGTATTTGGCGCTATATTTGGCCTTATCATAGGGAAGTTTTTCAGTATCATGAAATAGATAGAATAATGGGGCAGGCTTGTAAACCTGCCCCAAGTGGGAGGGGTAAGACAGCCCCGAAGGGTTGCCTAAATGCAGGGCTGATACCCTGCATTACTCAGCCTTTGTGGCACTTATCACATTTCTCTGCCGAAAATGCCCTTTTACCATTATGACATGCCCCGCAATACTCTCCTTTGTTTATCTCAGCCATTGTTATCCTTTGGGCACCCTTTTTCATGAGAAATATCCCAGGATGACACTCTTTGCAGTCAAGGCCTTTCATATGAGACCTGTGATCGAAATTGACTGTGAGTCCAGAGGCACTGTAGCGGAATGAACTCATACTGTGACAACCGCTGCATGTATCAGCATTTATCCTTACTGGTTCATGGCCGACTACGCTATGGCACTGGTTGCAGTGGATGTTAAGGCCAGCATGCAGGAGATGCGGGAAGGAACCCCTTTTATTTGAGAAATATTCTCCAACATGATGGCACCTGAAACACGGCAGTTTGCTCATGGCCTCCTCAATCGTAATAACCGGCAGGTTTTTTTCTATGACCTGAGATGCTGTGCCCTCTTTCCCGTTACAGCCGAAAAGAGCAGAGACGATGAAAATCAAGAGTATTCCCCACATCTTCATTTTTGGGTCTCCTTTTGCTGTGTCTGGCTGGCCTCGATTTTTTCCTCAGGGAATAGGAGTCCAAACTCCAATGGGTGTTCGTGTCTCTCATCCTCGATGGATAGTTTGCCTGTTATCCATGTCATACTCATGGGGAACTTTCCAAATTTCAGATGTTCGTTATAGAAGTGCCAGAAGAGGATGAATACAATGGCCAGGAGGGCCTCATCGCTGTGCATTATCTTTATCAACTCCCATATCCAGTTCAGGCTCCATGTAGGTACTACGAGGGCAGTCTTTGTTGGGAAGGCCAGGGCAAGTCCTGATAATCCGATTATACCCATGCCCCAGAATACGGCCCAGTAGTCGAACTTCTGGATATAGCTGAACCTGCCGAACTTCGGCTTTGTCTTCGCAATGCCGATAAAATAGAGCATATTGTGGATTACATCCTTTACATCCTTTGGCAGCGGTATTATTGTTGTCTTTGCATTCAACCGCATCTTTTTTGTTATTAAGAGGTAGCCGAGGTAAAGCACATGCCAGGTAAAATCAAGGAGCATTGTTATGCCTGCTGTGCGATGGATTATGCCTGCTGTCCTTGGTCCTCCCCATATCTTTATCCACCAGTGGGACTGTTGCACTTCGGGATATTTAAGTGCCCAACCTGTGAATGCAAGAAGAAGAAATGTTGTAAAAAGGATAATATGTTGAATCCTGAATACTATATTGAATCTCTCAATCTCTTCTGGCAGTTCATTTTTCATGATGCTCCTCCTTCCCCTTTCTGAAGATGTTGTCTCTTATCTCAGAATAGGCTTCAAGAATAACATGGCCGATGGTGAAGGCAAAGACAGAGAGAAGAAGTAATATCAATAATTTTTCACCGTAGTATGCAACAGGGTTGTCCTTGCCAACTGGTTTATGGGTTATGGCAGCTACAAACTTCTTGTTTGCCCCTTTGTGGCACTTTCCACAGGTAGCGACCCTGTGTCCCCATGAGACAGGCGAATCAGGGTCATCCCAATTCTTTATATCATGTGCACCATGGCAGTCTGTGCATATAGGGGCATTTGAGTAGCCGAGTATATATTTTTTACCATGAAAACTCTCCTTATACCTTTCAATAACTTCGGTACTCAGGCCGTATTTCTTTGAGATATCTTCCCTGTTGTGGCATTTGCCGCAGGTATTCAGTATATTCCAGTGATTGACAGGAGATGTCCTGTCTTCCTTTGGCATTATGTAGTGCGGTGAGCCATGACAATCAAGACAGAGCGGTCCATCAGTTTGTTTTTGGACAAAGATATTCTTACCGTGGATGCTATCCTTCAGGGCATCATATATCTGTCCATGACATTGATAGCAGGCTGCAAGGGCAACAGGCTCTATCTTTGCCTTAGGCTCAACCTCTGACGCCAGTGTAAGGATTTCTTTGTTTACAGGTAGATTGGGCTGCATATGCGGATTATCAGAAAATCTGATGTGACATGTTGTGCAGTCGAGATTACCATGTACGGATTTGGAAAACCTATCTGCATCGATATAGATATCCACAACTATCCCTTTTGGATCCTTTATCCTCGCCTTGATCGAGCTATGGCAGATAATGCAGTTAGGACTTTGGGCGAAGGCAGGAACACACAAGAAAACTGCTATGAGAAAACCAGGCAAGACTCTGAGAATCTTCCTCATAACTCCTCCTCAACGGGGTATTTAGATCTTTCTACGACATTATTACATGAAAAGGCAAAATAGGGGATATCTCCTATTTTGCCTTCCTGCAATTACTTTGTCTTTGCAGCCTCGGTCTCTGCCTCTGCTGGTATCTCCTTCTTTGCCTTTGCAAGGTTGCCAATGGCCTCTGTAGCATAACCAACCACTGTACCGAAGATGGAGCCTACAACAATGCTGACTGCACCGATGCAGAATATGCCAAGGATTATACCTATGGCAGTAAGCACCCTTATCAGCACAGTTGCCTCCAAAGGACCCCCAATGAGTCTGCTCAATAGAACAAGTGTGCCATAGCTTCCGAAGTAGAATCCAGGCACAATCCCGAAGATCAGGAATGCTATTCCGCCGAGCACAGCGCCAAGCTTTGTGCCCATGTAAACTATGTCTTTTCTTGCCTTCATCTTAACCTCCTTTCAATAATTAGATATTTATTTGGTCTTTGCCTGCTGTGTTGCAACTTCACCTTTTGGTTCTACTATTGCACCCACAGCATAACCAAGAAGCCATGCTATAAGTGTAGAGCCCATTACGAACACTATACCTGATACAAGGATACCAAGCAGCATAAACACCCCGACTATAAGCCTTGGAAGAATACCAGGGCTTACCGGCAATCCAAACAACATACCAGCCACATTAAGGCCCATTACTCCGCCCAGGAAAGAGCCAGGAAGAAGGCCTATTATTGCAAATAGAACCAATCCTGCCCCTGCCCCGATGTAAGCAAATCTTTTTGCTAATTCTCTTGCTTTCATTTTAACCTCCTTTCTCTGTTTACGCTGATATATCTGCATGTTGCATGCCAACTCATAACTAATTGATTTTAAAAGAAAAGTCTATATCGAAATATTTGCATAATTGAAAATAGAAGGCTGATCTTTTGCAGGAATGCAAAAAAGTATTAGTAGATAAAGGTCTTTGGGTCCCTGGCAGGATGGCAGCGGTTACAGAGGTTTCTTGCCTCCTTCTTGCCTACTGTCCATGTATGGGCCTTATGACAGTCGAAGCAGGTAAGTCCCTTTTTCATGTGCTTTGCATGCTGGCCCACTGCGGTCTCATTCCCATGGCACTCACCGAGGCAATCCTTTTCAGTTGGCTTCATCCTGCCATGAGGTTTGTGGCAGCTATAACATTCAAGTGTTCCCATTGGTGTATTTACTGAAATTGAATGACATCTTAGACACTTATCCCTTGCAGTCATCTTTTGGGTCTTCTCTCCAAAGCTATGACAGTTAAGGCATGAAAATCCTGCCATGCCCATACCGTGAAGCCTCTTATCAGGATGGCAGGAATAGCATGCCTTTTCCTTTGGTTTGAAGTCATGGAGGCTTCCGCCATGACATACCTTACAGTCTATGTTCTGCATGAATACATGCCGTGCATGGCCGTAGGATTCCCTCAGGGTTATTGCTCCCTGGCTTACCTCCTCAATATGACATTTTCTACATGCCTGCCATGGTTTTTTCCTCCCATGCGTCCCGGAGAATCTTGTATTTGAGCCCTTGACCACATAGGATATAAGGAGTTGATTCTGTTCAAGCAGGGTCAACTGATGGCACCTCTGGCATACGATGTCTCTGTGAGCACCCTTCTGCCATGTAAGGAATGCCTCTTTCATGAGGTGGCAGGAGTTACAGAATTGCGGGTCTTCCTGTGTAAAGCGGTAATATCTATACCCAGTTATAATCCCGAGTATGGTAATGACGACAAGGATTGAAAGAAATATTGCCTTTGCATCTTTAAATATGTCTATGAGGAAGCCGAATGGCTGTTTTCTCATGGAAAGAATTTACCATAATGCTAATGAAAGTAACAAGTAAGAGCTCAATATCGGTATAACGGTATGGCATATATCCCTCCATTTTGGCGGTATAGACGCAATGTGGATAGACCGCCCTATGGGCTACATTCCCTCCCCTTTATGAAAACATTCTATCAACCGCCTTAACCCTGTCAACCGAAAAACTCTTTCAGACCGAATTATCTTTTTATATAAGGTTCTGCCTCCTTATATCTGCCTTTTAGAAGCAAGAGTCTCCCTAATGTTAAACGGACATCCTCATTGTCCGGCATGAGTTTAACGGCCTTTCTCAATGCAGATTCTTCTTTATCAACATCTCCTGCGGATTGGTAACACAGGGCAAGGCTATAGTATAGTCCTCCGATACCCCCGTTGGATATGCGGATTGCCTTTTTGTATTCATCAATGGCCTTATGAAAATCGCCCTTCTGATAGAGAAGACTTCCCATAATAGCATGCGCCTTCCAGGAGTTGGGCGCAGATACCAGATTGTTCCTTACCTCGTTTATTGCCTTCTCAAGCCCTGCTGGAGAGAGGTTTGATGGATTATAACGGTCTGTATCAGGGTTTATCATCCTAGTGGAATAGACATTTATCACCCCGGCATTTTTCTCTGTATCCCTGGCATACAGCAGCGATGTATCATCCCAGTATATCAGGCTCCAGTCAGGGTCATTAAAAAGATAATCCCTTAAATTTTTCTCTTGTCCAGTGCTGTATGGTAAAAGAACAAGGCTGATATTGTATTTGGCTAATAGCTCCTTCCATCCAATACCTGAAAGTATCAGGTTGTATTCATCAAAAAATCTCTTATGGAAAAACCTGCCGTCAATATATGGCCTTACCTCAGGATAGTATTTCCATATCAGATAACCGCCCCATCCATGGTTGTCAAAGATATTGCCTGTTATCCCGTTGTTCTGCATGAATGTAATGGCATCTTCCGGATAGGGGATATTATCAAATTTTTTGAGATATCCAGGGCCTGAGACAATACTTCTGATTAGAAGGATTATAAGAATTAGCAGGATGATCCTTGGGATAAAAGAGAACCTGATCAGCCTCTCCAGCCAATCAAACCTTTTTACAATAAAATCCTTTATGTTCATGAGATTCATGGCAATAAGCGGAGCCGATATAAAGACAAAGTGAGGGATGCCCCTGTTTGCTGTCCAGGCAATCACAGCAAAGATGATGCTGAGTGAAAGCCATGTCATGTCAATCCGCCTTATAGACAGGATGGATGTGAGAACAAAGACCCCAAAGTATATCCAGAAGGGCAGATACATAGCTGTTATAGGCGGCAGAAGCTCTTCAACACCTCCGAATTGCTCTGACATCACCTTTAAAGGCCATATGACCGTCTTATATGTAAATGGATTTACAAGTGAGACAAGTATTACGAGCAGATAGGCAACAGTCAAATGTTTGAGCGCCTTTTTCCCACTCCCCTTACCAAAGAGATGTTTAGCCTGTTTAGCCTGTTTAGCCCATTCGGCTGTCGCAAAAACGCCAGGCACAACTATGCCCCAGAGGCTTTCGGCATGGATATTTACCCATAGAAGCATTATCGGTGGGAGAAGATATACGTATCGAATCCTGCCGTGCTTAAACTGATGAAGGCTGAAGAGCATAAACAGGAGGAAGATGTAAGAAAAGTGATTTGGCCTCAATGCAAAACGATGGGCAGAGGCAACGATGCCAAGGCATAGGACAATGGCAATCAGGAAACTGCTATCAGTATATAATTTCAGGATCCTGAAGAGGATAAAAAAGGCCGCAACAACCAATGATACCTGAAGCACAACCAGTCCTGTTTCACCAAAAGGCTTATAGATGCCGTATGTTATTACCTGAAAAAGCCATTCGTGGTCTAAAAAAGGAAAGTTGGGCCAGCTACAGTTGTAATAATAGGTTTTTAATATATGCCCTGTCTGAAGAATGTACTGCCCGATCTTAAGATGAAACCACATGTCATAGTCTGAAATCCTTCTGAGTGAGAGGGAAAAGGCAAGTGAAAGTGCCCCTAATATAAGACAGGCATCTAATAGGCTAACAAACGGTCTCTTTCTCAAAGACAACTCCCGAAGTTGTTCATTTCTAAAGGTCTGTCAATTATACAATTTGGGGGTTGATATATGCTATCATTATACATGATAGGTGGCAAGAAGGTTATTGTTGTCCTGCCAGCATACAACGCTGCAAAGACCCTCGAGTCAACATACACGGAGATACCAAAGGATATTGTTGATGACATCATCCTTGTAGATGATGCAAGTCAGGACGAAACCGTTAAGATTGCTGGGGGCATCGGCATACATACGATAGTCCATCCTGAAAACCTTGGTTATGGGGCAAATCAGAAGACCTGCTACAGAGAGGCGCTGAAAAGGGGCGCTGACATTGTGGTCATGCTTCATCCTGATTACCAGTACCCGCCGAGACTCATCTATGCCATGGCCTCTATGATCGCATCTGACGAGTTTGATGTTGTCCTTGGCTCACGGATTCTCGGCGGTAGGGCAATCAAAGGCGGCATGCCTGTATATAAATACATCTCAAACCGAATCCTGACACTGATCGAAAATATCCTGCTCAGGCAGAAGCTCTCAGAGTATCACACAGGCTACAGGGCATTTAATAGGGATGTCCTTGAGAGGTTGCCCATTACAGAGAATTCCGATGATTTTGTGTTTGACAATCAAATGCTTGCCCAGGTGGTTTATTTTGGCTACAGGATCGGCGAGATAAGCTGCCCTGCAAGGTACTTTAAAGAGGCATCCTCCATAAACTTTAAAAGAAGTGTGATATACGGTCTTGGTGTGCTTGCAACCTCAATCAAGTTCTTTCTACAGAGGCTTGGCCTTATGAGATTCCGAATCTTTGAGCCTTTACGCATAGATTAGATAGAGGTCTGCCTTATTCCCACTCAATAGTGCTGGGTGGTTTTGTGCTTATATCATAGACGACCCTGTTTACACCTTTTACTTCATTGATTATTCTATTAGAAATCCGCTCCATCACTTCATAGGGTATCTTTGCCCAATCCGCAGTCATCCCATCGAGGCTTGTAACAGCCCTCACTGCAATCACATTTTCGTAAGTCCTCTCATCGCCCATGACACCAACGCTCTTTGTGGGAAGAAGCACAGCAAATGCCTGCCATATCGCCCCATAAAGCCCTGCCTTTTTTATTTCTTCAAGGACAATGGTGTCCGCCTTTCTTAACACTTCCATTCTCTCTTTAGTAACATCGCCTATACACCTTATAGCGAGGCCGGGGCCGGGGAAAGGATGTCTGTAAATAATTTCATCAGGCATACCGAGTTCCTTGCCTAATAATCTAACCTCGTCCTTAAAGAGTTCCCTCAAAGGCTCAACAAGTTTTAATTTCATTTTCTTAAGCAGGCCTCCGACATTGTGATGGCTCTTAATAACCGCAGACGGCCCCTTAAAAGATGTGCTTTCTATCACATCAGGATACAGAGTCCCTTGAGCAAGGAATCCAACACCCTTAATCTTCATTGCCTCTTCTTCAAATACCCTTATGAATTCATTGCCTATAATCTTTCTCTTCCTCTCAGGGTCTTTTACACCCTTAAGCTTTTTCAGAAACCGCTCTGATGCGTCCACACAATGTATGTCCATGTAAAAGCTCTTGCGTAGGGTATCCTCAACCTTTTTTGCCTCTCCTGCCCTCAACAAGCCATTGTCAACAAAAATGCAGGTAAGGGCATCTCCAATTGCCTCATGCACCAGGACTGCTGTAACAGCAGAGTCAACCCCTCCGCTTATCCCGCATATAACTCGCTTGTTACCGACCTTCTCTCTAATCTCATTTTTCGCAGTCTCAATAAAGGACTTCATCGTCCATGTCGGCCTGCATCCGCATATGTTATTCACAAAGCTCTGGAGTATCTTTCTGCCTTCGTCTGTATGAACAACCTCCGGATGGAATTGCAGTGCAAAGAATCTCTTTTCCCTGTTTGCCATGGCAGCTATGGGCGAATTATCAGTATGACTGATGGTCAAAAATCCTCTCGGCAGTTTTTCGATCCTGTCTCCGTGGCTCATCCAGACCTTTGTCTTTCTGGATACTTTTCTGAAAAGGTCTAAACTATCATCCACAATCAATTCAGCCTTTCCATACTCCCTTTTCGCAGCCCTTGCAACCTTCCCTCCGAGATAATGGGCCATCAACTGCATGCCGTAGCAGATTCCTAGAACCGGTATCCCGAGTCTGAATAGCTCCATGTCAGGAGCAGGTGCTCCCTTATCATAAACACTGGAAGGCCCTCCAGAAAGGATAATACCCTTGGGATTAAAGGACTTTATCTTTTCGATGGATACATTGAAGGGAAATATCTCGGAATATACCTTGCTTTCCCTTACCCTTCTTGCTATAAGCTGTGTATATTGCGAGCCGAAATCAAGGACTAATATCTTGTCAGCATTGGTCATAAGAAAATTGAAAATAAATAAATCCCATAATTTTTAATCTTGCTTTTTGCATTTTGATTTGAATTGTATTTATTGTTCTATCCTGTAATTAGGGGCCTCTTTTGTTATGATGACATCATGGACATGGCTTTCCCTCAGACCGGCATTTGTAATCTGGATAAAGCGTGCATTCCTCCTCATCTCCTCTATATTTCCGCACCCGCAATAGCCCATACCTGCCCTTAGGCCGCCAACAAGCTGCCCTATGCTTACTGAGATAGGGCCTTTGTAAGGCACCCGTCCCTCAACGCCCTCAGGGACAAGCTTCTGCCTCTCAACACCTTCCTGCCTGTATCTGTCCCTTGCACCCTGCTCCATTGCGCCGAGTGAACCCATACCCCTGTAGACCTTGTAGCTCCGTCCCTGAAAAAGGACAGTCTCACCTGGGCTTTCATCTGTCCCTGCAAAAATGCTTCCAATCATTACAGAATGGGCCCCAGCAGCAATGGCCTTAGTTATATCTCCTGAGTATTTTATTCCACCATCAGCAATAACAGGCACACCATATCTGTCAGCAGCAGAGGAGCATTGCTTTATGGCCGTAAGCTGTGGCACCCCAGCCCCTGCAACAATCCTTGTTGTGCATATAGAGCCAGGCCCTATCCCGACCTTTATGGCATCTACCCCTGCCCTGATCAGATCCTCTGCACCTTCCATGGTAGCCACATTGCCGGCAATCACATCAATAGAAAACCGCTTCTTTAAAGCCTTGATGGTATCTATTACTGCCTTTGAATGACCGTGTGCTGTATCCACAACAATTACATCTACTCCTGCCTTTACCAGGGCATCTGCCCTCTCAAGCCCCTCTGTACCTGTGCCTATAGCAGCGCCAACCCTTAACCTGCCGCGGGTATCCTTACATGCATGGGGATACTTCCTCTTTTTTTCTATGTCCTTGATTGTTATAAGTCCCTTGAGATTGAAGTTCTTATCAACGATTGGAAGTTTCTCGATCCTATATTTATGGAGAACCTTCTTTGCCTCATCAAGTGTTGTGCCTATTGGCGCGGTTATAAGCCTCTTTTTTGTCATTACCTCAGAGACCTTCTTGTCGAGCCTTGTCTCAAACCTGAGGTCACGGTTTGTCAGGATGCCAACAAGCCTCTTTCCCCTTGTCACAGGTACACCTGAAATCCTGTATTGCTCCATAAGCCTTAGGGCATGGGAAATTGGTGTCTCTGGTGGAACCGTTATAGGCTCAAGTATCATGCCGCTTTCAGATTTCTTTACCTTATCCACCTCTGATGCCTGAGTCTCAATAGAAAGTGCCCTGTGGATGAATCCAATACCGCCTTCCTGGGCTATGGCTATGGCAAGGCCTGCCTCTGTGACAGTATCCATTGCAGCGCTTACAAGGGGGATATTTATTCTGATGTCCCTTGTAAGCATGGTGCTTACATCCACCTCGCGAGGAAGCACATCTGACTTTGCCGGCAAAAGGAGGACATCATCAAATGTAAGGCCCTGTAAAATCTTCTCCTCTAACATAATTAAACATTATAGCATATTTATCCAAAAAAGAAGGAAAAGACAGATTATGCGCCTAAAAGAAGATCAAAATCTTCCTTTGTTATGGAAAGGCGGCTTCCTGCTATGGAGTCCTCCATTATAGCTTTATAAAGCCTCAGTTTTCTCCTCTTAAGCTCCATCATCTTTTCCTCAACTGTGTGCTTCATGAGTAGCCTCATTATTGTAACCTTATTCTTTTGTCCTATCCTGTGTGCCCTGTCAGAAGCCTGATTCTCCACTGCGGGGTTCCACCATGGGTCGAGATGAAATACATAGGATGCCTTTGTGAGATTGAGTCCCTGACCGCCTGCCTTAAGACTCAGAAGGAATATGGATGGATTGACGGATCTCTGAAATTCCTCCACAAGCTTTTTCCTCTTGCCGACCAGTGTTGAGCCGTCAAGCCTCAAGAAATTAAGGTTATTACCCTTAACCTCTTTTTCAACGATGTCCAGAAACGAGGTAAACTGAGAAAAAACAAGGACGCTATGACCTTCTGATTCTAACTCCTGCAATTGTTCTATCAGGAACTCAATCTTTGGCGACGGCTCTTTTATCTCAGGTATGAGCAGTCGTGGAGACAGACATATCTGCCGCAGTTTCAGTATTGCGGTGAGTGCTATAATCTTAGCCTGCATTGCTGTCTTTGTCCTATATGCTTCATCTATTGCAGACCTAATTTCCTCCACTGTCTTCTTATAAAGTGCTTTCTGTTTTTCTGTAAGCTCAAGGTAGATGTCAGTTTCAGTCTTTGGAGGAAGCTCTTTTAATATCTCTCCCTTAGTCCTTCTGAGCACAAAGGGCTTTGTTCTTCTGACGACCGTATCTAAAAATGGTGATGCCTCTTTTTTTATCCGACCCTGAAAACTATCATAGTTGCCTAACAGCCCTGGCAGAACCAGATCCATTATAGAATAATATTCTCCTATATGATTCTCTACAGGGGTGCCTGTCAGGGCAAGCTTGAAATATGCCTTAAGTTGTCTCACTGCTCCTGTTGTATCTGCATAGATATTTTTTACGGCCTGTGCCTCATCAAATATAACCACATCAAAGTTAATGTCCCTTAACATATCTATATCCCGTCTAACCAGCCCATATGTGGTCAGCACAACATCAAAGCCGTCAAAGGCTGCGGTGCGCTCCTTGCCCTTATAAAAATAGGTTTTGATCTCAGGATAGAATCTCTTTATCTCATTTTCCCAATTAAACAGGAGAGTTGGCGGCATGACAATCAGATGAGGACGATAAGATTTAACAGATAATGCAGTCTTTTTTTCCTTTATCCCTGCGAGCAGGCTTATTGCCTGAATGGTTTTACCCAGCCCCATATCATCTGCAAGGCAGGCACCGAATCTGTTCTCATAAAGGAATGAAAGCCAGTAATAGCCCTCTTTTTGATAATGCCTGAGTTTTGCCTTTAATCCTTCTGGTATCGGTCTTTCTTCTATGCTTTGAAATTGCATTAATCGTTCTATAATCCTCTCATCATCAGCAGGAAGTTTTATCCTGACACCATTCTTCCTCAGTGTTATCCAGTCAAGTATCTGCAGCCTTGGGACATGAACAATCTCTTTTTTATCATCTTTATTGGAGCCAACAATCTCAGAGATAGCAGACATTGTCGTGCGGGAATGCTCATCGAGCATCTGGATGCACCCATCAGACTCTATAACCCCTTTTTTATTAATGGCCTGCAGCCATGTGTCATCATCAATAACCCTGCCATTGCATCTTATCTCAGGTCTTATCTCAAACCAATCTATGGATGTCCTTGTGGCATCGAATTCAAATTCCCATCTTATTGCAACAACAGGCTGTTTATCAAAAAAGAGTTCTATCCCATGCCCTTTAAGCCTCTCATACAATAGATGCAGCTTCTCAAAGAGTTCGCTCTTGTCAACAAGCATCTCATCATGGCCTATTGCGCCATCGAATATCCTGTATCCGAATATCTCAAATGGTATAGCGTAAAGGAGCGCCTCTGCCTGCTTATCAACAGGGACAAGCATCCACCTGCCCTTGTAAAACTGTAACTGGAGTTCATCTGTAAGAAATTGGATAAGATATTCCTCTATAAGGTTCTTGGCCTCTCTCTTTATGCGACGCTTGAATAAACCCGAGGATAAGGCATCTCTCACTATCTCATTCCTGGCCTTCTTTGTCTTTTTGGCAATAGCATCAAAAAATGCCTGATACAACACCGCCTTTCTTTTCTTGGCCCTTAAAGATGATGATGCTCCTCCATTGTCAATCACGGTAAAGAAACTAAACGGCCTTTTCGATGGTGGAATCATTAATCCGTCGACATTGCATTCAGCCTTCAGGATTAACCTGTCCTTATGCCTTTTTGATTGGGTTATCCTTAATAGATATGCTGGAGGACGGGTTGTTTCAACAGTATAATCCTGGCCGTTGACCTTGAATACCGAGGATTCAAG
>JAJYJJ010000007.1:0-99509 GCA_021789595.1 Nitrospirota bacterium | reverse complement strand
GTAGTTAAAACCGCACAGGACATACTGTTTAGGTGCTAATACATAAATAGAACCTACGGGAAAGGATCTTAGATAATCAATGATATTATGGCTGACCAAACCCTCTGCAGTCATTTGTTTTGTTTGTTATTTCTCTTTTCTCTATAGCCTATATCTTGATTATAGTCCCATCTTTTTCAGTGCCTCATCTGCAGAGCCCTTGCCTTGAGGTGCCTCCTCTGGCAGATAGAGCATTACCCCGCCTTTTACAGGCCTGATCACAATCTTTCCTTCATTGGCTAACCTGTTTGTCACCTCCACGGGATTCTCGCCAGCAAAGTATTTTTTGAAGGCCTCGTTAAAACCTGAATAAACAGTATGTATCCCCTTGTAGCCCTCTTTTCTTAAACTAACAATAGCCTTTCTCACAAACTCCTCATGACTTAATCTCTCAGACATGACCTGCCTCCTTGTTTAAAGATTTAACTGCTTAAATCCCAGGATTTGGTGCCCTGGATCAAGATGGTATCATCTAAAGATTTCATCTTTATATCCTTGAATCCTGTTTTCAAAAGCCAGCCCTTTATCTCTTTTAGTGAATAACATCTCCCTGATTCGGTATTCACAAGCATATTTATTGAAAACAGTGCAGCCTGAGCTGGATGTGCCCTGTCTTCATCAAGGTGGAATTCCTGTATTGCAACCCTGCCGTGCGGATCTAAGGCGCCTCTGGATTTCTTCAGGACATTGATGTTATCTGCTCCTGAGTTTGAGTGAAGAACCTGACTGATGAAGACAAGGTCATAGCCTTTTCCAATGTCGTCAGATAGGAAGTCACCCTGAATAAAGTTTATGTTCTTCACAGCGGAGTTTTTGATAATGTCTCTTGCAATCCTTATAGTCTCGGGTCTGTCAAATAATGTGACGGAAATGCCCCTTTTTGCCATCTCTATTGTATAGGTGCCTGGACCGCCGCCGAGGTCAAGGGCGGTCTTTACACCCCTGAGATTAACAGCATTTAATACATCTTTAACCTTCAATACTGCAAGGTTGTGCATCCCCATGATAAATGCATCATGGTTGTGTGCCTTATGATGGGGATTGCCTGTTTTTACGACCTCGTCAAGACCCGACCAGTTTTCCCACAAGGTGTCTGCATGCCTTAAAATGTCACCTTGATAGTAAGGTTTTCCACTGATAAGAAATTTGGATGCAATGCCAGTGTTTCTGTATCTGTTAGATGTCTTTTTAAGAAGACCAAGTCCTGTAAGGGCATCCATGAGGATTTCTGTAGCCCTTTTATCTGTACCTATCTCATTTGCCAGTTCCTCTGCTGTTTTTGGCCTTGTTAGATTGTCAAATATCCTGAGGTTATTGGCAGTAAGCATTACCCTCGATGACCAGAATCCACCCCATAATCTACGCAATTCTTTTACATCTTCAGAGATCTTAGGCATTGTTATTCCCTCCTTTATTATCCTCATCAATCTGTGGGGTAAAGAAGAGACTTCTCGGTTTCTGTTCTATCTGTTCAATGACAGGTATTTCTTCAGCACCTGTAACACCAAGTTCTTTAAATTTCCTGATGGAAGGCAGTATACGGGATTCCATAGAGCCGACTGCTTTATTGTATGCCCCGATGGCCTTTTCAATAGCATTACCCAGATCATCAAAGTGCTCTACTATCGTTCTCATTCTTTCATATAGCTCCTTACCCAACAGGCTTATCTGCTGAGCATTCTTTGTCATCTGCTCCTGACGCCATCCGTATGCAATCGCTCTAAGCAGTGCTATGAAGGTTGTTGGCGTAGCAATAAAAACCCTCTTCTGGATTCCCTCTTCGATGAGGGTATTATCAATATCGAGGGCAGCACTCAGGAATGACTCGCCAGGAATAAAGAGCACAACAAATTCTGGGGACTGTTTGAATTGGCTCCAGTATTCCTTTGATGCAAGCTTATTCATGTGTGCCCTTACCTGCTGTGCATGTTTTTCCATCTTTGCTTTTCTTTCATCTTCTGTCTGGGCAGAGATTGCATCAAGATAGGCGTCAAGGGATACCTTTGAATCAACAACGATTTCTCTTTCCATAGGAAGATGTACAACCATATCAGGTCTTATCCTTCCTTTTTCAGTATCCATTGACTGCTGTTCGGTAAAATCACAATGCATCGACATCCCTGAGAGTTCTGCAACCCTTCTTAGCTGCATCTCGCCCCATCTGCCGCGCACCTGCGGTTTTCTTAAGGCTGAGACAAGATTGCTCGTCTCTCGCTGTAACTGCTGATGTGTTGAGGCAAGCATTTTAATCTGCTCCTCAATGCTCCCATAATCCTGCCGCCTTTTTGACTCAATGGCGCTTATCTGTTCCTCGTATTTCTTTAGCGACTCATGCAAGGGTTTGACAAGGCCGTCCATTGCTGCCTGATGCTCGCCAAGCCTGCCCTTTGTGTCTGCAACAATCTTTCCGAGATGCTCAGATGCAAGGCGGAGAAAGTCCTCACTGCTGCTTTTTAGCGCTGCCGATGAAAGGGCGTTAAAGGTGTCTTTCATCTCCTTACTCATCGCCTCAATGAGCGACTTTTGTTCCTCAAGGCTCTTGGCAGAGGCCTCAAGCCTTGTGAGCGCCTCAACCCTTGCCTGCTTTTCTGCATCCAGTTCAGCCCGCACCTTATTTATCTCTGCCTCCCTCTGCTGAACCTGCATCCTCAATTCAGAAACAATCGCCTCTGCGCCCCTTGCCCTCCCTTCAAGCCGTGAGCTAATAATAAACCATATTACAATACCGCCAATTATCAATCCAAAAATAAAAATGCCGATAATCATTTTGTCACCCCTCTATATCCTTTCATAAATCCATACCCTTCCGCCTTCCTGTATTACATCAACCCTTTTTGTGAGCCGTTTTTTGTAAAGATTTAACAGCCTTGTGCCGCTTGTATTCATCGCAATCTTCATAGCCTCTGATAATTCCTTTGCTGTTATCTTTCCTTTTTTAAGGATAAAATTCAATGTCTCTTTTAAATAATTATTCAGGTCTCCTAAAAGCGCTTTCTTCCCATCCCTCATCTCTGCCATAATAGCAAGTCCCTTTCTCTCAAGGGCGACCTCGATATTTTCCTTTTGATTTTCGTTAAGACCTGAAAGGACAATGTATTTATCGCCGTATTCGCTGCCGAGCAGACGAGAAATCAGTTTTGCAATAATTTCATCGGCACATGAATAATCAATTATACCTATCTTTGAGAAATCCAGGGCAACAACCTCGCCATCCTGCTCAGCCGAAATATCCCTCTCAATCCGCTCCCTTATCACCTGTCCCGACTGCCGCGTAACAAGATCAGACGAGCCATTTTTCAGTTCTTCCTTGAGGAGTTTATAGAGGTTGTATTTAATCATCAAATTCTTTAAAACATCCCGTGCATCTCATAAATCACCTCGGTTTATCTGTATAGCTCAATCTCACATATCTATTTTCTGTCCAGCGCCATATTGAAACATCATAGTAGCCGGACTTATTTACAGTTTCAGGCTCGTGGCCATGATCACTTGCAATTTCGTCAAAGACCTGCTTGGCATCTTCGAAAGAACCAAAATGGTTGATCTCAAGAACCCTACCACCTTCTGCTGCCACTATCAAAAATTTTGCATCGCAGGGTTCTGGCATCTCATACATAATCCAACCAGTTTTTTATCAACAAAAGTTTTGCTCATTTCTTATCCTCCATCCCCTGAGATGACATTGTGAACGATAATGCCATCTTTTATGGTGCCACTCCAATTATTAAAAGCGGAACTGGTGGATTGTTCCGCCCATGCCTTAAAACGTTATAAACTTCTCCTTCGTAATAGGAAATTCCTGTGGACATCTCATTTTGCATAGATTTCATCGGCAGAACTTCAACACCGACATTAATGACTCCACCTGTATAAAACAGAAGGTGTTTTACAAAAAGGTCATAAGCCACTGCAAAATACTTTCCAAATTGAACCTCCACAGCGATATGTTCCTTTACAAAATCGGTTTGTTTATAAGAATAAATTGGGGATTTTACGCCACGTTGGAATAGATACTCTTTCTGTTTACCTATGGGTAACGCAAGCAATTCTTGCATAAGTAAACGATCTGTAGTTATATAATAAGAGTACCTGGCTTCTTTCCAACCTCTTTGTTGAAAGAATTTATCAAATTCTTTATTTAAAGAATCTGGATTGTATAATAATTTCCCTTTCATTGTTTTTTCTTCGCTTACTTTTGTCTTAAACTTTTCTGCATCAACACTTCTAATGGCCTCGAAAATTTCCTTTAAAATAGCTTTGTGGTGCACGATTAAATACTCTTCCCCATTTAAATGCGAATACTTTTCAATAATTTTCATGTATCACCTCGTTATTTAATAGAAAGGGATTTTTTGTGATTGATAGATTTCCTATCGGTTCATAGACAGGAGCATCAGGGCGAATTTTAAGCAAGCCTTTGTGTGCAAGAGTTACACGCTCACATGCAATATCGTAATATTCTTTAAGTAGTTCGGAACCTACTGCGTTGCGGTTATTTATTATTGCAGCAACAGCAGTTGAGCCTACGCCTAAAAATGGATCAAACACAATATCATTTTCATTTGAAAGAGATAGAATTAATCTTTGCACAAGAGCGATTGGGAATTGGCAAGGATGAACTGTTTTTTCTACATGGTTACTTTTTACATTAGGAATGTCCCAAACATCCGATGGATTTTTTCCATTTGGGTTACAAGAATATTCGCCGACTTTTGAACCTTTGAAGTATTTTTTGCCGGGATATTTCTGTGGAACTCGAATAGCATCAAGATTGAAAGTATAATTGTCGGTTTTAGTAAACCATAGAATAGTTTCGTATCTGCCCGAAAATCGTTTTGAGCAATGTAACCCATGTCTGAAATGCCATATAATGCGATTTCTCAACTGTAAATCGTTTTGTCTAAATGCATCGTAAAGGAGAATATCCAGAGGGATAATTTCTCCGTTATCAACATAATTGCCTACCTCCCAGCAAATACTTCCTTCATCTTTCAGAACACGGACACATTCATCAATAACTTTTCTCTGCTCTGCAATATATTGCTCAAGTCTTAATTTTTTCTCATAAGCTTTTCCAACATTATAAGGAGGAGAGGTTACAACCAGTTGAATGGATTTATCGGGGATAGTTTTCAGAAAATCCAGACAATCACCATTATAAAGAGTCGCCAGATTCTCGATTGAAAAATTATTCTTTATTTTTAAGCTTTTATTGATAGAAGATAAATCTAATTGTTTTTCCGCTTTAATCATATTCTTTCACCTCCAGTCCTTCAATTCCTTCTCTTCCTGCTATCGCCGATGATTATAATGTTCTATATTTTGAGTCACCCAATATTAGAACCGTCCCCTTTCCTCTTTATTTTTAGTTGCATTTTATTAATTTTTTATTACCAATTTATCTTCGTTCTTTCATATCCAAAATCGTATATTCTAATAACCTTTTTATCTCTCTTAACTTCGATAACCTCGGAAGATAAAATGGCCTAATGGCATATATTGTTGAAATAAAAAACATAACTAATAGCCAAACTATCAGTGCAACGATCACGATCAGAAGGCTAAGTTCTTTTATACTAAGTTCTTTTACAATTGGAACAACTTTATCATTAACAGAAAGGGCAATGATAGGAGAGATAATAAGACCTAATAATGTCACTATTGGTGTATTTTTAAATATTTCTTTTACAACAGATAATATTTTTGTTCTTTCCAGTTCTTTAATTTCTTTTTTTACTATTTTCCCAAGCTTTTCCATCTGATTTAATGTTAGATTGTGGTTAGAAAAATATTCATCCAATATCTTTAATTTCAGACTCATTAATGAATCATAATATGTTTTGAATGTTGCCCCTTCAATTCTAAAATTGATTCTTAGTGATTCGATAGCATTTCTAAAATAAAGGGAAAGAAATATAAATAATAGACAATATGAAACAACAATTGTCGGTTTTTGATAAAAAATAAAGAAGGAAGAACTTAAGAGAATTAACATACTTATAAGAACAATTTTAATTCGGCGCGGGAAACTTTTTATTATTTTTTTCCATATAACTTTGAGATCACTGAGCTCTTTGTCATAAAAAGTTAATAATTTGATGTAATCACCATATAGCATAAGGTGTCCCCCTATTATTTTTCTTAGGTTTTAACACTCATACTTTGTTCCCTCATCCTTGAATTATCCCATCCTCCTGCTATCACAGATGATTAGGGTGGTTTGAGGGCCGACTTACTTATTAGCTCCATTCCCCCTTTTTTGTAAAATCTCCTCTAATTAGATTGTTTTCAAAGCATTCCATGCATCAAGTGCATTTTTAAATCTATATTCGTGATGACGTCTCAATAGTATCGAAATAAAATTTCTTAAAGGAGTCTTAATTTTTTCCGCCTCTTTTCGTGGGACTCCATCTAAAATCATTTTCTTTCGTTCTTCTGCGTCCATCTTCTCATCGAAGGGTAACTCCCCTGTAAGAGAATAAAGTAGCACAAGACCTAAATGATATAGATCAGACTGTTCATTTGTATAACCATACTGAGGCAATAAAAGCTCGGGTGGGATAAAGCAGGGATGCGCAATGTACGAATTACAAATGCGTTGTTCCCATGGATTGATAAATTCTTTGCTTATTCCAAAGTCAGAAATCTTAAAAATGGCGCCTCTTGATTTTGGACCTTCAAATACAAGAGTGTTGTATATGGTAATATCTCTTTGGATAACTCCTTCTTTATGAATAAAATAAATAGCAAATAGTAATTGCCTTGCAATTTCCCTGACAGTTGTTTCTGGGACAGGCTTAACGTTTTGAATCCAATCACATAAGTTGCCCCATGCTCTTTCAAGTACAATATAGAAAAGATTGTCACAGATAAAGGCGTCATATATAGCAACGATGTTTGGATGTCTTAACTTTTTGAATAATTGAGTTTCATTATCCCATTGTTTTTGCACTTCATCAAAAGGGCGATTGGCTGGCTTGAAAACTTTTAAAGCTACAGGATTGTCAAAAAAATCCAATCCTTTAAAAACCAGAGCATATCCTCCAGAATTTATAGGTTGACCAATTGTATAAATCATTCCTGACCGAGTTGTGATTGTATTTCCTGGTGTTGGCCAAATAATCTTCATTTCTTCCGTCATGTCAACCCGTTTTGCATCAAAATTATTCTTCAACTACTTCAATTGAATCATATTTTAAGACATCTGTCAAGCAAAAAAGTGGGGGGGCTAAATCTCCGGCAGCATTATATTTATCTGCGAGCCGGGGAAATAAGAAAGTTTGGTTTCTTTCTCTTTACCCCAAGACCAATCTGGGATAATGGAGAGCTTTGCCGTTCCTGAGCGGATGGATATTTTGCCGTTCCATTGATTGACAAACCGCCTTACAGCAGCAAGTCCATGCCCTCTTCCTTCATCTGCATATCTGGATGCACCATGCATTAAAGCCTTTTCTATTGCTTCAAAATCATTTTTTAATGGAAACCGCTCTGACAAAGATTTTCTGAAGCCTACACCAGTATCCATAACAGCAATCTTTACAACATTTTTATTCAAATTCTGAAAATGGTATTTTTGAATCCCCACAAAACCCTTGTTCTCGCTATGCTCTATGATATTCTGGCATACCTCTGAAAGGGCCACTATAAAGCCGTTTATCGCTCTTTCATCATAATGGAGATGTTTTTTAAGAATTGCATTGGCACGTTCTTTAACCTTACCCACGATAAAATGTATGTCGTCTGATTTTTCTATGGGCGTAATCTCAAGCAAAACATCGGAATAAGAGCTTCTCAGATACTTTCCTGATAACTCTGGTTTAGATGGCTCAAGCTTAAAGTAATTATCGGCAAACTTGAAGAAGTCCATCCTTTCGAGATACCTGAGGACTTCTTCTGATCGAGGAAGATAAAGAGTTTTTTGAATATTTTCTGATTTTAGAAGCTCTCCATTTTCAAGAATGCCGACCATGCCATAGGGGTCAATAAAGGTTACATCTTGAAGGTCTATTACTGATGATTCTTTAAAGATTTGTAGAACCTGTTCAAAGTCGTCTTCGGTTATTTGAGATAGCATTAGCATCCTCCTCAATGGACCAGAAGCTTGGTTAGATGCACCGCAATGGGTAGGGTAATGAAGGACATTGCTGTTGTAATAACAATCATAAAGGCTGACAGTTGCTCATCGAGCTTAAACCTTGCTGCAAACAAAAGGGACAATATCATAGTTGGCATGGCACCCTCCATGAGGCATGAGGCAAGGGCATTACCTTTAAGACCAAGAAAACGGGCTACCATGTATGAGATGAAAGGAACTATGGCAAGCTTAATGATTACTGCAGGGACGATAGCATATGCATGTCTTACTTTAGGAAAAGAAAGGGCAAGTCCAATGCTAAAGACCATCAATGGCACAACAAGCCCACCTAACAGCTCAAGGGTTGTTTCAACAAATGCAGGCAGTTGTATATTGGTCGATTTTAGCGCTATACCAATTAATATAGCCCATATAGGGGGTAAACAAGCTATTGTTTTAATGGAGTCTGTGATCTCCAATCTCTTAGCCTCTCCATAATGTGATGCCAATGATGCACCAACAAGCCAGAGCAGTGGCGTTGTGGCTAACAGGTCATAAAACAATGCATATCTTGCTGCTTCATGGCCATATAAGGCAGTAAGCACAGGAAGTCCAAGATATGTTACATTGCCAAATGTGGCAGCAAGTATCAACACCCCCTTTTCTGACTGCTCTATGTGCACCTTTTTCCCTAAGAGCGTGTATATGGCAATGGAAAGTATCATGGCCGTGATTATTGTAAGGCCTGCTGTTGCAGGGATAAGTATTGTCTCAATTCCGATGTTTGTTGTGTAGATGATCTTGATACATAAGGCAGGCAAGAACAGGTTGAATACAGAGACATTGATTGCCTGACGCAGGGAATCAGCATCAAGACCACCAATCCTTAAGCGTCTGAAAACAACCCCTGCCAAGATAATTAAGCCAAACGAAAGAAGTATATCGTGCATCAACGATCGTCTGCGGAGTTTTTTAGCTGTCGGTATGAGTCGCTTTTTCCGCAAACCGATTCCCATCTGCAACGGCTACAGTAGATCTCAGACCACTGGTGAATTACCTTCTGGAGTCGCCCCTGTATCTCGTACCACTTGACCTTCATTCCTATGGATAGCTTTAGTAGCTCTAAAGCCTTTTTGTCCATCTCTTTTATCTCTTCATCTGCATGTTCGCTGTACCGACATCTGTCATGTTTAAGATGTGGACATTTCCTGCAGATGTCGTCTACCCCATGATGGACTTCTATCTTCTCATCTTCTGCCATCATCAGGACATCTCTGAGGTTCTCTATAAACTCTTGATTGTAGCCCTCTCCATTAAAGAAATGCAGGCATACAAGATGATGTCCTCTAATCGCTGGCATAAAACCTCCTCGATTCCCGTTTAGACCCCCTCTTTAAAACACTATCAAGACGACAGTGCCGCATGATGCTGTTTTAATATTCCCCCCTACGTAATAACAACTGCGAGTATAATTCTTCGATTTTAGAATCCGCTTTTACTCCAATGGGATATATCCTGCATCCCTGCATCCTGTAATAATCTATCAGTGCAGATGTCCTTTCCATAAAGATAGCGAGTTTATGCCTTACCATCTCAAAGCTGTCATCATCCCTATTAGTTCGGTCTCCACCTCTATTCCCCCTGATCCGATCAAATACATCTTCTGCCTGGCAATCAAGCACAATCAGCTCCCTGATATTGACTATCCTGGCCATATCCTTAGCCTGCCCCACATGCCTTGGAATCCCATTCAGCACCAACAGATGCCTGCTAACAAACCCCTTCCTCTCTAAGAATGAACGTATAACCTTCTCGGCAATATGGAAATGTTTGCCCTCTAAAAGCAGGCCGTTATTCAGGACTCCGCGAATAAAGCTGACATCCTCGTATGTAAATGGGGTTTCAGGCGCATCCCAGCCTGCAATCATCCTCAATTCATGTCCGAAATCCAGGTGATGGCACTGCCTGCGGGATAGGCCATTTTTCCCCAAATATTCACCCAGGGGAGTTTTACCTGCCCCGGTCGGGCCTATAAGCAATACGGAATCTATACGATTATCAGAGATAGTGCTCATTACCTCCCTCCTTATTTGTATTTCGATTAGCAATCATTTTACACCTCAATGCTGATGTTTTTCCTCCAAGTGGATCTGGCAGAAAAGGCCGTTCTTTTCGCATTCGGCACATTCAAGCTGAAG
Organism: Nitrospirota bacterium; assembly: GCA_021789595.1. Lineage (GTDB taxonomy): Bacteria > Nitrospirota > Thermodesulfovibrionia > UBA6902 > JAJYJJ01 > JAJYJJ01. The sequence goes on along the minus strand of JAJYJJ010000007.1, from coordinate 89,198 downwards.
AACTGTGTGTTTGATTCCCATACTCATCAGTTTGTCCTCTACCTTTTTCCTTATGGCATCTGCTTCGCTGATCCTCTGGTCAGGTATCCAGATATGGGCAGAACAGGCAGGTGTCCTATGGGCAATGGACCAGATATGCACATCATGAATGCCCATCACCTCAGGCATTTCGGCGATCTTTCTGGCAATTTCTTCAACATCGAATCCCTCTGGTGTCAGCTCGAGGAATATATATGTGGCTTCCTTTACTACCGCTGTGCCGCCTGCAATAATGCCAATTCCGATAATGACACTGGATATGGGGTCTGCATATAGCCAGCCAGTGAAATATATGACAATGCCCGATACAATAACTCCAATGGAGGACATGGTATCTCCCAACAAATGAACCCATGCACTCTTTATATTGAGGTCGACATGCCCCCTACCTATAATCAGTGCTGCGACAAGATTCCCTATGAGTCCTATAGTCGCAATAGTAATCATCAATGGAGTATTTATTTGAGGCGGAGATACAAACCTTTTGTAAGACTCATAAAATACAAATATAGCGATTACCAAAAGACTGAATCCATTAATCACCGCTGCCATGAGTCCAAACCTTTGATAACCATATGTTGCCCTGTGGTCAGCCGGTTTTTTACTTATTATTGCTGCAATCAGACTCAAACCAAGTGCAAAGGCATCTGTCAGATTATGTCCTGCATCGCTTAACAGTGCGAGGCTGTTGCTTAGAAAACCGCCTATCACCTCCATCAAAAGGATAAGGACAGTGACGCCTAATGCCCCGAGAAGTCTCTTTTCATTCGGGCTGTTCATAGAATTATTACCCGCAAGCCACTAAAGCCTCTGCAGTGCCCTTCTCCTGAGTTTCTCCCTCTTTGATAATTGTCGTGGATTGCCCTTCTTTTTATAATTTGCCCCATCCTCATAGTCATCCGAAATATCCCCTCCTGCATACTGTCTTGCCGCCATAGAAAGTTCAAGCCTCTTATCAAACTCATGTGAAAGTATTGGGGCATACCCCATGCTCCATGCAAAGTCTGACACCTCTTTATCAGAGCTTATAACAACCCACTGCCTCTTTTCTTCTCGCATAATCCTCTTCATAACAGCGTCTGCCTTTTCCCCGAGTCTTGAATAGATTACGGTTACTGCCCCAATCCTGCTCCTGGTTTCAACAGGCTGGCCATTTTTCCAGCCGTCAAAGACTATGATAATATCATGGCCTAAAAGTCCAGCATATCTGACAAGCCTCTCTATAAGGCCGTCCCTTGCCTTTTCAAGGTCTTTATGAAAGATGCCAAGGAGATTGTAGCCGTCTATCAATAAATATCCCATGTGATATATTCAACCATAATTATATGTGATGTCAACACCTCCCATTTATGGTATAAATTCCTCTTCACCTCTGTGGCAGTAGGATGGTATACTTAAGAGATGGGTAATAACAGCGTTTATAAAATTGAGGCACCAGGAGGCTTAAATGAGTGTGATATACGATGAGGTATATATCTCCACCATGAGGGAGATGAATATCTGCAAAAAGGCCATTAAAAGATTAAGACAGGCCATTGAGAATATGGAAAGGAAATACAATCTGAACACTGCTGAGTTTATAGAGGGATTCAAAAACGGCGGCATGAGGGATAAAGAGGATTATTTACTCTGGCATACAAGTTATGAGGAACTGAAGAACTGGGAAGAAAGACTGAAAGGATTTAGCGAAATCCTCCAAATAAAATAGATTATGAATCCATGAGGTGAATGTGCCGAAGAGAACTGATCTTAATAAGATACTTTTGATAGGTTCGGGACCCATTATTATTGGCCAGGCGTGTGAGTTTGACTACTCAGGCACGCAGGCATGCAAGGCATTGCGTGAAGAAGGCTATAAGGTTGTGCTTGTCAATTCCAATCCTGCAACCATCATGACAGACCCTGAGATGGCAGATGTTACCTATATCGAGCCCCTTACAGTGGACATCCTTGAAATGATTATCGAGAAGGAAAGACCCGATGCCCTGCTGCCAACCATGGGAGGGCAGACAGCATTAAACCTTGCCGTGGAGCTTTCAGAAAAGGGCATCCTGTCGAAATACAATGTGGAGCTTATCGGTGCAAAGCTTCATGCGATAAAAAAGGCAGAGGACAGAGAGTTGTTCAAGGAGGCAATGGAAAAGATAGGATTTGAGGTGCCTAAAAGCGTTTATGTAGGGGCTATAAAGGACGGGCTTAATGCTGTAGAGTATCTTGGATTCCCATTAATCCTCAGACCTTCCTTTACCCTCGGCGGCACAGGCGGCGGCATAGCATACAACATGGAAGAGTATATGGAGATGCTTGATAAGGGCCTCAAGCTCAGCCCTGTGCATCAGGTGCTTATTGAGGAGTCTGTGCTTGGATGGAAGGAATATGAGCTTGAGGTTATGCGTGACGGCATGGACAATGTCGTTATAGTATGTTCGATAGAAAACTTTGACCCTATGGGCATTCATACTGGAGACTCTATTACTGTTGCACCCGCACAAACGCTCACGGACAGGGAATATCAGAGGATGCGTGATGCCTCTATTGCAATTATCCGTGAGATAGGGGTAGATACCGGTGGTTCAAATATCCAGTTCGCAGTTAATCCAGGGGATGGGAGGATGGTTGTTATAGAGATGAATCCAAGGGTTTCGAGGTCATCTGCCCTTGCATCAAAGGCAACAGGCTTCCCCATTGCAAAGATTGCTACAAAGCTTGCAGTGGGCTTTACCCTTGATGAGATTTCAAACGACATAACAAAGGAGACCCCTGCATCCTTTGAACCAACTATTGACTATGTAGTCACAAAGATTCCAAGGTTCGCCTTTGAAAAATTTCCAGCGGCAGATGCTACACTTATAACACAGATGAAGTCCGTTGGTGAGGTAATGGCAATAGGGAGGACATTTAAGGAATCCCTTCAGAAGGCAATAAGGAGCCTTGAGATAGAAAGCTATGGGCTTGAACCAGTTGATACATCCATTGATGAGATTAAGGCAAAACTAAAAACCCCAAACTCGGAACGGCTGTGGTATATTGCACAGGCAATGAGAACAGGTCTGGGTATAGAGGACATATATGAACTCACAGGTATAGACCCATGGTTTTTGAATAACATGAGACAGATTGTTGAAATGGAGGAGCGGATTAGAGCAGAGGTTCAGAGGTTCAGAAGTTCAGAAGCTAAAGACTGTGCTTCCGCGCTTCCGCACTTTTGCGCTTTTTTAAGAGAGGCAAAGGAATACGGCTTCTCTGACAGGAAGATCGCAGGGCTTTTAGATGTTACCGAGGCGGATATAAGGCATTTCAGAAAAGCAAATGCGATGTGCTCCGTATATAAGATGGTTGATACATGTGCAGCAGAGTTCGCTGCATACACCCCATATATGTATTCGACATATGAAAAACCCTTCTATATGATAGGGAATGAAGAGTCAAATAATCCCCCTTTGTCCCCCTTTGCTAAAGTGGGACAAAGGGGGATTAGAGTAAAGGGGGGTAAGGTGGGATTTGTTGAGTGCGAGGCAAATCCAACCAATCGTAAAAAGGTTGTCATCCTCGGCTCAGGGCCAAACAGGATCGGTCAGGGGATAGAATTTGATTACTGCTGTGTTCATGCTGTCTTTGCATTGAAAGAACTGGGGTATGAGACCATAATGGTTAACTGTAACCCGGAGACTGTCAGCACTGACTATGATACAGCAGACAGGCTGTATTTTGAGCCGCTTACCATCGAGGATGTTTTAAATATAATAGAAACAGAGAAACCAGAAGGTGTGATTGTCCAGTTCGGCGGTCAGACGCCCCTTAAGCTTGCAGTCCCCCTTGAGCAGGAATATGTCAGGATCCTCGGCACATCACCTGATTCTATTGACAGGGCAGAAGACAGAAAGAGGTTCAAAGATCTGCTCCATAAATTGAACCTCAGACAGCCTGACAGCGGCACGGCAATGTCCACAAATGAGGCAATAGAGGCAGCATCAAAGATTGGTTATCCTGTTATGGTAAGGCCTTCCTATGTGCTTGGTGGAAGGGCAATGGAGATAGTCTATGATGAAGGCTCTCTTACAGACTATATGAAGCGGACAGTTAAGGCAGCGCCTGAACATCCGATACTTATAGACAAATATCTCGAGGATGCCATTGAGGTTGATGTAGATGCCATCTCCGATGGTATTGATGTGGTAATTGGCGGGGTAATGCAACACATCGAAGAAGCAGGTATTCACTCAGGGGACTCTGCATGCTCCATCCCTCCGTATTCGCTTGAAAGACCTATTGTCGATGAGATAAAGCGGCAGACAAAGGCACTTGCAAAGGAACTGGGTGTTGCTGGTCTCATGAATGTCCAGTTTGCTGTAAAGAATAATGAGATCTACATCCTTGAGGTAAATCCAAGGGCATCAAGAACAATACCCTTTGTGAGTAAGGCAACAGGAATCCCTCTTGCCAAGCTTGCAGCAAAGGTCATGGTTGGCAAGACATTAAAAGAACTTGGCCTTACATCAGAGAAGGAGATAGCTCATATCGCTGTGAAAGAGGCTGTATTTCCATTCGATAGATTCCCCGGCGTTGATACCATACTGGGCCCTGAGATGAAATCCACAGGCGAGGTAATGGGCATTGATGGAGATTTTGGTCTCGCCTATGCAAAGGCGCAGGCATCGTGCAACAACATGATCCCTACCTCAGGCAGGATATTTATAAGCGTAAAGGATAAGGATAAGCCAGGCATATGCGACATTGTGAGGAAATTCCACGAGATGGGTTTTGATGTAATAGCTACAAGAGGCACAGCCGATCACCTTAAGGAAAAAGGCATTGATGTTGACATAGTAAATAAGGTTGCAGAAGGAAGACCGCACATCGTTGACCTTATAAAAAACAAGGAGGTAAGCTTTATCATCAATACTGTAAGCGATGCCAAGGCGCAGAGGGATTCATTCTCTATAAGAAGAAGTGCACTGCAATACAGAATCCCTTACACAACAACGATATCAGGGGCAAGGGCAGTTGTGCAGGCAATAGAAATGCTATTAAAGAAAAAGGTAACTATAAGGTCGATACAGGCGTATCATAGATTGAGGTAGGAAGAAAGACTCCCAGGTCAACTGCCCTTTAATCGCTGGGCAACCGTTGGGAATGCCTTTATGTCCGTGTGTGGAAGGAAAAGCGCTGACATATATTCATCCATAAAACCCCTGTTGACAGACAGTTCTATATAGGTCATCTTCCTGGCAATGTCCTCGGCCTCTTTCCTTAATCTATCTGACAGCAGGCATAGGTATGCCCCTGTAACCGATGTATTGCCGAGGAACTCGAATCTGTCTATGGGCATATCAGGCAGCATCCCTAAGATTATTGCCTTTTTGACATCAAGATAATTGCCAAAACCTCCTGCAATATACAGCTTTTTTACATCATCAAACCCAAAACCAACCTCCTTGAGGAGAATGGACAGGCCTGCATATATAGCGGCCTTTGCCCTTATTATGTTCTCTATATCAACCTCTGTCAGTGCAATATCCTTATAAAGCACAAACTCTCTGCCATCACTTCCATTCCTCACCCTGTCTGTCTTGATGCCCTCTATAAATTTTCCCTTCTGGTCTATTATGCCATTGAGGAACATCTCTGATATTGCATCTATCATCCCTGAACCGCAGATGCCAATGGGCTCAACCCCGCCAATCACCCTGAGGGCAGGTTCATAGGTCAGGGGGTCTATTGTTATATCCTCGATTGCCCCCTCTGTTGCCCTCATACCGTGCCTTATGCCGCTTCCCTCAAAACATGGTCCTGCTGAACAGGCGGCAGTCACCATCCACTCTGAGTTTCCAAACACTATCTCTCCATTTGTGCCTATGTCCATAAAAAGAGATAGGGCAGCCTGTTTATGCAGCCTTGAGGCCAGGACCCCTGCAACAATGTCCCCGCCAACATAGCTTGCAACGCATGGGACCGCATATATCGGCGCATGGGGATTTATCTTTATACCGTTATGCGCAGCCCAGCTAAATGGGAAGACATTGGCTGTTGGTATGTAGGGCTCCTCTCTTATATACTGCGGATTAAGGCCAAAAAACAGGTGTGTCATGGTGGTATTCCCTGCAAAGACCATGGAATTTATGCATTCCCATGTGATGCCGTGTCTTTCTGTAATCGGCACAAGGAGGCTGTTTATGTCCGATACTATTGCATCCTTTAAGTCGTGAAGGCCGTTATGCTCAGTTGCATGGACAATCCTTGTTATCACATCGTCTCCATAGCGAATCTGTGAATTGTATGTTGAGGCCACATCTACAAGCCTCCCTGTAATAAGGTCAACGAGATAGACAACTATGGTTGTTGTACCAATATCAACCGCAAGGCCATAATGCGGTGTCTTTTTATACTCAGGGATAATCCTTATAACCTCACGGCCATATCCTGAGTCAGTTATGCAAACAGTAACCTTCCAGTTGCCTTCCCTTAATCCATCACCGAGTTCTGACAGGAGACGAAATGGTATCTGGACATTTTCTAAGCCAATCTTTGAAAGACCGCGCCTTACCCTCTCAAGGTCACTGATATTGTCATCAAGAGACGGTGCTGGAAGCTCAAGAAAATACCTCTTTGTCAGGGGAGACACCTCTTCTACAAGGGAATTCAAAAGCTCAAACAGTGCATCTGCCCTTCCAACTGCAATCTTGTCTCCAACAGTAAGTACCGACTCCTTTGGTATCTCTATGAAGATGTCCTCTTTTACACGGCTCTGACATGCAAGGACATAGCCGCTGGATACCTCTGCATCGGACAATCTTATTGTGGAGCGGGTCTCATACCTGCCCTTCTTTATGATCACCTTGCACTTACCGCATGTCCCCTTCCCGCCGCATGATGCAACGAGATAGACACCTGCCTTTTTCAAGGCACTGAGTATCGTCTCAGTCCTGTCTATATGAATTTTCCTTGTCGAGGACAGATAGATATCCATGGGCTTAAATTTATAAGATAAGGCAAATAAAAGTCAATTTGACAAAAAGTGGTTTTTCCATTATCCTTTCTTTCATAAATATATATAAGGAGGGGAGATTACATGGATAAGATATTCTTAGTCTTAAGCATCCTTGCAATCATCGTAATGCTCTATGCACTATTCAGGGTCATATCCCTGAATAAAAGGATCCCTGGAGGCGTGGTTGGCTCCACATGGAAATTCCTTACCTTTCTCATTGCACTTTTTACAATAGGCTATCTGACTACCCCATTTTTCCCACTTCTTCCAGAATTTGCAAAGAATCTGGTGGTCGGCGTAATCTTTCTGGCAGGGGCCATATTTGTGCTCATAGTTATAAACTTATTCTATAAAGTCATCTCAGAACTCGGGCTGTAGGATGCCGTCATGGTAATGGATATAACCAATGAACTCATAAGAATAGTCTTCGAGGGCATCAAGGAATCTGCAAGCCCTATATTCCTCAACAGGGTGCGAAAAACCATAGAGGAATCGCCAACAGATAAGGAAGGTTTGCTGAAGACCATAGACAGGGTGAAAAAGATGGTCGAGCTCTTCATAGATAAAGAGCTTGCAAAAAATCTTGCTGTTGAATTGAGAAAGGTTGTGGAAGGGAAATAGTTACAGTTCTGCCTCTTCCTCTTTAAGAATCAGCTCAAGGAGGCGATGGGATTCCTTGGCTGCATCCTCATCTATCTTCTGGATAGCGAAGCCTGCATGTACAATTACATAATCGCCCATCGATACCTCCTCAGGCAGCAGAAGAAGGCTTATATCCTTTCTTACCCCGCCATATGCCTCAACAGTGGCAACCGTGTTATTGATATTAACAATCCTTGATGGAATTGCAAGGCACATCTAACCTGCCACCTCTAATCGCCTTTCTATCTCTATTCCTATTGCCCTCAGTTCTGAAGCAACCAGAGCTGCAAGCTGATCAACCTTATCTGCAACCTCATCTGATAGCTCAAGCCCTGTCTCCATGTCCTTTGGCTCTATGCCAAAAAGTACAATCTTCTCAGGCACTATGTCAAGAAGGCTTGCAGTTGCCAATAGATCAGACAGGCCTATCTGGTGTGGTGAAAGCTTTGTACTCAAGAATGAAGGTATATCGTTATCTTCAATGCGAATAATGCTGCCTGCCTCTCTTCCGCTCTTTACCGCATCAACTACGATCAGATAATCCTCACCCTCAAGATATGGGAGAAGGTCGAGGCCCATGGTTCCGCCATCTATAATCTCCAGTTTATCTGGAAGTTCATAGGTCTGCTTCAGCCTCTCAATGACCCTGACCCCGACACCTTCATCCCTCAAAAGTATATTCCCAAGCCCTAAAACAGTTACCTTCTTGTCAGCCATTAACACGGATACCCATGCCCTTTTGTCACTCCAATTCTTTACCTGTTACAAACTTATATCCACTAAATATCGAACCCATAAGGCCATTCTTCTCTGTCTTGTCCAAGAACCATCCAATATACACATGCAAAATGGCAAATGCAATCAAAAACCACATTATCAGATGGTGGTAGAGCCTGATGTTCTGGACATTGATTACAGATAGAAGCCAGCCGCCCATGAGTTTCCAGAAAACCCCGTAATGGCTCTGAGAGTAAAGGGCAAAACCTGTGAGTATCTCAATCACAAATAGAATAAACAATCCCAGATAGACATATATGGCACATGCAGTATGTCCTTCCTTTTTAACTGCAGGAGGAGGTTCTTTTTTTAGAAGCAGATAAAACATGGTAATATCAGCCAGATCCCTAATCTTTTTGGCTGAGAAGGGGTTAAACGCCCTCCAGTTTGCATACTTATTACCCATAAATCCCCAGTAAATCCTGATGAGAAAGCTCATCAGAAAGGCATAAGCAGCCACAAAATGGATGAACCGTATCCAGCCCATTATATACTGCTTCGCTGAATAAGCCTGTATGAATGGGTTTCCGATGTAAAAACCTGTGATGGAAAGGGCAAGTATACATAAAAGGTTTATCCAGTGGGTAAATCTAACAGGAAACTCCCAGACATAAACCCTTGACCTTTGCTGTTGCATATCGGACCTCCTTCCCCTATACAATCCTTATCCTTGTAAACTCCTTGCCTTCTGTGTCAACCACATGCACTGCGCAGGCCATACAGGGGTCAAAGGAATGTATGGTCCTCAGTATCTCCACAGGCTTATTTGGATCTGCCACAGGGGTTCCTATAAGGGCTACTTCATAAGGCCCCTTCTGGCCCTTTGCATCCCTTGGAGAACCATTCCATGTGCTGGGCACAACGCACTGGTAATTTTCTATCTTCCCATCGACTATCCTTACCCAGTGCCCGAGCGCTCCCCTCGGCGCTTCATGAAATCCATAGCCCTTTGCCTCTTTTGGCCATGTTGATGGATCCCATTTCTCGTTATTGTGTATCTGCAGGTCAGCCCTCTTGATATTCTGTTCAAGCTGGCCAAGCCATACAAGAAGCATCTCTGCAGTTACAAGTGTTTCTACGCCTCTCGCGGCGGTTCTTCCAAGGGTCGAGAACAGCGCCTCAGGCCCCACACCAAGCTTCTTCAACACGCTGTCAACAACCTCCTTAACCCTCTTATGCCCTGATGCATACGCAACAAGCATCCTTGAAAGCGGGCCCACCTCCATGGCTGTATCCTCATACCGCGGAGCCTTTAGCCAGCTATACTTCTGGTTTGTCTCGAGGAATTCATACGGAGGCTTTGGTCCTGTGTAATTCGGCTTGGTTACACCTTCCCATGGGTGCTTTGATTTTCCGTCGCCCTCAGGATATTCATACCATGAGTGGGTAACATACTCCGCTATCTTGGTCTGATCAACCGGATATACCTTGCTCAAATCCTTATTCTTTATTATCCCCCTCGGGAAGTAAAGATTTGTGGTATTACTCACATTGTCCTGTTCAAATACACCATAGGCGAGGAAATTGCCAACACCGGCCCCGTATCCCGCCCAATCCTTATAAAAAGATGCAATTGCGAGGAGGTCGGGTATATAGACCTTCTCAACAAAGGTCTTTGCCTTGTTTGCGAGCTCAATAATAAGGGCAATCCCCTCGACATTCAAGGCATTCTGGCTATTTGGGTCAACTGGCAAGGCCATCCCTCCAACAAGATAGGTCTGGGCATGTGGGTTCTTGCTTCCAAGGACAGCATGTATCCTTATGACATCCTTCTGCCAATCAAGTGCCTCAAGATAGTGGGCAACTGCCATCAGATTTGCCTCTGGCGGAAGCTTATAAGCTGGATGTCCCCAGTAGGCATTAGCAAATATTCCAAGCTGTCCGCTCTCAACAAATGCCTTCAGCTTATCCTGTATTGCCTTAAAGTATGTTGTGCTGGACTTGTCCCAGTCTGATATGGACTGTGCAAGTGCAGAGGTCTTCGCAGGATCTGCCTTCAGCGCGCTCACTACATCAACCCAGTCAAGGGCATGAAGGTGATAGAAATGTATTACATGGTCTTGAACATACTGGATGCCTGTTATCAGGTTTCTGATTATCCTTGCATTATCCGGTATTGTTATTCCTAAGGCGTTCTCTACTGCTCTCACGGAGCAGTTGGCATGAACCGTTGTTCAAACGCCTCATATACGCTGGGTAAATGCCCAGGCATCCCTTGGGTCACGACCTTTTAGGATAATCTCCATACCGCGGAACATTGTGCTTGAGCTCCAGGCGTCTGTCACCTTCCCTGCATCCACCTGTGCCTCAATGCGCAGATGTCCCTCGATTCGCGTTATGGGGTCTATTGCTATCTTTGCCATAATCCCTCCTTATCGATTACTCTTTCTTTTCGCCTTGCTCAGGCCCTTTCCCCTTCACTGCCCTTGCAATACCGTGGGCTACTACACCTGCTGCCGTAACAGCAGCCAGACCGAGGCCGATCTTATCAGCAGTCGCTTCAACACCAAAACCAGGCACCTTTGGAAGCCTTCTATAGAAAGGAGTCATGGTGTCCCAGAACCTCGGTGAAGCACAACCTATACAGCCGTGCCCTGAACCAACAGGCCAGTTTGTGGCATCGTTCCACCTTATAGTAGGACAGTTCTGGAAGGTCTCAGGCCCCTTACAACCCATCTCATAAAGGCACCAGCCAAGGCGGTGCCCTTCATCTCCCCACTGCCTCACATACTGCCCTGCGTCGAAGTGCGCCCTTCTTTCACAGTGGTCATGTATCCTTTCACCATATGCAAAAAGCGGCCTGCCGAGCTCATCTGTGGCAGGTAAGGCACCAAATGTGAGAAGGTGTACTACAACGCCTGTGAGGTTCTGCACATTCATCGGACAGCCAGGAAGGTTTATAAGGGTTATCCCTGAAACAACATCCTTAACACCTTTAGCCCCTGTTGGATTCGGGCTTGCAGCAGGCCATCCGCCGTCCCAGGCACATGCTCCCACAGCTATGGTAGCCATGGCATTACCGCATACCTCTTTCACGATATCAACAGCACTCCTTCCACCAATACAGCAGTAAACACCTCCATCTTTTGTGGGGATGGCGCCTTCTACTACTGTGATATACTTGCCCTTTTGGTTCTTGACAACATCATCAAGGGACTTCTCTGCCTGTTTCCCAGCAGGCGCCATGATTGTCTCATGGTAGTCAACCGATAGCAGATTAAGAACAATCTCAACAACAGTAGGCTTGCTTGCCCTTAAAAATGACTCGGTGTTTCCAGCACAGTCCTGAAACTCAAGCCATACAAGCGACGGCCTCTTGGACTTCTCAATGGCCTCTGCTATCTTTGGTGCAAAGCTTGCTGGAAGTGCAAGGGTAGCAGCCATCATGGTGCAGAACTTCATGAAATCACGCCTTGAGATGCCTTTCTGCGCCAGTTTTTCCATAAAACCCAATTCCTTTTCATCAGGAATCTTCATTAGATCTCACCTCCTTTTTTGTTAGGCTCATTCAAAGAACGAGCCGTTTATTTTTTTGCACGCTTAAAGCCGTTACTACATATATTTAACACATGGTTTAATGTCATTTCGATGGCTGTTTAAGTTCAAAACCAAATCCCTTCTTCATTGGCTTAAGACTGCCCCTGTTTTCTAAGAGATACTTTGCATCCTCTACAAGAATCTGTGCACATCTGTCCTGTATATGTTTACCCTTCTGGGCGTTGACCTCATTTATAAATGCATCTATCATGTTTTCCATTGCCGTTTTAGCGTCGAAAAATGCCTGAGGTTCTGGTGGCGTCTTCTGGTATGCAAGGGTATTAAAATGGTTCATGGCCTTCTCTGCATTTTCAAGTTTCTGAAGTAAACTCTCCATTACTCCCTGATTGTCATTGCAGCCAACCTCATACATAAGTTCTATATCCCTTTTGGCAATTGAAAAGTCCACCAGCCTTGTAAGGGTCATTGACACATTGGGCTCTTTGCTGTAGTTTATAATGAATGTGTCTCTATAAGTAGGAGCAGTATAGTAATCAACATCTATATTTGGTATATCATTTCCATTGATGTCTAAACCAGAAATATCTATACCAAACTTGCCCATGAACTTGCCGACCACTATCATTTTGTATTCGCCATTAGTAGCATTATTGTCATAAAATTCTTTAATCGGCCCTACTCCCGTTTCTCCTGTCTCAAGATCTCCGATCTCCTCTGTGTCATAACTTCCACTTGGGCTTTCATCTACTATTTTGTTGATAGCTGGATCATATCCTGTCTTTTTCCCATTAGGGTCTATAACAAAAAACTCTGCAATGTCGATACCAGGTTGAGGTGGCCCTATATGAATCTCCAGGACACCTGGATATGGAGGAGGATCTTTTTTAACTGTTCTTATGCCTAATATCTGATTGCTATAAGACTCAAGGGTCGTCCTACCCTTGTAACCTGGATCAACAATGTTGTAGGTATTATCCCCTTGTCCTGTAAGAATCACAAAATGGTTATGGCCAGTAGTTGGATTTTTTACCTGTGCTATAACAGGATTACATTCATTTATTGACACACGCATAAATAATCGGCGCTGCGATGAAACAGAAGAAGTCACCAAAATCTCCCCAAATTATATAATTTTGTTTCTTATTTCAAAGTATAGGCGTGTATTTTTAGGTTGTCAAGAGTTTTTTACCGTGTGTTAAAACGACTTCAGATATTCGATATATGCCTGGTAATTTCTGCGTATCTCCTCGATGTTATCACAGCCAAACTTTTCCATAAAGGCATCTGCTATCACAATGGCTGTCATAGCCTCTGCTATAACTGCAGCAGCCGGCACTGCGCAGACATCAGAGCGCTCATATGCTGCCTCAAATGGCTCTTTGGTGACTATATCCACAGATTGCAGCGGTCTCCTCAGCGTTGGTATAGGCTTCATAGCAGCCCTCAGGATTATTGGCATTCCATTGCTCATGCCTCCTTCAATCCCGCCAGCGTTGTTGGTCTTACGATAAAAAAACTGCTGCACATCTGATAAGTTCGTGTTTGGGAGTTCGGAGTTATTATCTGTGCCCTTTGTTACATAAAATATCTCATCCATTACCTCAGAGCCAAAGTGTTTCGCCATCTCAAAGCCAAGTCCGATCTCAACACCCTTTATTGCCTGAATGCCCATAACAGCCATGGCAAGCCTTGCATTAAGCCTCCTATCGTATTGCGTATAGCTGCCAAGACCAGGAGGCATACCTGTAACAGCAACCTCGAATATGCCACCGAGGGAATCCCCTTTCCCCTTTGCCTCATCAATCCCTTTAAGCATCAATAAAGATGCCTCCTTATCAGGACATCTCACAGGGGATTCCTCTGCCTTTTCATATGTCTCGATGAGCAGCTCCTCATCAGCCATATCAACGCCAGATTCTGGATTCTGAGTTCGGAACACACCAATCTGAGTCACATAACTGCCTATCCTGATATTAAATTCTGAAAGAAACCTCTTTGCTACTGCCCCAACAGCGACCCTTATAGCTGTTTCCCTTGCGCTTGAGCGCTCAAGGACATTCCTTATATCTTTGTGGTTATATTTGATTGCTCCTGTCAGGTCTGCATGCCCTGGCCTCGGCCTTGTCACTGCCTTTATTGAGCCTTCATAATCCTCTGAAATGGACATGGCCTTCTGCCAGTTTACCCAGTCGTTGTTTTCTATAATAATCGAAATGGGAGAGCCAATGGTCTTGCCCCATCGGACACCTGATATGATATCAGCATGGTCTGATTCGATCGCCATCCTTTCGCCACGGCCGTAGGCAGCCTGCCTTCTCCTCAGGTCTTTATCTATATCCTGAGAGGAAAGAGAGAGCCCTGAGGGAATCCCTTCAATAACCCCTATCAGTGCCCTTCCATGTGATTCGCCTGATGTTATAATCCTGAGAGGAGACATATTCAACCCCCAAACGCTTTTTAATGACCAATATAACGACTACAGTTGCCCCTGCTGTAATTTTCTATTTTACCTGATTATTCAAAATCCTTCAAACCCTGTATTGATTGTAACCTATCTAAATTCCACTGCCTCGTTGGCAGAAACCCTCGGCGGCGCGGATGGAATCCTTGAAGGATAACCCACAGGCACTATCGCAACAGGCATTAGATTATGAGGCAAATCCATTATCTCAAAGACATCGCTCTCTCTAAATGCGCCAACCCACACGCTGCCAAGGCCGTTCTCACAGGCGACGAGCATCATATTCATGATGCTGCATGCCACATCCTGAATTGTATAGAGATTAATGCCCCTGTCCCCATAGCGATTTTCAATCCTCCTGTCAGTGCACCCCACAACAACAAGAGGTGCATCGGCAATGAAACGCTGACTGAGTGCGGCAATAGCAATATCCCGCTTTGTTTTGTCATCCCTGATAAAATAAAACCTTCTTGACTGAAGGTTCCCGGCGCTTGGTGCCCAGATAATAGCATCTATCAACTTTTTGATTATCCCCTCAGGTATATCCCTTTTCTGAAAGTTTCTGATGCTGCGCCTCTCCTTTATAATCCTCAGCACATCATCCATAACATCCTCCTCTCATAACAGATGACTTCCCTTAGAATAAAGGTAGCATATAAATCAGCCTCTGACAACTGTATGAACGGATACCCCTGATTGACTACAAGTCCTTCACATGCTATCCTTTTATTGATGCCGGAAAAGTGCATGAGCAATCTTGATCTTCTTTTTAATCCCAGATCCATTGCCCTCGTTGGCGCTGCACATACTGAACTGAAGCTCGGTGGCGTGATACTCAAAAACCTCATGAGGTTTAAAGGAAGGCTCTATCCTCTGAATCCAAAGTATAATGAACTCATGGGTTTGAAGGCATATACATCCATTGACGATATTCCTGAATCTGTTGATTTAGTCATAATCATAAGACCTGCGCCAGAGGTTCCTGAAATTCTTAAAGGACTTGATGGTAAAGCCAAATGCGCAATCATTGAGAGTGCAGGCTTCGCAGAGATAGGAGACAATGAACTCCAGGACGAGATAAAAAGGATAGGCACAGGGCTTGGTATCAGATTGCTCGGGCCAAACTGTATGGGAGTTTATAGTCCTTACAGGAGGCTCGATACATTTTTCCTTCCTTATGAGAGATTAAAAAGACCCAGGAAGGGGAATGCTGCTATTGTGTCACAGAGTGGTGCAATTATGATATGCCTGTTCAACGCTATCAGGGCATCAAATATCGGGGTATCAAAGGCTGTAGGATATGGCAATGCGGTTGATATCGATGAGTCTGATCTATACGAATATCTTGCTGATGATAAAGATACGGAAGTGGTGATCTCATATATTGAATCGTTGGGTGACGGAAGGAAGTTTATAGAGAAGGCAAGAGGATTATCAGAAAAGAAATCACTCATCATACTCAAAGCGGGAAAGGGTTTAAGTGGACAGGCTGCTGCATTCTCTCATACAGGAAGGCTTGCAGGAAGATATGAGGTCTTCAGTTCAATCCTTAAACAATTCGGGATACAGGAGGCAGGGGATTTTGATGAACTCATTGATGCAGCAAAGGCCCTCTCTTATTACCCGCACATGTTCCCCCTTGCTAAGGGGGAGAGTAGAGGGGGTAACCGTGTCTGCATCATCACAAATGGCGGGGGCTCTGGTGTGCTGGCAGCGGATGAGTGCATGAAGCAGGGGCTTGAGGTAGCCAAATTGCCTGAGGATAAAATAGAAAGACTTAAACAGATATTCCCGCATTTTTATGGGGTCAACAATCCCGTTGACCTTACTGCACAGGTAAAGGATAATGATTATGTTGTGGTGCTTAATGAATTAAAGGACTATTACGATGGTTTTGTCATCATTGCATTGACAGGGGTTACTGGAATTACTCCAGGGCTTGCAGGGCTGATAAAGGATTTTAAGAAAGGCACAAATAAACCCATAGTGTTTCATATAGCACATGATGGGGGATCGAGAAGATTAATCACCCTCCTTGAAAGGATAGGGATACCCGTATATCCTTCGGCTGAAAGGGCAGTAAGAGGGTTAAGGGCGATTCTGAGGTAACAAAATGGAGTTTCCTCATGGAAAATAGCAGGCATTTCAAGGCCTCAGACCTGCCAATAATAGATGGTAAGGTCTATCACTTAGATTTAAAACCAGAAGAATTGGCAAAAGATATTATCATTGTCGGCGACCCTGAAAGGGTTCCATTTATTGCTGATGAATTTTTAGGCACGATGGATGTTGATAGATTCCATAGAGGTCTCAGGACAATAACAGGGTCTGTTAAGGATACAGGTCAAAGGGTTTCAATCATAACTTCAGGGATGGGCACTCCTTCCCTTGAGATTGTGCTCAATGAGATTGTTGCCTTAAACGAGATTGATTTTCATAGAGGAACAAGAAAAACAGAATACGATATGATAACAATAATCCGTGTCGGCACCTCAGGAGGCATTCAACCAGATACAGAATTGGGGACGCTTATTATAACAGACTATGTTGTTGGCCTGGATAATACCGGATTGTTCTATAATACTCCATATTATGATGGAAGCTGCAAAGTAGTTGAAGAGAGAATCAGAGAAACCATCGACGGTGTCATTCCCCATGATTCACGCTTTAAAGGGAAGATATTCCCATATGCCTCAAGGGCCCATCAGGATGTTACTATAGCACTGGAAAGGAAAGCCCATGAGTTTGGTATAAAATATAAAAGAGGGATAACTGTATCCAGCTCAGGATTTTTTGCAAATCAGGGCAGGGCTGTATCAAGGGTGCCGTTAACAGTGCCTGATATGGATGGACTCCTTGCATCCATAGATACCTGTATTGAGGGACTTAAAATAGAAAACATGGAGATGGAAGCAAGCTTTTTGTTGTATTTTATGGGGGCTCTCGGGTATAGGGCAGGTGTTATCTGTCCTGTTATTGATAATCGGCGCGACAACACATTTAAAGCGCAATACACACAGCACATAAAAGATGCAGCGAAAGTAGCGTTAAATGCTCTACATACGGAGAAGAGACCTGAATGATAGAGGACTTCATAAACAAAGATAAAAACAAAACCTTTCTCGAGCATGAGGTAAAGGGGATTTTGAAAGGCATGGGTTTTTATGTACCGAAAGGGATTTTTATAAGCAAGGAGATGATATCGCAGATCCCTGAGATCGTAAACATCCCTTACCCTCTGGCGGCAAAGGTTTCATCGTCAAAGATCATCTCAAAAAGTGATGTCCATGGTGTGAGAACAGGGCTGAAGAACAGGGATGAATTAAAGAGGGCTGTTATAGAACTCATGCAGATTGAACATGCAGAGGGCGTGCTTGTAGAAGAGATGGCTCCAGAGGGGCTTGAGGTTATTATCGGCGGTGTGATTGACGAACAATTTGGACCTGTTGTGATGTTTGGTCTTGGAGGGGTGTTTGTCGAGCTGTTTAAGGATGTTGCCTTTGGGCTTGCACCTCTGAAGAGGAGTGATGCCCTCGGACTCATTAAACAGACCAGGGGATACAGGCTTTTAGAAGGCTATAGGGGAATGCCTCCTGTAGACATTGATAACCTCTTAAACATGATTGTTACTGTTTCAGAAATAATAGCAACCGGTTTGATTAAGGAGATAGATTTAAATCCTGTTGCGCTTTATCCAGCCAGTTATAAGGAAAGTGCAATGATACTGGATGCAAAGATGCTATGAAGTAGATGCTGCAGGCTTAAGCGTATTGCATATTTGAGCGTTGTGGAAATGAAAAAGATTGTCCATTTTATAGAGGTAGAACCAAGTGAAGAGTGAAGACCTGGCCCTACAGGGTTGTTACAAACTCTATGTCATAGGAATAGGCTATAAACCCCTTGACAAAAGGGCAGGGGAGGTTGTTTTAAATTCAGGGATCATCCTTGCATCAAACAGGCTCTCTGAGATCTTTAAGGAATACGAAGAGTTTGAAGCAGTAAAGGATAAGATCAGGGTGATAAACAATGTGGATGAAACAATGAACTTTATCAGAATGCAAATGACAGAAAAGGGGATTATCGAACTCAAAACGCAAAACTTAAAATCCAAAACCATTACTCTTCTTGCCTCTGGAGACCCTATGTTCTTTGGAATTGGAAGAAGGGCTATCAATGAATTTGGAAAAGATCTGGTGGAGATCATCCCTGATATGTCAAGCATCCAAATGGCATTTTCAAGGATAAAGGAGCCGTGGGATGATGCATTCCTTATGAGCCTTCACGGCGGGCCTGACCCTGAAAAAAGAAGACGGTTGCCCTATGGAATAAATGATATCCCCTTTTTGCTTGAGCAGCATAATAAAATTACTATCCTTACTGACAGAGAAAACAACCCATCAGCAGTAGCAGATGTCATTGCGAGGAGCAAAGCGACGAAGCAATCTGAAGTCTTTGAGATTGCTTCGCCTTCGTCTCGCAATGACAGCATAAAGATGTATGTCTGCCAAAGGCTTGGTTATCCTGATGAAAGGATTATAGAGGGGATGCCTGAAGAGGTTGCTGCAATGTCATTTTCGGAACCAAATATAGTCATATTACAGAAGTCAGAACAAATCCCCTCCATCCCCCCTTTACTAAAGGGGGGATGGAGGGGATTTTTAGAAGAGGTCAGATTCGGACTAACAGAAAAAGAGATCCTCCATTCAAGAGGACTTATAACAAAGGATGAGGTAAGGGCAGTAACCATCCACAAATTAAGGCCTTCACATGGGGGTGTATTCTGGGACATAGGCGCCGGCTCTGGTGCAGTATCAGTAGAGGTAGCGAGGTTATGTCCTGAATTGAAGGTCTTTGCAATTGAAAAGGACGGGGAACAGGTCAAAAATATCAAGGGAAATAAGATCAGATTCAATGCCGCAAATATTGAGATAATAAAAGGCGAGGCACCTGATGCACTAAAAGACCTTCCATCCCCGGCCAGGGTCTTCATAGGAGGCAGCGGAGGAAGGCTTAAGGCAATTGTGGATTTCATCAGTGGAAAAATGGTGTCTGGAATTATTGTGGCAAATGCTACTACAATAGAGACATTGAACGAGGCGATTCAATACCTTGAAAACAATGGATTCATGGTAGAGGTCTCTGAGGTCTCAGTATCGAGGACAAAGGTTATTGCCAACAAGCGGCACATGAGCGCCTTAAATCCAGTATTCATAATAACAGGAGAAAAACAATGATGACAGGCACCCTTTATGTCATAGGTGTCGGTCCTGGAGACCCTGAGTTACTGACGCTCAAGGCAGCGCGTATTCTAAGGGATATACCATGCATCTGTGTCCCAAAGGGAAGACAAGAGGGAAGCAGTCTTGCATTATCTATTGTGGAAAAAACAATAGACATAAAGGACAAAGAAATCATCGAAGCACATTTCCCCATGAGGAAAACAAGAGGACAGAGAACAGAACACAGAGAACAGAACACAGCGACCTCCACCCACCCCTCCCCCTGCAAGGGGGAGGGCAAGGGAGGGGGCAATAGTCTGTATTCTGACAATTGCGAGTTAGATACAAAATGGAATGAGACCGTAGAGATTGTCCTGAGCATGCTTACCAGGGGCATTGATATGGCCTTCATCACTATAGGGGACCCCGCAATCTACAGCACATTCTTTTATCTGTATGACAGACTTCTTGAACTCAATCCAGACCTGAACATCGAGATAATTCCTGGTGTATCATCCATCAATGCCGCTGCTTCAAGGGCAGGAATATCCTTAGGCCTTGCAGATGAAAAGATTGCCGTAATCCCAGCAACCTATGCGGACAATCTAAAGGAGATACTGGAGGGCTTTGATACCATCGTGCTCATGAAGGTTCACAGGGTATTTGATAAAATCCTGAAGACCCTTGAGGAGATGAATCTTTTAAACAACTCCATCTATATCTCAAGGGCAGGGATGAAGGATGAGAGGATTTTTAAAGATCTCAGGGACATGAAGGAAGAAGACCTCAATTACTTTTCTATGGTGATAATCAGGAAATGAGCAAGGTCTATTTTATAGGTGCAGGTCCGGGCGACCCGGAATTGATAACCATCAAAGGAAGAAATCTCCTTGATAAAGCAGATGTCGTAATTTATGCAGGAAGCCTTGTTAATCAAGGACTTCTCAGGGGAATAAAGGCAGAGGTTTTTGACTCTGCAAAGATGAACCTCACTGAGATTATTGATATCATAAAAAACTCTGTTGACAAAGGCAGAACAGTTGTAAGGCTCCACACAGGCGATACATCATTTTACAGTGCCATATCAGAGCAGATAGAAAGACTGCGTGAATTAAAAATAGGGTATGAGGTTATCCCTGGTGTCTCCTCTGCAATGGCAGGCGCTGCGATTCTTGGACAGGAGCTTACCATACCTGAGATAAGCCAGACAGTCATATTCACCCGCATTGAGGGAAGAACTCCAGTACCGGAAAGAGAAAGACTCAGCGAACTTTCAAGGCACAGGGCAACCATGGTGATCTTTCTGAGTGCAGGGATGATTGAAAAGATAAGGAATGAACTGTTAAACGGCTATCCGGAGGACACACCTGTGGTGGTTATTGAAAAGGCATCATGGCCCGAACAAAAAGTAATCAGGGGATCTTTGAAAGACATCGTTGAACTTGTTAGATCTGCCGGCATCAAAAAGACCGCAGTGATATATGTTGGCGAGGCACTGAGGGCATCTGAGACAGCTCTAAAAAAAGAATCAAGGCTTTATAACAGGGATTTTAAGCACGGATACAGGGAGTAACTAATTAAGGTCTTAATATACGCCTACGCATCAGCCTGAAGGGGACTACAGCGAGCAATACAACCACAGCTAAGATCCAAATGATGTCCCATATGGCGACAGATAATAATCCGGATGAAAAAGACCTGCAGATATTTACAAGGTGATAAAGGGGAGTGAAAAAGGCTATCCTTGAAACAATGGATGGCAGGGAATCAAGGGGGAAGAAGATTCCTGAGAAAAGAAACATCGGAGTCATTAAAAGGGTATAGAAATAATTAAATGAATCTATCCCTGGTACAATAGCGGTAAATATTATTGATACCTCAGCAAAGACCAGCCCGCTTATAAAAAGGATTGGGATGGCGAGTATTATCAGCGGAGAGCCCACAAGCCCGAAGACAGAGATAACCAGCATGATTATCGTTCCGTAAAGCACGCTTTTTGTGGCGCCCCACATTAATTCCCCTGTCACGATGTCGTCAATATTGACAGGTGTGGCCAATATAGCATCAAATGTCTTCTGAAAGGTCATCCTTACATAGGTGCCATAGGTGCATTCATAGGTTGCAGCAAACATTGCTGAGGAGGCAATTATTCCCGGAGCTATAAAGTTTATATACGGCACTCCATTGATTTGTTTCACAAAAGCGCCTAAGCCAAGACCTAATGCTGCAAGATAAATGACCGGCTCCACAAAATTCAAGGCTATACTTGACTTATAAAGCTTTGTATAAACCGTGAGATTTCTCTGCCAGACCCTGAATGCCCGCTTAAGATTCAAGCGGCCTCCCTGTGAGTTTTAAATAGACATCCTCAAGGCTTCCGCCGTGCATGCCCATGAGTCTTAATGGTGAATCAATGGCTATGATCTTGCCTGAATCCATGATCGCCACCCTATCGCAGAGTTTTTCAGCCTCTTCCATGTAATGGGTTGTAAGGATGAGAGTGGTATTTTTTGACTTGAGGTAGTCAAGCTTCTCCCATACAATCAGCCTGCTGTGCGGGTCGAGGCCTGTGGTCGGTTCATCGAGGACCAATAATTCTGGATTGTTTATCAGCGCCCTTGAAAGGAGGAGCCTTCGTTTCATCCCTCCAGAGAGACTTCTTATTTTTACATCTGCCTTGTCTTTTAACCCGAGGAATTCAAGGAGCTCCCATGCAAGCTGAGAAGAATCCTTTCTCGGAATATCAAAATACCGTGCATAGACGATTAGATTTTCAAAGACTGAAAGATCGGGGTCAAGGTTGTCGTCCTGCGGCATGACACCAATCTTTGACTTTATCTGGCTCGGTTTTTCAATCACACTCATGCCGAATACCGCCACATCTCCAGAGGTTGGCGGCATGAGGCAGTGGATTATCCTCATTACACTTGTCTTCCCTGCACCGTTTGGCCCAAGGAAGCCAAAACACTCGCCTTTAAATATCTCGAAATCTATATTGTCTACTGCCCGCAATGGGCCGTAATCCTTTGTCAGTCCTTTTGCAGTAACAATGTTCATAGGATAGAATTATAAACTATTTCTCCATAAAATGGATTTAAAAGGGACTTGCAACTCTACAGCAGCGATTCTGGCAACTGACATTGGCCTCCATAATGCTAACTTTGATATAATAGGCATATCAGATAAAATCAAGGAGCACAAAAATATTGTCCACTACTGCTATCCTTTACATAAGCGATAATAGCCTCAAGATTGCACAGAGGCTTAAAGGGCTATATCCTGATGCGAAAATCCTGCGTTTTGAATCTGCAATAATGCCTGAACTCTGGAATGGATGCAGAAACCTCATCTTTATTATGGCAGCAGGCATAGTGGTAAGAACAATTGCACCGCTGATAAAGGATAAAAAAACAGACCCTGCTGTGGTTGTGCTCGATGAAAATGGGAACTTTGCCATCAGCCTCCTGAGCGGACATATTGGTGGGGCAAATACACTCGCAAAAGAGATAGCAGGTTTCCTGAATTCTAAGAGGGGGCTCGTGGGGGAGACAAAGTCTCCCACACACACAGAGGCAGTGATAACTACTGCATCAGATGTGAACAATATGCCTGCTATTGATCTGTGGGCCAGGCAGAACAATCTCATTATTGATGACTGGAAGCTGATCCCTCGAATAGCTACAAGACTCTTAAACAGAGGTTCATTGATAGTATATATACAGCAGAGGGCAGAAGGCAGAGGGCAGAGGGCAGACATAAAGCTGCCTGATGAGTTTTTGAGGGTGGATGATCTGGGATCCGCAGATGTATTAATTACAAATAAAACAGAGATAATCCCCCATTTAATAAATAGGGGCGAGGGTGGATTAAAAAAACCACTCTACCTGAGGCCCAAAAACCTCGTCGTAGGGATTGGATGCAACAGCGGAACATCAGCAGATGAAATAGAAGGCGCCATTAAAAATTCATTGAAGCAGAACAATCTATCGTTCCTATCCATCCACTGCATCGCAACAATTGATAAAAAGCGTAATGAACCAGGCCTAAAGGCATTTTCTAAAAAATATAGTTTCGGGATAAAGCTCTTTTCATCTGAAGAGTTAAACACAGTTAGTGGTGTATCAAGATCAGAGGCTGCCATTAAAGCTACAGGAGCCAATGCAGTCGCAGAACCAGCAGCACTCCTTGGCTCAGGGGCTGACACCCTCCTTATTGCAAAACAGAAAATCGGGAATGTAACAGTTGCGGTAGCAGAAGTTAAAGAGCCAGGGAGTTTAGGAGTTAAGGAGTTGAAAACTCCAGGGCTCCAAAACTCCAAAACTCCAAAACTTTGTATCGTCGGCACAGGGCCTGGCAGTCTGCAACACCTCACGCCAATGGCAAAAAAGGCTATAGAGGATGCAGATGTCATAATCGGGTATAAGACATATCTCGACCTGATAAAGCCCCTATTGCCTGGCAAAGAGGTCTTATCATCAGGGATGATGCAGGAGGTAGACAGATGTAAGAAGGCAATAGAGCTTGCATCTTCAGGCAAAGCTGTTGCCCTCGTAAGCGGCGGCGATCCTGGCATATATGGCATGGCAGGTCTGGTGTTTGAAATGCTCAGATCTCAGAGCACAGAACACAACCCACCCACCCATCCCTCCCCATCGAGGGGGGAGGGCAAGGGAGGGGGTGAAAATCTGGATTCTGGGTTCTGGGTTCTGGGTTCTGAAATTCATATTGAGGTCATTCCAGGCATCACTGCACTCAATGCATCTGCAGCAAGACTCGGTGCACCTCTTATGCACGACTTTGCATCCATAAGTCTCAGTGATCTGCTTACGCCATGGAAGGTAATAGAGAAAAGGCTTGATGCAGCAGCCATGGCTGACTTTGTAATAGTCCTTTACAACCCTAAAAGCAGGGGAAGGGTTGAGCACATCAACAGGGCAAGGGATATAATCTTAAGATACAGGCCGCCTGAAACACCTGTTGGTATCGTGAGGGCTGCAACAAGGGACGATGAAGGTATAACCATTACTACACTGGATAAAATGCTTGAGCACAACATAGACATGCAGAGCACTGTAATCATAGGAAACAGCAAGACATTCCTCTTTGATAGATGGATGGTAACACCAAGGGGATATGAAAAAAAGCTCAAGGCCTAATTCGACAAGCTCATCAGTTTCAGGAATCAAGACTGAGATCTACCGAAAAGGCTGTTCCTTAGAAATAACCCTGCCTATGCCAATCCCCGCTTCTCCTATCCCCTCTTTAAGGGCGATGCTTAAACCCTTTGCAAGACTCAAAAAGCCCCTGTCATCGAGTTTTATCTTTTTTGAGACAGTGCTCCGATACATCTCCTTGCCGTCAGGAGAAAGGAGATCAACATCAAAGACAAGTTCACCAAAGGAATCATTTCCAACATCGAATCTCTCGAACCGTCTGAGGCCTATCTGAAGTGAATAAAATCCCCTTGGGATGATACTGGATACCCTGACTGCTTTAAATAGTCCCATTGAGGAAAGGGAATCTTTAAATGCCTCTTTAACCATATCGCTTGGAGATGAATCCCATCTGGAATACCTTGAGATGCTAAGCTGATATGGTGAATTCCTGTATGCAATGTACGGCTGTGCAAGATACCGCGGGGAAGATACATGGATGGCGATGGACGCATCTGAAAATCTCCCTATATCCCCTTTTCCCAAAGGGGGACTTACAAAGTTCCCCCCTTTGCTAAGGGGGGGCGAAGTGGGATTAGGCATATAAAGGCTGTATATCCTTGTCTCAGACATTGTACATGCTGAAAGGGAAAAAACAGACAATAAGATTATTAGACCTCTCTGCACCTCAGTCCTCCTTTCCCTTACTTCCCTTGTAGAGGATACTCCATGGTTTATTCTTTATCTCCTGAAGGACATCCTGAAGGTCCTCTGTGGTCCTGGTCATAGTATTAAGGAGATTATCGAGATTCTGCGACTGCAGGTCAATAGCCCTGTCCACAGATCTCGATGTCTTATCCACTGTCTTTGCTGTCTGCTCCATGGTCCTAATCATGTCCCCTGCCTTATCGAGGTCTTCCCTCGCCTTTTTTATCATCTGTGAGACATCGGCTTTATTGCCCCGAACAAGCTTCTCTACCTCGTCAAGGACGAGTTGCAGTTTATCCGTAGTGCCTTTTAGGCCTGATGCGACCTTGTCGAGATTTGACGACCCAGAGGCTATGGCCTTATTTGTGTTTCCAACAAGCCTTTCGATGCCCTCTATATTCCTTTGGCTGAAAAGCCTGTCTATATCCCTGATTAAACCGTCAACAGACTGTGAAAGGCCCTCAAGCCTTGCCATGAGCATGGTAAATTGAACCTGCTCATCCGAGGGTATAATAGCCCCAACCTTTAGCCTCTCACTGGATGTCTTATCAACAGAAAGCAGGAGATATGTATCTCCGACAAAGCCTATCTGTGTGATGAGCGCCCTTGTCCCTTTATACAGGGCTGTCCCCTTTTTAATACCAATCTCTATGGTAACAGGCTTGCCGGGACCCTCCGGCGCCCTGATGCTCAGAACCCTTCCAACCCTCACACCACCGAGCTTGACCTGTGCGCCTGCCTCAAGGTCTCCGGCATTCATGACCATTACATAGTAGTTATCAAACTTCTCAAAAAACTGCCTCCCGCCAATCAGGATTATAAATACAGTCAGGACAATCAGGGATGCAACTATAATTGCGCCTGCCTTAATCTCATCCTTTAGATATGCCATTTACCCTCCATGGTTAATCCCCTGCAATAATCCTGAAATAATCCTCAGGCGAATAGGTCTCTTTCTCCGGCCTCCTCTCAAGAAACATCCTTATCCTCGGATTATCAGATGCCCTCAATTCATCGAGGGTGCCTGAGAAGATTACATCACCCATATCAAGCATGATAACATAATCAGCAATCATGAACACACTTGGAAGTTCATGGGTTACAACTACTATGGTCATCTTAAATACATCCCTCAGCTTCAGTATCAGCTCATCAAGGCCGGCAGCGGTCACAGGGTCAAGCCCGGCAGATGGTTCGTCAAAGAAGATAAGCTCGGGGTCCAATGCCATTGCCCTTGCAAGACCTGCCCTCTTTTTCATCCCCCCTGAAAGCTGAGATGGGTAAAAGTTATCAAAGCCTGAGAGGCCGACAAGGTCGAGCTTCATGCGGACCATAATCTGTATGGTGGATTCCTTTAATCTGGTATGCTCCCTTATTGGAAGGGCAACATTTTCTGAAACGGTCATTGAATTAAGCAGCGCCGCACCCTGAAATAAAACCCCCATCCTCTTTCTGACCTCATCTAATTCCTCATCTTTCATCACAGTTATATCCTTGCCGTTTATGAGGATTTTACCCCTTGTTGGTTTTAACAGGCCGATAAGGTGCTTGAGTAAAGTGCTCTTGCCACAACCGCTTCCTCCAAGTATTACAGTTGTTTTCCCACTTGGTATGGAAAGGGATATGTTTTTAAGGATCTCCCTGTCTCCATAATGGGTCACAAGACCTATAACCTCTATTGCCTTTTCCATCTTCCGAAATACCCCTCACCCTGACCCTCTCCCGCAAGGGGAGAGGGATTCTTTTTTTATTTCCCCTCCCTTGACGGGAGGGGATAGAGGGGAGGGTGTCAAAATTCTCATCGACCTTGGCAACCCCCATAAGTCTTATGTAAAATAGTAAAACAGGGTCGTAAAGAAGAGGTCAAAGACAATCACCAGGAATATGGATGCCACAACCGATGCGGTTGTCCTCATACCGACCTCCTCAGCCCCTCCCTCCACCTTAAAGCCCTGGTATGCGCCAACGATTGTTATAACAACACCAAATGCCCATGCCTTCATGAGCCCGGTTAGTATATCCTTGATGAGCAGTGCCCTTATAGTCTGTTGAAAATAATTATATGGGTGTATCTCAAGGGCTGTTATAGAAAGCAGGAAACCACCAAAGATGCCTATAAGGTCAGAAAAGACTGTAAGTGCAGGCAGCATAACCATGAGTGCAATGAGCTTCGGCACAACAAGAAATCTCACAGGATTAATCCCCATGCTTATAAGGGCATCAACCTCCTCTGCAGCCTTCATCGAGCCAATCTCAGCAGCAAATGCAGAGCCGCTCCTTCCTGAAACTATAATGGCCGTAAGTATTGGTCCGAGCTCCCTCGTTATTGAGACGCCCACAAGGTTTGCAACATATATCAATGCCCCCACCCTCTTCAACTGATAGGCCGACTGCAGCGCAAGGATTATCCCCACGAACAGTGAGATAGTGGCTACAATAGGGACAGAGCTATAGCCTGCCTTTACCATCTCAGACATACTCGCCCTGAACCTGATTGCCTTGCCTTTAAACGGGGAGAGAAACGCCCAATAAAAGGTATTGTTTATAAGCCTTGCAGCATCGTTTATATCCTTCAGGATCGGGATTGCCCTTCTGCCTATGAGGCCAAAGAGGTTTTCAGTTGTTGAAGGCATCATCAATATTCCCGTATATCTCAAAGACCCTGTCTAATTTTGAGAAATTGAATATCTCCATGATCCCTTCGGGGATACCGAGCAGTTTCAATCTTCCGCCATATGACATCATGCCCTTCAGCCCCTCAACAAAGGTCGCAATGCCAGAGCTGTCAATATATGAGACGGCCTTGAAATCAATGAGCAGTAGGGGAACCTTTTTATCTATAAGAAGCATCAATTGCTTTCTCAGGATGGGGGAGGAATACATATCTATATCGCCTGATAGAACAACCACATTTGCACCCTTGTAGTCTACAATCTCAATCTCCATTTTTCTCCTTCATATATCGGATAAGCCTGAGCCTGTTACCCCTTTTCTTCTTATCATCGAAGTCAACAACATCGAATGCCCTCCTTATGAGATGGATGCCAAGACCCCCAGGTCTTACATCACTAAGGCTTCTGCCTTTCAGGGAATCTATATCTGCCTTAAGCCCGCTGTCCTCTATGACTACCTCAAAACCCTTTTGTGTAATCTTGAATCTTACAACAATCCTCTTATCTGTATTTCCCCCGTATGCATACTTTATTACATTTGAACATGCCTCATCAACAGCAAGTTTGACATCCTCCAGCTCTGCATCGGCCATTCCGCAAAGCTCACCCATCCTGACCGTCACAGCCCTTACCACAGAGAGATATCTGGGGTGCGATGGGATAATAATAACTGCCGAGTCCTTCATTTCAAATTGCACTCCACTTCACTTCCACCATGGTTATATCATCTGCCCTTTCCATGCCCTTTGAAAAATCATTTACATGCTCGATAACCATTTGAACAAGTTGCTCCTCGTCCTTATGCCTTTTAACAAATCCAACAATATTTTCAAAACCAATCCTCTGTCCCTCTTTATTTTTTGCCTCAAAGACCCCATCTGTCAGTAAAATCAGCCTGTCGCCCCCTTTCAGCGACATAGCAACAGTCGGATAGTCCATTGGCAGGATTCCAAGAGGCGGGCCAGATGGGACAGACATAACCCTGACTTCTCCATCAGTAATCCACAAGAATGGCGGATGGCCTGCAACAGATATATGCAGATCCCCTGTAATTATGTCCGCTATTATATAGATTGCAGTAAGAAACATTCCCCTTGGTGCCTGAGAAAGAATAGTGTTCAGGCGGTTCAGAACCACTGCAGTAGAATCTACCTTATGTGCGATATACCTGAAGTCACTGATAATCTTCGCCATATAAAGTGCAGCAGATACGCCCTTTCCAGAAACATCACCTATAAAAACCCCTGCCTTGCCCTCGACAGGCTCGATAAAGTCATAGATATCTCCTCCAACCTTTGCAGCCGAGATGTTTACTGCTGATACCATTACATTGCCTTTTTTAAAAATCGGTGATTCTGGAAGAAAGCTCCTCTGCAGTGCAGATGCAATCTCAAGCTCCTGCCTGAGCCTCTCCCTCTCAATGGATTCCTTATGAAACTGGGCATTTTCAATAGCAATAGCAACCTGTCTGCAAAGGGCCTGAAACATCTCTCCGTCATAGCCGCTAAAGAAATCCTTTTTCTTGGGATTCAGTATCTCTGCTACACCAATAAGGCCACTCCTGCCTACAAGCGGGACAGCAATAAGGCTCCTTGTCGTGAAACCTGTCTGTTTATCCGCCTCCTCGGAGAACCTGCTGTCTGCCTTTACATCCTTTACAATCAGGGGTTTTAGATTCTCTGCAACCCAGCCTGCAATACCCTGCCCCATGCCAAGGGTGACCTTTTTCTTCAAGATGTCTGTTGTAGAGTCCTCCTTGCATATGGCAACCTCAAACTCGAGCTTTTTTGTATCCCTGTTATACAGAAGGATTGAGCATGCCTCGGCGTCCATTACATCCTTGGCCTTTTCCATGACAAGGGTCATAAGGTTGTTAAAATCAAGCGTTGATGATATGATTGCAGAGACCTCCATAAGGGCCTTGAGGTCTTCAACCTTCTTCTCTATATTCCTGAGGTAGTCCTCAGGGACAACGACTGCAGGTTTCTCAGCCATAGCTTATGGATACCAGATTTTAAGAAAGTTTTCAATAGAAATCATATGCGATGGGATTTATAACCGCGTCGCAATCCTTTATTCATCAAGTCATCTTCTGCAATTGCTTCTTATCCGAAATAAAAACAAATAGTTACAAATCAACACCCAAGAGGTTTGCGAAAATTAAATTTCGTTGGAGTTTTTCAAGGACGAGCTTGAAGTCCATCTGATTAAGAACTCCTCGGGACTTAAAATTTTTATCCCTCTAAAGACCCTCAACCCGAGCAGATGCTTATCTCCAGAGATTACGGCATGTCCTTATCTATAAAGTCAGGTTCAGCACCATCTGGTATTGTATCCAAAATATCAGGATGGTCAATCATATGCCTTATAAAGGCAAATGTTATACCGATATTTCGATATTGTCAAGGTGAGGAACATTCGGACATCCCCTAAATTCTTCCTTGACAAATATATTGGTAAATGTTATTAATAAGAACCTGAAAACCCTTAATTAATTTAATCATTTCTCAAGCCCGAGGGAGGTGAGACAATTATGAAGCTTGGTGTTTTAATGAGTGACATCAGGACAGGCTCTGATGTCATCGGAAGGTTAACCGCAGAGAAACTCGGCATCATCTTTGTGGGCAATGGAATTTATCACGCAACCGTAAAAGAAGACGGGAAGGCATCTTCCATTCTCGGCAAATCCGCAACTTTCTATGTCTTATCAGAAGACCTGGAAAGCAGAGGGTTCAGTTCATCAGATGTGGACAGTCGCGTAAAGCCCGTCACTTACAGCGACCTCGTTGACCTTATATTTAACGACTATGAAAAGATAGTATGGCTGTAGAAAGGAGGCAATTATGGGAAAGTTGACCATTGGTTGTTTTTCATCGCTGGTAGGCTCTTTATCCCTTGATTTTGCAGTAAAACTATCAGAAGCAGCAGTAAAAAAAGGGCATACGGTTGACTTATGGCTATCAGGAAATGCAACAATGCTTTCAAAAAAGGGGCAAAAGGCATTCAAGGATTATTCTCACCTGCAAAAGCCAATTCAGGAACTATTTACAACCGGCAGCTTTCAAATGACCGCATGTGAGGCCTGCGCAGAGGCAAGGGGTTATCACAAGGAAGACACCATGGAAGGCTGTAAGAGGTTCAGTATGGACTGGTATCTTGCAAGCTGCTTTAGTGCAGATAGAGTCCTTCACATAGGAGGTGATTAGTATGGCTACAAAGAGGCTCGGATTTATTATAAGGGGACTTCCATATAAAACTGAGGCATCAAGGCTTGCAATGACGCATGCAATTGCAAGCCAGTCGGTTGAGATATATCTGGAAGATGGTGATATGGTTGAACCTGTGGTCTGCTTTGTTGGAGACGGTGTTCTTAACTGCCTTAAGAACCAGCAGGCAATGAAACATTATGGCATTACCAGCCTTGAGCAGCATATAAAAAACTCCCTCCTGCTTGATTTAAAGGTATTGATATGCAAAGAGGATATTGAGAGACTGGGTATTAAAGAGGCGTCCCTCATAATGGATGCAGAGGATATAGGAGGAGAAACAAAGGCACAGATAGTCCCCTACAGCGAGATTCAGAAGGAGATGGAATCTGTTGACCATCTCCTTCTATCTTAAAAAAACAAATTCAGGAGGATTTAAAAAAATGGCGGATCTAAAGGCAATGCAGCCTACAGAAACACTTGATACCCTTGGAAGGGTATGTCCATATCCCCTTGTCCTGACAAAGAAGGCCATTGAAAAGCTTCAGGCAGGACAGGTCTTAAAGGTCTTATGTGATGCTCCTGCTTCAGCAGAGGATACAATACCAAGGTATTGCGAAAAACATGGCTTCGGCTTTGAATCTGTAAAGGTAGAGGATAAGGGTTACTGGGAGATCTACATATTAAAGAAATAGCAAATAAGAAGGGGGGAGCTATCCCCCCTTACATCTCTGTAATTGCTATAGCCTGCTCAGGGCAGCTTTCTACACAGCTCATACAGCCTACGCATTCAGATGCATTAAATGGGTCTGTCTTATCATCATCACCCATCTGAAATACGCCGGAAGGACATATATCAACACACTGACCGCAACCTGTACACTTTTCCCTGTCAATATTAATAAGATACATCAGTACCTCCATTAGGTTGAGATAACAAAATGGGGAGAATTGATTTCTCCCCCTGATTTTTAAATGCTTAATCTATCTCTGTCTTAGCTCTCGATTATTGTAATTGCGCCTGTAGGGCATACCTCGACACAGCTCTGGCAGCCAACACACTCAGACATATTGATAGGGTCTGTCTTGCCGTTACCGCCCATCTGGTATACGCCGGAAGGACATATATCAACACACTGACCGTCGCCGTTACACTTCTGCATGTCAATCACTATGTTATACACCTCTGTCAAGACCTCCTTTTTAAATTAAATTATTTGTAAAATAACAATATCACAGCCGTACCTGATAAGTCAAGAAAATCGATAACTGGTTTCCCCTATCTATACCGAATCATGGTTAATGTTCTATTTCTATGCCAGCGGTATCTTCCCTGACCGACACAGCCACCTTGTAAAGGATGGTAAGCACTAGGAACCCTGTTGCCCAGACCCCGAGGGTTATTAATGTCTCAGGCATTGTGGGCCAGTACTCCGTTACCCTGTCAAATGGGTTAGGGATAAATCCGCCTATAATCAAGCCAAATCCCTTATCAATCCATAAGGAGATAAATACCGTAGCACAAGCCACTGCGAGGGTCTTTTCCATCCTGCGCGTGCCTGGGTAAATCAACAGTACCAGAGACACCACTGCAAGGATGCTGCTTAACCACATCAATGGGACAAGCTTTGCATGTCCATCAAGTCCTACATAAAGGTAATCGAAGGGATGCATCTCCCCTGGTATGTTGCTGTAAAAGGCAGTAAAGAGTTCAAGCCCCATAAAGAATACATTTGCAACCATTGCATAGGCCACAATCTTACTGACTGATTGGATGGCCTCTTTGCCAGGATCGAATTTAGTCAGCTTCCTTACTATCAGGGCCAGGAGTATCAGCAAAGCAGGTCCTCCAGCAAATGCAGAAGCGAGGAAGCGCGCTGCCATGATGGCAGTAAGCCAGAAATGCCTTCCAGGCAAGCCTGCATAAAGGAAGGCTGTCACAGTATGAATACTTATCGCCCATGGTATTGATATATATATAAGAGGCTTGACCCAGGCTGGCGGTGGGAATCCCTTTCGCTCAGCGCCCAGGGTAGTCCAACCAATTACGATATTAAGGAACAGATAACCGCTTAGGACCAATGCATCCCAGAACATGATGGAATTTGGGGTTGGATGCAGTATTACATTCATAATCCTAGTGGGCTGCCCCATGTCCACAAAGATAAACAAGATACACATGGTAACAGCGGATACCGCAAGAAACTCTCCAAGGATGACGATCTTACCAAATTTTTTGTAGTTGTGCAGGTAGTATGGGATGACAAGCATAACGGCAGAAGCGGCAACGCCTACAAGGAAGGTAAACTGACCGATATAGAGCCCCCATGAGACATCCCTGCTCATGCCTGTTATTCCTAAACCATAGGAGAACTGCTTGAGGTAGAAGATAAAACCTACACCTATAACGGCAAGTAAAAACAATACCCATGTCCAGTATCTTCGACTTCCAGTTAGCGCCTTATCAAGCATTGTCAGCCCCTCCTATTATGTAATAGATGTTTGGACCTGTCCCAAGCTCGGGTTTTCTCCTGATACTATAGTTTGAGCTGAGGGCCTTTCTGACCTCTGAGTTAGGGTCTGTCAGATCGCCGAATATCATGGCACCGTTGGATGCCTCCACACATGCAGGCATCAGTCCCTTTGCAAGTCTCTCCACGCAGAATGTACATTTTTCGACAACACCTTTTGTCCTCGTCGGATATTCAGGATTCTCCTTTTTGATAAACGGCCTTGGATCTCTCCAGTTAAAGCTCCTTGAGCCATAAGGGCATGCAGCCATACAGAACCTGCATCCGATACAGCGGTGCATGTCCTGCATCACAATCCCGTCCTTCCTCTTGAATGTAGCCTTTGTTGGACAGACCCTTACACAAGGGGGATTGTCACAGTGATTACACAGCATGACAAAGGGCATTCGCTCCAGAGATTCAGGCATAAACTCCTGCTGCTGTCCTGGGAAGGTATGTTCAAAGGTGTCAGTCCATATCCATTTTATCTCATCCTTTGGGTTACCAAAATCAGGGATATTGTGGATGCTGTTGCATACATTTATTACCTTTTTATAATCATCCTCTGTCTTAAATTTCTGCATATCAATAACCATAGCCCATTTCCTGGCTGTAAGGGCGCCTGGCTCTGGCGAGAACTGTGACGCCTCAAGGTTATCCTTCACAATATCATTCACTATCGCCATCCCACCCAGTGCAAAGATGGCGGAGGCACCTGCTATCTTTAGGAATTCTCTTCTATCAATACTCATTTTTTGCCTCCTTCGGCGCGATTTTGGCCTCTTTCGGCGCAATATGGCAATCCCAGCAGTAGGGATTTACTTCCGCATAGTTATGACATTTATCGCAAAACTCTTTCTTGTTTGAATGGCACCGCATACATGTATTCTGGAGGCTTATAATGTATCTCTTCCCATCACTGGCCACATAGACCCTATTGCCATCGCGCACTGCTGAATCCCGCCACTCGTTCAGCAGTTTCATATGCTCGGCTTTCATAAATGCCTTTGGTTCCACGCACTTCTTTTGTGGTAGTTTCTGGATTTCAGGTGTATCAATCTTTGGTTCGGGCTTTACATTGGCCTTCCCAATATCATTGTAAAAGGGAAATGTCACAAAGGCCAGGAATATAAGGATTCCGAAAAGGATCTTACCACCGTCATACATTTTCAGCACCCTCCTTTCCAGGAAGAGGTTCAAGGCGTAAGTCCTGCGTCCTTTCCTTTTCCCCCTTCATCACCAGGGCATTCGCCACAAGTTCGTGAACACCCGTCACCTTCACGCCAGGAACCCAATAATCCATCAGGGTTGGAAGGGCCGCCCTATCAATGGCGCATATATTCGCCAGCATATTCACGCCGTATCTCTGGTGGACATAGTTAACTGCATTTGCCCTTGGGAAACCGCCTCTCATCCTCAATTCCATATTCTCTCCTGCATTTAAGCCTGCGCCACTGCCGCAACAAAAGGTCTTCTCTCTGATAGTGTCTTCAGGCATCTCATAAAAATGATTACATACATTCTTGATGATATATCTCGGTTCCTCGAATATCCCCATGCCCCGTGCGGTGTTACAGGAATCATGGAAGGTCACCTTCAGGTGGTCATTGCGGGTTGGGTCGAGTTTTAATTTGCCCTGCTTGATTAGATCAGCGGTAAATTCAGCGACATGAACCATCCTTGTGGCCCTGGCATTGTCAAACCTGCTGCCTGTTATCGGTGAAACAGGAACTTCAAGGAAATCAGCAGGCCCATTCCATGTGTCCATATACTGATTAATGACTCTCCACATGTGGCCGCATTCACCTCCGAGTATCCATTTTACGCCCAATCTTTTGGCCTCAGCGTATATCTTTGCGTTGAGCCTTTTGGCCATCTCCATCGAGGTGAAAAAACCAAAGTTTCCACCCTCAGATGCGTATGTGCTCCATGTATAGTCAAGGCCAAGCTCATGAAAAAGCATTAGATAACCCATGCATGTGTATGTGCCGGGGTCGCCAAACAGGTCGCCGGAAGGCGTAACAAAGAGGATTTCAGCCCCTTTTCTGTTAAAGGTCGGCTCAATCCTGATGCCTGTTATGGTCTCTATATCGTCTAACATAAACTCTATATTGCTCTTGATCGTGTGAGGCTCAAGCCCAAGGTGGTTTCCCTTGGCATAGCAGTTTGCCACAGGACCTGCGATCCAGTCTGTATTTAGACCAAGAAGATTAAGTATCTCCCTGCCGATCATCGTGATCTCAGCCTGATCAATGCCGTAAGGACAAAATACTGAACAGCGCCGGCATTCTGAACACTGATAAAAATAATACCACCACTCTTTAAGCACATCATATGTAAGCTCTCTGCCGCCTGCAAGTCTTCCCATTATCTTTCCTGGCGCTGTGAAATACCTTCTATACACCGACCTCATAAGCTCTGCCCTAAGGACAGGCATATTCCTGGGGTCTCCTGTGCCGAGGAAAAACTGACACTTATCAGCGCATGCACCGCACCTCACGCAGATGTCCATAAAGAGGCGAAAGGAACGATACTTGCCGAGCCTTTCCTTAATAGCCTCTAAAACTATCTCCTTCCAGTTTTCGGGCAGCTTCCAGTCCTCATCCTTTGAAGACCACTCCCTGGGGTTTGGGAAACCGACAGTCTCCAGATATTTAGCCCTGGTACCATGACAAAACATCCCCTCCTTGAATTCAACGGGGGTATCCATCCACCTCTTTTTAGAAGGTTTGTAATCTATTTTTGACAGCTCCTCTGGTTTCGGAACCTTTGCCATACTCACTCCTTTTCCACTGGTATCCCAGCGTCTTTCATTTTCTTTCTGAATTCCTCCTCATACTCTTCATATGAATGGAATTTGACAGGATAATTCCATGGATTGATGTGTCTTACCATGCGGCTATTATTTGCCAGATTCCTTGTAGGGCTAAGAAACACACCGCCCATATGCACCAGCTTGCTGAATGGGAAGTAGGCAAACAGGATACTGATAAGGAATATGTGGATATAAAATATAACGCCGATCCCCTTGGGAATGGTAGGATTAAAGCTAACTAAACCCATTGTCAGCTCCTTCACGCCCACAATATCTACCTTGAAGAAATATCTCATGAGAATACCTGTAGAGGCGACTGCCATAATCAGAAAGAGCGGGATATAATCAGATGTAAGGGAGATATAGCGAACCTGAGGTATATAAAACCTTCTGAGCAGGAGGTAGGTCACAGCCAGCAACAATATTATCCCTGTCATAAAAAGCCTTGGGACACCGACCTGCAGAAAACCATCAAGACTCTCTAATAGATTTAGGTATGAAGGGACAGGGGTTGCAAAAAACCTGATATGTCGGAGCAGCACGATCAAAAATGACCAGTGAAATGCCATCCCTGCCAACCACAGCCACTTATCAGAACCATAGGCGAGTCTTCCATCCCTCAATTCGCTTTTACTGAGTCTGAAAAGGGAACGGAAAAGAAATACCTCAAGCGCCATTCTGCCGATTACACCTGTGCTGCTGGAGGGGTTTTCAAGTTTATTTTGTTTTATCCACGGGAGGGATTTTTGCTGGCCGCAGGTTGTGGGGATGTGGAAAGGGATAGGCGACCTTCCCCATTTTATTACGCGATAAATAACCCCGGCAATGAATGTCAGAACTGCAGCATAAGGTATAACAATTCCGAAGATAGGCTGCATGCCGGCAACCTCAACTCCAACATAGGCAAGCAGGATAAGCAATATGACTGCAACAAAGGAAAATAAGGCTCCCATTCTGTTCACCTCTTTTCTTTATTTTAGATTCGTTGTTTCAACATTTGGGCCTTGCTCCTGTATTCCATATAACTGATTTGCCCTCTGCAGCAGTCTGAAGGTCATATTCCTCGCCTCGTTTGCCTTCAGCTCATAGATCTTCTCACGGCATTTCATGTATATATCAAAGGAGACAAGTGCAAGGGCATCTATTTTTGACTCGAACGCAGACAATGCCCCAGCATACAGAGTGCCATGCGCCTCATCCATAAGTTCTTCCCTGATTATCCTTTTCAGTTGGAAGATGAAGGCTACGGCCTGAGAAGGAGAAAAATCCTGTACAGCCCTGATCCTGATGATACTGTCCAAAAAGGGAGAGGCCTTCTCAAGAGGCATCTCCTCGATGAGCCCATCAATAAGAGCATCTATCCCCTCATAGATAGTATATCCTACCGGACCTGTAAACCTGTCTTTTTGCCCTTTTAAGAAGTCTGCAGTTTCAGCAGGATATGTCTCCAATATCACATCAAACCATCTCTTCAAAATAGCAGGCTTCTTTTCTCTTAAGACATCCTTCAGCTTCATTTCCATTTCATGTCCGCTCCTTACAGGTTCTAAGCAGAGGAAACCCTTCGCTAAAGCAATACGGGCAAAGCACTACCACTACAGTACAGCACGGAAGATAGCACCTCATCTTCCAAGAGGCCTTAGTTCAAAGACGGTACCCCTCTGAATCTATAAAAGGGGCACCAATCCTTAAACTATTCTTAAACCCAGGACTTATACGCAGCCAGTTGGCTTGGGAAGCCCTGCTATCTTACATGCCTGTTTTGCAGGCCCTCCAGGATAAAGCTCATAGAGGTATTTTGTATTGCCCTTTTCAGGTCCCATAGCCTTACCGATCTCTTTAACCAGAATCTTTATCATAGGAGCAATCTGATACTTCTGGTAGTAATCCCTGAGGAAATTAACGACCTCCCAGTGAGCATCGCTCATATCAACGCCTTCAAGCTTTGCTATGTGCCCTGCAAGCTCCTTATTCCAGTCATCCAGGTTTACCAGATAACCGTCCTCGTCTACTTCATACTGTTTTCCCTGAAACTCCATTGTTGGCATCTGCGTCACCCCTTTCTACATCTAAGATTTAAAGAAAGCAATCCACCCTTATCTAACCTTATGCCTCAGCGGACCAGATATGCATTGAAACAGTCACCTATACCTAAATCATCTTTTCTTGCAATCTTATCTGTCTATACAAACAAAGTTAAGAAAAGTATAGCATACTAATATATAAGTTCTCTGATAGTCAAATAAAAAAAACTTATCATTAAATCACAATTATTTATCTACCTAATCCATTAACTATAAGATTTCATAAAAATGAAACTTCAATGCGTCAAACCTTGCAATTGTTTTCGGTTAATCTTTTTTATCGCCTCCTTCGCCGCCATCCCTACAGTTATCTCTGATAGTTTGCCGTCCTCGTAGATCATAAAGCGGCCGTTATCATCCATCATTGTCTCAAGCTTACCCAAGGCATCCATTGCCATCAGCTCCCCCAATGCCCATACCGCATATCCTCTCACCGATGGGTCAGGATGACTGAGGTAACCCAGCAATATTTCTGTACTCGACTTAACAAGATCCTGCCTTACGCTGCCAATCCTCCCAATAGCCCTGAATACGCCGCATCTGAACATCTCCTCATCGTGGAAAGAGGTTATGACAGGCGCAATATCTGGAAATAGATCAGGACTGTTCCTTACTATCTCGCCGAGTATCTCAGGCGAACTCCATCCTATCCCCCCCGATTCATCGCTCATGGAATATAACAATCTGTGTATAAGGTCCCTTACGACTTCTGGTCTCTCCACGGCTATCCTGCCTGAAACTACACCAATCGCCTCTATGGTAAGCCAGCATATCGCCTCACCCTTATCATAGGTCAGGGACAGCATATTCCTGAATATACCCTTATTCTTTTTTGCGAGCTCAGTTAATTGGTCATAGCTCTTATCCTGGATAAGCTCTACTACCTTGTCTTTTGAAGTCATATGCCGGTTTCTCTATTTTTAAAAGATGCCATATAGGATACTGCCCTCTCTATAAGGCCGTCAGCCCACTCACTTGCTCCAAGTGCATGGAGATGGGTATAGGTTGCAAGGGTATTTTTATAGCAGATGCCGTCCATCCTGTCTTTTATCCCCTGTCCTCTTCTGACTATGAATGCCATATATATGCCTGCCTTCTCTCCTATCCTTAGTGCCCTTGAATAATGGAATTCATGGCCTCTCAGGGTGATGCCTACGGGATAGTAAGGATTTGAGTGCTCCACTTCGATTATCGAATACCCATGCGCCTGAGGCCGCCTGTCAAGACCAAACACAATCGGGAAAACCCCTGTCATTGGATAGGTTTTATCTTCCAATACAATGCCCTCCCCCAGATACATGAGGCCGCCGCATTCAGCATAAACGGGAAGCCCGCCTTCAACAGCCTTCTTCAGCGAATTGCGAAAACCCATATTCTCTGCCAGGGCTATTGCATGCGTCTCTGGAAAACCACCGCCAATATAAAGGGCATCTATATCAGGGAACACCTTCTCTGTCAGGGCGCTTATCTCAACTATCCTTGCCCCGCGTCTTTCAAGCTCCTCAATGTTTTCAGGATAATAAAACTGAAAAGCAGAATCCTTTATAACCCCAATCCTGGGGGATGACTGTGGAGTAACAGATGACAGGCTAATTAACCTGCCTATCCCCTCTTTGCCCTTTTTGCCCTCTTTGGTAGAAGGGAGATCTTCAAGCCCCGAACAGACCTCCAGCGGAGCTGCCTCCTTGGCAATCCTCCATATCCAATCTAAATCAAGATATTTCCTCGCTATATCTGCGTTAGCTGCAAGAGCCATTTCAACCTCTGGATGCTCTTGAAAAGGCGTAAGACCCATATGCCTCTCTGGAAAATACTCTTCCTTTAATCTCGGTATTGCTCCAAGCACAGGGATATTGCAGTACTGCTCTATGGATGAGCGTATAATGGATTCATGCCTGCTGCCTGCTATCTGATTGAGTATGACCCCATTGATGTTGACATCGGGGTCGAATCTCTGGCATCCAAGAACCATGGCTGCAACAGTCCTTGTAACCTTGCTGCAGTCTATTATAAGGACAACAGGTGCCTTAAGGAGTTTTGCAAGTTCGGATGTACTATAAGTGCCATTTACATCCATGCCGTCGTAAAGCCCTCTATTACCCTCTATGACAGCACCATCGGCACCACTTATATGCAAAGAAAATGATGATAGAACCTGCTGTCTTCCAATTAAAAAAGGGTCAAGATTATAACAGGGAAAACCTGCGGCTGATGCAAGCCACCCTGCATCAATATAATCCGGACCCTTTTTGAAGGGTATTAAATTTAGACCTTTATCCCTCCAGGCCTTGATTATGCCCAGAGCACATGTGGTCTTGCCAGAGCCGCCCTTCAGCCCTGCAATTACCACCCTTGGACAATATAAAGACACAATTCTACAAGATCTGTTTATTGCTTTGGCGGAATCTCTACGAAACTCCCTCCAAAATAGGTGTATATCAGTTTTCCTTCATCAATCAGTTCTCTCAGTGCATCTTTTACTTCATCCCTTGCGATGCCAGCTTCTGCTGATATGGTCTTCTGGATATCAGAAGATTTCAATTTCTTTTTGCCGACAGACTTTTCCACCAAACCATATATCTTTTGTTTAATCTCCTCTTTTTCCATCTCAACCCCCTTTTCATTTAAAGGGGCGTATCTTAATACGCCCCTTTAAATTGACTGTTACCATTTAAATGCCGCTGATGTTCTCCATGTTTCCCTTGCAAAGGTGAAGTCGTCTATATGCTGGAATGTAAATGGTATCCCTGTCAATTTAAAGAACTTCTCCCATCCTATTCTTTCAACCCATTCTCCAACCCTTTCATGCTTCCTTGCATTCTTTGCATACACCTCAAGGATGCCCTTGACAGCATTGACAACCTCTGGCCATCTCGGCGGGTTATTGGGTAGCCATGGGTATACAAGCTTAGAGAACTTTGGTCCATTCCTCAGGCTGCCAACCTTCCCACCAACAACTATAGCAACTCCGTCATTGTCGGGGTCAGCAATGGGTAAGGCAGGGCAGACAGAATAACAGTTACCGCAGTACATGCATTTCTCATCGTTTATCTTCAAACTCTTCTTTGCAGGGTCGGGGCTTATAGCGCCTGTTGGACACGAGCCAATAGTAGAGGGGATCTCGCATTGATTAGGTATCCTCTCATGGTCAGGTATGGGAGGTTTTCTATGAACGCCGACCAATGCAATATCAGAACAGTGAACTGCGCCGCACATATTAGTGCAGCAGGCGACAGCAAGCCTCACCCTGCTTGGCAGTTCCTTAGAAGTGAAATAATCGTAAAACTCATCCATAAGCACCTTGACCAGTCCAGATGCATCTGTTGCTGCTGAATGGCAGTGAACCCAGCCCTGTGTATGCACAAGGTTGCTGACCCTGTTGCCAATGCCGCCAATGGCAAATCCTTTGTCTTTAAGCTCTTTCTGTAAGGGCTCAAGCTTGCTCTTGTCTGATAAAAGGAACTCAACATTGTGTCTTGATGTAAACCTCAGATAACCATCGCAATATTTATCAGCAATATCGCTAATCTCACGGATAAAGTCTGTGCTTATGAGTCTCGGAGAGGCAACCCTTACGGTATAGATCTCATCTCCACTCTCTGAAACATGAACCATTACTCCTGCACTCAATTCCTCATGATACTTCCACTGCCCATAATTCTTCTGTATAACGGGTGGAAGAAATTGCTTATAATGAGGCGGCCCTATATCTGTTTTTCTCTGCGGTGTTGACATAATCTTTATTCCTCCTTATTAATTAATATTTATTTTAATTCATCTGTTGTCCAGAAATAGAAGGGATCCCTCCTCGGTTCTTTTATCATGGCTGGATGCGGATCAACGCCAATATAC
This sequence comes from Nitrospirota bacterium, assembly GCA_021789595.1. GTDB lineage: Bacteria > Nitrospirota > Thermodesulfovibrionia > UBA6902 > JAJYJJ01 > JAJYJJ01. The sequence goes on along the minus strand of JAJYJJ010000007.1, from coordinate 46,574 downwards.
TCAAGGAAATCTCTCATGCCCTTGCGTTCAATCAACTCGCCAATCCTTTCCCTGTTCTTGCCGTACTCATCCCACCATTCCCATATCTTACGGGTCAGCTCTTTAATCTCAGTATATGGCGGCTCCATCTTCATAAACGGCACAATAACCTGAGAAAGCTGTGCACCCTTGACAAATGGGGCATGGCTGCCTATAAGGATTGTCGCACCTCTTTCTCCGCCAGGCCTTAATGCCTTTGTCATCTTTGTAATGCAATGCATACACCTACTGCAGTCCTCATTCTCTATCTTTAATTCCTTTCCATTGTAGGTTATGCATTTGGTCGGACACATGTTGACAATCTCCGCATTGATGTCCATGCCATTTTTAGCATATCTCTGAACCTCTGCCTGATCGATCTTTATATCGCCTTTCCATGTGCCTATTATTGCACAGTCGGCGCGTGCAATCGCTGCAACACAATCTACCGCACAGCCTGACACCTTAAATTTATACTTATAAGGAAATGCCGGTCTGTGCATCTCGTCCTGAAATTCCTCTGTCAGGCTGTATGTAATATCAAGGGTGTCTATGTTTGACCATTCACACCTTGCCGGTCCAACACAGCAGCTTGGTGTCCTTAATGCAGAACCGGAGCCTCCAAGGTCCCAGCCCCGCGATGAGAGTTCCGCAAAAATAGTCTCAAGGTTTTCTGTCTTTGTCCCAAGCAAAATCATATCGCCTGTTGAACCATGAAAGTTTGTAAGACCGCTGCCATACTTATCCCAGATACCGCATATCTCCCTCAGGGAATCTGTCTTGTAAAACCATGCACTCGGCTGATTAACCCTGACAGTGTGGAAGTGGGCAACGCCAGGGAACTGCTCGGGTATGTCAGAATATCTGCCTATAACACCACCACCATATCCGCGGACACCAACGATACCTCCATGCTTCCAATGGGTCTTCTTATCTTTGTAACACTGCTCCAGGGCGCCCAGCAGGTCATTCGACATCTCACTTTTTGCGGCAGCCTTCTTCATCTCCGTGACAAAACTTGGCCACGGACCTTTTTCCAGATCGTCCAGCAATGGCGTTTTTCGCATTTCGCTCATCTCTTCCTCCTTGAATATCTTATTTGATTCATCTATAAATGGAATTGCTCATTTTAGAGCCCTATTGTCATTCTGTCAAATTAAAATTTTTAATTAACCTATAATCTAGAATAATGGTCAGGAGTTTGAAACTCCATAACTATTTGGTCTTCTTTATGTAGAAATAGAAGACATTCCCTTCTTCCTTAGAACCAACAAGCTCATGGCCTGTCCTCTTCAAAAGGGCAGGGATATCCGCCTTGGAGCCAGGGTCCGTTGCCTCAACAAGGAGAACCTGTCCAACCTGCATACCATCAATTGCCTTCTTTGTCTTAAGCACAGGCATCGGGCAGCTAAGCCCCTTCGCATCTAAGGTTACATCAGCCTTTATGTCAACCATATTATCTACCTCCTTTCATAAGGGTATCTGAAATATATCCTCTCAAAAGAATTTTTGTCAAGGGCAAATTTTATGATAGGAGAATCGTTGATAGGAGGAAATCTATTGACATCAAATTTTAATTTATGCTAAAGTTGCACGGATAATTTTAATCCTAAAATTTTGGTGCAGCTATTTCTCTGGTCTCAGCCAAATAGATTGCCAAAATTTTAGATAAGAAGATAAGAAAGGGAGGAAAAACCCTTGAAAGTTATTACCTTCAGTGGAGGCGTTCACCCCGACAGCAGGAAACTAACCGAAAAAAAACCAATAATCAAGACTGCCCTACCCAAGCAAGTGGTTATTCCACTGAGTCAGCACATAGGTGCACCATGCAGCGCCTCGGTAACAGCAGGGCAGGAGGTCAAGAAGGGCCAACCAATAGGTCAGACATCAGGCTTTGTCTCTGCACCTGTGCATGCATCAATCTCTGGTAAGGTCGTTGCAATAGGTCCATTTCCCCATCCTTCGGGCAAGGATGTCACTTCTGTTGTTATCGAAGGCGATGGGAAGGACGAATGGGTTTCAGGACTAAAGGAACATGAAGACTACCTCAATCTTGACATTGAGCTCCTGAAGGCTATTGTCAAAGATGCAGGTATAGTGGGTCTTGGCGGAGCAACCTTCCCCACGCATGTGAAACTAAGTCCGCCTAAGGAGAAAAAGATAGATACGGTTATACTCAATGGCGCAGAATGTGAGCCTTATCTTACCTCTGACCACAGGCTTATGGTAGAGCACCCAAGAGAGATAGTTGAAGGCCTTAAGATAATAATGAGGATGGTCGGTGTTGATAAAGGTTATATTGGGATTGAACAGAATAAGCCTGATGCGATAAAGGCACTGAGGGACGCTGCCTCTAAGGATAGGAATGTAGAGGTAGTTCAGCTTTATGTCAAGTATCCGCAGGGCGCTGAAAAGATGCTGATAAAGGTTATAACTGGAAGGGAAGTCCCATCCGGCGGCCTTCCAATGGATGTTGGAGCTGTTGTCCAGAATGTCGGGACTGCAAAGGCCATCTTCGATGCAGTCCGTTACGGCATTCCCCTTATAGAGAGGGTTGTAACTGTGACAGGCAGTGGCATAAAAGAGCCAAATAATTTCCTTGTAAGGATTGGAACATCATTTCAGCAGCTCATTGACGAAAGTGGTGGTTTTAAAGGAGGCATCGGAAAGATTATTGCAGGAGGTCCGATGATGGGATTAGCCCAGGGGACAACCGATGTCCCTGTGATAAAAGGGACATCAGGTATCCTTGTCCTTGCAAAGGATGAGGTGAAAGAGGCTGAGACCTACAGGCCATGCTGTAGATGCGGCAGGTGTATAGATGTCTGCCCTGTCGGATTAAACCCTGCAACTATAGGTATCCTTGTGGAAAGGGGCCGTTTTCAGGAGGCAAAGGACAACGACTGCTTTGACTGCATAGAGTGTGGAAGCTGCTCTTATATATGTCCTGCAAAAAGGCCATTAGTGCAGTTTATAAAGTTAGCAAAGTTTGAGTTAACAAGAAAGAGTTAAAGAGAAAAATCTATGGAAGCTATTAAAAAAGAGGAGACACTCAGCCCAAAATTAATCGTATCAGTAGGCCCGCATGTAAAGGATGAGGAGACTATTCAGAGGATAATGTGGTCGGTCAGCCTTGCACTTTTACCCTCTTCTGTTATGGCGGCATATTATTTTGGACCGAGGGCATTGGCTGTAATGATTGTCAGCATACTAAGTGCCCTTGGCGCAGAGGCCGTAACACAAAAAGTCATGGGCAAGCCCATAGCCATCTCAGACGGCAGTGCCTTTCTGACAGGGTTACTCCTTTCCCTGAACCTGCCATCCGGTATACCGCTTTATCTGCCCATCATAGGCAATGTAGTGGCAATAGTGATTACAAAACAGCTCTTTGGCGGTCTTGGCTTTAATGTGTTTAATCCTGCCCTTATTGGAAGGGCACTTCTGCTTACAAGCTGGCCAAGGCTTATGACAACGTGGTATAAACCTGTGGCAAGTCTAACATCCTTAGATGCCATTACAACTGCAACCCCCCTGGGCGTTATTAAAGAGGCAGGGGCAGTGAAAGGGATGGAGGAGCTTCTTAAACAATTCGGCAGCATAAGCAATATGTATACAGAGATGCTTATTGGAAACAGGGCAGGTTCCCTTGGTGAGACATCTATCATAGCCCTTTTAATAGGCGCAGCCTTCCTTCTGTATAAGAGATACATTACCTGGCATATACCATTCAGTTTTCTTGCAACTGTTGCAGTATTAAGCTGGGTTGTTGGAGTAAAAGACCCTGTAACAGGCAATATCTCCTTCTTCACAGGCGACCCTCTTTTAAGCCTTCTATCCGGCGGGTTAATCCTCGGTGCATTCTTTATGGCAACCGATTATGTAACAGTCCCTGTGCTTAGAAGGGCACAGATAGCATTCGGCATTGGATGTGGCCTTCTGACAATCCTGATAAGGCGGTTTGGCGGCTATCCAGAGGGTGTCTGTTACGCAATCCTTCTGATGAATTGTTTTACGCCTTTACTTGACAGGTGGTTCAAGCGGAGGAAGTTTGGATTTGTGAAGGAGAGAAAATAATGAATCCAAAGGATATCTTAAAGATAACAATAAATCTGACAATAGTCTGTGTCCTGGCAGGCATAATCCTGGCGTCGACCTATGCAAAAACAGAACCGGTAAAGGTAAGGGCGGAGGAGAGAGAAAAACAGCTTGCATTGAAGAGCCTCCTTCCAGAGGCAGATAAGATAAGTGAGATAGGGAAGGTTCAATTGATCGAGGGTAAACCCGAAGGCGATATCTATGCAGGGGATAAGTCAGGGCAGACAATAGGCTATGTTACAGATGCCATTGGGAAGGGCTATTCGAGTTTTATAAAGATGCTCGTTGCTGTTGACCCGCAGTACAGAATAAAGGCAATAGATATCCTTTCACACGGTGAGACCCCAGGGCTTGGCGATGGGATAACAGAGAGGTGGTTTCAAGACCAGTTTAAAGGTAAAACAGTAGATCAACTTGAGGTTGTCAAAGTGGAGACAAAGGACAAGATCCAGGCATTATCAGGTGCAACCATCTCAAGCCGCGGGGTTACCAATGGTGTCAAGGATGCGATTATAAAATTAGAGGGAAAACTAAAAGAGGAATCAACAAAGGCTCAAGGGGTGACTGAGAAATCGCCTGAGAACCCAGGAACATCCAGATGATAATATATAAAGGAGTATAGAGATGGAGATAAAACAATACTGGAGGCTTTTTAAAAACGGAATCTTCGGTGAAAACCCTGTATTCAGGCTTGCACTGAGCCTGTGCCCTGCAGTGGCTGTTACAACAAGTGTCAGGAACGGTTTTCTGATGGGCATAGCTGTAACATTTGTCATGACCATGGTAAATATAACAGTATCCATATTCAGAAACCTTATTAACCCGAAGGTGAGAATTCCTGCGTATATCCTTATAATAGCTACATATACAAGTGTCATAGACATGACCATGGCAGCTTATTCAAGAGCAGCATATAAGGAGATGGGCCTGTATATACAGCTCATCGTTGTCTTTGCTATTATCATCTCGAGGGCAGAGCTATTTGCAAGCAGGAATAAACTCCTGCCCTCTGCTGTTGATGGTTTCGGCATGGGGGTTGGCTTTATGGTAGCACTTATGCTTATTGGCGCAGTAAGGGAGCTCCTTGGAAAGGGAAGCCTATTAGGTATTCCCCTCGTAGGTGCAAGGCCAATGCTGATAATGGTTCTGCCGACAGGCGGATTCTTTGTAATAGGACTTCTTATGGGGACATTCAACTGGATAGAGAAGAGATTCTTTGGCGGCACAGGCGCAGCGCCTGGCGGCCATGGCATGCACTAATCAGGAGGAGCCATGTTAAACGAGCTTGGAAAGATATTTATAGCATCCGCCCTCATAAACAACTTTGTATTCACAAGATATCTGGGCCTCTGCATATTCTTTGGAGTATCAAAGAGGATGGAGACAGCAGTCGGGATGAGTATGACATTTACCTCGGTTATGGTCATAAGTGCGGCATTAAGCTGGCTTGTCTATAACCTTGTGATGCTGCCTCTTGGTTTAGGTTTCCTCAAGATCGTCATATTTATAGGAATCGTCGCTGCCTTTGTCCAGGCAGCAGATACCATACTGAGGAAGATAAGCCCTGGGTTATACTACAAGCTCGGCATATATCTGGTCCTGATAACCACTAACTGCATAATACTTGCTGTGCCTGTTATAAATGCAGATGAAAAGTATAACTTTATGCAGGCCCTTACCATGGGGCTGGGCTCGGGCGCAGGGTTCAGCCTTGCCCTCATAATAATGGCGAGCATCCGAGAGAAGCTTGAGCTTGCAGATGTGCCAAAGGTCTTTCAGGGCCTTCCAATCGCCTTTGTCCTTACAGGACTTATAGCCCTTGCCTTCCTTGGGTTTTCAGGGCTTATCAGGTTATAATTTACGGAGGTTATGATGCAGATAGATCTTGTGCGCATCCTGACTGTGAGCCTTGCCTTTATTGGCATAATCGGCGTTATATTCGGGCTCGGTCTTGCAATAGCAGCAGCTAAATTCGCTGTAAAGGTTGACCCAAAGGTTGAGAGGGTAAGGGAGGTTCTGCCTGGTGCTAACTGCGGGGCATGCGGCTATGCAGGCTGTCAGGGATATGCAGAGGCAGTAGCAGCAAATCCAGAGGTTCCGCCAAACCTCTGTGCCCCTGGGAAGGCTGCTGTTGCAGAGGCAATAGCACAGATTACAGGTAAGACTGCGGCAGCAGTAGAGCCAAAGGTCGCAAGGATATTCTGCCAGGGTGACAGTGCCCGTTCTGTGAAGAGATTCAGATACGAGGGCATTAAGGACTGCAGGGCGGCTGTGCTTGCAGGCGGAGGCGACAAGGCATGCGCCTATGGGTGTCTTGGCTACGGAACATGTGCATCTGTATGCCCATTTGGCGCAATTACCATGAATGAGTATGACCTCCCTGTAGTTGATGTCGAAAAATGTACTGGATGCAGGAAATGCGAGATAGCGTGTCCGAAGAAGGTGATCGAGGTGCTGCCTATCTCAAAACAGGTGCTTGTAAGATGCCATTCGCTGGATAGTGGCCCTGTTACAAGGAAGAACTGTCAGGTGGGATGCATTGCCTGCGGCTCCTGCGTGAAGGTATGCCCGTTTGAGGCAGTAAGCCTGAATAATAACCTTGCAAGGATTGACATAGAGAAGTGCAGAAGGTGCGGTCTGTGCGTAATGAAATGTCCGACAAATGCCATTATGGATTATATCCCCCATAGGACAAAGGCATATATCACTGATAAATGCAATGGCTGCACCATCTGTGCAAAGGTATGTCCTGTGAATGCAGCAAGCGGCGTTTTGAAACAAAAACATGTGATTGATCAGGAAAGGTGTATAGGCTGCGGCATATGCGTTGATAAATGTCCTAAAAAGGCAATAATAGGCACATTCAATGCAGAGACAATGGATATCTCTGAGATACTTGAAGAGGCAAAAAAGGTCTGAATTCTGCATTTAATAAACAACCATTAGAAAGGAGTGTATTATGCTAAAAAGATTCTTAACGATTTATGTGATTCTTATCGTCTCTCTATTGCCCACTGTATCCTTTGCAGGAGGACAGGGCAGTGTCGAAATCAGCCCATTCATAGGCATATTCTCCTATGAGCACTGGAGGGATGTAGTCAATAAGACAGGTGCAAGTATCAGGATGGCACCTGTCTATGGCATCAGATTGGGTTATAACCTCACTGACCACACAGGCATCGAGGGCAGCGCTGAATTCATAGGCTCTAATTCTGACTTCAGGAACAACCTGAAGATAGTTGATAAGAGGCCGCCATATGGACATCTGAATGCGACTATTTATAGGGCTGACCTGCTTTATAATTTTTATTCGCCTGAAAATCGCTTCAGACCCTTTGTTGCCATTGGACCTGGTATTGCACATTTCTCTCCATCAGGCAGCAACGACTTTTCTGACAGGTTTCTCATAAATTATGGTGCAGGCTTTAAATATGCCCTCAAAAATAATGTGTCATTCAGGATGGATGCACGGCACATTATGACCTTTACAGGTAGACCCTATAATAATTTTGAGGCAGCAGCAGGACTTACTCTTAGCTTTGGCGGCAGGACATATTATAAGTTGAGCCCAGAAGAAAGGGCCCGTTTACAAAAGGCAATACAAGAAGCTAATCGGGCAAAGGCCGCTGCTGAGAGGTCAGATGCCTCTGAGAGAAAGGCAGACAATGCCAGTGAGAAGTCAAATGCATCTGCTACCAGGGCAGAGGAGTCGGCTAATAAGGCAGAGGCCGCTGCAAAAAGGGCAGAGGAATCAGCTAAAAAGGCAGCAGTTTCAGCAGAAAAAGGCGTTGAGAGCTTTGAGAAAAGTCTAATCAAATAAACCGTTGTTATTTTTGCGGCAGGATGGCATAAACGCCATCCCGTGTCGTATTTTTAACCTTATACATTGCCTCATCGGAAAATCTTATAAGCTCTTCCCTGGTCTTTGCGCTTTCTGGATATGAGGCAATGCCGAAGCTTGCTGTCAACCTGAGAGAATAGCCTTCATTCTTCAAAAAGACATTGCGCAGCATTGACCTCCTTATCCTTTCTGCAATCATAAATGCCGCCCTTGGGTTGGTCTGAGGGAGGACCACGACAAATTCATCGCCACCATAACGGGCTACTATATCTATAGTCCTGAGATTTCTTAATAGAAGCTGCGCTACCTCTACCAGGAGTTTGCTTCCAACAAGATGTCCATACTGGTCATTTACATTCTTGAAATAGTCGAGGTCCATAAATATAACTGACACAGAAGAGCCGTATCTGTTTGAGCGCTCTATCTCAGTATCGATGGTCCTGTTAAGGTATCTCAGGTTAAACAGCTTTGTGAGGTCATCGGTTATAGCCATCTCAGCCATCTTCTGATAGAGGGATGCCCTTTCTACGGCGATGGCAGCATGGTCAACGAGTCTAAGCAGGAGGTCGAGGTCAGCCTGTGTAAATGGCTCTCCTGTTGCCTTATTGACAACCTCCAGGACACCAAGAACCCGCCCTTTACTCTTTATAGGGACACACATCATGGACTTTGTCTTGAAATGTATTGCCCTGTCTATCTTCTCATAAAACCTTGGGTCCTTTGAAACATCAGGTATAACTACAGGGACCCCTTCCTTGGCAACCCATCCTGCTATGCCTTCACCGAGCTTCAACCTGAATCTCTGTATCTTTTTTGCCTTTTCCCCCCGTATGCGTTTAAAAACAAGCTCTCCTGTGTCCTCATCTAAGAGCATGATAGACCATGCCTCTGCCCTGGTCATATCCTTTGTCTTTTCCATTATGGTAGTCATAACATCATCGAGTTCAAGTGCAGAGGTCAGCGTCCTGCTTACTTCCTCAAAGAACTCAAGCTGTTTTTTTGTGATCAAAAATTCATCCTTGAGCCTTTTGTTCTCGTTTATCACTACGCCTTCAGCGTTAAGCCGTTCATAGAGGTAAGAGAATTCCTTGAGGGATACAGGCCTAAAGATTGGATATGCGAGGTCATCCTTCAGCCAGGGTTTAATCTTACTCAGGGATTTCTTTTCTGTAATGATAAGCTTCGGTACATCCTTTGAAAGGCCTTGAAACCTAATAAAATCCTTGATCTTCAGGTCAAACTCATCCGTGGCAACAATAAGGCTGATATTGTCTTTTTTTAGTTGTAGGCATGCTTCTCTAATGCTTCTTGTCCTAAAGATCTCATAGCCCTTATCCCTGAGTTCAGTGCCGTGCTTACCCGTAAAGTCCTCGGCCTTTTCTAAGACAATTACCCTATGCATTTATCCCGCAGCATTTTTTATACTTCTTGCCGCTTCCACACGGACATGGCTCATTCCTTCCAACCTTTTTGCCTTTTACTACAGTCTGAGGCCCTTCACCGCCGTCTCCCCTGTTATAGAGCAATCTCTGCGGTTTGACGGCTATCTTTTGAGCTGGCTCTTCCTTTTTTACCTGTATCTTGAAGAGCCTGCTTATAACCTCTGTAGAAACCCTGTTGTATAAATCGGAGAACATCGCGAATGCCTCACGCTTATATTCAACCAGTGGGTCTCTCTGGCCATAACCCCTGAGTCCTATCCCTTCCTTTAAATAGTCCATGGCCAGGAGGTGGTCCTTCCATTGGGCATCAACAACCTGCAGCACAATTACCTTTTCGAGATACCGCATCATCTCGCTGCCGATCTCTTTTTCCTTGTCATCGTATGCCTTTTTAACATCATCAAGCAGTGCGTTGCGTATGTCTGCATAGCCCCTTGCCTCTATGGCAGGGGATATGGAAAACTCTCTGTAAACGACCTCGGAAAGCCCCTTGATATCCCATTCCTCCTCATGCTTGTTCTCAGGACAATAGATGGATAATATTTCATCAATTCCATCCTCTATCATCTCTATTACTTTGTCTTTTAGGCCGTCACCACTGAGGATATCCTTCCTGAAGGCATATATCTCTGAACGCTGCTTGTTCATCACATCATCGTATTCAAGCAGGTGCTTTCTTATTTCAAAGTTCTGGGACTCAACCCTCTTCTGGGCATTCTCTATGGCCCTGCTGACCATCTTGTGCTCGATGGGGATGTTCTCATCCATGCCAAATCTGTCCATAATGGATGATATCCTGTCAGAGCCGAAGATCCGCATGAGGTCGTCCTCTAATGAGAGGTAGAAACGGGATGAGCCAGGGTCTCCCTGACGGCCGGAACGACCTCTCAACTGATTGTCTATCCTTCTTGCCTCATGCCTCTCTGTGCCAAGGATATGGACTCCTCCGGCAGATATAACCTTTTCTCTGTCCTTCTCACACAACTCCTTTGCCTTTGTAACGGCATCCTCCCACTCCTTGTCCGTGTAATCCTTCTTTTCCTTTAACATGTCCCTGGCATGGCCCTCAGGATTGCCACCAAGGACTATGTCTGTGCCTCTGCCAGCCATGTTTGTGGCAATGGTTACTGCAGCACTTCTTCCTGCCTGGGCAATAATCTCTGCCTCTTTCTCATGGTATTTTGCATTCAATACAGAATGTGCTATACCCCTCTTTTTAAGCATTGAACTCAGTATCTCTGACTTCTCAATAGATATAGTCCCCACAAGCACAGGCTGGCCTCTTTTATGACAATCTATAATCTCCTCTATTACCGAATTGAACTTTGCCTTTTCTGTCTTATATACAACATCGGCATTGTCAATCCTGATCATAGGCCTGTTGGTTGGTACCACAACAACATCCAGGTTGTATATCTTGCCAAACTCTGCTGCCTCGGTGTCTGCGGTTCCGGTCATGCCTGAGAGCTTGTTATACATCCTGAAGAAATTCTGGAATGTGATAGTTGCAAGTGTCTGGTTTTCGCTCGCAATCTTCACCCCCTCCTTTGCCTCAACTGCCTGATGCAGGCCATCGCTCCAGCGCCTGCCAGGCATGAGCCTGCCTGTAAATTCATCCACTATTGTTACCTGACCGTCTTTTACCACATAGTCTACATCCCTTTTGAACAGGGCATGTGCCCTGAGTGCCTGAAGCACATGATGAACAAGCTCAATATTTGATGGGTCATAGAGGTTTACTACGCCAAGAAGATTCTCTACCCTTGCATTGCCCTCCTCTGTGAGGGCAACTGTCTTTGTCTTTTCCTCAATGGTATAGTCCTTGTCCTTTTTAAGCCGCGGGATTATCTTATCGATCTTATAGTATTTGTCTGTTGACTCCTCTGCAGGGCCTGATATTATCAGAGGCGTCCTCGCCTCATCTATAAGTATGCTGTCAACCTCATCCACTATCGCATAGTTCAGCTCCCTCTGGACATAGTCGTTAATGTCGTATTTCATGTTGTCCCTGAGGTAATCAAAACCAAACTCGTTATTTGTCCCGTATGTAATATCTGCCTGATAGGCCTCTTTTCTTGAACACAGCCTGAGATGATGCAGTCGTTTTTCTTCTGATTTGTATGTCGGGTCGTAGAGGAAACTATCCTCGTGCTGTATTACTCCAGTAGAGAGACCGAGGAAATGATAGATGGGGCCCATCCACTGCGCATCCCTCTTGGCGAGATAATCGTTGACTGTAACAAGATGTGCACCCCTGCCCTCAAGGGCATTAAGATAAAGAGAAAGGGTGGCAACAAGGGTTTTCCCTTCACCTGTCTTCATCTCGGCAATCCTTCCTTCATGAAGCACAATCCCGCCCATAAGCTGGACATCGAAGTGCCTCATCCCGAGAACCCTTCTTGAGGCCTCCCTTACAACAGCAAATGCCTCTGCGAGTATTTCATCAAGGCCCACACCTCCATCTATCCTGTGGCGGAATTCATCTGTCTTTGCCCTGAGTTCGGCATCTGAAAGGGAGGAGATTTGTGGTTCAATCGCAGTAATCTGTTCCGCGATAGGCATGAGCCTCTTTATCTCCCGCTCATTCTTCGTGCCTATTACCTTTTTTAGAAGCCCTAACATAGCTTAATATTAAAATAAATACCGTAATATTTCAAATGACGAATTATCGTATGTCTTTATCCTTCTGAATCCTGATAAGGACATAACCTGCTGAGGTTCCAACAACTGCTCCTGCTAAGACATCAACAGGCCAATGGGCATGACAGTACAACCTCGCAAGACCGACAAGCACAGCAGTTAGATATAAAGGCAGTGTAAGTCGAGGGTATCTCCTTGAAAATACATAGCACAGGGCAAAGCTCGTTGTTGTGTGGCCTGAGGGGAAAGAGTCAAAGCCTTTTGCAAGGGTCGGCCCTGTAAAGACCTCTATACTGCCGTGGTTAGCAAGCCATGGCCTTGATGCACCTATAAGGTGCTTTAGAGCCTGGACTGTAATTGCTGCTGATAAAAAGGCTATCAGACCCTGTTTGCCATAGGCCCTTGTATAACCTATGAGAAGCAATATAAGAAATAACGATAATTGAAAACCTCCTGAGCCGATAAAATTAAAGACCCTTGCTATTGCATCCAGTGTATCTGTATGCGATATGGCGGATAGCAGTGTTCTATCCATGGCAATTGTTGCAAAAAATGCAACAGATAAAAATACCAGCAAATCCTGAAGCAATTGAGTTTTTTTCATAGCAATCCGCTCAGCCTGTCAGGCTACCAAACATCGCCTAAATGGTAATTATTTTAAGCTTTATGGTAATATAAAAAATTAAATTAACGCAAGTTTTTAAATGAGGTGGGTAACCGTGGGAAAGACAGCAGTTGGAATAGACATCGGCGGAACAAATATCAGGGCCTCAAATATATCAGAGGATGGAAGGATAATCAAAGGGTTAAAGGAGCCGCTATCATCCTCGCCCATCGAGTCAGCTATTGCTTTGATAGACGGTATTATCACGGATGATACTGTAGGAATAGGTGTAGGGGTAGCAGGTATTGTGGACAGAGGCTCAGGAAGAGTAACCCTTTCCCCTAACATACCGCAGATTGTCGACATATCGATTACCAGGGCAATACAGGAGAGATTTCATCTCCCTGTAGTCGTTGAAAATGATGCCGATGCATATGCCTACGGAGAGAAATGGGTTGGCAGCGGCAAGGGATTTAAAGACTTCGTGCTTTTAACCCTCGGCACAGGCATTGGCGGCGGTATAATCTATGATGGTGATCTCTTCAAAGGGGCTGCAGAGGTCGGGCATATGATTATAGAAGGAGAAGGTGTAAAATGTGCCTGCGGTGGCTATGGCTGCCTTGAGGCATATGCCTCTGGTAGGGCTATTGTAAATAAGGCTGTAGAGGCTATTGAAAAGGGTCAGGATACTATACTAAGGGCATGCTGTAATGGGAATTTCTATAAACTCACAGGAGAGCTTATATACAGGGCTGCACTTGATGGGGATAATTTGAGCAGAGAGATATTCAGGGATTTTGGCCGCTATCTGGGAATCGGCATGGCAACCCTTGCCAATCTCTTCAGCCCTGAGGCAATAATCCTTGGCGGCGGACTTTTAGGGGCATGGGATCTGTTCATAGAGCTGGCAAGGAAGGAATTTCATAGAAGGACCCTTGCACCATTACAGCAGAAGGTTAGTATAATAAAGTCATCCTTAGGCCAGGATGCAGGTGCGATAGGCGCAGCAGGTCTTGTCTTTAAATCTTTATGAAAACTGATATACGAAACTTCTCCATAATAGCCCATATAGACCATGGAAAATCCACCCTTGCCGACAGGATACTTGAGATTACAGGTGCCCTTTCCCAGAGGGAGATGGCAGAGCAGGTGCTTGACTCCATGGACCTTGAGAGGGAGAAGGGGATAACTATAAAGGCCCATGCAGTTTGTCTAAACTATAGCGCCCTGGATGGGAGACAATACACATTCAACCTCATTGATACACCAGGGCATGTGGATTTTTCATACGAGGTCTCAAGGAGCCTTGCCTCCTGTGAAGGGGCTGTCCTCGTTGTGGATGCGACACAGGGAGTAGAGGCCCAGAGCCTTGCCAATGCCTATCTTGCAATGGAGCATAACCTTGAGATAATCCCTGTTATCAATAAGATAGACCTGCCAAGCGCTGAACCTGAGAGGATAAAGAAAGAGATTGAAGATATACTCGGGATTGACTGTTCCAATGCCATACTTGCAAGTGCAAAAGAGGGCACTGGGATAAGGGACATCCTTGAGGCTGTTGTAAAAAATATACCGTCTCCAACGGGCGATATACATGCCCCGTTAAAGGCCCTTATCTTCGACTCCTGGTTTGACAACTATCAAGGAGTAATCGTCCTTGTAAGGGTCTTTGACGGCACTGTGCGTCCTGGCTCGAGGATAACATTTATGGCAACAGGAAAAAGCTATGATGTGGATGCTGTCGGTATATTTACACCAAAGATGAAGTCAAAGGATGAACTGTCCACTGGCGAGGTCGGTTACATTATTGCAGGTGTAAAGACAATAGGAGATACAAAGGTAGGCGATACCATAACAAAGGCAGAGAGGCCTGCAACAGAGCCGTGCGCTGGATACAGAGAGATAAAGCCGATGGTCTTCTGCGGACTTTATCCGACAGATACAGAGCAGTATGAGGATCTGAAAGATGCCCTTTCAAAGCTCAGACTCAACGACTCATCATTCAACTTTGAGCCAGAGACCTCTGCTGCCCTCGGTTTTGGTTTCAGATGCGGTTTTCTGGGTCTTCTGCACATGGAGATTATAAAAGAAAGACTTGAGAGGGAGTTTAACCTATCACTAATAAGCACAGCGCCAACGGTCGTGTATAAGGTCACAGGGACAGACAGCCAGACCGCATTCATAGATAGCCCTACAAAGCTTCCTGAAAAGACCCTCAGGATAGAGGAGCCATTTGTTAAGGTCAAGATATTTGTTCCGCAGGAATTTGTCGGGCAGATACTGCAACTATGTCAGGAAAGACGCGGGATGCAGACAGAATTCACCTATGTAGGGAAGGACAGGATAATAGTTGTCTATGAGATGCCTTTGAATGAGATACTCTGGGATTTTTTCGACAGACTGAAATCCCTCTCAAAAGGTTACGCCTCTATGGATTACGACTTCCTCGGCTATAGGGAGGCAGATCTCATAAGACTCGACGTACTCCTTAACGGTATGCCTGTAGATGCGATGTCTTTAATAGTGCACAGGGAAAAGGCATACCAGAAGGGAAAGCAGATTGTGGAGAAGTTGAGGGAGGTCATACCAAAACAGCTATTTGAGGTGGCCATACAGGCAGCAATCGGCAACAAGGTACTTGCAAGGGAAACGGTTAAACCCATGAGGAAGAATGTCCTCGCTAAGTGTTATGGCGGCGACATAACCAGGAAGAGGAAACTCCTGGAAAAACAGAAGGAAGGCAAAAAAAGGATGAAACATCTCGGTAGCGTTGAGGTGCCGCAAGAGGCATTCCTTGCCGTGTTAAAGGTGAGGTAATGGAAAGAAAGAAATCGGTCTTTAGAGAATATGCAGAGGCGATAATAACTGCCCTTATCCTTGCCCTGTTGATAAGGGCATATGTGGTTCAGGCATTTAAGATCCCATCCGGTTCTATGATACCAACACTGGACATCGGAGACCACATCCTCGTAAACAAATTCATCTACGGGACAACAATACCCTTTACGGATGACAGGATACTTGTCTTTGAAAAACCCAAAAGAGGTGATATTATAGTATTTAAATTCCCTGTGGACCATAAAAGGGACTTTATAAAGAGGGTCATTGGGGTGGAAGGAGACAGGATTGAGATAAGGAACAAGGTTGTATATGTAAACGGCAAACCCCTTAATGAACCGTATGTCATACATAACGATAATGGTGTTGAACCAGGATGGGCAGAGCCCAGGGATAATCTCGGCCCATTTATTGTCCCAAAGGGAAAGGTTTTTGTAATGGGCGACAACCGGGATCAGAGCTATGACAGCCGTTTCTGGGGATATGTGGATGTCAACAAGGAGATACTGGGCAAGGCATTCATCATATACTGGTCGTGGAGCAGTAACCGTCATTGGATCAGATTCGACCGTATAGGGAAACTGATAAATTGAGATTATCAGACAGGACATACAGGGATAATTCAGGCCTTATTCCAATAAGATGGCTTATATGTATCCTTGTCCTTGCACTGATAATCTATGCGGGGGTAAACCTCGGCATGCCCTATTACAGATATTACTCATTGAGAGATGATATGAAGAACCTTTCAGAAATTCGACCCAGTGCTGCAAGTGATGGAGAGATATTAGATATGGCAATGGCCAAGGTAACTACCTTGAATATACCAATAGGACGGGATGATATTGTTATTGAACACTCCGATGGCAAAAGGGTATTGAAGACCCATTGGACAGAGACAGTGTCTATATTCGGCGGAAGGCTTAAAAGAGAGTATAACTTCAGCATAGACACATCAAGGATAAAATAGATGTTTACAGGGCTCATAGAGGAACTTGGCAGCATTCAGGTCATTGAAAGGCATGAAAGGGGCATAAGGCTTAAAGTAAAGGCAAATGCCATAAGGGATGTGCAGCCTGGCGAGAGCATATCTGTGAATGGTGTATGCCTCACAGTTACAGAGACAAAAAAAGACAGTATCTCATTTGATGTATCTCCTGAGACCATAAAGGCTGCTAACCTCGGTAATCTCAGGATAGGCGACAGGGTAAACCTCGAAAGGGCAATGACCCTACAACAAAGACTCGGCGGACACATGGTCACAGGACATGTAGATGTCACAGGCACTATAAAGGAGAAAAGGGCAGAAGGGGAATTCACCATTTACAGGGTAGCGGCTTCACCTGATTTTCTCAGATATGTCATCCTAAAGGGCTCTGTAGCAGTGGATGGGATAAGTCTTACAGTAATTGGCCTTGACAAAGACTCCTTCTCTGTTGCAATTATACCACACACGGCCTCTGTCACTACCATGGGATTTAAGGCTGTCGGCGATACTGTCAATCTTGAGGCAGACATTATAGGGAAATACATCGAAAGATTCCTGGAGCCACAGAGGGAATCAAGGCTCTCAGGCCTGTTAAAGGAGGAAGGATATATATGAGCAGAGAAGGCTATAGATTTGATTCCATAGAGGATGGACTTGAAGACATAAAAAAGGGAAAGATGGTCATCCTTGTTGACGATGAAGACAGGGAGAACGAGGGAGACCTCTGTATGGCTGCTGAGAAGGTTACTCCAGAGGCCATCAACTTCATGGCCAAATACGGCAGGGGTCTCATATGCCTTTCCCTTACCCCTGAAAGGGTTGCTGAATTAAGGCTTCCCATGATGTCAGAGGAAAACACCTCTGCCTTTGGCACGGCCTTTACTGTATCCATCGAGGCAAAGAGGGGTGTGACAACAGGCATATCAGCAGCGGACAGGGCCAGAACAATACTTACAGCCATAGACCAAAAGACAGTTGCAGAGGACCTTGCAAGGCCAGGGCATGTATTCCCGCTCCGTTCAAAGCCCGGCGGGGTTTTGCAGAGGACAGGCCAGACAGAGGGCTCTGTTGACCTTGCAAGGCTTGCAGGCCTTTATCCTGCAGGTGTGATCTGCGAGATAATGAATGACGACGGGACAATGGCAAGGGTCCCTGAACTGATGGAATTTGCAGAGAGACACCATTTAAAGATTGTAACCGTGAAGGACCTTATAAGGTATCGCATGCTCAGGGACCGTCTCGTTAACAGAATTGCTGTAACAACACTTCCAACGGAATACGGAGGGAATTTCACTGCTATTGCCTACAGCAACTATGCTGACAGCAATGTGCACATAGCCCTTGTCAAAGGAGAGATAAGGCCTGATGATTCGGTCCTTGTAAGGGTTCATTCAGAATGCCTCACAGGTGATGTCTTTGCCTCAAAGAGGTGCGACTGCGGAGAGCAGATGCACAAGGCAATGGAGATGATAAAGAAAGAGGGCAAGGGCGTGATACTCTATATGAGGCAGGAGGGCCGTGGTATAGGGCTTGCCAATAAATTGAAGGCATACGAGCTTCAGGACAAAGGGCTTGATACAGTGGAGGCAAACCTCAGACTCGGGTTCAAGCCTGATCTAAGGGATTACGGCATCGGCGCACAGATACTTGTTGATATAGGGGTAAGAAAGATGAGGCTTATGACAAATAACCCGAAGAAGATTGTCGGCCTTGAAGGATATGGCCTGAAGGTTGTTGAGAGGGTCTCAATAGAGACAAGGCCAAATGACAGAAATCTCATCTATCTTAAGACCAAGAAGAAGAAGATGGGCCATATACTGGACAATGTGTAGGATTGCGGCTCACACCTTCTTAGTTGAGATCCCTTCTGTATTTTCATGCTCTTTTGAATATATCACTACCCTGTCTCCACCTCTTTTAATAGCCTGAGTCCGTGCCTTTTCGCAACAAAGGATAAGTTCTTCGGTAGTTTGCCCATCAAGAAAAGCAAGACCAACGCTGACTGTTAGCCTACTCTTTGGCTGGCTCTCTCCATGGATAAATGGGTAGTTCCTTATTATGGCATTGAGCTTGTTGCCTAAAGAAAGGGCTGCGGATATAACTGTATTCGGCAGTATAATGGCAAAGGCATCTCCGCCATATCGAACCACTACATCTGAACCCCTTATGTTCTTTCTTAAAAGTTCGGAAACCTTCTTCAACACGGTGTTTCCATACTGCTCACCGTTATCCCTTATGTACTGACCGAAGAAATCTACATCAAGGAGCATAAGGTTCAATGACTGTTTGTATCTCAATGCCCTTTCCACCTCTTGTGCTAATCTGATCTGGAAATATCTGTGGCTGAATATCCCTGTCGTCTCATCCACAAGTCCTGCCCTCTTTGGATAGAGCACCTCTATCTCCATTATATGGTCGATGAGTTCGCCAACATCAAATCTATTTTTTCTTATAATCCAATCAATCTTCCCCATAAGGCTGATCCTGTCCTCAACAGATATATCCTTTTCAGTAAGGATGAATACAGGTATATCTCTCGTTGAGGGGTTTCCCTTTAATTCCCTCACCGCATCAAAGCCCAACATGTCAGGAAGTTCAAAGTCAAGCAATATGACATCAGGTCTCAATGCTGTGGCAAGCTCTATCCCCCTCTTGCCTTCCTTTGCAGAATATACGAGAAATTCTTGGGGGCTAAGGCCTTCCTTCAGAGAATCTGTACTCCCATTGGATTCTATTATCAGAACAACTGTTGGACATCTTCTGCCCATTGAGATACTCAGCCCCTGGAGTTTTTCCAGAAGGGCATCCTTGTCAAGAGGCTTTAATAGATAATCTGTAGCACCGAGGGCAAATGCCAGATCCTTATTATCAATTATGGAATGTATTAAAACAGGGATCTTGGATGTTAGGTCATCACTCTTAAGGGACTGGAGCACTTCCCATCCATCTTTCTTTGGAAGCATTATATCAAGCATTATAGCGAATGGCCTCAATGTCCTGGCCTTTTCTATTGCCTCTTCGCCATCAAATGCATGGGCAACCTTGTAACCTGCCTGTGTAAGGTGTAGCGTAAGAAGTTCAGCGCTGGACGGGTCATCTTCCACAACCAATATCAGCGGGGCATTCTCCTTCATCCATGGGAAATTCAGGTTCACTGCCTCGACCTCCTCTATCAAGGGCTTCTCCTGTGGTGAAATGAGAGGAATGAAAAAGCTAAAGGTGCTGCCTTCACCAAAGGTGCTTTCAACGCTTATCCTGCCTCCGTGTAACTCGACAAGCCTCTTTGTCAGGGCAAGACCAAGGCCAGCCCCTCCGTATTTTCTTGTGAATGTTGTATCTGCCTGCTCGAATTCATCAAATATCCTTTCTATGTCATCAGGTCTTATACCAATCCCTGTGTCCCACACAGAGAATCTTATGAATTCCTGGCCTTCAGATTCACGCCTGCCTGCCTCTCTTTCGACAATGACACCTATCTTCCCTGCCTCAGGGGTAAATTTTATAGCGTTAGAAAGAAGATTATAGAATATCTGTTTGAGTTTGACCCTGTCTGCTGTAATGGAATCAACATCCTCCGCTATGCGAATATTCAGACTGATGGATTTATTGTCAGCCATAGGCTGCATTATATTGAAAATCTCAGCTATCACTTCATCCAGACGGAATGCCTCATAGCACATATCGTATCTGCCTGAGTCTATTTTGGCTATATCAAGGACATTGTTTATAAGATCGAGGAGATACCTGCCTGAGGAATGGATATTTTTAACATGCCTCTCCTGATTGTCTGTTAGCTCGCCAAAGGTTTTCTCTAACAGGACATTGGAAAAACCAATGATAGAGTTAAGTGGTGTTCTCAGTTCATGACTAATATTGGCTATTAATCTACTCTTGTGCTGGTTTAGCTGCTTCAACTCTTCATCGATGCCTTCAAGTTCCTCTGCCCTTTCATTCACATCCTTGTTTATCTGAATATCGACTCCAGATTCTCTTCCCTTAAGTCTTTCAAGGAGATTTAGCCTATCAAGGGTGAGACCCACAAGCATAGCCAAGATTGTTAAAAGCCGCTTCTGCCTCTCAGAGAATTGCCTCGGTTTGAAGTCGCCAAGGTAAATTACCCCATAGACATGGCTATCTACTATAAACGGGCATGCGATAACTGATTTAATCCCTTGGTCTATAAATGCAGGGTTAATGGTGTAGTTAACCCTCGAGGTATCAGCTATTGTTACCGTCTTTCGTTCCCCTACAACCATATCCGTCAGGCCACCAGGCATTATTTTCCATCGCTTATTTTCTGTGGAGCCTTTGCTCAGGCCCTTTGAGGCAAGCAGACATACCTTATCCCCTTCTATCACGGCTATGCTGCCTGTTGGCAGGTCCATCAATTCCATTGTTTTTTCAAGGATAAAACTCAGGAACTCATCAGGCTTCTTTGCATCCTGTAAGATTGAGATAATCCTTTTTTCATCGTGTATGGTCTTAGAAAGCTCAATAAGGGCATTTTTCTTTTTCTCTACGGTCTTCCATAAAAGATTTGCACCAATGGCATCAATGACCTCTATACGGCTGAACAAATTCCTCAGTTTTTCGGTCAGTTTTGCATCTCCGGTAACATTGATAATGATTTCGGGCTTGGCTACCATGGCGAGGATATTAATATCATCAAAAAATGGGATGCCCCATTTTTGTGCAAGGACTGCTCCAGGGGTCTCGGCATTTTTTTCGTAGATTCCCACAATCCTTGCATCAGGATCGCTCCTCAGCATAGAGAGGAGGCTGCTGGCAGTATGGTCTCCCCCTGCTATTGCAAGTTTAACCATCCCTTATCCTTCAGTGTTACTAAGAAGTACATAGGTAAGATGACATGCTTTAAAAAATCTCCCCTC
This sequence comes from Nitrospirota bacterium, assembly GCA_021789595.1. Classification (GTDB taxonomy): domain Bacteria; phylum Nitrospirota; class Thermodesulfovibrionia; order UBA6902; family JAJYJJ01; genus JAJYJJ01. The sequence goes on along the minus strand of JAJYJJ010000007.1, from coordinate 25,219 downwards.
GCCCCTCTTTTCCAAAGAGGGGGAATTCCTCTCTTTGGCAAAGGGAGGTTTAGGAGGGATTTTATAAGAATGTCTCCATACCTCTGAACTCCTTAGTAACTTTATAAGCAACATTTCTTTGGCAATGGGTTCTGCATTGTCAAAGGGTGTATTGACGAGGTCGTGAACATTGAACATATGATTAGAACTGAGGTCTTTAAACAAGAACGGCTGGTTTGCCTCTTCTATTACGATTACGATTTCACGATTTAGAAGGGGAACCATAATAAAATTAGAACACTCTTTAAGAGTGTTTGTCAAGAAAATTTTCTCCGCCTCAAGGAAAGCGTGTTGGTTGGTGTATTTGACAATAATTATATGGATTTGTTATAAGTAATACTCTTATTACCCTGGAAGATCCGATGATGAACATGAAAAAGATATGGATGGATGGGAATCTCGTTGAGTGGGACAACGCAACAGTCCACATCCTTACACATACCCTTCACTACGGCCTCGGTGTATTTGAAGGTATAAGGTGTTACGAGACAGATAAGGGGCCTGCCGTCTTCAGACTGAAGGAGCATGTGGACAGGTTCTACTGCTCTGCCCACATCCTTCAGATGGATATACCCTATGATAAGGATGCCATAACAAATGCAATCAAGGAGACCATAAAGGCCAATGACCTCAAGGAATGCTATATAAGGCCAATTGCCTATCTTGGATATGGCGCCATGGGCCTTTATCCCAAAGACAACCCTGTAAAGGTATCAATAGCTGTGTGGCCGTGGGGAGCATATCTTGGAGAGAAGGGATTAAACGAGGGGATAAGGGTAAAGGTATCCTCCTTTACAAGACACCATGTCAATGTGAGCATGACCAAGGCAAAGGTTTGCGGCAGTTATGTAAACTCTATAATGGCAAAAATGGAGGCTGTATCTTCCGGGTATGATGAGGCTGTTCTTCTTGATACAGAGGGTTATGTTGCCGAGGGCAGCGGCGAAAATATCTTTATCGTGAGGGGTGGTGTATTGAAGACAACATCCCTGACATCCATCCTTGAAGGCATAACAAGGGACAGTATCATAAGGATTGCTCAAAATGAGGGTATAGAGGTATATGAGCAGAGGTTTACAAGAGACGAGCTTTATATTGCAGATGAGGCATTTTTGACAGGCACAGCAGCAGAGATAACGCCTATAAGAGAGGTAGATGCCAGGCCTATTGGAGATGGCAGGCCAGGGCCAATCACAAAAAAGCTCCAGGGGACATTTTTTGATATAGTAAGAGGCAAAAGACAGGATTACGAACCCTGGTTAAGCTACATAAGTTAGGCATCAACTATCTCCATCTTGAACTCGATACAAAATTATAGTATCCTAAGGCATGGCCCTTTTTAATTATGCTACAAAAGAGATAACCCTGAAGGTCGTCTATTACGGTCCTGGCCTTTCTGGAAAAACAACAAACCTCCAGTATCTGCATTCAATGCTTGACCTCAAAAACAGAGGCAAGCTGCTTTCCCTTGCCACTGAGGCAGACAGGACGCTGTTTTTTGATTTCCTTCCTATAGACATCGGCAAGATAAAGGACTTCTCTATAAGATTTCAGTTGTATACGGTTCCAGGACAGGTGAGATATAATGCAACAAGGCGGCTTGTGCTCAAAGGGGCAGATGCCGTGGTCTTTGTTGCTGATTCACAGAGGGAGTTAAAGGATGCAAACATAGAGAGTCTTGAAAACATGAGGGAAAACCTGATTGCCAACAATCTTAATCCTGATACAATCCCCATAGTCTTACAATATAATAAAAGGGACCTGACTGAGCTGATGAGCATAGATGAACTCAATTCTGATTTGAATCAGAGGGGTGTGCCTTACTTTGAGGCAGTAGCAGTTAAGGGGAAAGGCGTTGAAGAGACCTTTAAGGAGATTACAAGGAATCTTCTTAAGGATATAATGAGCAAACACAAGGTTACAATAGAGAGGGAAAAGAAACCTGTAGAGGCAGCCCCTGTAATGGAGAAACCTGTGAGGATGCCTGTATATGAGGCTATAGCAGAGGAAAAGCCATCTGTTGAAGCCGAAGAAATGCCGTCCTATGACCTGACAAGGTCTGTTGAGGAGCTCAGCAGTGGTTTGTCATCAATAAAGGATGAACTAAAGGACATCAAACAGGAGATACTGTTTTTAAGAGAGGCCATTGATGAGGCATATGGATTACTCAGGGACATAAAGGTCAGGCTCAATAAGATTGGCATAAAAAGGAGATCCCTCAGGATAAATATCAGGTAGTCCTATAACTCTTCAAGGCTCTTTATCAGCGCCTCTGCCTTTTTCAATGTCTCGTAATATTCCCTCTCGGGCTCAGAATCAGCCACTATGCCTCCTCCTGCATGCACATATGCAGTATCATCCTTTATTACAAAACTCCTGATTACAATATTCAGATCCATATCGCCTGTAAAGCTCATGTAGCCTATAGAGCCTGTGTATGGCCCACGCTGGGTGCTTTCTAACTCATCAATTATCTCCATACACCTCACCTTGGGCACCCCTGTTATCGTCCCCCCTGGGAAGGCAGCCCTTATGGCATCTATGATGTCCTTGCCTTTTTTAAGGCATCCCCTGATATTGGAAACTATATGGATTACATGGGAATAATCCTCTGTAATCATCAGTTCATCAACTGTAACAGAGCCGTATTCTGATACCTTGCCAAGGTCGTTCCTCTCTAAATCTATAAGCATTATGTGCTCTGCCCTTTCCTTCCCGTTTATCAAAAGTTCTGCCCGCATGAGTCTGTCACCGTTGTTATCCTTTCCCCGCGGCCTTGTCCCTGCAATAGGCCTTGTCTCTATGATTCCATCATTCACCCTCAGCAGTCTCTCAGGCGAGGAGCTCACCACAAGATAATCGCCCATGTGTAGGAAGGCGGAAAAAGGTGAGGGATTGATAGAGCAAAGTTTCTTATAGATGTCCCATGGCTCTATCCCTTTAATGTCAGCAGATATCCTCTGGGATATATTTGCCTGGAATATGTCGCCTGCGGCTATGTACTGCTTTGCCCTTTTAACCATATCCATATACTGTGATTTTGACAGCTCGTGCCTTATTTCTATCTTCCCCGCTGCCCCCTTCCCATCTGTCTCTCCTACAACATAAAGCCTTGATTCTATCAGGGCTATCCTTTCCAATGCCTCATCGTAATATTCAGCAGATGATGAGGCATCAGGTGCAGGGGTTATCCCAGTCCTGCCTTGCAGTGTCCATTTATTGATGTCCTTTACCCATGGACATGATGTTATCCATGCCTTTTTATCGATATGGTCAAAGCACAGGATTGTATCAAAAAAAAGCAGATGCATATCAGGGGTATGGAGGTCATCCCTTACAGTCCTTGGAAGCCTCTCAAGGTAATGGGCAAAATCATAACCTATCAGGCCAGCAGCACCGGCAATGAATGGTGGAAGACCCATTGCTCTTTTTACCACAGCCCTTAGCAATGGCCTTAAAAGCCTGAAAGGGTGCATGGATGACCTTATAACATCCCCCCCTGAGGTTATCTCGGTTACCCCATCCTTTGTCCTGAAGGTCAGATAGGGGTCAACCCCTATGAATGAGTATCGTGCAATCTTCTCCGGCCCTTTTACGCTTTCAAGGAGCAGGCTGTTGGGTGTTTTTAATGCCTCATAGTAGGTGTATGGCTCTGCAAATGCAATCTCCTTATATAAGGGATAGGGATTGCCTTCAGCTATATCCTGCAGGAATGCCCTTTTTGATCTAAGAGACATCAGATCTCTGTATTTAAAACGCTGTTGACCTCGGCAATGATTGCCTCCAATGCCTTCATGGGGTTGGCATTGGAGAGCACCGCCCTTCCAATGACAAGATAATCAGCCCCCTGAACAACTGCCTCCCTTGGTGTCAGTGTGCGGCGCTGGTCATCCTTTGGGGTACCTGAAGGCCTTATACCAGGGGTAACAACAAGAAAACCGCTGCCACAGTGGCCTTTTATAAGTGTTATCTCCTCTGGCGAGGCAATAACGCCGTCAAGCCCTGCCTTTAAGGCAAGCCCCGAGAGGTGTCTTACCTGGGTTCGTATACTGTGCGTGATACCTATCTCATCCTTTAATGTCCTCTGGTCAATGCTTGTCAATATGGTCACTCCCAGGATCCGTGGTCTGGGCAAATTTTCCTTGAGGCAGAGGGTTACAACATCCTCCCTGCATCTCCTCATCATATCAAGTCCGCCAAGTGTGTGGATATCAAACATGTAAACGCCAAGCCTCGTGGCAGTCAGGCCGGCCTTTGAAACCGTATTTGGGATATCATGGAATTTAAGGTCGAGGAAGACCTTCTTGCCCATACTGTTTATCTTCTCTACAACCTTCGGGCCAACAGATGTGAAGAGTTGAAAGCCTACCTTAAACACATCCAGTAAATCCCTGAATCTTTCAACTATCTCAATGGCCTCATCGTAGTTCCATGTATCAAGACTGAGGATGAGCCGTTGCTTTGCCGTCATATCCTTGGTAGGGTTATCCCCCTCTGGGCCTGATATTTTCCGAGCTTATCTGCATAGGATATATAGCAGGACTCCTCTGAGCCGAGGAAGATAAGCTGTGCAACCCCCTCATTTGCATATATCCTTGCAGGCAGCGGCGTGGTATTGGATATCTCTATGGTCACATGGCCTTCCCATTCAGGCTCCAGGGGGGTAACATTCACTACAATGCCGCATCTTGCATAGGTTGATTTGCCAAGGCAGATAACAATAGTCTCCCGCGGAACCCTTATATACTCGACAGAGCGGCCAAGGACAAAGCTGTTTGGCGGGATTATGCATATATCGCCTTTAAAGTCGACAAGGCTTTTTGGGTCAAAGCTTTTCGGGTCGACAATGGTTGCATTTATATTTGTGAATATCTTGAATTCATCTGCGATCCTCATGTCATAACCGTAGGAGCTTACACCATAGGATATAACACCTTCCCTGACCTGAGCCTCGGCAAAGGGCTCTATCATGCCCTTTTCGGCCATCTCCTTGATCCATCGGTCATTTTTAATCATAATGCCCCCCTTGGTTTCGCAAAGAAATTTTAAACCTCCTGAAAAGTCAAAATACCACAAACGAATTAGATTTGGCAAGGACATCGCAGCAGATTGACAGATGCAAACTGCAGAATGAAGCAATCCTGCGGTCTCTGCCGCAGGATTGCTTCATTCTAAGGCAAAGACATTTCTAATTGAGTTAGTGTTCTCGCCCGCACAATTCGGCCACTTTATTTTTGATACCGCTTTCGTTATAATTAAAAATCTCTTAGGTTTAAAACCTTGTGTAGAGGGTCTTACATCCTCTATATAAGACAAAACAGATAAAGGATAAATCTGCCTGACAGGAGGGGTAATGATAATCACAAAGAAAAAGGATTTTCAGGAGTTGATGGAAAACATAAAAAACTACAAGAGCTTCTTTCTGATAGGCTGTTCTGAATGTGCAGCTCTATGCGGAACAGGAGGGGAACCTGAGGTTAAGGCAATGAAAGAAGCCCTTGAGGCAGAGGGAAAGATAGTTACAGGCGGTATCGTTGCCAAGACAGGCTGTCAGGTGCTGGGGACAAAGACAGAGCTCAAAAAGTATAAGGAAGAGATGGATAAGGCTGAATGTATCCTTGTGATGTCATGCGGTGCAGGAACACAGGCTGCCGTAGAGATATTTGAGGACAAGCCTGTCTATCCAACAAACGACAGTCTTTTCCTTGGAAACATGACAAGGTTTCAGATGTTTGATGAGCGGTGTTCCCTGTGCGGGGAATGCATCCTGGATAAGACAGGCGGCATATGTCCCATAACAGCATGTCCAAAGGGACTTCTCAACGGCCCATGCGGCGGATGCAAGGACGGTCACTGTGAGGTGAGCCCTGATATAAAGTGCGCCTGGGTTAGGATCTATGAGAGGATGAAGAGGCTCGATAAGCTGCAGGAGCTCTGTGAAATGACCCTGGAGGCAAAGGACTGGTCAGCAAGCCAGAAGCCGAGAAGCCTTGTAGCGAGGGAGGAAAAGAAGAGATGAGTTTTAAGGATGCATTAGATTCAGTGAGATTCGTTGTTACTGCAGAGGTCGGCCCTCCCAAAGGCACAGACATCAAAGAGATGATCCACCATATGGAGCTTCTCAAGGGCAGGGTTGATGCTGTTAATGTCACAGACAATCAGTCTGCGGTTATGCGCATATGTTCCCTTTCAGTTTGTAAGATTGCCTTAGAGCATGGTCTTGAGCCGATCCTTCAGATGACATGCCGGGATAGAAACAGGATTGCACTACAATCAGACCTCCTTGGAGCAAATGTCCTCGGTATAAAAAATCTATTATGTATGACAGGAGACCATGTGTCTGCTGGAGACCATAAGGGTGCAAAGCCTGTTTATGATGTTGAGTCTGTCCAGCTTCTCAGGATTGTGGATGGCCTCAATAATGGAAAGGATATGGCAGGCAATGAGCTAAAGGGCGCAACAGATTTTTTCCAGGGTGCGGTTGTAACGCCTGAGGCAAATCCAGTAGAGCCGCAGCTGATAAAATTTGAAAAGAAGGTCAGAGCAGGTGCGAGGTTTTTCCAGACACAGGCAATCTATGACATTGAGAAATTCAGGGGCTTTATGGAATACGCAAGGAAGTTTTCTGTCAAGATCCTCGCAGGTATTGTGGTTCTAAAGGGTGCAGGCATGGCCAACTTTATAAACAACAATGTCCCTGGTATAAGGGTACCACAGGGGTTGATAGATGAGCTTAAGGCCGCAGGAAAGGAAAAGGCACTGGATACAGGATTGAATATTGCAGCAAGGCATATAAGGCAGTTAAAAGAAGATGGCATCTCTGACGGTGTTCATATAATGGCAATAGGCATGGAGGATAAGGTGCCTGTTATTATGCAGAGGGCAGGGCTCTTATAGATGAGAAATGTGGCCGGGCGAAAAGATAGAAAACAGGTATGGCCAAATTAAACCTCATCCTTGCCATACATAACCATCAACCCGCAGGAAACTTCGAGCATGTTAAAGAGGATGCCTATGGGAGGGCATATCTTCCATTCCTTCAGGCCGTATATGCCCACAAGGAACTCAGATTTGTCCTTCACTATTCAGGGGATCTGCTTGAATGGATATCAACCAGACACAAAGATGGTTTTGAAATCCTTTCCAATATGGTAAAGGAGGGAAGAGTAGAAATCCTGTCAGGCGGATTCTATGAGCCTGTCCTCGCATCTATCCCGGATGAAGATAAGATCGGACAGATTAAGAAACAATCTGATTTTATCAGGGATAGGCTCGGGTATAATCCAAGGGGCATATGGCTTGCCGAAAGGATATGGGAGCCGCATCTTCCAGAGGTATTATCCATGGCCGATGTCGAATACCTCTCTGTGGATGACTTCCATTTCAAGATGGTTGGCCTTGAGGAAAACGACCTCTTTGGATACTTTTTAACAGAGGAGCAGGGACAGAAGATTAATATATTTCCTGGGAATGAACGCATGCGATACCTGGTGCCATTCAGGTCTGTAGAGGAGGTCATCTCCTATATGAGACAGGTGTATGAGAGATTCAATGGCGGCCTTATTACAATGGCAGATGATGGAGAGAAGTTCGGTATATGGCCTGGGACATATAAGCATGTGTATCAGGATGGCTGGCTTGATAGATTTTTAAGGGCAATCGAAGAAAACTCAGAATGGTTAGAGACAGTAACCTTTAGCGAATATGTGGATAAACATCTACCTGAAGGGCTTGTATATCTTCCAACTGCCTCTTACAGGGAGATGGGCGAGTGGGCCCTTCCAACCACTGCGTCTGAGCGATACACCCATACCCTTAATGCCCTGACAAACCTCGTGGGTGAAGAAGACGCAAAGGTCTTTCTCAGGGGCGGTTTCTGGAGGTATTTCCTTGTAAAGTATCCTGAGGCGAACCTCATACATAAGCGCATGCTGATGATAAGCAGGAAGGTGCATGAGGCAGTTAAAAAGTTCACGGCTCAAAGTTTAAAGTTTAAAGTGAAAGAATCAAAAGAAACTCAAGACTTAAAATTCAGAACTCAGAGCTTATTGGATGAGCTGTGGCAGGGGCAGTGTAATGATGCATATTGGCACGGCATCTTCGGCGGCCTCTATCTGCCTCACCTGCGCTCATCGCTCTGGAGGCATCTGTTAAAGGCTGAGCGCATGGCAGACAATAGCCTTGGGATAGTGCCCAGGATTGAGGAAGGAGATATTGAACAGACAGGGGCAAGGGATATCTTCCTGAGCACATCACATTATAATGCCCTTCTAAGCCAGAAAGGAGGAAGCCTCCGTGAGCTCTCTCTTAAACAGGCTGATTTCAATATCCTCGATATACTCACAAGGAGGCCTGAGACATATCATGAGAAGATACGGTCTTCACATACCAGTAATAATTTGGCCAGCAATAATGAGACAAAGACTATTCATGAGAGGTTAGAGGTAAAAGAGGAGGGCCTTGAGCACTTCTTAATATACGATACATATCAAAGGGCATCCCTGATAGAACACTTTCTTCCAGGAGATACAGAACCGGAATCTTTTAAAAAGAATCGTTATCAGGAGCTTGGAGATTTCCTCAATGCCGTGTATAGTTACAGGATAAATAAGCATAGGGATTCCTTCGAGATAAACTTCAATAGACACGGTCTGGTATCAGACAGGGCTATCTATCTTGAAAAGACCATAAGGTTTTACAAGACAAGGCCTGCCATAGATGTCTGTTACGGCCTCAGCAGCGGTTTCGATGGAAGGTTTGGGATTGAATTTAATGTCTCCTTTCTCGGCTCTCCATATAGCAGGATAACTATAAATGATAACAATGTCTCAATAGACAGCACAATGCAGTGGCAGGAGATAAAGGGGTTTCAACTCTCTGACGACTATCTCAATGTCCTTGTCTCTTTTGATTTTGAGGAGCCCGTAGACCTTTGGCATTTCCCAATTGAAACAGTCTCACTCTCAGAATCAGGGGTAGAGAGGCTTTATCAGGGGACATGCCTTTTCTTTAGCAGAGAATTAGTCCTTGAAAATAAAAGGGATTTGAGGTTTACTATATCAGTAGCCAATGACCAGCCTAAAAAGCGAAAGGTTTAACAGGGAACAGGGAGTCTAAAATGAAATATCTGGCAGCCCTTTTAGTAATCTTCTTCGCTCTTATTGGTTCTACTGCGGCAGCAAAGGAGGAGGCATTAGAAGATAATGGCTCTTCTACAGTGCAGGCAGCAAGTCCATTTATCAATATGAGGGATAGTATCCTATCGTATTTTTATCCTGTGGAGGGCAAGGTAGTCAAGATAGAGGATAATCTCATAAAGCTCGATATTGGCAGGAAAGACAAGGTAAGGATTGTAATGAGGCTGTCTGTTTACAGACAGGGCGCTCCATTTTACCATCCGATAACAAAACAGATTATAGGCAGGATTGAAGACCATGTGGGCGAGGTTGAGGTAAAACAGGTCTTTGAGAATTATGCATTGGCAGTGCCTGTAAATGGGGATATAAAGGTCGGCGATACGGTTAGAATAACCTCCACAAGGATAAAGATTGCCTATATCCAGGCAGTGGATGCTGATTGGGCTACTGCAGAGGCATTCTATCAAGCCCTCAAGGAATCAAACAGGTTTGATATAGCAGAGCCTGAAGTAAAGGCCTATACAGATAAGGCCCTCTCTGATGCAGGCAGGAGCCTCGGTGTAAAGGCAGTCATTGTCTTTTCAACTGAAAAGAACAATGGCCTATTGATGCAGGCAAGGCTCCTCTGGCCTGAGGATGAGAAGACCTTTGCACAGGTTCAGGGCTCACTCACAAGACAGCAGATGAAGGAGCTGTCAGCAGGTGAGGAATTTCTACCATTCTCAAGACAAGAGCTGTGGGAAAGTTTTGACATGCCAAAGGGTGGTCTTCTTATCACATTCGGCGATGTTAAAGGAGACGGCAAGCCTCTGATGATAATAAGCAATGGAAATGATATAAGGATATACAACCCAAAAAATGAGCCGACAGAGATATGGGATATAAAGGGTGTATCCTCAGAAGAACATCTCTCAATAGATGCACTTGACATCAACGGCGATGGGAAGGATGAGATTATAGTAACCTCTATGAAGGGCGGCACCATTAGCTCGTATATCCTTGAGCTGATCGCTGGACATTTTTCAAGGATCGCAGACAACCTCCCTTATTTTTTCAGGGTCATGGATGGACGGCTCCTTATGCAGGGGTTTTCAAGATCTGACGGTTTCTACGGCCCTGTGTATGAGGCCGTGTGGGAAAATGCTATAGAAAAGGGCAAGACCCTCAAGCTTCCTCCTGATACTGACATCTATGGATTCAATTATATCGATAAGAAACATGTGCTCACTTACGACAATGATGGCTACCTCTATGTATACGACGATGGCAGAAGGGTATGGAAGAGCAAAGAGCCCTATGGGGGTTTTGTATATTCCTTTGACAAAGGCTATGTTGTCACACAAATGAGTGGATCTAACAAATGGTATGTAAAGGGAAGGATACTCTCAATAAATACAGGCAGAGGGAAGGAGTTTATTGTCTTCAAGAATGTTCCATTCATCGGGATGCTTAAAGGCCTTGGTTACAAGTATGCAGAGTTCTACGGGCTCACATGGAATGGTTTGAGCATGGAAGAGGAAAACATTCTTAAAAAGATACCAGGCATGGTTACAGACTACTGGATAGAGGGGAAAAACCTATACTTCCTCAGCACTCCAACACTTACGATGAGGCTTACAAAGGCGATAAAAGGGACCTTCATGAAGGGGACAACCCTTTATCTATATAAAACAGGCTATTAGCTAAAAGCTGACAACTGACAGAAGGGATTAGAAGGTGAATGAGATAAGCAATAATGTGAATCAGGTAGATGATGCTACTTCCCATGCTGCTATGCCAGGGCATGTTGGGATAATAATGGACGGTAATGGCAGATGGGCTGAGTTAAGGGGCCTCTCAAGGATAGAAGGCCACAAGCAGGGTGTTAAAAGGGTAAGGGAGATTATTGACGCCTCCCTGCATATTGGATTAAAGGCCCTGACACTATATGTCTTTTCAATGGAGAACTGGAGAAGACCATCTAATGAGGTAAAGGCATTGATGGGCCTCTTTGAATTTTACCTGAAAAGGGAAGTGGAAAGACTTGTCAGGGATAACATCATATTCAGGGTTGTTGGCGATATAGAGCGGTTAGAACCATCGATTCACAGGCTTATAGATTACACGATAAAGTCTACGGAAAAGAATTCAGGCATGTTTTTAACTATTGCAATGAGCTATGGTGGAAGGGATGAGATCCTGAGGGCGGTCAGACGGATGTTAAAGGAGCGGATAGAACCAGAGGGTATTGATGAGGCAGTATTTAACCGCTACCTTGATACAGCAGGGCTTCCAGAGCCTGACCTGATAATACGCACAAGCGGAGTTATGAGGCTCAGCAACTTCCTCCTGTGGCAATCTGCCTATTCAGAGCTTTATTTCACAGATACGCTGTGGCCTGATTTTGGAAGGGAAGAATTCCTTAAGGCCATTAGAGATTATCAAGGCAGAGAGCGGAAGTTCGGGGCACTTCCTGCAAATGGAGTGCCTGGAATCGAAAACCTTCTTGGCGCAAAAAGGGATTGAGGCAATGCACAGTAAAAGGCTGATTGTTGCTGTCATTGTCTTACCGCTGTTATACCTCTATATAAACTATCTCCACCCCATATACTTTTTTGTCCTGATATTGTGTGCCTCAATACTTGCCCAGGCAGAGTTCTACAGCATGTATCGGACAGACAAATCCCTCAGGTTTATAGGTACGATCATTGGAATAACATGCCTTGTGTCCATATACCTGAGGCCTTTAGTCTTCAAGGATATACTGGTGATAGGGATAAGCTTTTTTTTTGTTTTCAGGATGCTGAAGGGGCATACACCTTCAGGCTCTCTAACGGATATCTCAGCGGCAGTTATAGGGGTATTATACATTCCAGGACTCTTATGTTATCAGGTGCTTTTAAGGCAGATGGGTAAGGAAAACATCTTTCTTCTCTATGCCTCTGTATGGTCTGCGGACAGCCTTGCCTATTATGTAGGCAAATCCATAGGAAGACATAAACTCTATGAGGCAGTAAGCCCGAAAAAGACTGTAGAGGGCGCTGTTGGAAGCCTTATTGGAGGCATGGCAGGAGCCCTGCTTATACGGTACATCTTTCCCGACCTTATATCTACCAAAGAATCCCTGTTAACTGGTATAATCCTGGGAGGAGTCTCCATTATAGGGGATCTGGTGGAATCAATGTTTAAAAGAGATGCAGGTGTTAAGGATTCAGGCGTTGTCTTTCCTGGACACGGTGGAATCCTTGATAAAATAGACGGCGCCCTTATTGCTGCCCCTGTACTTTATATCTTGAGGAACCTTTGAAGAATATCACTATCCTTGGCTCTACAGGCTCTATCGGGCTTAGCACAATAGATGTAATAAGGCTATACCCTGATAGGTTCAGGGTTATCGCTCTGGCTGCAGGCTCTAATATAGATATCTTAGAGGAACAGATAAGGCTTCTAAAACCCTCTGTTGCTGGTGTCTTTGATAAAGATGCTGCAGACAGACTCCGAAGCAGGGTAGATATAGATGTCCTGTCAGGGCAAGAGGGGATAAGGAAGATAGCCTCATTGTCCGAGGCAGATATAGTAGTATCTGCCATAGTTGGTTCTGACGGCCTTATACCAACACTTGAGGCCATCAAGGCAGGAAAGGACATTGCCCTGGCAAATAAGGAGGCCCTTGTAATGGCAGGCTCAATCATCACAAAAGAGGTGTCAAACAATGGGGTAAGGATCCTGCCTGTTGACAGTGAGCACAGCGCCTTGTTTCAGTGCTTAGATGGAAGGAGCAAGGCGGAGATAAAACAGGTTGTCCTTACTGCATCAGGCGGGCCTTTCTCAGGTATGGGATACGAAGACCTCCTAAAGGTCACACCTGAGGATGCGCTCAGGCACCCAAACTGGAGGATGGGGAAAAAAATTACCATAGATTCGGCAACCCTTATGAACAAGGGGCTTGAGGTCATAGAAGCACACTGGCTCTTTGGCCTTCCAAAGGAGATGATAAAGGTGATAATCCATCCCCAGAGTATCATACATTCCATGGTTGAGTTTATAGATGGAAGCCTTCTTTCACAGCTCTCTGTGCCTGACATGAGAGGTCCTATCGCATATGCCCTTTCATATCCGGAGAGGCTCTGCGGGGTTCTTTCAACCCTCAATCTTTCAGAGATAAAACAGCTCACCTTTGCCGAGCCGGATACCAAGAATTTTCCATGCCTGTCCTATGCCTATGATGCCCTTGATGCAGGTGGAACAATGCCAGCAGTTATGAATGCAGCCAATGAGGTTGCAGTGTATGCCTTTCTTGACAGCAGGATAGCCTTTACAGATATTTCTGCCATCGTGAATGAGACTATGGACAGCCATACCACTACAATCAGCAATAACATAGAGGATATCCTCTATTATGACCAATGGGCAAGGCATAGGGCATCGGAGGCAGTTGTGAGGTTAAGCAGATGACTGTAGTATCAGCCATTATACTCTTTGGAGTCCTTATCTTTGTCCATGAGTTTGGACACTTCAGCCTTGCCAAGTTGCTCGGGGTAAAGGTATTAAAATTCTCCCTCGGTTTTGGCCCCAAGCTCATAGGGAAAAAATATGGCGACACCGAATATATGATATCTGCCATCCCACTTGGCGGCTATGTCAAGATGCTTGGAGAGGATACAGAGGAAAAACTCTCTGTAGAGGAAGAGAAGACGGCATTTAATCATCAGAGGCCGTGGAAAAGGGCATTGATTGTGCTTGCAGGGCCTGTGTGTAATGTCCTTTTTGCAGCATTTATCTTCTGGGTATTATATATGACAGGGATTCCGGCCCTCCTTGCTACTGTTGGGGATGTAACCAAGGATTCACCTGCCATGAAGGCAGGATTAATGAAGGGCGATGCGATAGTATCCATAAACGGCAATCCTGTTCGTTACTGGGATGATGCAAGTGAGATAATACATAAAAGCCCTGATATCAGATTGGCCATGAAGATCCAGAGGGCAGGCAGGCTCTTTGATATAGATATCACCCCGGAGAAAAAGACAGTAAAGGACATCTTCGGTGAAAAGAGAGAGATAGGTATTATAGGCATCACGCCTTCAGGTGAGATTGTAAAGCTGAGGGAAGGCCCCGTGAGATCACTCAATAAGGCGGTGTTAAAGACATGGGAGTTCTCAGAGCTTACAATCATTTCAGTGGTAAAACTTATAGAAAGGGTGATCCCTGCAAGCACACTCGGCGGGCCGATACTTATCCTTGAGATGGCAGGCAAGCAGGCAGCCCAGGGTGCATTAAGTTTCTTTATCTTTATGGCAGTAATTAGCATCAACCTCGGTGTGCTTAATATCCTGCCCATACCGATACTTGACGGCGGCCACATCCTGTTTATCACAATTGAGGTATTAAGGAGAAAGCCCTTAAGCCAGAATACCATGGAATGGGCGCAGAAGATCGGATTGATACTGATATTGGGCATTATAGCCCTTGCTACCTATAACGACATATTCAGGCTCATATCAGGCAGCCGGGTACCTTGAACTCATCGGCTTTACAATAGTATTATGCAGATGAAACAGTGTATTGCTATCTTTACTCAGCAGACAGGTTAAAAAGGTGAGACCTTCAACAATCAAGCAACAGGTCTCCGCAGGCGGAGTAATCTTTAGACAGAGGGATGGAGTTATCGAGATATGTCTCATCGCTACCAAGGGTGGCACTGTATGGTGTCTTCCAAAGGGCATTGTAGATACAGGAGAAAGACCAGAGGATACAGCCCTGAGAGAGGTAAAGGAAGAGACAGGGCTTGAGGCCGAGATTATAGATAAGATAGGTAAGATTAGCTACTGGTATTTTATGAAGGATGATAACACGAAGTATCATAAGACAGTTCACTTCTACCTGATGCACTACCTGAAAGGCTCCACAGATGACCATGACTGGGAGGTGGATGACTCAAGGTGGTATTCATTGCAGGAGGCAGAGAGGCTTGTCTCCTATAAAGGTGATCGGGAGATACTGGGGAAGGCAAAGGAAATGATATTATCGAGGAGGCAGCTATGAATCTTGCCCAGAAGATTATATCAGCGCATCTCGTGGCAGGGGAGATGATACATGGCGCTGAGATTGGTATAAGGATAGACCAGAGCCTTACACAGGACGCAACAGGCACCATGGCCTATCTTGAGTTTGAGGCTATGGGGGTGGAAAAGGTAAGGACAAGGCTTTCAGTAAGTTATGTTGACCACAATATCCTTCAGACAGGGTTTGAAAACGCAGATGACCACAGGTTTCTCCAGAGCATGGCAGCCAGATACAGCGCATATTTTTCAAGGCCAGGCAATGGCATATGCCATCAGGTTCATTTAGAAAGGTTTGCAAGACCAGGTGAGACACTCATTGGCTCTGACAGCCATACACCAAATGCAGGGGCAGTAGGCATGCTTGCCATAGGCGCAGGCGGATTGGATGTGGCTGCCTCAATGGCAGGTGAACCCTTTTATATGATTATGCCAAAGGTTGTAAATGTAAGACTGAAGGGAAGGCTTGGCCCATGGACATCTGCAAAGGATATAATCCTTGAACTCCTCAGAAGGCTCTCTGTAAAGGGCGGGGTTGGCAAGGTCTTTGAATATTCAGGTGACGGCCTCGGCATCCTCACAGTGCCTGAAAGGGCGACCATTGCCAACATGGGGGCAGAACTCGGAGCGACCACTTCCATATTCCCTTCAGATGAGCAGACAAGGCTCTTTTTAAAGGCACAGGGCAGAGAGGCAGAGTGGATGCCAATGGCCGCTGATGATGATGCAGGGCATGATGATGAGATACAGATTACACTTGATGCCTTAGAGCCTCTGCTTGCAAGACCATCAAACCCTGACAATGTAGTGCCTGTGAGGGAGTGTGTCGGCACGCCAGTTGGCCAGGTATGTATCGGGAGCTGTGTGAATTCATCATACATGGACCTAATGCTTGTTGCGAGGATACTGAAGGGCAAAAAGATACACCCTGATGTGAGTCTGACAGTAAACCCTGGTTCAAGACAGTCATTTATGATGATAGCAAAAAATGGTCTGCTTTCTGACCTAATCAGTGCAGGTGCAAGGATTCTTGAATGTGCATGCGGCCCTTGTATAGGTATGGGCCAGGCCCCTGCAACAGGTATTGTATCCTTGAGGACATTTAACCGAAACTTCCCTGGAAGAAGCGGCACAGCAGGGGACAGGGTCTATCTCTGCAGTCCTGCTACTGCAGCGGCCTCTGCCCTTACAGGGGTTATAACTAATCCAAGGGACTTCCTTGGAAGACCGATAAGGATAAAGATGCCAGAGGAATTCCTTGTGGACGACTCCATGATAATACCGCCGTCAAAAGAGCCTGAAAAGGTTCAGATTATAAGAGGACCAAATATAAAGCCGCTTCCAAAAAGGGCGCCCATAGAGGATGTAATCCGTGGGATAGTGCTTTTAAAGACAGGGGACAATATCACAACCGATGATATAATGCCGGCAGGCGCAAAGATACTCCCATTGAGGTCAAACATACCTGCCATATCAGAATACACATTTACAAAAATAGACCCGAGATTTCCGCTGAAGGCAAAGGAGCATGGCGGCGGGATTATAATTGGCGGCTCAAACTATGGCCAGGGCTCAAGCAGGGAGCATGCGGCGCTTGCACCGATGTATCTTGGGGTAAAGGCAGTTCTTGCAAGGTCATTTGCCCGCATCCACAGGGATAACCTTATAAACTTTGGTATTATCCCGTTTGTAATAAAAGATGATGTTTATAATACCAGTGATGAAGGGGATGCCTTTGAATTCCCGTCAGTTGTAGAGGACATAAAAACCAGGAATGTTGTTAGGGTAGTGAATAAGACAAAAGGGATCTCCTTTGATGCAGTTCATAACCTCACGCAGAGGCAGAGGGAGATAATCTTATGCGGAGGTTTGTTGAACTATGTCAAGAGACATGCATAACAGGGTTGATTGAGTTTTAAAGATGTATGAAAGAGGTTGATTATAAAAGGCAGCTTAACAGGTGTGTAAGGTGTGGAAGCTGTAAGGCCCTTTGTCCTACATATATGGAGGAGCTTGATGAGACCATGGGTGCAAGGGGAAGGCTCTACATCCTCCAGGCTATTGAGGAAAAGAGGCTTGAACCCACAACAAGGGCTTCTGATAAGCTCTTTAGCTGTATCCAGTGCGGGGCATGTTCTACCCTTTGCCCTACGGGCATAGATGTTGCTGAGGCCATATATCACGGCAGGACAATCCTGAGAAAAGAAAACAGGAAGAGGAGATTTATCGGAAGCCTCTCAAGGTCATCCATAAAGAGGATTGGGCTTGCAACCTCAATCTTGAGGCCGATACAAAAGCTCCTCTATCCAGCACTCCTCAGAAAGGGGATAGTCAATCCAATCCCTGAGATTGCACCTGTGCCTTTCAGGGAGAGGTTTAATGTATATAAAGAGGGAGGCAAAAGGATAGGCAGGATTGCCATCTTTGTGGGCTGTAGTATAAACTACCTCTATCCATCACTGGGCGAGTCCCTTCTCAGGGTTTTGCTCAGGCTTGGATATGAAGTCGTTGTTCTAAAGGGTGAGGTATGCTGCGGTGCACCGCTCAGGACATTTGGGTTTGAAGAGGATGCCATAAAGATGGCAGAGAGGAATATCGAGGTCTTTGAAAAGGTAAGGGCAGAGGCCGTTGTCACAATGTGTCCAACATGCACTGTTATGCTGAAGATGCACTATCCAGAATTTCTCGGCAAAGGCATTGAGAATGTCCTTGATATAAATCAATTCCTCCTTGACAGGCTCCCTGAGGCAAAGGTGTCAAAGAGGGTTGTAACCTATTTTGACCCCTGCCATCTTAGATACGGTCTTAATGTAACAGAGGAGCCGAGGAGGATACTGAAGGCAATAGATGGCATAGAATACAGGGAGATGAAAAACCCTCCTGCATGCTGTGGTTTTGGCGGATTCTTCAGCATAAATTTCAGGGGACTTTCCAACAGAATAGGAGATAAGCTGGCAGGTTATATATCACAGACAGGGCCGCATGTACTGGCCACATCATGCCCTGGATGTATGATGCATATCGAAGGGGCATTGCAGAGAATCGGCTCAGAGAGGCGCACAAAAAAGTCGAAAGACCTTTTGGAGACCCCTATAGAGGTAATGCATATGGTTGAGGTTATTGAAGAGGCAATATGCTAATGCAGGCAGGTTCAGGCCGCTCTTTATTAAACAATTCTCTTAATGGGAGGGACAGATGAAATTCTTTATTGACACTGCAAATATCGATGAGATAAGGGAGGCATGGTCTATTGGCGTAATAGATGGTGTTACCACAAACCCATCACTCATTGCAAGGGAAAATAGAAATCCAAGGGACCTGCTTGAGGAGATATGCAATATAGTTGATGGGCCTGTTAGTGCCGAGGCTGTAAGCCTGAATGCCGATGATATAGTTGCTGAGGCAAAGGAGCTTTCCTCCATACATGACAATATCGTAGTCAAGGTTCCAATGATAAAGGAGGGGCTCAAGGCAGTAAAACAGCTTTCATCTGTTGCTGTAAAAACCAATGTCACCCTCATCTTCTCTGCAAGCCAGGCCTTGCTCGCAGCAAAGGCAGGTGCAGCATATGTGAGCCCGTTTGTAGGCAGGATAGATGATATCAGTCATGTAGGTATGGATATAGCAGGGCAGATAATAGATATATTCGATAACTATCCGTTTGATACAGAGGTTATAGTGGCCAGCATAAGAAATCCACTTCATGTTGTGGAGGCAGCTATGATGGGTGCACACATAGCCACAATACCCTTCTCAGTTATTGAACAGCTCATCAGACACCCGCTTACTGATATTGGAATTGACAGATTTCTAAAGGACTGGGAGAGGGTTCCAAAATAAGGACAATGCAATGCCGATATTCGAATATAGATGCAATGGATGCGGACATGAGTTTGAGCAGCTTGTCTTTAGCCCTGACAATAAAGTAGCGTGTCCGAGGTGCAGCTCTAAGGATGTAAAGAAGAGGTTTTCAACCTTTGCCATGAGCGGGGTTGAAAAATCCTCTGCGTCAGGCTCAAGCTGTTCAGGCTGCAGTTCATCGTCCTGCAGCACATGCAAGTAGAATTATAATAGCCTTTTCCCCTATAAGGTTATATCCCCAAGGATTACCTGTCTCTCTGCGCCTGTTACCTGGGGAAGATTACATGGAATTCCAGATAGGGTCTCATTTGCTAAGATTGCAAAACACATTGCCTCTTTTGCAGAGGAAGGTATGCCAAATGCCTCAATAGGTCTTATCGGTATCGGTTTGAAGATGTCAGTAAGCACACCTGTAAGAAAGGGGTTTTTGCTTCCCCCTCCGCAGAGGACAACCTCATCAGGTATCACCTTTGGGAATATAAACCTCCTGTATGCATCATAGATCGACCTTGCAGTAAAGACAGTGAGTGTCTTGATTATATCCTCTTTCTTAGCCCTGTGGTATCTCCTTGTTATATCTGCTACCGTTGCTTGACCAAAGACCTCTCTGCCTGTTGATTTTGGAGGCTGTTTTCTGAGATACGGATGTGATAGGAGTTCATCAAGCAGCCCCTTGTTTAATTCGCCTCTATATGCCAACCTGCCATCCACATCCATGGAAAGCCTCCCATTGGTGAGCACCTTTACTGCCTCATCTATGAGAGAGTTCCCAGGGCCTGTGTCAAAGGCTATTACATCCTCCATGGCCTCAGTGACAAGTGTTACATTGGCTATCCCGCCGATGTTCTGTATTGCCATGTTCTTCCCCTTTTTATGAAATAGCAGATAGTCTGCATACGGCACAAGAGGCGCACCCTCACCTTGCGCAGCCATATCCCTGTTCCTGAAATTGGATACAACCAATATCCCTGTCCTCTCTGCTATTACAGAGGCACTGCCTATCTGAAGGGTAGAGCCCATCCTTCCTTTCTCTGGCGGCATGTGGTAGATGGTCTGACCATGGGATGCAATGGCATCCACCTCTGACGGCTTAATGCCCGACTCTTTAAGGCATAGAATCGCAGCCTCTGAAAAGACCTCTGCAAGCTCGAAATTGAGGCTGCATATGAGCCTGGTCGGCCCTGAGAAGGATGCCTTTATCTTGTTTCTTATGGCATTGGTGAATGGATGATGATAATGATGTATGAGTCTTGCCCTCATCTTTTCTCTTTTACCCTTTATCTCCACAAGGGCGGCATCCACAGCATCATGGGATGTCCCTGACATTAATCCGAGGATAAGGCGGGAAGACTTTTGATGGATATCTGTAAGGCGTTTCAGGCCGTCTGCCATGAGGCTATAGCAGTTCTTTGTTTATCTTTATTGGAATCTGTTTCTTGATGGCCTCAATATAGGAACTGACAGCCTTTTCTTCCTTCTGGGCCTTCAATGACATCCTGATGTTATCCTGATTCTGCGTGGTTGATTTTTTTTCTGCTGCCAATGCCGCCTTGACCTCATCATCTGTTACATCAACCGATTCAGTAATCATGCGGCGGAACTTCTGCACTATAAGCTCCCTCTTTTTTGTCTTCTCATATATATCAGGAGTCAGGTGGTTTAACTGGAGTGTCCTGAGATACACATTTTTATTGAAGACACCGCCGCGCTGGAATGCCGGGTCTGTCTCTATGGCGTTCGTCAGCTCGCTGTTAGTAACACTTACACCTGAATTCTTTGCAGCAATAACAAGTAGCCTTTGCTCAATGAGGCCGTCAAGCGCCTTCCCCTTTAGATCCAAATTTTTCAGGGTCTCGGCATTCAGATTATCTTTATAGATGAGCTTGTAGAATTCATAGAGCCTGTCGTATGCCCTCCAGTATTCCTCAATAGGTATCTTTTCATCGCCAACCTGTGCCACTATGCCCTTGGAAGAATTTTCAAAACTCCCAACCCCCCAGAGTATAAAGGATATGATGATGATCCACAAAAGGATGCCAAAGATCTTTATATGCCGCTGCATTATTTTAAGCATGCGATAATTATAATCAAATTGGTTCAAAAAGGGCAAGGTAGAGGGCCTTATGAAAAACTCACCTTCGCAGGTCTTTTCTGTATTACGGTTCAAAGAGATTCTTAATGCCTGCTGGGTCTCAGGAGGATTGTAGCTTTATACCGTATTTCTTTATCCTGTAGCCAAGCTGTCTGTCTGTAAGGCCCAGGGCCTTTGCTGCCTTTGTGTAGACCCATCTATGCTCATCAAGGGCCTTTAGAATCCTTTCTTTCTCCATGGCCTCGATGCTGCCGGGGAGGCTTGAAGGGAGGATTGATGGAGTACTCCTGATATAAAGGGGGAGGTCATCATCCCTAATTAAACTACCCTCAGAAAGGACAACAAGCCTCTCAATGGTGTTTTCAAGCTCCCTGACATTCCCTGGCCAGGGGTATCTTAAAAGAAGGTTGAAGGCCTTCTGGTGTATGGTAATAGACTTCTGGTTTTCCTCATTGAATCTTTTAAGAAAATACTCTATAAGCATGGGGATATCCTCTGCCCGCTCCCTTAAAGGAGGAAGGAATATGGGCACTACATTCAGCCTCCAGTACAGGTCATCCCTGAATATGCCGCTTTTTATATCATCCTCAAGGTTTCTGTTTGTTGCAGCAATGACCCTTACATCTACTTTTATGGTCTTATTCCCTCCAACCCGCTCAAACTCCCTTTCCTGTAAAGTCCTTAAAAGCTTTCCCTGGAGTGCTGGAGGGATCTCGCCGACCTCATCCAGAAATATGGTTCCTGTGTCTGCGAGTTCAAATCTTCCCTTTCTCTGTGCAATTGCGCCTGTGAATGCCCCTTTTTCATGGCCAAAAAACTCTGACTCGAGCAGATTCTCAGGGATGGCTGCGCAGTTTACCTTTATAAAGGGTCTGTCTGCCCTTTCACTGTTAGTATGAACGGCCCTTGCTATAAGCTCTTTTCCTGTCCCACTCTCTCCTCTTAAAAGCACAGTTGCCCTGCTTTTTGCAACCTTGTGCACAGTCCTGAATACCTCTTGCATACCCTTTGATGAGCCGATGATATTTCCAAGGCTGTAGCGGGCCTTTAACTGCCTTTTCAGATCCTCTTTCTCCTTCCTTTCCCATGCAATAAGCTCATGAAGCTTAACTGCCTGGGCAATAAGGGAGGAAACCAGTTTTAAGACCCTAAGATCCTGCTCATAGGAGACCCTCTGACCAAATAGCCTGTCAACACTGAGGACGCCAAAGGTCTCGCCCCTTAGTTTAATCGGGACGCATAGAAAAGATATATTCTCCTTTGCAACCCCTGCCCTTGCCTTTGTCCTGTTGAGAAACATGGGCTCTTCACCTATATTAGGTATTACCATCGGGAAGCCTGTCTTAAGAACCTTTCCAACAATCCCTTCGCCGATCCTGTATTTCCCGCGTCTTATCTCTTCCATGGTAAGGCCGTGCGCAGCAACTATCCTCATCTCCATCGTATCGCGGTCAAGAAGTGTGACGGTTCCCCTCTTCATGTCCATGAACTCAGAGAGTATCTTCATGGCAGAGGCGAGTTTTCTTTCAAGCCCCATGGTGGAACCAAGGGCCTTACTTACCTCAAGGAGGGTTATAAGCTCTATGTCCTTAGAATGCTGCATTATATTCAATCATACTTTGAATCCTGTTTTTTGACAAGTTGACACATCTAAACCGTTTAAAGATGTTTAACTTATCTAATTTAACCAATGCCCCTACATGGTGTAACCGCTCTCGCCATGCTGAGAAAGGTCAAGGCCCATTACCTCATCTTCGATATCCACCCTCAATCCCATTGTCCAGTCAAGGACCTTTAACAATATGAAGGTAACTGCAAAGGCATAGACCATGGTTGCAATGACAGCCACACCCTGTATCCATAACTGTGATAGATTGCCATAGAAAAGCCCGTTGCTTCCACCTGGGTTTATAAGCTTTGTAGCAAAAAGCCCTGTTGCAATAGCACCCCATGTGCCGCCAACCCCATGAACACCAACCGCATCAAGGGAGTCGTCATAGCCAAGCCTCGTCTTCAGGTTTACTGCAGTGTAGCACAGGGCACCTGCAACAAGCCCTATTATAAGGGCAGGCATTGGCCCGACAAAACCTGATGCGGGGGTAATGGCAACAAGCCCTGCTACAGCGCCACTTGCTGCACCAAGGACTGTCGGCTTATCCCTCTGGATCCATTCTACAATCATCCATGAAAGGGCGGCGGCGGCAGTTGCAATATGTGTTGCAACAAAAGCCGATGTTGCAAGGCTGCCTGAGGCAACAGCACTTCCACCATTAAAGCCAAACCACCCAAACCAGAGGAGTGCTGCTCCAAGAATGGTCATTGTAAGATTATGCGGGGGCATATGTTCGCTGCCGTAACCCCTCCTTTTACCTACGAGCAAGGCCGCGGCAAGGGCAGATATTCCTGAGCTTATATGGACGACTGTGCCACCTGCAAAATCAAGGGCGCCGAGGTTTCTTATCCAACCGCCCATGCCCCATACCCAATGCGCTATAGGATCATACACAAGGGTTGCCCATAATATGGTAAAGACTAAAAAGGTCTTAAACTTAAACCTCTCTGCAAATGCCCCTGTAATCAATGCAGGCGTGATAACCGCAAACATCATCTGATATATCATAAATGCCTGATGTGGTATTGTAGCCGCATAGTCAGGATTGGGCTCAAGGCCAACGCCCCTCAGTCCAAACCATGCAAGGCTTCCAATAACATGGCCGATATCAGGCCCAAAGGCAAGGCTGTAGCCCCATAATACCCACTGAATACTTACAATCCCAAGGGCTATGAAACTCTGCATGATGGTGCCAAGGACATTCTTCCTGCGGACCATACCTCCGTAGAAAAGGGCAAGCCCAGGGGTCATCAGCATGACAAGTGCTGTAGATATGAGCATCCATGCTGTATCTCCTGTATCAACCTTTGCAATAGCCTGTGTTACAGCCTGGGAGGGCTGCTGGGACTGCTGGGTCTCCTCAGCGAGGGCAATACCAGTTATAGCCATCACTGCCACAATTATAGTGGTTACGATTAGTCTTTTCACAACAACCTCCTCGAATTGGATTTTATAGTTGGATAGCTATAACTGTGCCAGAATATAAGTAGTTGAATTCTAAGGGTTCTTCAAAAATAGAGACGCCGTATTTCCCTACATTTTTGTAGGAAATATACATTTTTGTTCTATTCCTGCATTTTACTGGATGAATAATGCTACATAGTATATGCCCATCAAGGATAACCCTACAGGTATCCCCACAGCCGCCCATGACCTGCTCGATATCCTGAGCTTTGAGGCAGATATTATATTAGGAATATTCCCTGGTATAAGGATTCCGCCTGAAATCACAATCCCCATAAGGATTCCCATGATCTGCTCGGCACTCATATGAGGGCCGAGCTCTGCTGCGGCAAGGGTAGCATTGTCAAGGACAGCCGAGGTCATATTTATCCAATAAAGGGACCGACCCGACAATCTTGTGATAAAGCTGTCTATGAGAGGCTTAAAGCCGGCACCCAGGAGAATAAGTGCCATAACAAAGATATACACCCTCCATGCCCTCAGGGCTATATCCATAAAGGTCTCAGCATAGTCCTCTGACATACTCTTATTCCTGCTTACCTTAGTTCCCCTGAAGAATCCGCCAAACACTGCAAGCAATATCAACCCTGGAATGATATAGGTTCCGATTAACCTCAGCAGAAAAAAGAAATCTGCATTATGGCTGCCGCCCTTGAGTTTGGCTATTGCTATGGTTGATAATGGCTCCCCTATCGGTGTAAGGGCAGCCCCCATTCCAATAGAGAAACATGCAAGTATTGTAAAGACCCTCTCATATCTCTCATCCATGTTAAGGGCAGTTACTATCTCGCATAATATTAAGGCAGCGATTATTGCCGTTATAACGCTTGAGATTATGCCAAGGGAGAATATGAGCAAAAAGGCAAAGAGCCTTGGCCCCATAACCTCCTCTATGTATATTATCTTCTTTTTTAAAGGCTCTCTGAATGCCTTAAATATGAGACCGAAGATAAGGGTTGCCAAAGAGAGTTTT
>JAJYJJ010000023.1 GCA_021789595.1 Nitrospirota bacterium | reverse complement strand
TGGTGTCCCCAGAAAAGTCCAGTATTAGATATCGATCATATCATTCATCGACCGTGAAGTGTTTAAGACACAACGCAAAACAACTGCGCCTAACACGCCGCACCACGACGCTCCGTCATTTGAAAACGATCATAGTCGTCGCTCAATCCCGATTGCGATGAATCGCATTCGGGACTGCGTGGTGCGGCGAGACGATAAGCGGTCATCGGCTTCGCCTCGACCGCTTATCGGGGCTGCGTCTGTCGGAAGACGAAGCCGACGCCGCCTATCAGGCGGCTAACGGCTTCGCAAGAAATGCCCTTCGGGCACTTCCGCCAGACGCAGCCCCGTTAACAGAAATCGCCAGCATTAGGAGGTAAGGCCGTGAAAAAATTATCTATTGCTTTCTTAACTTTTGTATTTATAGCAGGGTCGCCTAAAAAGCTGCGTGGAAGCTATTATTTAACGAAGATTTGTAATTTTTGAAAATGCCAGCAACGGTAGATAACACAGACTAAAAGATTGCAGCCAAATGTTTTTCTCTCTGCAAAAAAGAATTGTTATCTCTATGTTATAATTTTGTTAAAAATACAAAAAGGGGGAAACATGAGTAAAACAGCAACCGTTGATGAAGGGAGAGTTTTATCAGATTTTGAAAAGCTTTCAAGAGAACGCAAAAAAGAGGTAGCAGACTTTATTGCCTATCTTAAGGTAAAAGAGGAGCTTGAAGCTACAAAGGAAATTCTCAAAGATAAAGACTTTCTCCAAAGTATTATGAAGGGTGATGAAGACTTTAAAGCGGGCCGCTTTAAGAAGTGGTCTGAGGTAAGAGAAAATGTATGAAGTCCTTATCTCACATGAAGCAGAAAAGTATTACAAAAAGCAGGATAAAGATACTAAACGAAGACTAAATGAGTGTATTGATAATCTTAGAATCGAACCCCTTTCTGGCCCACATATTAAGAGGTTGCATGGAGAGCTTGAAGGTAAATACCGGTATGGAGTTGGCGGTTTTAGGATTGTTTACGAAGTTAACACTAAAAGCAAAACTGTTGATATGAAAGCAATCAGAGGTAGAGGCGATGTGTATAAAAGATAATTTATTTATTGCCCGCAACGAACAGATAACACGTTGCAAAAAACTGACGTCAAAACCCTTTGCTTCTTTTCCGCCACGAACGATGAGCAAAATGTCGCTGACGCTCCATTTTGCTCATCGTGGCGGGCAGAGGAAAGGAGAAGATAATGTCTGAAAGTCTTTATACAGGGTTAAGCAGGTGTGGTCAATTCTCTATAAACCTTCACCATGACGACAGATATATAGCCTCCAAAAATACCCATAAGGGCCATGCCCAGAAGCTGTCCGAGAACAGGGATTACATTGAGAACCATCCTAACAATCCCAAAGACAAGACCAATCACTATCATGGCTATAAAAAAGATAACTGCATCCCCCAGATGGGACTTGACTGTCTCAAAACTCTTCTTCATCGCCTCCACTGCCCCGATGTTATCTACAACTATTACAACAAAGGTGAACATGAGCAGAAATGCAGCTATCAGGCCCGGTATGACAAGGAGAACTGAGCCTATAGCCACTATTATCCCGACAAGGATTGCTGCAATCAAAAGCGGAGCAAACCGGCTCATGGCTATATTTATACCACTGTTGATGGATGTTGCGCCTGTATCAATCGCCTCCTTTGCCATGCCCACAGTCATCCCATGTGCAAAGAGTCCAAGTATCATCCCAATTATCATGACAAGAAACATCCCGCCCATCAATGCCCCAAAGGATGATGGTATTGCGCCAGGAGAATACCTCCCCGCACCCATAAGACCAATGGAAAGCATTCCGCCCCCAACGAGAATTAGCGTCAGGACAAACATAACAACCATCGCAGCAACCGTGGGCACAAAGATGATATAATTCTTTTTTGATACCTCAATGCCCTCCTTAAAGATTCCTACAATATCCATAAGCCCTCCCCCCATTAATATGGAATTTTAACTACTGATTACCTTATACACCATTTTTGAACCCTGGTCAAGTATAAAATATGTTAAAATTTAAAAAGGGGGTATCGAAAGCGATTTACGGAAATATTACAGGGCTCAAGAAGAGTGAGGTAAAGGCCGTTGAGAGGCTTTACAGGCGCAAGGTCGCAGGACACAGGTTAATCACGCCTGAACTTGCCCGTTACATGACAGGGCTTTCCTCTGAGATAGGACGGCAGATAGGTGTCCTTGTCACAAGGGATGGTTTTATAAGCCATGTGATTGTTGGTGATGCAAAAGGGATCTTTATCCCCGAGCTTACTGACTTTCCCCTCGGAAGAAGGCCTTTGCGAGGCATACGGCTTTTACATACCCATCTTAAAGACGAACCCCTGAATCAGGACGACCTCGCTGACCTTGCCCTTCTGAGGTTTGACATCATCATGGCCATTGGCATGAGGGACGGCTCTCCTTCTACAGCATACATAGCACACCTGACAGCAGGCAATGCAGACATGGCATACGATGTTCAGCCCCCCATTCCGTTTTATCAGTTAGACATAAACTTTAAGGAGTTCATTGATTCCCTTGAGCACGACATTGATAAGGCTAATGCAGCGACAATAAGCCTGAAGGACAGGTGGGAAAGGGCAATCCTCATAAGTGCATCAACAAGGCCGAGGGTTGAGCAGGAGGATTCTATTGAAGAACTCAAAGAGCTTGCAATCTCCAGCGATGTGCTTGTCCTTGATACAGTCATCCAGCGATTAAAGGATGTAAACCCAAGATATCTCTTAGGCGAGGGAAAACTGAAGGAGATAATAATAAAGGCCCTTCAAAAAGGGGCAACGCTCTTAATATTCGACCAGGACCTCAACCCGTCTCAGATTAAGGCTATAGGCGATATTACAGAACTGAAGGTCATTGACCGCTCGCAGTTAATCCTCGACATCTTTGCAAGAAGGGCACACAGCCGTGATGGAAAGGTTCAGGTTGAGCTTGCACAGCTTAAATACAGGCTTCCAAGACTGACAGGAAAGGGAACTGCCATGTCGAGGCTGATGGGTGGAATTGGTGGAAGGGGCCCTGGAGAGATGAAACTTGAGGTAGACAGGAGAAGGGTCAGGGACAGGATAGCCCTGCTTGAAAGGGAGTTAAAGGCATTAAGCCTTGCAAGGCATCAGAGGAAGCAGAGGAGGACAGAAAGGGATATACCTATTGTATCCATCATCGGATACACGAATGCAGGGAAATCAACATTGCTTAACAACCTCACAAAGAGCTCAACATTCGTAGAGGAAAAGATGTTTGCAACCCTTGACACAGCAAGCAGAAGGCTGAGGTTTCCGAGGGAACGGGATGTGATAATCACTGACACTGTCGGCTTTATAAGGGATCTGCCGAGGGATCTTTTTGCAGCCTTTAAATCAACCCTTGAGGAGCTTGAGGATGCAGACCTTCTTGTTCATCTTGTGGATATATCCAACCCCAGGTTCGAGCAGCATATCGCATCTGTGGAGCGGATACTTCAGGAGCTTGGCCTTGCAGATAAGGAAAGAATTATGGTATTCAATAAGGAAGACAGGCTGAAGGAAGAAGAGGCTGATACCATATGCCGGCGATTTGGGGCAACATCCATATCTGCGTTAAGGTCCGAGACCTTTGACCGTCTGCTAAAGGCTATAGAAGGCAGACTGTGGGACAAGACTGAAAAGGAGATGGTAGATGTTTAACAGGAGAGAGTTTCTGAAGACTACAGGCATATTTGCCATCGGCACAGCCCTGCCATTTAAGGGGAAAAAGGAAAAGATATACAGATGGGTATAGACCATCCGCTTGACTTAGGCCATGATGTGGAGATTCCTAAGGCAGGTGAAGAGCTGAAATACTGAGAAACCCACAATGCCTCAGAAAAAGGACAGCCGCTGTTGATAATGAACAGGTGTTAAAGAAAAATGGATAACAATAGTATTGCTGAAATATCTAAAACAAAGCTTCCTGGCCTGTATGAGATTTTATCCTCATTAGAATCAGTTTGTATAGCCTACTCAGGGGGCGTTGACAGCACATTCCTCCTAAAGGTAGCCAGGGATGTATTAAAAGAAAATGTCCTTGCTGTTACTGCCACATCTCCCACCTATCCTGAACACGAGTTGAAAGAAGCAATTGGGTTAGCCCGAGGCATTGGAGTAAGGCATCTTATAATCTCCTCCAATGAACTTGACATCCCTGGTTTCTCAGAAAACAATACAGACCGCTGTTATTATTGCAAGCATGAGCTTTTCCAGAGGTTGAAAAAAGAGGCCGAGAAATACAGGATAAAAAACATTGCTGACGGCTCCAACCTTGATGATACAAAAGACTACAGGCCTGGCAGAAGAGCAGCAAAGGAATTAGGGGTGAGAAGCCCGCTCTGTGAGGCAGGACTCACAAAAAGCGATATCCGTTATTTATCAAGTGAGCTCGGGCTAAGCACATGGAATAAGCCCTCCCTTGCCTGCCTTTCTTCAAGGATCCCTTATTATGAAACAATAACCGAAGAAAAATTAAAGAAGATAGAAAAGGCAGAGGCATTTCTGAGAAGACTTGGGTTTACACAATTCAGGGTCAGGCATCATAATGGATTGGCAAGGCTTGAATTTATACCTGAGGAGATGCCACTGCTCAACAATACCGAACTAAGATTATCAATAGATGCTGTGCTTAAAGACCTCGGGTTTAGCTATGTGGCAGTGGACCTGTTAGGCTACAGGACAGGCTCTATGAATGAGGCAATAAAAAGATATGAGGATTGATATTCTCAAGGCCCTGCTTGAAGATGTCAGAGACGGCAAGGCTGACATAGATACTGCCATGAGGAGGCTGAGGACGCTGCCGTATGAAGACCTGAAGTTTGCCAGGGTAGATAACCACAGGCCGCTCAGACAGGGATTCCCTGAAGTCATCTATGGAGAGGGCAAAACCCCTGAACAGATAGTATCAATAATTGATGTGCTTGTAAAGGGGCACCACAATGTCCTTGTCACAAGATGCAGCAGGGATGTATTTGATGTTATAAAGGAGAAATTCACCAGTGCCGAATATAATGAGCCTGGCAGAATTGCTGTAATCAGGCAGAAAATAGAAGATGAAAAGAACAAGGGGATGATCCTGGTAATCTCAGCAGGAACCTCTGACATCGGTGTTGCTGAAGAGGCCGCTGTTACTGCTGAAGTCCTGGGAAACAGGGTGGAGCGTCTTTATGATGTCGGGGTTGCCGGGCTTCACAGGCTCATAGATAACAATGAGCTGCTGTTGTCAGCCAGGGTAATAATCGTTGTTGCAGGCATGGAAGGAGCGCTTCCGAGTATTGTTGGAGGCCTTGTAGATAAGCCTGTTATTGCTGTTCCAACGAGCATTGGTTATGGGGCGAGCTTTCATGGGATCTCAGCGCTGTTAGGCATGCTGAATTCCTGTTCCTCAGGGGTTTCGGTTGTAAATATAGATAATGGTTTTGGCGCAGGGTATATAGCCAGCCTGATTAACCGTATATCAGGACAATAGTATCAATATCCTATCCTAATTTAATCGCCTCTGTAGGACACGAATCAGCAGCCTCTTCACAGTTACATGTATTACAACCCTCCGGATTAATTACATATGCCTTTTCATCCCTTAATTGAAAGACCTCAGGGCAGAGCGATTCGCATGTGCCGCAGCCGATGCACAGGTCCAGATCAACAACAGGTGTGTTTGCCATATCCTGTCTCCTTTCCTTTTTTATTGAATTTTATATCAATGCCCGCCGTTTATGCTATGATTTTTATCATATTGCCTATAATGTCCGCTTGAAGGTCATAATTGCTATTGTCATGGTAATGAGGGTAAAGAGTGTAAGAAAGGTTATATCACCTGCAATGGCATGGAACCTTACCCCTTTAAAGATCAATGCCTTGAGCGCATCCACCGCATATGCCTCTGGATTGATCCTTGCGAATGTCTTCAGCCAGCCTGGAAAACTCGCAATGGGATACACTGCACCGCTCGGGAAAAACAATATAACATTCATAAATCCGCTGAAGATGCCGACTATCCTCGGGTGATTAGCCCTGCCAAGGAATATAAACATCATACTGAGAAGTCCGAGGGTTGTAAGGATTATGACCATGAATATCGCCCCGCATTGCCCTATGCCTCCGGAAAGAGGGATACCTGTTATCAGCACGCCTAAAACAAAAACTATAAGGGCAAGGAGGGTCGTGATAAAAAGTCCGCTTACAACAAGGCCTGTGACAATATCCCCCTTTGTCAGAGGCGTAAGGAGATAGCTCTCATCAACCCCAAGGAACCTGTCCATGACAAGGTTAAACACCCCTGTTATCATGGTTCCCATAAAGATAGCCATTATGACAACCCCTGGGACAAGGGATTGGTCATAGTCAACCGTTCTATAGAGGTCTTCACTTCGCAGATATACCTCTGATGGATTCTCCCTTATGGGTGTATATCTGCTTGTTATTTCGCGCAGAGCTCCCGATACTGCCTCATTCAATGCACCTGATGATATAGCATCTGTGTTGTCTGTGAAAAGCCCGACCTCCGGCCTTGTTGTTAATATAATCCTTTTAGTAAAATCAGGCGGGATTATAAGCGCCCCCTTATACCTGCCTCCCCTTACGCCATCCACGGCAGCCTTCTGGTTGTCAAGATTGATTATAAAAAATGTTTTCGGCCCTGCCTCAACTGCCCTCAGATTATCCATCAAACGCCTCGCATATTGGCCTGAGTCATAATTGACAACGGCGAGGGGAATGCCTTTTATCTTCCCCTGAAAGGAATTGCCGAGGATTATCAGATAGACAATAGGCATTATGACACTCATGGCTATTATCACAGGATTCCGCCTGAACTTGCGGAGGTCTCTGTCTATAACGGCTATTGCCTTCATCTTAGCTTTGCCCTCATCTCAACTTTGAAGGTACGCCAGCACCGACAAGAAAGCTCACCTTCTTTGCCTCCTCTTCCCTTATGGAACGTCCTGTATAATGAATGAATACATCCTCAAGGGACTGCCGGTGTATCTCCACAGCCTCTATACTAACACCGATAATCTTTACCTCCTCAATAAGATCGGCAACATTCTGTGCCCCATTATCCACATACACCCTTATGGTATCGCCCTCTATCTTGACATTGTGGACATAGGGAATGGCCTTTGTCTTAGGCTCTATATCGGGTGGGATACCTTTTGTGGTGAGGATAATGATGTCATTGCCCGGTATCTGTGACTTAAGCTCATCAGGAGAGCCGATAGCTATAATCCTTCCATAATCTATAATCGCCACCCTGTCACACAGGGCCTCTGCCTCATCCATATAATGGGTTGTAAGAAATATCGTTAGGGAGTCCTCTCCTCTCGATTTCTGGATAAATTCCCAGACAACCCTTCTGCTCTGCGGGTCAAGCCCCAGGGTGGGCTCATCAAGGAAAAGTATGGCTGGCCTGTGCACAAGGACGCGGGCAATCTCAAGCCTTCTTCTCATACCGCCAGAATAAGTGGCAACAAGGTCATGTGCCCTTGCTGAAAGACCGACGGTCTCAAGCAGGTATACGATCCTCTCCCTGCGCTGCTTCTTGGGTATCCCGTAGAACCTGCCGTAGATATCCATATTCTCCCAGCCTGTCAGATCCATATCGCTTGTCATGGCCTGCGGCACTACACCTATTGAATTCCGCACGGCAGCGGGCTCCCTCTCAACATCATGGGATGCAACAATAGCACTGCCCTTTGTAGGCTTGAGCAGGGTTGTAAGCATCCTTATAAGGGTTGTCTTTCCAGCACCATTCGGGCCGAGGAAGCCAAAAAACTCACCTGAGCCTACATTAAAACTCACACTATCAACTGCTATTAGATTTCCAAAACTCTTTGTCAGGTTTGAAACTTCGATAGCAAATGGTTTTTCTCTCATCGCTAAGAAGGGGCCCTGACATTTACGGTCATCCCTGGTTTGAAGACCTCCATGTCCTCAATGGGTTTGACCCTGACCCTGAAGGTCTTTATATCCTGCCTGCCCCTTGTGACATCCTTTTGCGTGGCAAAGTCTCCCAGCTTACCAATCTCGGTTATCCTGCCCTTGAAGAACCTTTCTGGCATACCATCAATACTCAGCCTTACCACATCGCCGAGCTTGATCCTCCCGATATAGCTTTCCTCAAGGTCAATCCTCACCCAGAGGTCAGCGAGATCAACTATCGTAAGGATTGTCATACCAGGTGATACATTCTCACCTGGTTCCATGGCCTTAAAAACAACCACACCTGAGATAGGCGTTTTTATTATCGTATATGAAAGTTCTGCCTCCTGATACGAGACATTTGCCTCTGCCTGTTTTAGCTTCGCCTTAACCGACCTAAGCTGGCTGATGGATGCGGATAAAAGAGATAAGGATGCATCTCTATGGGCAAGCAGACTCTTAACCTTTTCGGTTGACGCCTTAAAGGTCGCCCTTGCTGCCTCGAAATTTGTTGTGGCAGTGTCCTCCTCTGCCTTTGCTATAAAACCCTTTTCATAAAGCTCCTTTGCCCTCTGCATCTGTCTTTCTGCATCAACCATCAATGCCTTTGCCTTTTCGCTCTCCGCCTCTGCATTCTTTATATCTGCGTCAATGCCTGAAAGGCCTGCCCTGTAATTTTCAACCGTAGCAGAGGCTGCCTTAACATCAGCATGGGCACTCTCAACTGAGGCCTTTGCCTCATTAACAAGGGCATTGATGTCCTCGCTCTCGATCCTTGCAACAATATCACCGGTCCTGACCTTATCCCCCTCTTTACAGCATATCTCTGATATCCTGCCAGGCAGCTTTGATGAAAGATTAACCTCCCTTCCCTCAACAATTCCGGTGGTCTTTATATATTCAGAAGGTCTATTTGTCTTCAGATAAAGGACTATAGAGATGGCCAGGATGAAAACAATAATGGGGATAAGGAAGACTATCTTCCTGCCTTTTATCTTCATACATCTATACCCTCTCCTCTGCAAGGCCAAAGGCATCATGAAGAACCCTGACTGCGAGCTCTGTATATTTGACATCTATAACACAGGAGACCTTTATCTCTGATGTGCTTATCATTATTATATTTATCCCATGTCTTGCGAGGGTCTCAAACATCTTTGCAGCAACACCTGAATGGGTCCTCATGCCAACGCCAACTATGGATACCTTTGCTATGTCATCACGAAGATTAACGCCCCTGGCACCGAGTTCCTTTGCGACATCCTCTGTTATCTGCTTTGCACTTTTGCTGTCTGTCCTCGGGACAGTAAAGGATATGTCCGTTGCCTTCCCGTCGCTGCTTACATTCTGGACAATCATATCAACAACAACATTTGCCTTTGCAATGGCATCAAACAATTTAGCAGCTATCCCTGGTCTATCAGGGACAGCCATAACAGTAATCTTCACCTGATTCTTATCATACGCAACCCCTGAAACAGCTACCTTTTCCATATCCTCATCCTCCTTGACCACAAGGGTCCCTGGCTTATAATTGAAACTGGACCTAACCACAAGCGGCACATTATATTTTTTGGCAAATTCAACAGACCTTGTCTGTAAAACCTTTACGCCGAGACTCGCCAGCTCCAGCATCTCCTCATAGGATATCCTGTCAAGTTTTCTTGCCCCGGGGACAACATTAGGGTCTGTAGTATATACGCCGTCAACATCAGTATATATCTCGCAAAGGTCGGCATTAACAGCCGCTGCAATGGCAACTGCCGAAAGGTCTGAACCGCCTCTTCCCAGGGTCGTAACATCTGCATCTCCTTCTGTTATCCCCTGAAAACCTGCAACAACAACTATATACCCTTCATCAATGGCCTTCCTGACCCTTTCGCCAGAGATCTTCTCTATCCTTGCCTTGGTATGCACGGTGTCTGTTATTATACCTGCCTGTCTTCCTGTAAGGGCCATTGCCTTATGCCCGAGCCCTTCAATAGCCATGGCTGTAAGGGCGCTTGTTACACGCTCTCCTGATGAAAGGAGCAGATCCATTTCCCTCTCACTGGGACGGGGTGACGCCTGGTAGGCAAGGTTTATCAGCTTGTCCGTCTCTCCTGCCATGGCAGAAACAACAACAATAACCTTGTTGCCATCCTCTGCAGTCCTGACTACACGCTCTGCAACCGCCTTGATTCTACTGACATCCGCAACAGATGTGCCACCGTATTTCTGAACGATAAGCATCAGCCTAAAACCTCCCTGATTCTCTATTATGATACATGCGACTGTAATATACCATGCCAAAACAGATGACTTCAAATCTAACAAAAGGCAATGCCTTTAGAAGACTCCGAAAAAACTTGACAATTCCTCCACAATGATGATGGTAATGAACCTCCCCGCAGCTTGCTGCGGGGTATCTAAACTAAAAAAACAACTGACTGTCATTCCGACTTGTTCGGAATCATTCTTATTAGCAAACAAGGAAAGATTCCCGACAAGCGGGAATGACAAAACAAAAAAAGGTTTCCCAGCCGCTGCTTGCAGCGGGGTATATGAAATTCAATTAAGGAGACAGTAGAGAGGTCATCAACAGAGGCCGAGGCATGCGGCTAAATCGGGTATGCGGCATCCTATCCATGTAACTTCTTTTTTGATTCTATAAGTGCCTGAACAGGCATAAGGCCATAGGGGCTGCCCTGCTGTATTGCCGTAAGGACAGTGCCGCCGCCTGTAAAGAAGTAATATCTGGCATTATCCATTACAGAAAGATAGAGCCCGGGGCAGAGGTTTTTAAATTCCTGCAGTGTATCGCCGCCGCCATACATCTTCATGGCATCCATGTTGCGGTCTATTGTATTATCGAGGGCCTGAGAGCCTGCAATAAAATGGGGCGTATAACCCATTACAGCATTGACAAATATGGTCTTTGCAGTCCCTATCGCCTCTGAAACAATACTGTCTTCAAAAGACATGGGGTCAATATCAAGGATGTATCCATAGGAACTGCCAGGCCTGAAATCCCCTATGTATATACTTCTGTATCTGCCCTCTATACGGCCTTCCATAATGTCAGACTCAACAATATATGGAAGTTCAACTATCTTGTTGTGAACCCTGTCTTTCTCAACAAGCTCTCTTGCAAGCCCTATATCGTCTTCTGTAACCCCTTTTATCCTTATGTCATACTTCGCACAGAGGAAGGTATTGTAAATAACCCCGCCAAGCATAAGACGGTCTACCTTCTCGTATATGGCATAAAGAGGCTTTATCTTGGTGTCATATTTTGCACCGGCAACCACTGCAACAAACGGCCTTTCAGGATTAAGCACCCTGCTGAGGTTAATGATCTCCTGCTGCATCAAAAATCCTGGATATGAAGGGAGGTAGTTGGTAATATCATAGGTAGAGGCATGGGGCTGCCATGAGCCAAAGGCATCGTTCACATATATATCAGCCAGCCCTGCAAGCTGCAGTGCAAAGTTCCTTCTCAATTCACCCTCAGCCTCCTCTCCCTGAAACCACCTCGTATTGGGAAGATATATGCCTCCAATCCTTCGCTCCTTAAGTTCACGGATGGTAATGTTAATAGAGGTGTCAATCCCTGCTATGCCTTTTTCTGCGTCGATTGGGAACTTAGGTATCTGGATCCTTGTATGGAGTTTCTGTTCAAGGTACTGAACAATGGGTTCAACAGATTCGTCAGGCCTGCAGCTTATCCTTCCTGTCTTTTTGTCCTTCGGCCTGCCCACATGGGTCATCATTATGGGCCTGCCGCCCCTCTCCACAATGCTAAAAAGCGTTCCTATGGTGCGGTCTATCCTGTAGGGGTCTCTTATCTCTCCTGCCTTGACAACATTGTGGTCGAATCTGACAAGGACTGTCTTATTATTCAGGTCAGCCTCCTGGATCAGCGGCAGTTCAGGATGTAAGAGAGTGCTTTCCATAGGAAACCTCTATAACGGTATCTCCAGAAATAGACATGATTTCATGTCCTGATATAAGGCTACCACATCCAGAAATAATGTCAAGACCCTGAATGTCAAAACCAGGGCAGTGCCTTATCTTCTTCCTTAATTTATTTTTGAAAAAATATATCTATAAAAAATGAATAACTTATGAAGGCATTATGAATAATGTGCGAGGAACAGAGAGATAATTGGCCTTCTTCGGAGAGATATTTGACAATAAAGCATTAAACCCTTAGCTTCTCAAACATCCCTTGCACCTCTTTGGGCATCGTCCCTTTCATTGTTTTCGCAAGGTAAGAACTCGTTGCGATAATACGAACAACCTTTATCATAAATTCCCTCTTCTTATCGCTCAGCTTATCAAGATTGTCCATTTTATACATGTAGAAATCGCGCGATGCCCTACCCAGCTCCAGAGATACCTCTTCAAGGCTCATATGCTTCGGCCGAATTACAGGCTCTACCAGATTATATTTGCTATAATCATTTACCGCTATATACTCTTTTAGTTCCGGGTATATCTGCGAGTACGGCCACGGTGCTATAGCAAGGAAAAAGGCAAGGTCAGGGCTGTAAAATTTCGCAAGCTCAACTGTCTCCCTTATCTTCTCTGCTGTATCATCAGGCATGCCAAGCACAAAGGATGTTTCAGATACTATGTCATATCCGTTTATCAGTTCAAGGGCCTTCTTTGATTCTTCTGCTTTGATGTTTTTGTTAAATGTATCAAGCATCTCCT
Source organism: Nitrospirota bacterium (assembly GCA_021789595.1). Lineage (GTDB taxonomy): Bacteria > Nitrospirota > Thermodesulfovibrionia > UBA6902 > JAJYJJ01 > JAJYJJ01. The sequence continues at coordinate 15,565 of JAJYJJ010000023.1, read as the reverse complement.
GCGAGGTCGACTCTACACCTACATATATATGGTCAACACCTGCCTCCCTGTACTTCCACATTATATCCTCATCCCTTATGATGTCTGCTACCCTCGTCTCCATGAGTAGTTTGACGCCAACTTCCCTCTCTATTAAAAGGTCGAGTACCTTCTCCCACCGACTCCTTGAAAGTGTCGGCGTCTCGTCAGATAGCATTACTACATTGACTCCATATCTGTCCCTCAGATGCTCAAGTTCATTAACAAAGTACTCAGCACTTCTACCCCTCCATCTCCTCTTCCAGAATAATTGCTGGGAGCAGAAGCTACACTGCTGGCTGCATCCCCTCGATGAGCTCACTATCGCAAGTGTCGAACCCTCCATCGGCTTGTATTTGTATATCGGCCAGTCTAAAAGGTCCCATGCCATCGGAAGGCCGTCTATATCCTTTATGAATGGCCTTGAAGGCGTTGCAATCACTTTCCCATCCCTGAAAAAGACAATCGACCTTACCTTCTCCACACTGTCGCCTGCATTCAGGCACTCCAGCAGCTCTACCATCGTCTCCTCGCCTTCTCCCCGCACTATAAAATCTACATATGTAGAATACTCTTTAAAAATCTCTTCATAGCAAAATGTAGGATGCACATTGCCAATGATTGTCACTGTCTCGTTGTTAATCTCTTTTGCCAGTTTGAGTGTCTTTATGGCGTCATTGATAGATGCTGTAATGGCTGTTGTTGCCACTACATCAGGCCTCTCTTCTTCTATCCGTTTGGCAATGTCTCTGTAGTTATGCCAATGGCTCATTGCATCGTATATAACTGGGTCATATCCTCCAGCACGAAGACTGCCTGCAATATATACAAAACCCACATTCAGCCATGTGCCTGCAGATTCCACTACACCGGAATGGTAAGGGGGGGTGATAAGCAGTACTTTTTTTATCTTCCTTCCCACTGTTAAGTCCTTTTTTCCTTGATGATCTTCAACATATCAACCTTCCATTTTTTATCATTACCCCTGGTGAGGTGATAACTTATCTCATAATCGTATATCACCTTTGGGGCTAAGACCCTTCCTGTAGCTATATCAACTTTTTCGTATTCCCATTTTTCAGAGGTTATGGCATCTGCACTGCCGCCTTGAATATCAATCTTTATAAAATTGAGTTTCATAAGATAGGCATCTATCTTCTCTCCCTCACCTGCGTATGACTCTATATACACAGAAACTTTATTGTATTGTTTCTGAGAGGTTACACCTTTCAGTGCATCAAACTCAAGGGTCTCATATGCCTTCATCAATGCCACATTATATTCCCTTACAACAGCCTCAATATTCCTTTTTTCAGCGCTATTCACACAGCCAGTTGGAAAAGAGATGAGGATAGCTATCGAAAGCACAAAAAGGCCCTTAATAATCGTATTCCCCATCATCTCACCAGATACTCTGAATGCACAGTCTTAAGAAAATACGGTATAAAGAAAAAGGCAAGTATGGATAAAATAAATATTATCAAAGTCAAGATGGCTGAGCGTTTCCCTACCCAGTTTCTGTTCAGCCTCAGGTGAAGAAAAAGCCCATAGCCCAGCCATGTTATAAGGGACCATGTTTCAACAGGGTCAAAGCCCCAGTACCTGCCCCAGGCGTTGTTTGCCCAGATCGAACCGGCTATTATCATTATTGTTAAAAAAGCAAAGCCAAGGGCATTGAATTTGTAGACAAAATGATCAAGCCTTTCTAAAGGAGGGGGTTTTTTACTTATTAGAGACTCTGTCTTTTGAGCATTCTTATATAGATACAGCACAGCGCTTCCAGCCCCAATCAGGAAAGACGCACTACACAGCTTTGCAAAAACTATATGCAGTATTAGCCAATAACTCCTTAATGATGGTGGAAGGGGGATGTCTTTTGTAGAACTCATCAGCCCAAAACCCATTGACAAAAATATCACAGGCATCACTGCTATTGAGGCATTCTTTAAAAATCGGAACCTTCTCTGGATAATCAGATAGAAAGCCATCGCTACCCATGCATCTGAACTCATCACCTCATACATGTTTATATAAGGCCCGTGCCCCACCCTGACCCATCTAACCACTATCGCTCCGCCATGTGGTATTAATCCTATAGCGCCTAACATCAATGCTATAGACAATAGACGGTCTTTTTTAAATACAAATCCAATAATAGCGAAAACGCTACTCACCGCATAAAAAGTTGCTCCGATCCAGTACAGGATTATCTCTTTATTCATGGTAAATGGCCTTTGATCTTATTTATAATCCCTTCAAATTCTTCTTTAAAGGCTTCTCTGTCACGTATTATTTTTGCCCCTATGATTATTCTATTGTTATCATAAACAATCCAGAGCTTTTTTGGAACGATAAATGTGATACTAAAGACCGCTATAATGAGCAATACAAATCCACTGTAGACAACAGGCACGCCATAATCCCTTGAAACATAAATGCCAGTCCATTTGACGATGCCGTTAAAAATAAGATTAGATTTCCCGAGGTTGACGCCCCCGCCTTTTGGTACGACCCCATCCCAGATAGGCGTATTGCCGGACAGTACCGTAACTGCCATAATATCGGGATATGCGACATCAAACCGCAGCCTTGCCCTGAAATTTGTCTGCGGAATCGTGAACTCCTTGGAAATGATCCCCGCATACCGTTCCTGGTACGGGAAATTCACATATCCTTGTATCTCATTCTCTGTGCTTTTATCCCTTTTGGACAGCGATGCCGAATATCCGTGATATTTCAACTGGTAAAAGGAAAATCCTTTGTATCTGAGCGGCTCGTTCATTTCAACATTCTTTGAGAGGACGGTGCTGCCGTTCTCAACAACATCGATTACGCTCCGGTAGAGCTTCGGGTGTTCAGCATCCCAGTATTCTGCATTGAACTTTTTTAAGAGCAAGGAAAAATTTATATCGGGTTCGAGCCTCAAAACGCCGTATCCCTTCTTTATGAACTCCTCTTTTTCCCCGTTGAACATCTGTCCCTCGGAGATCTCGATATTCCCGCTGAACTTTGTAAGACTGCTTATGAGAATCCCCATGAGTATTATCAGCATGCTTCCATGAAATATCGAAACACTCCACAACCCAAACCTTCCTTTTGATGCAGAAAGGCCATCTGGATATTCCTTTATCCTATAACTCAGTCCTGAGATAACATTGCTGACATCTCTTTTTATACCCACATCTACACCATCAGGTAAGGTAAGGATATGGTTAAAATGTAGCCTCTCTATCTGTTCAGGTTTTAAAGGGCTATCATCCTGGAGCTGTTTGATGGTAATCCTTATCCGATCAGACAGGCTTAAAGCGATATTTAATGAGAAGAGAAGGACAATCCCCAGAAACCACCACGTGGTATATACATGATCAAGCCCTGTTATCTTGATGAATTCTGTAAGCTCAGGATGATCTGAGCGGAGCAGGAATAATTCGGCTTCGCTTAAACTTGATGTCTGGGGTATTACAGTGGCTAAGACCAGCGAGATGGATATTAATACTATGAATGTAACGGCAAATCTTCTTGATCTTAACTGTCTTATTATCCCCAATTATAATTTATACCACCCTGTAACTATTTATCCACAGCTACCTACCGCACCCTGACCATGGCAATAGCTTTCACTCCAAGTGCCGCTGGTTGCCCAGATAATCCCACTGCTTAATCCTCCAGTCTTCCCAACATAAGGTGCTGACTCACAGTCCTCAAACCTTATAAACCTGTATCTCTTCCAGCCATGAGGAATAGCGACATGGCAATACTGGCACGCCCTATTGTGGGAATAGCTGTGGAGATAGTGAAGATTGCCCCACATCATGCCACTGAACCCTGTGCCCGTATTAGAGAAATTGGTAAAATTATTAGGGTCGTGGCAGTTGAAACACCAGACATTGCCGCTGTACGCAGATACGCTGTTGTTCCAGGTCGTATAAGAGCTTCCGCTCGGCACCTTGAGAATAAATGCGTATGCAGAGCCGTGCGGCCCCTCAGGGGTTGTGCCTGAGGATGCGCCATCTATGCCATGGCAACTGCTACACCTCAGCTTGGCGGCCCTCCTCTGGGTGTCTGTCAGGCCAGCCAGCGTGGGCTCCATAACCCCAACATAGGTGGTATTGAAATTCCCATATGATGTGCTCGCCCTCGGTATCTGGGTGCTACCGGCATTCGGACCATATGAATTACATCCAGAGCCATTAGAAGGAAGCGCTGCTGCAGTACTAATATTACCCTCTACATAGTGGTAGGAATAATTATTGATATTGAACTCCATAGCCATGTTGGTCTGCTGCCAGCTTGCACTTGGTGTCGGATTGGGCGCATTGCTTGATGCCCCATATGCCCAGTTGGAATGACATTTAAGGCACAGTTTATAATCAAGGTTGATCTTGGTCGTCCCATCAGACTGAGTTGCTGTGACAGAGGCATTTGATGCATAAGTATAGTTTGATGATGTAAGGTCTGTAAACTGTGTTGTAGGATTGCTGATTGTTACGCCTGATACACCATACAGTGCAGTTGTAGCCTCTGCAGCATGCGGGTTATGACAGTCTTCACACTCCGCATGCCTGTTTGTCCCTGTAAGAGAACCGTCATTATATGCAGAGCCGTCTCCTGGTTTGTGTATGCCAGAGATTGTGTTGACAGGGTGTTTATATGTCTTTGTGTTGAAGATAGAGTATATCGCCTCTGATTTTCCGCTCATGTTAGCCACTCCATACCAGTCTTTGTTGGCTACTGTCTTTGCAGGCATGTTCGTGCCTGTGTCTGTTGTCTTGCTGTGACATCTGTAGCAGAATTGTTCTTCAAGGGGGTCTGTTGGCGATGTTATGCCAAGTGTCGCCTCTATCCTCCTTAGGGTTGATTGATGGAGGCCAAACTTATTGGCAGAGCCTGACTCTCCAAGCCCACTGCTTTCAACACTGCTTTTTGGGTTCATGTTGTCATTGTGGCACTTTGAGCAGTTGGCATTGAATGTGGAGCTGTCTGTTGCAAAGGTAGATGGCACAGTATACTGATGGGCAGAGGCATTAAATACCGACGGGGTAGTTGCTATCACAGGCGTGGCTGTTGTGCTGTCAGGCTGTGTGTAGCTCTTCGTCTGGCTGCTCTGATGACAGCTCAGACATACCCCTCCATTTCCAGAGTTCAAAAAGTCCGTATTGGTATAATTTGCTGTTGTTGATGGAAGGGCTGATATATCTGTCCTCAGGTTTGCTGACCTTCCAGTAGTATTGCTGGAATTTATGTCGGGCCTGAAGATGTCATGGTCTGCATGACACATAAGGCATCTCCTGTTTGCATCTGTTGTGTTACCAAGGGTTGCAGGTTGATTTATCACAGGATATTTGGAGCCTGAGGCAAGGTTTGACACACCTGCGTTGTTCAGGTAGTGATGATAGCCTGTTGTCCCATTCAGAGGGTTGAATATGTCTGCATGGCATGTTGAGCAGTCCATGCCTCCTTTACTTTCCTTTGCAAAGGCATTTTTATGAAGGTGGCAGTTGATACACGCCTGTGTGCCATTTGGACCTCCTGCCTGATAATGGGAGGCATCGCCGTTTCCTGTGTTGCGCCACCTCTGTGTGCCATTACCTGCTGTCTGGGTATGGCATACTTGGCAGACGCCCTGGGTATTAGAGCCAGCAGCACTGTTGACAAAACTGAGATGGTTAGTGGTGTTGCTGTCGCCAATAGTCACATCCTGGAAGGATACATTCTTATTGCCGCTATTGGGTGTTGCTATCACAGGGGCTACAAGGTATATGTTTGTTGTGTTGTGCGGCTGATGGCATGTTAAACATGTAAAGTTTCCTCCCCATGTGCCATATTTTGGGCTTGTGTTCGTGGTATTATGTATTGGTAGATTATGGCAGCCGCCGCAAAGCTCAGCAGGCTGCCTCTTTAATAGATAGCCGTCGCCTGCTGCCTCAGCCCTGTCTGATGTATGATAATTTGAAGATATAAATGCTGTAAATGCGGCAATCAATCCTATTATAATCGCAACCCTTGTTGACCTCTTCATCCCCTTAATTCGTCTGATTATCGCTGACATTAATTTACATTCCCTCCTTTTGAAGGTGGAAGGTCTATTGTTGTTGCGCTTGAGTCTGTATAATGGAGCCCATGGCATGACATGCAGTTTACATTGCCGTTTGTATCAAGCACAAGGTTGTTTGTAGGATTGGTATCGCCTGTGCCATCGCCTGCATAACGGGGTGCACCTGTCTGTGGATTGCCGCTATAATCAAGGGGCGCTGTATTATAGGTGGTGGAAGATGGTATTGCAACATTAACAGGATGGCTCTTGTAATTGCCGTCATAGGTCTCTACTGCGCTTGTATCCATGACCCTGTGGTAGTGGCAGTCCTCGCACATCTCATTCATATAGTTTGTCATCCTCTGAAAATGCCTTCCATTAGTCCCGTATGCGTTTGTTGGTCCGCCTGTGCCCCTGCCCCCATAGGAGACTGATGATGGGTCCCACGGCGTATTGGCCTGAGAATGCTGGTCATGGCATACAGAGCATGTGACAGCGCCATTCTTTATATATTCTGCCCTGAGCCATGAGTTTGACAGGTTGCCCACTGGCCTAAGGCCGTATTGGTTGTTTGCACTGTCTGTTGATGGAAGTATGCCATCCCATCTGTGGCTCGTGCCGCCTGTGCCTGGGGTTGCCTCATTTGTAGAGCTCAATGGCCAGCTTCCAGCGGGCTGTCCTGCTGTATGGCAGGAGATGCAGAGGTTGGCATTGGTATCCTTTGTGAGGCTCGGGCCTGTGCCACCGTGTCCCTGATGACAGCCCATACACAGTCCTGCTATACTGTTATGTGGAGGGTCTGTGGCGTATGTGCTCTGGGATATAAAGATGCTAAAGACCACACCTATATAGATAGCGCCTATAATAAGAGATTGAAACAGGATTCTTTTATTCATCACCGTCTCCATCCTTAAAAATCCTATCCATTATAAACCAAGCCTTCCTGTAGAGACCCTCGCTGCCATACCATTAAATGCTGTGAATGACCTTATCAATGCACCACCTACATTATATATCATAACCCTGCCGGATGCAGTGCCAAATATTATCTCATCACGGCCATTACTATTTACATCTGCAGAGGCAATCTCAAGGCCTCCGTAATTGCCTATCCACAACGGATTCATTGCAGGGCTTCCATCGCCCTTGAAGAATTTTACCACAGATGAGGTTATCTGCGGCCCTATAGCAGGCGAGACGATTATCTCCGAGATGCCGTCTCCATTAATATCGCCTGCGGCTACATTTATACCATATGGAACATTGCTAAAGGCAGTTAAATTCAGCCCTGTGTCTGTAAGACCACCCTGGGCATTTATCTTGAATGCCCTCACTATGCCTGCACCATTGGAGCACAGGCCAACAATGATCTCAGGAATTCCATCTCCATCAATATCGCCTGCGGCAATTGTTATGCTTGAGGCATCAGGGAAGACCTGGCTAATCCCTCTATCTATAATGCTCCTTGTATTAGGGTCATATTCAAAGACCTTGAACATGGCATGCCCTGCACTGTCCATGCTTGAGGCAATTATATCTGCCCTGCCAGAACCGAAATCGGCAAGGGCAACCCTTACCGGCCCTGCACTGTCAAAGGGCTTGAAACTAAGCCCGGGCACATTAGTTCCATCAGCCCTGTAGCCTGTTATCGTGCCGTCTGAGGTCGAGACAATTATCTCACCATTTCCGTCTCCATCCACATCACCCGATGCTGAAAATACGCCTGCGGACTGGACATTGATTGTAAGGCCTGCATAAGAGCCGTCCTGCCTGAAGACCCTGATATAGGATGTTGGATACTGAGATGGCCCTGATGATACAATGATGTCCGAGGGCTTCGTGTATGTCCCATTGAATGTAATGCTGCTGCCCTGAGTAATGGTCTTGCTCTGAGAGGGCGGTGTATTATATCCAGGAACAGGATTGAAATATATCGTGTATTGCCCTGATGGGGCATTGTCTGTCTGCCATGTAAGACCGCTGCCGCTGTATGCAGCAGGTCCTCTTATGGTGAATCCTGCCTGCGGCAGATTGGTGGTTACATTTATAGTTGCGCCATTATAAACATTAAGGGTAACGCCTACCAATACAGGGCTGTTGGTGGCAGCCTGTGATGTGATTGTGATTGTGCCTGAATAGGTGCCTGAAGAGAGGTTTGTCGGGTTTATGCTGACTGATAGGGCTGAAGGTGTATTGCCTGATGTGCTGCTAAGCGTAATCCACGATTTATCCGTGGATGCAGAGCATTGTATAGAGCCGCCGCTTCCATTATTTATGATGCTGAGTTGCTGTGGTTGAGGCTGTCCGCTGCCAGTTCTGCAGGAAAATGAAAGGGATGATGGAATAACCTTTAGCATAGCAGGCGGAGGCGTTACATTCAGGGTGACAGGGACCTCATCAATAAGCCCTGTAGTAGTTTTTATCTGGATTGAGGTCAGATACTTCCCAGGGGAAAGCCCTGCAATATTTACAGATACATTAATGGTTGATGGCGTAGTTCCAGATGGGGGCGAAAACCTCAGCCATATTGTCTGACAAGCAGCGCTCCATGTAAGGGCAGATGTTCCAGTATTATTGATTGAAATGCTCTGCGATGGAGGATTTGGGCCGCCGGCCTGACCTTCAAATGAGAGGCTGCCTGGTATAATCTGAAGGCCCTGATAGCTGTCTATACCATAGACCTCAAGCTTTCCTGTGCCGGATGTAACAAAGAGCTTGCCAAACCCGTCAAATGCCAAACCCTTTGGTATATCCAGTTGCCCAACACCATTTCCATAGCTCCCTATATATGCAAGGAAATTGCCGCTTCTGTCAAATACCTGGACCGTTGTCTCATGCGAGTCGCTTACATAATACCTACCAGAGGAGTCAACCGTAACACCATACATCCTTACAAACTGGCCTGCGCCGGGCTGGGGGTCTGTAAATCCTATATAGCCGCTTTTGCCAGAGCCGAATTGCCTCTTATAATTGCCATAAAGGTCAAAGACCTGGACCTTGGATAGATTTGAATCGGCAACGAGGACCTCTGAATTGGCATCATCAACAGCCACTGTTGTAGGGAAATTGAACTGCCCTGGCTGGCTCCCATCGCCGTACATGCCAAAACTAAAGACATAGGCACCATTTGCATTGTATACCCTTACTGATGCCCTTCTGCTGTCAACAGCATATACCATACCTGTGGATGAGCTTACTGCAATCCCATTTGGATAGGAGAACTCACCATTGCCAATGCCGAGCTTATAAAGGAATCTGCCATTGGGCAGAAATACACTTACGCTCCCATAAAGTGCATCGCCAACATAGAGCTTTTCGTTAAGCATGGGAAGCACTGGAGACCTATTGCCCATCTTTGCCATCTTTGGTAGTATTGCACTGCTGCCTCCGATTGCAATGCCGACAGGGATACCCAAGCCTTCTATGGAAAAGAGCCTCTGGCCTGAGTTGGTAAAGACCCTGACAGAGCCTGTCCCAGCATCGGTTACATAGAGCCTCCCAAATGGGTCAGTAGCAATACCTGTCGGGTCTGTAAAACCGCTGATCTCGCCAACAGCGGTTACTGTCGGCGCTGCTGCCTGTACAGCCACAGGTAACAGGAGGGCCAGGATCATAAATGGCAAATACCTTATTCCTATCTTGCGCAGCATATCGGCTATCAAAAATATAGCAGAAACTGTGCCAATTAGTAAACCCTGTATTATTCCTGTTTCCTGTGTTCCACTATACCGTAACTACTGTAAAATACCGTATATTTTTCCCTTTATATGTAATATGTTACACAGCGGAATCATCTTTCGCCGCCTCTGGAATAAATGGACAATCTACAGGGTTATTTTCGGGTAAAACAAGGGTCGTGGTGGGGCTTTTCACACATTAATAACAAATTATGTCCAATTACTAATGCGGTCATAAGTAAGAAGACATTACCAGTCCTTTTCTGTCATTGCGGCTTGTCCGCAATCCTTCGACATGCTCAGGATGCTCATGGTGAGCTGTGAGCCAGCCGAACAGTCGAATCAAAGATTCCGACAAGCGGGAATGACAGTCATGTTGCCATACTTATGCACTTCTTAGTATATTGTCCTGATTAAAAAGACAAACAGTTCAGTCTCCAGTTTTATTGCCATTGACACCAAACTTTTACTGAGCTACATTAATAATTAAGAGATGACAAAGACTGGTATAGCGAGCGACATTGCCCATTACGGGCCGTTACGGGAAGGTATTTCGGTGATTAGCAATGGATACTGGATCCGCCTCATCTTATATACATAGGGTTTCTTCAGATATAAGCAGTGAAAGGCTTAAAGGGTATGTCTATGCCTTAGAGGGACTGCGTCATGCATGGGATAACTACGAGGCTTTAGAGGAAAAAGCCAGTTTTATTGAAGATACCTTCCGATCATATAACCTTCAAGTAGAAAGTCAGTATTTAACCTTCCATGGAAGAACCTACAGGAACATTATAGGCACGATGGAGTGCGTAAATGATGGGGATTCAGGAACCGCCGAAGACAAGGAATGGATCCTCTTAGGCGCCCACTATGATGCTGCATGGGGAAGTCCAGGGGCTGATGACAATGCCAGCGGTATGGCAGTGCTCCTTGAAGCAGCAAAGATCATCAGCAGAGAAAAACCGAATAGAACTATTCAATTCGTTGCCTTTACCCTTGAAGAACCTCAGCCCCAGACCATCAGGTTCTTGATAGGCAGCGAGTTTTTTGCTAAAGAGGCAAAAAGACTCAACAGGAGATATGCATCTGTCATCATCCTTGAGTCTGTTGGATATACAGACAAGGCTGAAGGCAGTCAGGTAGTACCAGCCTTTGTGAGAATCCCTGTATCGAGAAAAGGCGATTTTCTCGGCATAGTTGCAAACCGACATTCAAAGGCTCTTATGAATGCATTTTACAACATAGCCCGTGTTTATGTCCCTGAACTCCGTCTTGTGCCGTATAAGGTGCCTCTTTCAGGCTACATTGTTCCAGAAACGCGGTTCAGCGACCATGCATCATTCTGGAATTACAGATACCCTGCTATCATGCTGACCGATACAGCCATGTTCAGAAATCCACATTACCACAGCCCTCATGATAGTCATGATACCCTCGATTTCGCTTTTATTGCCAATGTGACTAAAGCAGTAGTGGGTTTTATCCTGAGACTTTACGGCTTATAAATGGATAGGGATAGCGAGCGTATTGCCCCCAGCAAGCTGCGGGAATCTTGAATTTAAAAAGGGATAAAGAATCTGTATCCTTTAATAAACTCCTTGAATGTTCTGGCTGTAATGGTCAAGGGCTCCTTTTCGGGACTGATCAGATAAAACTTTCTCCTGAGCCTTTTCCCTGATACATTTAATACCCTGATTGAGCCATCCTTGATTGCCCTGAAGACCGACCATTTTGAGACAAAGGATATGCCCATTCCTGATTGAACCATCTGGACAATCAATTCAGGTGAGCCTGCAGTCATTGCCACTTTTAGGTCCTCAGGGTTTATTCCTGCTGCATACAAAAAATCATCAATGACTTCTCTGGTGCCTGAGCCTGTTTCAGGCATTATGAATGGCTGCGACATGAGGTCATGGGGCATTAAGGTCTTTTTCTTTGTTAAAGGATTATCGTCGGATGCTATTATTACTATCTCATCATCTGCGGTCTCCTCTAAGAAGGCTGATGTGTTTTTTATATTGCCTTCTACAATCCCAATGTCTATTCTGCCCTCATGTATGCCGTTAATTATCTTTTCTGTGTTTGAAACCGCAAGCTCTATTGTCACCTCAGGATAGGTTTTTGAGAAGCTGTAAAACACTTGAGGCAATAAATATGCTGCAGCAGTTGTGCTTGCACCAATATGGAGGGGACCTTTTATCTTGCTGACAATGTTATAAACATCATTCTCCATCTTTTTATATTGTTCAAGTATCTTTTTTGCATGGTCATAAAAGAGCCGCCCCGCAGGTGTGGGTGTTACTGTTTTGGAATGCCTATTTAGAAGTTTTACTCCAAGTTCATCCTCAAGACTTTTTATGAGATGGCTCATGGCAGACTGGGTCATGAACTTCGCCTCTGCTGCCTTTGAAAAGCTTTTCAACTCTACAACAAGACAGAATGCCTTTAATCTGTGGTCTTCCATAAGATATGTTAATTGTAAGGAGGCTGGGAAATGTTGTCAATCAACGCCTTCTACCCTGACAGCGGTAAACTTATAGCTGTATGTATCAGTATGAGTATCCCTTGCGCCCCCTGTGAGCATGTTAATAGGAATTTCTGGGAGATGAAAAGAGACGAATACCGTCCCCGGAAGAATTGCGGTATCCGCTCTCAAGGTCATGGTTATTTCTCCTCTCCGTGAGGTTACCTTTACCATGGGATGGGCCTCTGTGGTATTGGAGCCAACCACAAGCATTACATCCGAATACTCAAGGTCTGCGAGGGAAGATGTGGAGGCGCTGATGCCCAATGCCCTTTTAAGGGCAAAGGCTGCCGGCATATGGCAGAGCCTCGCACAGTTGTCAATGTTGTTTGTTCCTATGGCAGCCCTCATCATCCTCTGGAACATATAGTTGTCCTCGTTTGTAGCCCTTGCAGAACCGATACCTCCAATTGCCTCAGGGCCGTATCTGTCTTTTATTTCCAGGAATCTTTTTGCTATGAATGATAGGGCTTCATCCCATGAGGCCTCTTTAAAACTGCCATTTGATTTTATCAGTGGAGATTTAAGCCTGTCAGGGTGGTGGATGAAAGTGAAACCAAATCTGCCCTTTACGCAGAGGTTTCCTCTCCCCACAGTATCAAGCTCGTCTGTTGTAACGCCTACAACTTTATCGCCTTTAACATCCAGATAGACGCTGCAGCCTGTTGCACAATTGCCTTTATGTTGTTTGAGTATGGCTGTTACACGCCTTTTTCTTGCTTCCCTTGCCTTTTCAGACTGGGTTTCCACAACCATTCCCTGCTCTGCCATGGTTATGCATGCTGGTTTGAGTTTCCCGCTTATATCCACAAGGCAGACCTTGCAATGACCAGATGCGCTTAACCTTGGGTCGTAACATAAGGTAGGGATAAAGATTCGATTCCTTGTTGCTAACTGAAGGACGGTTTCTTCTGCGAGTATCTTCACATCCTTACCGTCAATGGTAAGGGTCTTATTACTCCAATAGGGTATATCCATGCTGAGCCTCCATAAATAAAGCCCAGACGGACAGCTTCGTGATTATATATAGAGGCTCCCCGATGGTTTAACCATCTTGATTCCGTCAGTTGCCTCAAGTTTTTATTTAAAACAAAAATCTCACATTAAATCCAATTCAAAAAATTTATGATAAGCATGAGTTGAATTCATGGGAAATTATATGAAAACAATTCATCATTTCGATGAATTAAATGAATTTGACTTTTAAGATTCAGGTCTTTATTTTTAAATATGCCTAAAGAAAAGACAAAACTCGCAATTGCATCAACCACAAGCATCCAGAATTCAGGGCTTTTTGATATTTTAATTCCCGCATATGAAAAATCCACGAAATATAATGTAAAGGTGGAAGTCATTGCAGTAGGCACTGGCAAAGCAATAAGGATTGCAAAAAAGGGAGAGGCCGATCTCCTCTTTGTACATGATCCTTTCAGAGAGGAGAAGTTTGTTGTTGAAGGATATGGTGTGAACAGGAGAATGGTAATGCATAATGAATTTCTCATAGTGGGTCCTGATAACGACCCTGCAGGGATAAAGGGATTAAAGATTGCGTCAGAGGCATTTGCGGAGATTGCCGAAACAGGCTCTCCCTTCGTATCCCGTGGTGATGACTCAGGCACAAATATAAAGGAATTAGACTTATGGGACGATGCAGGGATTAACCCTAAAGGCAAGGGCTGGTATTTTGAGGCAGGTGTTAAAATGGGTGATACCTTGCTTATGGCAAATCAGAAAAGGGCATACACACTCTCAGATATGGGGACTTTTTTGAATTACGAACAGAAGATCGATTTGAAGATTTTATTTCAGGACGACTCCATACTGAAAAATCGCTACAGCGTAATAGCGATTAATCCTGATAAATTCCCGATGATCAAATACAGAGAGGCAATGGATTTTATTGCCTTTGTCACATCACCTGAAGGACAGCTTTTAATAGCAAATTATAAGAAACATGGCATAAATCTCTTTTATCCCGATGCAGTGCCATCGGTGATGAATAATAGAAAAAAGTAAATGAGGAGGAGAAATGAGACTTAAAGGATTTTTTCTGTTAATGTTGGTTTTGTCAATGTTTGTTGTATCAATAGCATCTGCAGAAACAAGGATCCGCTGCGCATCAACCACAAGCACGCAGAATTCTGGATTGTTTGATTACATCCTTCCAATCTTCGAGAAAAAGACAGGGATAAAGGTTGATGTTGTTGCCGTTGGCACAGGCGCTGCCCTTGAGATAGGCAAAAGGGGTGATTGCGATGTGGTATTCGTCCATGCAAAGGACGATGAACTAAGACTTGTCAAAGAGGGCTATTTTATAAACAGGCATGATGTTATGTATAACGACTTCATAATTGTTGGCCCTCCCAATGACCCTGCAAGGATAAAAGGGCTGAGGGACGCTGTCCAGGCATTCAAGAGGATTGCCCAGACAGGCTCCTTCTTCACATCAAGGGGAGACAACTCAGGAACAAATAAGAAAGAGGTAGCCATATGGAAAAAGGCAGGGATTGAGCCAAAAGGCCAGAGGTGGTATCTTGCCACAGGAAGCGGTATGGAAAAGACATTAAGGGTAGCTAATGAGAAGGTAGCGTATTGCCTGACAGACAGAGGCACATGGCTTGCCACAAGAGATAGAGATAAGTTTGATATGGTCATCCTTGTTGAAGGCGACCCCGTGTTGTTTAATCAATACGGCGTAATGATCCCAAATCCAAAGCAACACCCATGGATAAAATTTAAAGAGGCGATGGAGTTTCTAAACTGGCTTATATCCAAAGATGGACAGAAAACAATTGCAAGTTACAAAGATAAGCATGGCAATACCCTGTTTATACCCGATGCAAAATAGATAAGTTTTATACAGGATTTATAATTGCAGAAGACCAACCTACCAGGCCTTAGTCAATTATTTCCCTGGCAATTATTCTACTTGAAAATAAAAAGCCCTATCTGGTAGTATTCTTATATTCCTTGGTTTTTGAACAAAAGGGGAGACATCTGGAAGATCTACCAAAGGCAAAGATTTTACCGAGGTTGATTGCCAAAGGCATTGATTTCATCATAGCGGGTGCCCTTTTAGAGACAATCCCGAGGGTAGGGTATTTTGCAGGGATGGCCTATCTTGCAGTAGGCGATGGTTTTTTTGATGGCAGGAGCGTTGGGAAAAAACTTATCGGCCTTATGGTAGTAAAGACAGATGGTGACGGCAGATGCACTTACAGGGAGTCAATTATAAGAAATTCTCCATTCTTAATAGGTTATGTGCTTATGATAATTCCATGGATAGGATGGCTATTTCCTCTCATCGTAATA
>JAJYJJ010000022.1 GCA_021789595.1 Nitrospirota bacterium | reverse complement strand
TACATATTCTTTTGTCTCATAAATATCAGAGTAGGCGAGAACAAATTCGAGAATCTCTGTCTGGACGATCTGAGGGAAACCGAGCTTAGGATAAGAGACAGCGATAAAAAGCTCTTTTATTATGTCTTCTGAGGCGCAGTTTCTTAACACGCCCCTTTCCAACAATTCAATTATCCTTAAAGGATTCCCTCCCCATCCGAATGCCGAGATGAAAATATTCGTGTCGACTACTACTTTTTCAGCCTTGCCCACGCCACCGCCTCTTCTGCAACCTGGGAAGTGAGTTTTCTTCTCTTGGTAACCGCAGAGGCATCCCTGTATATTTTCCTTGCCGAAGGCGGCCTGAAAAGTTTTTTCTGAATCAGAGAATCAATTATTCCCTTGATTTCCCTGACAGGAAGGGTAGACAACCCTTCTACTAAACTTTCCTTTGACAGTTTAATGGCTACATTAGGCATATAAACCCTCCCTTTTATTCTTTATTATAGTCTTTTAGCACCTGATTAACAATCCGCCTTACTATCTCAAAGACTGCTGCAATCCTTATAATCTTATTCCTGAATTATCCTGTAACTGAAGTCTACCTTTGCAGAGCCTTCAAGGGTAGCCTTGACAGAGCAGTATTTTTCCATCGAGAGGTCAACGGCCCTTTTTACAGCCTCTTCAGAGAGGTTGCGGCCTGCCACTACAAATTCTATATCTATATGAGTAAACCTTTTGGGATAGCTGTCTGCCTTTTCGCCTTTCACATTAATTGTAAGTCCTCTGATATCCTGTTTTTTCTTTTTGAGTATTGACACCACATCCATGCCTGAGCAGCCGCCGAGCCCGATAAGAAGGACTTCCATCGGTCTGAGCCCTGTGTCTTTCCCTCCGCTGTCAATATCCCCATCCATAACAATTGCATGGCCTGATGCCGCCTCTCCGACAAACTGAAGACCATCTACAAAAGTTACCTTTGCCTCTACCATAGATCACCTCCATAAAAAGTGAATGATATTTTATATCAGTCAATCGGCAGGTTTGTCAAATTGCAGAATTTATCCCTTTACACTAAAACCCTTTAATGATATACTAAGGCATTTATCTTAAATTCAATGCCCTAAAAGGAGGAGGCTTGAAAAACAGGACTCTTTTGATAGTGCTTATCTTAACCCTTTCTTTTGGCATTGCTATGGCCCAGGAACTACCGCTTATAAAGGCCGTTGAAGTAAGAGGCAACAAAAAGATAGAGGCCGATACAATCAAGGCAAAGATAAAAAGCGAGGTGGGCAAACCCCTTTCAGAAGATACCATCCGGCAGGACATCAAGGCCATCTATAAGATAGGCTACTTTTCAGATATAAAGGTCGAGACAGAGCCATTTGAGGGTGGAGTAAAACTAATCTATATTGTCAAGGAAAAACCAACCATAGGCAGGATTGAGTATCATGGCAATAAAAAGATTGACACTGATAAGATCAGGGGCAAGGTGACAATCACCCCGGGGGCTATATATGATATGTCATTGATACAGGATAATGCAGACAAGATCAGGGAGCTTTACGAAGGAGAGGGTTATTATCTTGTCAAGGTCACTCCTGTAATAAAGACCGTATCCGAGGATGAAGTCGCACTGACCTTTAACATAGATGAGGGACCAAAGGTAGTAATCAAGAAGATAACCATAGAGGGCAACAAAAGGGTATCAAGCAGTGAGATTAAAAAGGCTATGAAGACAAAAGAGAGGTGGTTTCTCTCATTCATCACAGGCTCTGGCTACTACAAAAAAGATGTTATGGAGGATGATATCCAGAGGATTAAAGATGTTTACCTCAATAAGGGCTTTCTGCATATTGCAGTGTCTGAGCCAAAATTAACATTGAGCCCTGACAAGAAGGATCTTTATATAACAATTGCAGTATCAGAGGGACAGCAGTACAGGGTAGGAGAGGTTAAGCTTGAGGGAAACAAGGTCTTTAGCACAGATGAGATAATGAAGAAGATAAAGACAAAAACAGGTGCAATCTTTAGTAAGGAGGTCTTAAGAAAAGATGTCCTCGATATACTTGATATGTACTCTGAGAAGGGCTATGCAACAGCAAATGTATCAATACTGTCCAATATAGATGACGCCAAGAGACTCATTGACCTCACCCTTGATATAACAGAAGGAGATCTTTACAGGGTTGGAAGGATAGAGATAACAGGGAATGTGCGGACAAGGGACAAGGTTATCCGTCGTGAGATGCGGCTTGCTGAGGGAGACATCTATAACAGCAAACTCCTGAAGAGAAGCTATGAGAGGATTAATAACCTCAATTTCTTTGATTCTGTTGACCTTGCTCCCAAGCCCGAACCGGAAAAGAAGGTGGTTGATATAGATGTAAAGGTAAAGGAGAGGCCAACAGGCGCCATAAGTGTAGGTGGTGGTTACAGCTCTGTTGATAAGTTTGTTGTTATGGGCGAGATAACCCAGGGCAACCTGTTTGGTACAGGCAAACAGCTTAAGCTAAGTGGACAGATCGGCGGAGTAACAAGAACATACCGCATATCATATATTGACCCCTATTTCATGGACAGGCCGATATCAGCAAGCCTTACACTTTATAATGAGACAAACAACTATCAGCAATATACTAATTATTCGTGGCGTTCAAAGGGGGTAGAGCTTGCCTTTGGAAAAAGATTTGGCGACTACTATTCGGCTAATATAGCCTATAATTTCGATAACACAGACATATATAATATAACAGATACTGCATCGTCCCTTATAAAGAACCAGGCAGGGATAAGGACAACAAGCAGTATCAGCCCATCCTTTATAAGGGATTCAAGGGACAATTTTCTTGACCCTTCGCGGGGCTCAAGAAATGCGATATATACGACTGTTGCAGGGCTCGGCGGAAGCAACAAGTTCTACAAGATAGTCCTTGACTCTGCATGGTATTTTCCCCTTCCGGGAGATACAACCTTTTCAGCGAGGGGAAGGTTGGGTTTTGCCTCCGGGCTTTTTGGTAAAGAGGTCCCGGTGAATGAAAGATTCTATGTGGGCGGCCTGTATACAGTAAGGGGCCTCGGTTATGGCGAGGCAGGGCCAAGGGATTCTACAGGTGAGATAATCGGAGGCACAAAAGAGCTTATCGGCAACTTCGAGTATGTCTTTCCTATAGTAAAGGAACTGAAATTTAAGGGCGTAACCTTCTTTGATATCGGAAGGGCATTTGATACAGCGGAGAAGATAGAACTCAGCAGGCTTAGATATACTGCAGGGGTTGGACTCAGGTGGATTTCACCTATGGGTCCAATAAGGATAGAATGGGGATATAACCTTAGGCCCCAACCAGGCGAAGGAAAAAGTAAGATAGAATTTGCCTTTGGCACATTTTTCTAAACTCAAGGAGGATAGATGAAAAGGATACTGTTGGTAGCGGCCCTTGTATTTTTTGCTACAAGTGCCTACGGTGTTGAAAAAATAGGGTTTGTAGACCTTCAGAAGGCCCTGAATGAATCAGACGCAGGGATAAAGGCGAAGACAAAACTGGAGGCTGTTGTTAAAGAAAAACAGGCTGCTGTAGATGAAAAGTCCAAGGAGATAGAGAAGTTTAAAACTGAGCTTGAACAGCAATCCTCTGCCCTTTCACCCGAGGCCAAAAAGGCCAAGCAGGATGAATTGGAGAAGATGATGAGGGACTACCAGAGGCTGGTAAAGGATTCCCAGGATGAGATAAGAAAGGAAGAGTCAGAACTCACATCAACCATTATATCAGAACTAAGAGGCATAACTGAAAAGATAGGCCAGGAGGACGGCTATACAATAATATTTGAGGCAGGCGACACCTCAATACTCTATCATCAGAAGGGGCTTGATATTACAGACAAGGTCTTAAAGAGATTTAATGAGACGCACAAACAGAAAAAATGAAGCTCTCTGAACTTGCAAGGCTTCTCGATGGCAAGGTCATAGGTGACACTGAGGAGGAGATTACAGGGGTCTCAAACCTTGATGAGGCTGTAAAGGGAGATATATCCCTTTTTAAGGACAGGCAGTACCTTAATGCATTATACAGCAGCAAGGCATCTGCCTTCATAGTAAAGGAAGAGATAAAGGATCTTACGGCCAATTTCATAAAGGTCGACAACCCAAACCTTGCCTTTGCAAAGGCCTTGGAGATATTCTATAAACGGCAGTACTGCGGTCTCGGCATAATGGCAGGGTCAATCCTCGGCAGAGGCGTAGAAATCGGTTTAGAGCCCTCAATATACCCCAATACCTATATTGCAGACGGTGTAAGAATTGGTAACAGAACCGCTGTATTCCCGGGAACATTTATAGGGGAGGGCTCATCTATAGGGGATGATTGTCTTATATATCCAAATGTCACCATAAGAGAAGGCGTAAAAATTGGCAGCAGGGTAATTATCCACAGCGGGACAGTGATAGGCTCAGACGGCTTTGGCTATGTCTTTGAAAATGGAAGGCATCATAAGATACCACAGGTTGGCGGCGTGATAATTGAGGAGGATGTCGAGATAGGCGCAAATGTGACCATTGACAGGGCAACTGTTGGTTTTACAATCATAGGCAGAGGGACAAAGATAGACAACCTCGTTCAGATAGCCCATAATGTGAAGATAGGGGAAAACTCCATTATAGTTGCCCAGGTAGGGATAGCAGGAAGCTCAGAGATTGGAAAGGGCGTGGTCCTTGCAGGTCAGGTTGGCGTTATTGACCATATAAAGATAGGTGATGGCTCGATGGTTGGCGCTCAGTCAGGCGTCGGAAAGGACATAGAGCCTGGTCAGGCATATTCCGGGAGTCCTGCAATACCTCACAGGGAATGGCTTAAGGCCCAGGCAATATATGCAAAGCTCCCGGAGCTTTATAAAAGGCTCAGGGAGCTTGAAGAAAGGATAAATGTCATCTTGGCTCGTAGTGGATGACCTGTAGGGCCGAGAAGCACTGCAATAAGCAAGGAGGCAGCATATGATGGATGTCAGAGAAATACAGGCCATAATACCGCATAGATTCCCGTTTTTACTTATTGACCGCATCCTTGAACTGGAGCCAGGTGTAAGGGCAGTTGGGCTGAAGAATGTCACAATAAACGAGGAGTTTTTTCAGGGACACTTCCCGCACCATCCTATAATGCCTGGCGTCCTGATAATCGAGGCCATGGCACAGGTTGCAGGGGTCCTTGCCTTTAAATCAGGCGTCAAAGGAAAAAGCGTCTTTTTTATGAGCATAGAAAAGGCAAAGTTCAGAAGACCTGTTGTCCCTGGCGACCAGATACGATTTGATGTAAAGGTTTTACAGCAGAGGAGCAATGTGTGGAAGTTCTCAGGTGAGGCATATGTTGAGGACAAGGTAGTAACAGAGGCAGAATTTACAGCCATGGTAGTGGCAGATTAAGGGGTGAGGAAGCATTGAAGATACATCCAACAGCAATCATAGACAAGAAGGCAAAAATAGACAGGGATGTCATTATCGGCCCTTACTGTATCATTGGCAAGGGGGTAAAGATAAAGCGAGGGACAAGGCTTATAGCCAATGTCTTTATCGAGGGTGATACAGAGATAGGAGAGGATTGTGTAATCCATCCATTTTCAAGCATAGGACTTCCTCCGCAGGACCTGAAATATAAGGAAGAAAACACAGGGGTAAGGATTGGCAACAGGAATATCATCAGGGAATACATAACCATCCACAGGGCATCTGTCGGAGGCGATGGGATGACACACATCGGCGATGATAACTTTCTTATGGCGTATGTCCATATCGCCCATGACTGCAAGATCGGAAACTCAGTAATAATGGCAAATGCAGCCACCCTCGGCGGCCATGTTGATATAGAAGATAAGGCAGTAATAGGCGGACTGACAGCGATACATCAATTTACAAGGATCGGCGCATATGCCATGGTAGGCGGTTTCAGCGGGGTTGGACAGGACATCCCGCCTTACACCATTGCATCCGGAAGCAGGGCAAAACTATATGGGCTGAATACCGTTGGATTAAAAAGGAATAATTTTTCAGAGGACATAATAAAAGACCTCAAGAACTCTTACAAGATACTCTTCAGAAGCAAGCTTACCCTTAAGGAGGCCATAGATAAAATAAAACAGGAGATAAAGGCATCCAGAGAGGTCTCACACCTTATCGAGTTTATAGAGAAAAACAAGCGGGGGATCTGCCGCTAAGGCAATAGTATGGGAGAAAAGACCATCGGGATAATATCGGGTTTTGGGGAGTTACCAAGGTTTGTGGCTGAGGAGGCAAGGGCCAAGGGATACAGGGTAATCATAATAGCACTCAAACCGCTTGCTGATGAATCCCTCATAGAGTTTGCAGACGAATTCAAGGCTGTAAATGTCGCAAGATTCGGTGAACTGATAAGGTCACTGAAAAGATTCCATGTTGCACAGGCAGTCATGGCCGGGAAGGTCTCAAAGACAATGCTCTACAAAGGCATGGGCAGGGAATTAATACCTGATGTAAAGGCCGTGAAACTCCTGCTGTCATTAAA
This sequence comes from Nitrospirota bacterium, assembly GCA_021789595.1. GTDB lineage: Bacteria > Nitrospirota > Thermodesulfovibrionia > UBA6902 > JAJYJJ01 > JAJYJJ01. The sequence continues at coordinate 23,256 of JAJYJJ010000022.1, read as the reverse complement.
AGATAGAAAGGATGATTCTATCCTCCTTGCCATCGCTAAGGAGCTGGAAAATGATGGCATCAAACTCCTTGAGACAACAAGGTTCACAGAAAGGCTTTTAACTGCAGAGGGGGTATTATCAAAGAGAAGACCTGCAAGGCAGGAATGGAAGGATATACAGTTCGGCTTTGCCATAGCAAAGGAGATTGGCCGCCTTGATATAGGCCAGACAGTTGTTGTAAAGGCACAGGCAGTAATGGCAGTGGAGGCAATTGAGGGTACAGATGAGGCAATAAAGAGGGGTGGAGGCCTTGCTGGAGAAGGTGCAGCAGTTGTAAAGGTGAGTAAGCCAAGGCAGGATATGCGGTTCGATGTGCCGACAGTAGGCCTTGAAACAATATCAGCCATGGCCTCTGTTAGGGCAAAGGCAATCGGCCTTGAGGCTGGAAAGACAATAATCGTTGATAAAGACACATTCTTAAAAAAGGCGGATGAGGCAGGGATTACAGTTGTAGGCATTGTACAGCCGTCTGGATAATATCCTTTGTAATATTTTATAATTTCTTATGGCATATACAATCGCACTGGCAGGCAAAGGCGGGACAGGCAAAACGAGCATTGCAGGGATTGTTGTAAGATTCCTTGTAGAGAAAAGAAAAAAATCTGTCCTGGCTGTTGATGCCGACTCAAATTCATGTCTGAACGAGGCCCTCGGTGTTACACTCCATGCCACCATAGGACAGTTAAGGGAGGAATCCCTCGACACCATTAGAAGCGGCTCTGACAGGCCGGGTGGCATGAGCATGGAGCAGCTCTTTGACTACCAGGTTCAGCAGTCCATAATTGAGGCAAGGGGCTTTGACCTGATCGTCATGGGAAGACCAGAGGGGCCTGGCTGTTACTGTGCTGCCAACAACATCATAAGAAAATATACAGACAAACTATCCGAGACATATCCCTATGTTGTAATAGATAATGAGGCAGGTATGGAACATCTAAGCAGAAGAACCACTAACAAGATAAACCTCCTTCTGATTATAAGCGACCCGACAGTAAGGGGCATCCAGACAGCAAGGCGGATAGATGCGCTTGTTGATGAACTAAAACTCGATATCGACCGCCGCATCCTCATAATAAATCGTGTATCAGGCAGCGAAGGCAAGGAGCTAACAAGCCTTGCCGAGAGCTATGGCCTCAATGTGGGCGGTGTTGTGCCTTCAGATGAGATAATCTTTAACTACGACCTCCAGGGTAAACCCATATTTGAGCTTCCAGAGGATTCAAAGGCACTTAAGGCCGTATACGCAATTGTTAATTCCATAGGGATACCTTAAATAGACAGCAAGCAGATTCCCCGCAGCTTGCTGCGGGGAATCTGCAATACATCTGGGGTCATCATTTTTTATCTTTTTATAAGCGGGTCTTTGACCCCTGACTCTTTAAAGCCCTTTGCCCTCAATATGCAGCTATCGCATCTTCCGCATGGAACATACTCAGAAGTCGGAAGCCAGAAGTCAGAAGCCCGACTTTTAAGTTCTGTTTTCTGTTCTCTGTTTTCTGTCATCTGCCTTTCCTGTGGGTCATAGCAGCTCCATGTAAGGGCATAGTCAACGCCAAGTTCGATCCCCTTTGTTATGATCTCAGCCTTTGTCATATATATAAGAGGGGCGTTTATCCTGAACCTTATCCTTCCCTCCACAGATGCCTTTGTTGCAAGATTTGCCATGTCCTCAAATGACTTTAAATACTCAGGTCTGCAATCAGGATAACCGCTGTAGTCAACTGCATTGGCGCCGATAAAGATGTCCCCTGCACCAATTACCTCTGCATAGCCAAGGGCAAATGAGAGGAAGATCGTATTACGGGCAGGGACGTAAGTGATGGGTATTGGAGTATTGGAGTGTTGGAATGTTGGGGGATTCTCGTTACTCCATTTCTCCATCACTCCATTACTCCATTTTTTAGGTACCTCAATATCCGCAGTTAATGCAGAGCCCCCTATCTTCCTCAGGTCGGTAGAAATAATCCTGTGGTCACTTACATGGAAGAACTCTGCCAGTCTTATGGCAGATGACAGCTCTATTTTATGCCTCTGACCATAATCAAAACTGAGGGCGTATATGTCATAGCCCTCATTCTTTGCAATAGCCAGGGTGGTTGTTGAATCTATCCCCCCGCTTAACAGGACAACTGCCTTCATAGGAGAATCAGTATATCTCTCCACCTGTGCTCTGCTGTTTGGGGCCAAGGCTGTAGAGGTCAAATCCGTCATTTGTCACCCTGTATACATAGGGCCTTCCCCATGGGTCAGGCCTGTTTATGCTGGCAGGATATGCACCGTTACTGAATTTATACGCCTCAATAAATAGCCTGAGATCCTCTATATCATTACCTGCCTTAACAAACCTCGTTGCATCAACAATCCCCTGACTGCTATAAACGAGCCATCCAAGAAACAGGATAACCGACAGTATAACAGGTATATAGTATTTAGGCGAGAAACCCTTCTTCTCTGCCCTGATCTCAGGGATAACAGCCGCAAGCTCAATGGGTTCAATTATTCCCTTTTCTTCGAGAGAGACAATGACCCTTGAGGTCTCAAAATCGCCCATGTCGCTCTCCTCTATTATGGCACTCACATCCCTTTCTTCGTCTATAAGACGCAGTATATCTTCCTCTTCATGTGTAAGCTGGCCCTTTTCTATCTTCTTTGTCTTTCTATAGATGGTATTGATATTGAGCTTACCCTCTATCAGTGACCATTCATCAACAATCCTGAGGCCCTCCATAAGAAGGTGCTGTGTATCTATAGAGACCGGAAGCTCGTCGTCCATGTTTATAACCTGGGGAGTAAACTCATATGTCCCCTGTTTCCAGCCCATGATCTGGGTTACAGCCTCTGTTATCTGCTCCTCGATTATGCCCATCAGTGCCTCTTTTGCAACGCCTATCTCCAAGAGGATATGTCCTAATTTCTCACCCTGTTTATTTTGCTGTTGCAGGGCAGAATTCAACTGTTCCTGGTCTATAATCCCTCTTTTCACAAGAACCTTGCCTAACTTATTAATCTCAAGGCGCCTTCTGGATTCCGCACTTATTACATTGCCATTTACAAAAAAGAGCTTCACCTTATCTGCCTTGCCATCGAGATAAAGCACCCCTGATTTCCTCTGGAAGTATATCAGTTGCAGGATATCAGCGAGTCCAAAATCCTTAATAGAGCCTTCTAAAGCCATCCCTTTAATGTCCCCCTGAAAACCATAAGATTTATATAACCATACAATAAGACCGCAACGAGAAGTATTGCAATCCTCAACTCAGATAAGGATATCGCAGGGATGGAAGGGAAAAATGCACCCCACAGTGCGAATATGCCCAGCAGAAAGACAAAGGCAAAGATCAACAAAAATCCCCGTATGGTCTTTCCAGCATAGAGGTGTCCCATACCAGGCAGGATTAATGATAGAAGCCCGACTCTTGTCCTCCTTTTGTTCTGAAAGGTATTTATATCGAGAATCCGCTCTATCCTGGCCTTTGGTTCAAGCTCATCTATCTTTACAAGCGTCCTATAGCACCTGAGACACATTCCCTCCCCGGAAGAGATCCCTTTTGTTATCCTCTTTTCACACCTGTCGCATAAGATGTTTCCACATCTCCTGCAGATATATACGCCGGTTGAGAGGAACCTGCCCCTTAAGTAGATAGCGATACCAAAGATCAGGGCAACAAACGGACTCAACCCAATCGGCAGAACAGACATGCCTCTCCATACAGCACCTGAATATGCTCCAGATGGGACTGAAAAGGCTATACCCCAGAGCTCAGCCATAGACAGGGTCTCATCCATAACAAACCTGTTTGGCGAGGTTCCTTCTCTATGCCTGTATCCTGAGACCCTATCAGGATCCATCTTTATCGCCTCTCTGTAACTGGCATCTGCACCCTCAAAATCAAGCCTTTCTCTCAAGACCTGACTGATATTGTAATATGTGGAGACGAGTTTCCTAATGTCCATAGCCTTTTTATAATAATCCATTGCCATATCATAGTTCTTTAGGGCTGTATAGCAGTTTCCCATGTTGTTATACACCCTTGCATCCGCCTTATCCTTGAGCAGGCCCTGGTATATCCTTATGGCCTCATCATAATATCCCTCCCTCTTCAGTGCAAGGGCATAGGAAAAGGATGCATCCCACCTCCTGTCTCCCTTGAGCCGTGAAATGGCATACCTGTTATCCTTACCTTCATTTACATCTACCACTGCCTTTAGGTATGGAGAAAGCTGTGCATCCATAAATGTGCCGAGTGTGGGTATTGATAAAGGGCAGAAGGCAAAGGAGATAACTATCAGTGAGGAGATAATCTTCTCCCTTTTATTGCAGTACGGCCATAGGACAAAGATTATGTATAGTAACAGAATGGCAGGGCCTAAAAGGATAAAAAGGGGCATCGGCAGTATATAGAAAATATTCTTTCTATCCTCTGATATATCGTGCATCAAGAGCGGCAGCCTTGTGACAAAGAGATAGACTATAAAGACAATAAAGGAAAGGATTAAGGCTATAAAGATTGCCATATACACCGTTGCAGCCATATGAAAAGACCACCAGAAGTTCCTGAGCATGGCCATGCATCCATCTGTAAAATAATTTACGGCCTTAAACAGCCCTTCCCGTGACAGGGAGAGGTTTATCCCTGCGAGGGAGAAATATACATAAGGCATGTCAGGTGATAGTCTCCTTGCTGCATCGAGGTCAAATTGTGCATCCCTTAGATTGCCCCTTTTAAATTCATCAATGCCCCTCTGCACAAGAACAATGGCCTGAGGTTCGAGATTCCTCAGCCCCTTCTCAAGCCTTTGTTCCTCAATGAGCTTAAGATTAGCCGGGGTTAAGGCTACACTGAGGGCAATTAGTGCCCATAATCCCTTCATGTCTTTTCACCTATCTTTGGTTCCATATGGTTAACAAGCCTTTTGATGTTTTCCCTGTGTTTCCATATTATCATAATTGTTATAGCTATTGAGAAAAGAAACCTTACACCCCTGCCTTCAACAATAGCCATTGTAAATGGGAGCGATAGATATGACAGCAACGATGCAAGAGAGGAATAACGGGTGAAAACGGCAGTGATAATCCATATGGTAACTGTAATAAGGGCTGATAGAGGGCTATAAATGGAAAGCACGCCGAAGCCTGTGGCCACGCCCTTTCCACCTTTAAATCTCAAAAATACAGGGTAGTTATGTCCTATTATAGCCATGATACCAGCACCTCCCTGCCATAAACCATCGCCGAGAAAGACCCTGCCAAGAAACACAGCGGCTATGCCCTTTGCAAAATCTCCGAGGAGTGCGAGGAAAGCAGGCAGCCTTCCCATTGCCCTCAGAACATTGGTTGCGCCTATGTTCCCACTTCCAACCCTCCTTAAATCTACGCCCTTCAGTCTCGCAATAACAACCCCGAATGGTATCGATCCAATGAGATATGACAGCACTAAGATTATAGCAGATTTCAAAGCCTTCTCCAAAAGATAATAAAATACTGTATCCCTGAAGCAACTGTAAAGACCAGGGCAATCCAGAGCACCACAATCCCGATGCCGTAAATGTCTATTCCTGGGTTATAATCGCTCAGCAGCAATAACAGGATAGCCACTATCTGTGTTACGGTCTTTGCCTTTCCTCCCATCTCTGCAGGAATAACAATATCCTGTGACAGTGCTATTACCCTCATGGCAGTTATAAGAAATTCCCTTGCTATGATTACTATTGCCATCCACGCAGGAATCCTTGCAAGGTCAACAAGGACAATAAGTGCAGATATTATGAGAAGCTTGTCAGCAACAGGGTCAAGCAGGATTCCGAGCTTTGTTATCTGTTTTGAACGCCTTGCAAGATAGCCGTCCACAAGGTCTGTCAGGGCTGCAACAAGAAAGATAGAAGTAGCAATCAGCGGCCTGTTTTCAGCAAGGACAAACAGCGGGATAAGGAGGATTCTGCTAAGGGTTATTGTTGTAGGAAGGTTAATAGGCAAGGTATCCACCTATGTCCTCAGGCCACAGGCCCTGGGCCTTCAGAATAAGGTCTGTAACCTCCCTCACAGCGCCGCGGCCGCCTTTGTTGTTCGTAACAAGCAAGGCAAATTGCTTTGTATACTCATCAGCATCTGCCACAGCAATGGGAAAACCAACTACCTTAAGAAGAGGGATGTCAACAATATCATCCCCCATATATGCAACCTCATCGCTTTTAAGCCCATACCTCGATATAAGCTCATGATAAACCTCAAGCTTATCACCTGTCTTCTGATAGACCTCTGTTATCCCCAGTTCCTTTGCCCTTCTTTCAACAACCTTTGACTGCCTCCCCGAGATAATTGCAACCTTTACCCCTGCCCTTATTAGCATCTTTATCCCATGACCATCGCGCACATTGAATACCTTGAATTCATTTCCTTCATTGTCGAGGATAATACCTCCGTCTGTGAGAACGCCATCAACGTCGAGGATGAGAAGCTTTATTTTTTTGGCGAGATGTTCAAGTTGTTTTTTTGTCTTTTTCATGATGCCCTATTTTACTCTTTACTAATTTTCATTTCCAGAAGTCTTTGCTTTTCATGTTCTATCTCGGTTTTCAAAATTTCAGGGTCAGGCAGTTGCAATCTATACTTTGAGGCAAATATCCTGTTATTCATTCCACCGAGAGCATATTCAACTACAGTTCTTTTTTTATCGGTGCAGAGGATTAAGCCTACAGGGTCGTTTTCTTCAGGCAGTTTTTCCTTTTCTTTAAGATAATTTACATAAAGGTTCATCTGACCTGCATCAGCATGAGTGAATTCGCCAATCTTCAAATCTATAGCTACGAGACATCTCAAAACTCTGTGATAAAGAAGAAGGTCAAGGCGGTAATGGCTCCCTTCAAGGGTTATTCTTTTCTGACGGGCAACAAAGGCAAAACCGTTTCCTAATTCAAGAAGAAAATGCTCAAGATGCCTGATTAAAGCTTCTTCAAGTTGAGATTCTGAATATTCGTCTTTCAATCCAAGGAATTCAAGAATGTAGGGGTCTTTAATTTCATCTTCAGGTTTGAGAATAACAGGTTTTTCATGGGCTTTGGCAATAACTGACAATTTTTTCTTAGATAACGCTGTTCTCTCATAAAGCATTGACTGGATTTGCCTGTCCAGTTGCCCTGTATGCATTCAGCTTCATAGAACTCACGCTTAAATGGCTCATCGAGACGCATTAGCAGACGGTAGTGAGACCATGAAAGAGGGAATTTCCGAGACAGCGTTTCGGAAATCCCAATCACTGTCTTGGGAATTGGGTATAATTCCGCACACACTGTGTGCGTTTTCTTTTGTGCTTTGCCCGGCAATTCTGCACACGGTGTGTGCAGAATCTCCTTGTAGGTAATATAGAATTGCCTCATATGCCAAAGGTTTCTCTCTGTAAAGCCTTTGCCAAATCGTGGAGCTAAGTCAGCAGATATCTTTTTAAGCAAGGCTTCCCCATACTCTGCTCGTTCCTTCCCTTTCTGTTCGTACTCCACAATCCTCCTACCGATGAGCCAGTAAGTAGCCACAAGTGCAGTATTCACATACCGCACCGCCGCCTTGCGCCCCTGCTCAATGAGGGATGCAAGCTCGGTGAGGAGGGAGGAATATGTATGTTTTATTGAGAGCTGTTTCAAACCTTATCCCTCCAGTCTCGCCTCAATCTCTGATTTAAAATCCCGGTACGTATTCTCTCTCAAAGCCTTAAAAAATAAATCATAACTTGTTGGCGATAGAAATTTAAAATAATGCTTTTGCTCACTTTGAAGTTCATTAAGCCTTCTGAAATGTTCTCTTGCATACTCCAGTTTTTTCTTGTTCTCATCTCCTGCTGTCCCTTCAAATGCCTTATCATCCTTAATCTCTATTACAAGAATATCATTCCCCACTTTGATAAAAAAATCGGGATTGAAACTCCCTTGCTTGGGATGTTCGCCCTTTCGCCAAGAATATTCAATTTTATAGAAGCCGACATCTAAGGATTTGATCCATGAATCAACTGCTGTTGAATTCTGTTCTGCAACTAATCCCTTTATAAACCTGCGTTCAGGTTCATAGGAAGCCAGGACTATGTTGAGCGGGGTCTTAAAATTATATTTGTTTTCTACTTTTATCAAAGCTGATCTCGGCAGACTCTCATCCGCATTAAGCTCTTTCAGTAATTTTATATCTTCCATCTCACCCAAGGTCAAAGAGTAGTCATCCCAGAACACCGTGCCGTCACGCCTTAATGTGCCAACCCCCATGGTGTTCTTATTCATCTTTCGGGTACTGACTTTGTAAGGCTCATTTGATTTAGGAACTATCCTTGGGAAGGTGCTGCTTTTTCTTTTAATAACACCAAAGGCCTGTATAGTTTTCTGCCGGTTTTCTTCACTGAGCATACCCGTTTTATCACCTACTTCTTTTAGCGACCGCTGAATGACCTCAGCGATTCTACTTTTGGGCCATGCTCCACAATAATCTGTTTCTGCATCCTGATCAAAAACGCATAGCCTGTTAAAAATATCATTAACTACCTCTCCTATTGAATACAACTTATGTGTTATGTAATATTCTATAGTCTCACGCACTTCTGTCACTGCCATCTCATATTCTGTTTTTTCAGGCACAATCTCGCCCTGGCTGGAATAAGTAATATACCCCTTTTTGAGCAATTCAAATTCATCTTCTTTTGGATATTCTTTAATCTCATCTATTACCTTCTCATAATCAATCTGATGAAGGTCAAAATTATAATCTTCTTTCTTTTTAACAGGATAGGAATGGATACGTTTCTCAATTTCAAGCACCTCATCTACCAGATGTTTGATACTGCTTGACCACTTGTCGTGATTGAAGACCGTGACAACTGGCTGACTCCCTTTATAAACTTCAGGCACTCTTAAGCCCCTTCCTAATACTTGAGCAATTAGAAGTTTTGAGTTGAAAGCCCGCTCTTCATGAGGAACAATCTGAAAAACATTTTTGACATCCCAGCCTTCAGAAAGCATGCTGACTGATGTAATCCATTCAATCGGGTTGCCCTTATCATCAACCCTTCTTAAAAGTGGAATGTTATCCTTATGTTCGTTGGCAGAAGTAACAATTAAGACCTTCTTAGCAGCATTTTCCTTGCTAATTTTTTCTTTCTTGGAGAGGAAGTCAATCAGCTTATCAGTAAGTTGCTTGCAAGCAGAAATATTCTTTGCAACAAGAATTGTTATAGGTTTTACCTTGCGGTATTTTACATTCTTATTCTCAACATGGTTTTTATAGATTTTTTGAAATTTCTCATTTTCATTGCCAGAAGAATCCTCTGCAACGTAGCGGATGGATTTAACAAACTTTGCTTCTATTGAATCCCTTAAAGAAAAGCGGTGAATAACATCGGTAAAATAATCGTCACCGATATAGCAAGTGCCCGAAAGATTGACCATAAATTTGAAGCCATATTTTGGGTCAAGTAAAAACTCCTTCCATTTTTTTAGTGCAGCATCAGACGGGCTCATAAGATGATGCGCTTCATCGTTCAAGACTAAAGTGCGCTCTCCTTTTCCAACAAGGCTGTCTTCTATAGCAGATTTCGTATTCATGTATGTTGCATGAATATTTTCTACGCATATATCTCCCTTCTGAATGGTATTCGATGCATTAATAATACGTGGATTGGTTATCTTAGAATCAGCAGGCAAAAGGTCTTTTAAGGTTCTATCAGCAGAAAGAGTTCTGAATTTCTCTGTTAATCCTGCCTCAATAGTGTTCGATGGACAAAGAACTAAAACCTGATCAACTGCACCCTCTGCCAGCATGATTCGGGCGATTCCATACATGACATAACTCTTCCCTGTTGCCGTAGCATGGTCAAGAGAACAGGAAAGTTTATCAGGTAATTGCAAATGTGTTATAAAATCTTCATCTGTCGAATATTTTTCTTGCAGTTTCGGATTGCTATGATAGTTCTCTTCAGCAAGGTCTTTTAGGTTTTTATATTCCCCACCTAAAAAATACCGCACTACTTCCCTGATTGCCTCTTTCTGGTATTCCCTGTCCGAGCAGAGGGCATCTAAAAAAGGCTCGTATTTATTTGGATCAAATCTCTTAGGGTCGTAATTGGGAGATACCTTAAGGACTAAGTCTTTATTTTGAAAAGTCTGGCGGTCAAGCATAGTACTTTTTAACCTTTTAATTTCGACAAATGAATTAATTCTTCCACAACAACCCGAGCACCATCACGAATTTTATCAATATCTGATTTGGTAGCTAAATATCTTCGACTGTGGGCTGATAGGTCACCTACTTCTTTTAGGCTTGGTAATGCCTTTTTTGTATTTCGCCCTAATGTCCATGTAATTTCTCTCAAACAAGAATCAACGAGATCTTTAAGAAGAAAAAAGTTTTCGTTTGAATCTTTTATTTTTTCAGCAATTTTATGACATTCAAAGCACTCTATTATAAGTGTTTCAACTAATCTGCGAATCATAACAGCACAGGCATCAAACCAACCTGATTCATAACAGCCGTTAGCTTGTAAAGCAATCCTCTCAATATACCCTCTCGTCCCTTTTACAATATCCATCGGAATAGCCGAATCTGTTGTAGGCATCTTTCCAGCTTTACTTTTTCCAATAAGAGGTTCTACTTGGGATTGCAAAATAAAAAGTATTTGTTTTTTAGCATAAGAGCGATCACTCTGTGGTGTGTCAGGATTACCCAGCACCTCAAAATGCGGTTCAAGAGATTTGATTGTTTGTCTCAAATTGGCATGTCCTATGCTCTTATTTATCGATTCTAACTCCTTTCTTTCTTGAATTAAAGAAGACCGCAGTTCATCAAATTTGTTACCATAGCAGTTATCACCTGATAGAGATATTCGATGTTTTCTGGCAGTTTTACTTATCTTATCTATTTCAGTAACAATATCTTGTAACCGTTTAACTATAGTATTCTTTTTGGAGTTTTTCAAAGATAATTACCTCTACCAATTAGAATAGTGCCAAACTGATTTCCCTCCTTCGGATGACTCCATTCTCTTACGACGGAGAATTTTTCTTTTTGTACATTGCTGTAAAGGCCATGTCAAATCGCTATGCTTAAGATGGTGTCCTCTTTCCTCCAACGTTGCTAATATCTCCTTTGTATTCTTGGGCTTTTTAAAAAAATCCTCGCTTTTTAGTTCTTCAAGCCAAGCCATTGTGCCTTCACTTTTTATACCTTTACGGGTCTTAGGAATGCTAACTGTTTTCCGAGTTTTCTTCCTAACTACTTTTGTGAATTGACCTCCTCGCTGAAGTAAAAATCTCAGAACTTCCCCAAATGCTATTAACTTCATTTGAGGGTCTTTAATATCTTTAACAGACTGTTCAGCTTCCCGAACTAACGATCCTATATCTTGAAGTTCGTTTTCTTTTAACATAGTGTTTACCTCCTTTATAAATTTTTATCTTTTTCTATATTTTGTGGCATTATAGTTACCTTTCAAGTAACCATTCTACTATAAAATATAGCAAACTATAAATCTTTTATTTCTTAAAGTCCTTCAATGTCTTCACTTCCCTTTTCTCATTCCCAAATATATCAATGTAAATAATCATGATTTGCCTCTTGACCTTATCTTCAGCAAACCGCACATCGTAGCCGTTCTTCTTTAAATCTTCTGCATAAAAGACCTCATCAAGGTCAAAGACATCTCCATTAAAGTCATAATCCAGCATGACCATAGAAAGGGTTTCAAGGTTTTTAAATTCAAGGGGCTTGCGAGAGAGAATTTTACTTTCAAACTTTTTAATCTCAATCACACATTCCTTTGTCTTTTGATTTAAAAGGTCTGGATTTTTAGGCTTGTCTAAATAATACTTGCACTCGACTGTCGGCACCTGAATAAAGTCGAAGCCTACAGCATCAACTGTGTCGTTTACATCCATCTCACTGACGGGCTGTTTTATTTTTGTAAAGCCTCTATTATGGATTTCCTCAATGATGGAATAAGGAATGCGGAGGATAAAATATCTTGTTTTACCTTTCTGGATATAATCCTCAAGGAATTGCACAGAAGCAGCAGGGGCAATGATAAAGAATCGTCTGCTAATCTTATCACCCAGATACTTATGGAGGTCGTCAATAAAGCCTCTATCCATCATAGTATCTTTGTATTTCTGGTAATTGAAGACAAGAACACTGTCCGCTCCAAGATAACCATCCAGTTCAATCTTTGAAATCTCATGCCTTTCATCCCTACACTGGAAGAGTTTTAGTGCAAAGTCCCGATACTGTTCCCACGGCAACTCCTTTATCATTTTATAATCATAGAGTCCGGCATTGTAAAGGGTAAAAGGCTTGCATTGTTTGCCATATTTCTTTTTTGCAGTGTCATTCCGAGCATAGCGAGGAATCTCGTCTTTTGAGATTGCTTCGGCTTCGCCTCGCAATGACTTGCTTTCTGCAATATTTAAAAGCCGCTTTTGCATTGTATAGATTGCAAGTTTCCCGCAGTCCACACCAATCCACCGCCTGCCGAGCTTTTCTGCAACCGCAAGGGTAGTGCCTGAACCAGCAAAACAGTCCATCACAAGGTCGCCTGGGTTGGAGGAGGCTTTGATTATACGGTCAAGGAGGGCTTCGTTTTTCTCGGTCGGGAATTTCCAGTTAAAAGAATATGCCGAAATATCTGTCCAATTTGAATCTAAAATTTGCTCTCTTCCTGACCCAACTAAATATTCAGGTCTTCCAGTTTTGGGGTGCAAACGAAGATCGCCTCTTTCAATTGCCTAATCTATCTTTTGTTGATCCCACATCCAGTGCCTATTTGGAGGAGGTGCCAATTTTTTGCCAAAGAAAATTCGTGGTTCCCCCTGACCAGGCGCATCTAAAGCATGCCAATACTCCTTCGTTAGTGTTTTATGTCCTATGGGATTAAAAGTAAAATCATTGTTTGACTTTGTATAAAACAAAATCATATCTGTTGCTGTATTAAATCTTTGGATATTTTTATCACTTTTCTTAATACGACTGACTACTACTTCGTTCTTAAATTTCTCCTGCCCAAATATTTCATCAATTATTGTTTTTATGTAGTGTCCCATATGCCAATCCAAATGCACATAAATACTTCCATCCTCACCCAACAACTCTCTAAGAAAAACCAACCGCTTTCTTAAAAACTCCAGAAATCTTGCTCCTGCAATCTTGTCCTGATACGCCTTCTGATCCTGGCTTCCCCTGAACTCCTGCCTTGTGGCAAACGGCGGGTCAATATAAATCAGTCTCACCCCCGGCGTTCCATCGGCATTTTTGAGTTTACCCTTTTCCTTCATCTGCAAAAGGGTCTTTAATACCTGAAGGTTGTCACCAAAGATAAGCATATTTGTCCAGTCATTGCCATTTTTACCGTTTAGGAAGGTCTTAACCTTCTGCAAAGGCACAGCCATTGTATCAGCAAGGATGTCTTCCTCACGTTCTTTATCGGCATAAATAAGCTCGTATTCTTTTTTGGTATCAAAAAGGAGGGAATGTTTGAGTTTATTGAGGTCGCTTATAAGAGCGTCTTTATAATGCTCAGGCAGGGGCTTGCCTTTTTCTAAATAACTTATGATCTTTTCAATATGACTATCAGACAATTCTTTCATATTTAACCTTCTAAAAATCCCTGCACTTAAATCTTTTTATGCCTTTTATCATATCAAAATCACTGTCTTCACTGATTATGCCTTTGAGCTTGTTGCTTACAACCACTGCTGCATGGATTGCATCTCTCGAAACAAGCGATGGATACCTGTCCATGAAAGAGATCGCTGAAGAGATCTCATTCTTTGATACAGTGAAAGGGTTAGGGAAGATATCAAGGAGATACCGGCATGCTGCAATGCCTTTAACTCTTTCATTTCTGTGAACATAAACATAAAGGACTTCCTGTAAAACCTCAACATCTATGTTGGCTGCAATCTCGCCTGAAGCTATTTTAGCAACAAGCTTTCTGCAAGGTTCTTTAAGCGGGTGTTCCCTGCCGAGGGAATAGAGAATGATATTGGTGTCAATGAGCTTCAATTTCTTTTATGCTAATTTTTGTAATCTTCTTTTTTTCCTCTGCCCATGATGATATATCTATCTCCATTTCTTTAGAGAAAAGTCTTTGAAATGCCCGCATTGATGTTTTCTTCCTTGGTCTAACCATTTTCTCCCTTAATACATCACGCACTAACCGCCCTACGGATTCTCCCCGCTCTTTTGCCTCTTTTTGTATCTCTTTATACTCATCCTGATCAAGCAAAATCTCCAGCCGCTTTGTAAGCATATATCACCTCCGTATATTTATACGGATATTATACCCGTAGAAATTTGTTTTTGTCAAAAGTAAAATAAATTATTGAAATATCTCAACAATCTCGGCTGCCTCCACACCCTGACCTATTTTGTCATTGCGAGGAGCTTGCGACGAAGCAATCTCAGAGATTGCCACGTTCCCTTTGGTCGCTCGCAATGACGACGATTCACACTATCCCTTTCCTCAATATATCATGCAGGTGTATTATCCCCTTTGCCTTTCCTTCATCATCAGGCACAACAATGGATGTTATAGAGTGCTTCTCCATTATGGATAATGCCTTTGCTGCGAGCTCATCTTCTCCTATGGTTTTTGGGTTCTTTGTCATAGCCTCCCCTGCCTTCATATCAAAGAAGTCCTTGCCCACTTTCTCTATTCCCCGTCTCAGGTCGCCATCGGTGATGATGCCGAGAATCCTTTTATCATTATCAGCGACTATTGTAATGCCGAGCCTCTTTGATGAGATCTCTACAACCGCCTTTGTCATCGGGGTATCAGGCAACACTATAGGAAGGGCCTCACCTGTATGCATGAGGTCTTTGACCTTTATAAATAGTTTTTTTCCAAGGCTTCCGCCTGGATGGTAAAATGCAAAGTCCTCCTCTTTAAAACCCCTCTTTATCAAAAGGGCTACTGCAAGGGCATCACCCATAGCAAGTGTTGCTGTTGTTGATGCTGTAGGCACAATGCCAAAGGGGCAGGCCTCTTCTTTTACAGATACATCAAGCTGGACATCCGCAGCCTTTGAAAGGGTTGAATCAGGATTGCCTGTCATGGAGATTAAGCTTACATTGAACCTCTTCAAAAATGGTATTAATCCCACAAGCTCTTCTGTCTCGCCGCTGTTTGATATGGCGATTATCACATCATCCGCTGTAACCATGCCGAGGTCTCCATGACCTGCCTCAGCAGGATGGAGGAAGAATGCAGGGGTGCCTGTTGATGCAAGGGTGGCTGCTATCTTTTTACCAACAAGCCCTGACTTGCCCATGCCTGTGACAACAACCCTGCCGCTGCTATTGAAGATAATTTCAACCGCTTTTTCAAAATTGCTGTTCAGCTTGTCAATCAGACCGCGGATTGCCTCAGCCTCAATAGCAAGAACCTTCTTTGCATCGTCAATGATCATCCTTTCACACCCAGATCCTCAAGAAGCATCAAGGTATTCCTTGCCCCCTGGTCGGCAGGGTTTTTCTTGAGCCATTCCTTATAGTATCTTATTGCCATTCTCATCGGGGATGACTGCTTCCCTTATCCTTTTTAATTCATGGAGAAGCCCTTTTACATCATCAAGCCTGAGCATGTTCGGCCCATCGCACAGGGCCTTCTCAGGACATTCATGCGTCTCCATAAAAATGGCATCAACACCAACAGCTACTGCTGCCCTTGCGAGGGGTTCTGCAAATTCCCTCTGCCCGCCAGAGGCGCTACCAAGCCCCCCTGGAAGCTGGAGGCTGTGCGTTGCATCAAAGACAACAGGATAGCCATATCCCTGGATAATGGGGATTGCCCTGAAATCCACAACGAGGTTGTTATAGCCGAAGGATGTCCCTCTCTCTGTTATAAGGAGGTTGTGATTGCCTGTGGATGTAAACTTCTCTATGATATTCTTTACAGCCCACGGTGCAAGGAACTGCCCCTTTTTTATGTTCACAGGCATACCAGTCCTGGCTGCAGCGACAATCAGGTCCGTCTGCCTGCATAGAAAGGCCGGTATCTGGATTGCATCGAGGACATTTGCTGCCAGCCTTATCTCATCTACAGAGTGGACATCGGACAGGACAGACAGTGACACCTCATCCTTAATGCGCCTGAGTATCTCAAGCCCCTTAACTATGCCAGGCCCCCTGTAAGAGTTAATGGAGGTCCGATTTGCCTTATCATAAGAACTCTTAAATACGATAGGAACCCCTGCATCCTCAGCAATGGCCTTTAGTTTAATTGCCGCAGCAATGGTGGTTTCTTCATCCTCTATTACACAGGGCCCTGCAATAACACAAAGGGGAGAGCCATCGCCTATCGGCACATTGCCTATAAAAACCGTCCTGGTCAGTATTCCTCTCATCTACGGGTTGCAGACCTGGGGTCTTCTGCAGAAAGGTATGTAAAAAGTGCGTTCTTCTCTTTTAATGCGGCGCCTATGAAGCCTTTAAAGAGTGGATGAGGCTCAAGCGGCCTTGACTTGAATTCCGGGTGGAACTGGCAGCCTAAAAACCATGGGTGGCTGCCAAGCTCTACAATCTCCACGAGCTGCCCATCAGGGCTGTGCCCGCTTATCTTAAGCCCATGTTCTGTGAGTATATCCCTGAATGCGTTATTGAACTCATACCTGTGCCTGTGTCTTTCTGAGATATCCTTTACGCCATATGCTGCATAGGCAAATGAATCCTCTTCAAGCACGCATGGGTAGGCGCCCAGTCTCATGGTTCCGCCCTTTTCAGACTGTGATGTCCTCTCCTGGATTATATTCCTCCTGAAGTCATACCACCTTTCCATCAGGTATATCACAGGATAAGGCGCCACTTCGTCAAATTCTGTGCTGTTTGCGCCCTTCATGCCGCATACATTCCTTGCAAACTCTATGACAGCACACTGCATGCCCAGGCATATGCCAAAAAAGGGTACATTCTTTTCTCTGGCAAATCTTATAGCCTCTATCTTGCCTTCTATACCTCTATTGCCGAATCCCCCGGGCACAAGGATGCCGTCTACCTCTGAGAGACAGCTTGCAGCGCCCTGTCTCTCTATGTCCTCAGCATCCACCCACCTTATATCAACACCAACATTATTAGCAATGCCTCCATGTACAAGGGCCTCTACCAGAGACTTATAGGAATCCTTGAGGTCTATATATTTTCCTACAATGGCAATGACAACCCTGTCCTTCGGGTTTTTAATCCTCTCTATAACATCCTCCCACACAAATAATTCAGGCAGCTTCGTTTTGATGGACAGCCTCCTTACTATCATCTCATCAAGGCCTTCCTGCCTGAGGACAAGGGGGACTTCATAGATTGTATCCACATCCCTTGCGGCTATTACAGAGTCTCCTTCGATATTGCAGTGTATGGCGATCTTCCTTTTGATCTCAGGTGGAAGCATCCTGTCTGTCCGGCACAGGAGGATATCAGGCTGGATACCGATCTCCCGCAATTCCCTTACACTGTGCTGCGTGGGCTTTGTCTTTAACTCCCCCGATGTCTTTATATAAGGGACAAGCGTAAGATGGATGTATAACACATTTTCCCTTCCCACATCATATCGCATCTGCCTTATGGCCTCAAGGAATGGAAGGCTCTCTATATCACCTATGGTTCCGCCTATCTCAACAATGACCACATCATAGGCATTTGCCACTGACTTGACTGCACCCTTTATCTCATCGGTTATGTGCGGGACAACCTGGACCGTCTCACCGAGATAATCCCCGCGCCTCTCTTTGAGTATTACATTGTAATATATCCTGCCTGTAGTAAAGTTATTTGACTGGGATGTCCTTATGGACGTGAATCTCTCATAATGGCCGAGGTCAAGGTCCGTCTCAGCGCCATCGTCTGTCACAAAGACCTCGCCATGCTGGAATGGACTCAATGTCCCTGGGTCAACATTGATGTATGGGTCAAGCTTTTGAAGCGTTACCTTTAGCCCCCTTGCCTCAAGAAGTGCTCCTATGGCAGCAGATGCAATGCCTTTGCCCAGAGAGGAAACAACTCCGCCTGTTACAAATATGTATTTAGCCATGCTCTATCAGCCTTTCTACCCTCTTTAGATCCTCAGGTGTATCAACACCTATGGTATCAAAGGGGGTCTCTCTAACCTTTATCTTATAGCCCATCTCAAGGGCCCTCAATTGTTCGAGTTTCTCTGTCATCTCAAGCCTCGTTGGCTTTATACCTGAAAGTCTGAGCAGAACATCCCTCCTGTAACTGTATATACCAATATGTTTGTAACAGTAAAAAGTCTGGAGTTCGGGGTCTCCCCCCCACCCCTGCCCTCCCCCTCGAGGGGGGAGGGTTAGGGAGAGGGTGAACCTTGCTCTTTGCCCATTGCCCTTATGTTTCCATTCGTCCCTGTGATATGGTATGGGGGAACGGGAAAAATACATGGCAAAATCATTGCCGTCCCATACGACCTTGACTATATTTGGGTCAGCAATATCCCCTATACGGTCTATCTTCTTTGCCAGCGTCCCTATAGATACCCTTTCATCAGAAAGAAGCCCTACAACATCATCTATCATCTCCGGCCTGATCATGGGTTCATCCCCCTGGACATTGACAATTATATCACAAGGAAATTTTTCTGCAACCTCTGCAACCCTGTCGGTCCCTGATGCATGGTATGGGTTAGTCATCGCAACCTCCGCACCAAAACCCCTTGCCTCATTAAATATCCGCTCATCGTCGGTAGCCACTATCACCCTGCCTATAGTCCTTGCCATGGATGCGCCTTCATAAACATATTGTATGAGAGGTTTTCCATGAATCCTCGCAAGCGGCTTGCCGGGGAAACGGGTTGAATTAAAACGCGACGGGATTATAACAATCGCACTCCGCATAAGATAATTTACTATAGAAGATGGGAAGTGTCAAATACAATGAGCAAAGGACAAGGGATATATTCACAGGGCCTTTTTGATTACACCATAAAGCTCCTCAGGCGTGGGTATAGCACCGCCAGACCTGCCATAGAAAAGGACCTCTGACCTGCCGTTGACAGAGAGCCTCACATCCTCTACCATCTGCCCCAGGTTCATCTCTATTGTCAGAAATCGTTTGTCAGGCCCGGCGATAAAACTCAGTGGTTTTTCAGGGAAGGGAAAGAGTGTTATTGGGCGGAAAAAACCTACCCTGCATCCATCATTTCCCAATCTCCTGACAGCAGATAAGGCAACCCTTGAGGCTATGCCAAAGGCAACAACTATAAGTGCGGCATCATCTGTATTTATCGCCTCATACATGACCTCTTTTCCCTTCATATGGTCATACTTTACCTTGAGCACAAGGTTCCTCTCTTCAAGCGCACCTTCCCTCATATAGAGGGATTTTATGACATTGGGCTGTCTGCCTTCACATCCGGTAAGCGCCCATTGCTTTGGCGGAAGTTCAGGCATTATGTATTCTGTCTGGATAAGAGGCTCCATCATCTGGCCCAGGACCCCATCACCGAGGATCATTACAGGATTTCTGTATTCATCGGCCTTGTCAAATGCCTTCATGGTCAAATCCCATAATTCCTGGACATTATAAGGCGCATACACAAGGAGTTTGTAATCGCCATGTCCTCCGCCTTTGACAGCCTGAAAATAATCAGCCTGGCTTCCTGAGATATTGCCAAGGCCAGGGCCTCCCCTCTGCATATTCACAATTACTGCTGGAAGCTCTGCTCCGGCAAGATAGGATATGCCCTCCTGCTTAAGGCTTATCCCGGGGCTGCTTGAGGATGTCATTGCCCTTGCACCTGCTGCCGATGCGCCATAGACCATGTTTATTGCAGCAAGCTCGCTCTCTGCCTGTATGAATATCCCTCCAACCTCAGGCATCCTCCTTGCCATGTATTCAGGAATCTCATTCTGAGGTGTTATGGGGTAGCCTGCATAAAACCTGCACCTGGCATTGATAGCAGCCTCTGCAACCGCCTCGTTACCCTTCATCAGGATCTTTTTCTCCATGGTTATTAATAACCCATCTAAGGCATCCCTGTCAACCTGATGCGTAATACAGAACAGGGAGGCGAAGAATTTTTATACGACTCCTTATAAAAAAAAGACCTCTGGAGGATTTTGGGATATGCCTTAATATTAAACAGTTTAAGCTATGCCATAAAATCAATTTGTCGATTATAAAAATTCTGAAACTGCCTGTTCTGTGGTCGTCTTCCGTGCCCGATATCCGTTATCTCGTATATCTTCACAGACTGCTCTTTGCCCTTGACCTTTACATCGGCCACCTCTTTCATCACAGCATGGCCTATCTCTGCCTTCAATAACAATTCTTCAAGCTCTTTATGCGTGAATTCAGTAATGAGGATGTTGGCATTGTACTGCCTCGTGAGCTTTTCGACCCTTGCTGCAAGGTTTACATGGTCGCCTATGAGCGTGTAGTCCATCTTTTTGCCCTCTGCCCCTATGTTCCCAAGGATTACCTCTCCTGTATTTATACCAATACCGGCATAAACGGCCTCTTTACCTTCAAGCCTCCATTTATCCTGTAATTCCCTGAGCCTGTGCACCATATTGAGGGCGCATCTGACAGCAAGCTCTGCATGGTTTGGCTGCTCCATCGGCGCACCCCAGAAGGCCATAATCTCATCGCCTACAAATTTATCCAGTGTCCCGTCCCATCTGAAGATTATATCCACCATCTCCTTAAAATACTCATTCAGCATGGATACAACCTCTTCCGGCGGCAGCTTTTCTGAAAGGCTTGTAAAACCTATGATGTCAGAAAACAGGACTGTCACAGTCCTCCTGACTCCGCCAAGACCTGCCCTTTCTGGATGGCTGATCAGCTCCTCCACGATCTTTGGAGACACATAGCTTGAGAACATCCTCCTTATCTCACGGGCCTTTTTCTCCTCAAAGAAGAACCTTGTTATTGTCTGGGCCGTGAATATGACAAACATGTTTGAGACAGGGTAGATGAGATTTATCCAGAGGTTTTCGTATATCAGGAGATAGCAGGCAAGAAGGATGTAAAGGGCTATGAAACCGATTGCAAGTACAGCGCCTGGAATTGCCTTTAGCCTCGGAAGGAGGAATCCCAGAAAGATGCCTGTCAGGACAATGACCATGAGCTCCACAACACCAGGGCTTTTCCTGAGGAAATTTTTTGAAAGGATGTTCTCTACAACATTGGCGTTTTTCTCAACACCTGGCATATTGGTGGAAAGCGGGGTAACCTTCTGGTCATATGTGGAAAGCGCAGATGTCCCGATGAGGACTATCCTATCTCTAAAAATCCGTGCAGAAACCCTACCCTTGATGACATCTGATGCTGATATGTATTGAAAGCTATTTTCTCCACCCCTGTAATTTATGAGCACCCTGCCGCTCAGGTCAGTAGGGATAAGGCGGCTGCCGAGGCCTATACCTGAGCCGCCGTAGAGAACCATATCCTTCATCTTTATACCAAGTGCAATCCTTGCAACCTGAAGAGCAAATGAAGGATAGCAGTCATCCCCATAGTTGAGATACATAATCTCCCACCTCAGAACGCCGTCCATGTCTGGCAGTGTATAGACATGGCCGAGGGATGCTGTCCTGGAGAGCTCCTCAATGGGGAGGTTGACGCTTGCTGCCTTTATTGCCCATCTTTTCCAGGGGATCCCCTTTACACTTTTAACCTCCATAAATGCAGAGTCCCAGAGGAAATCTGGAACCTCTTTAGGAGCTACAATCCTCTTATCCCCCTCAGGCACGATAAACGCCGTTGCCAGAACAACATTGCCTGCATCTTTTATGGCCCTTGCAAGTCTTTCGTCTGTCTCTTTGCTTTCCCTCTCGCTGAACATGATGTCGATGCCTATGACCCTTGGCCTGCCCTCAGAGACCTTATTGACAAGCCCTGCCATGACATCCCTTCTCCACGGCCACCTGCCAATCTCCTTTATGCTCTTTTCATCAACAGAGACGATAATAATGTCCTTGGGAGGAGGCTGTTGTTTGACAAGATTTCTGAGATATAGCCTCAGGTCGAATGTCTTGCTCTCAAGCTGCTCCCTGATTATCGCAGGGTCAAAGAACTGCAGGATAACGAATAAGGATGTGGATATGAATGTAATCAGGTAAAACAGCAGTGCCTTTTTCATTGATAAGATTATACAGGTTCAGGGCAAAACGGACAACAAGAAGGCCTCATGATAGTCATACGCCATATCAACCATATCCTTATGGACAGATACTCAGTGGTGGCGGGGAAGTGCAGAAAAGTCCGCTGCATACCACATTGTTCGATTCATTGGACTCTGGGATAGTGTTGTAAGGATCAATCCTTATCGTATAGGTGGTATAACTAATATCAATGACTGAAAGAGGCACAGAACTGCCTGGCAGAACGGTAACTGTAAAACTCTGGCAGGAATTATAAATGCCATCGCTCCATTGAACAACAACATAGACATTGCTTGCAGCAACAGTCCCACTATTAACGACATCAAAACTTACACTACCAGGGACAGCAACTACATTGCCTGGATAAAGGTCTACAAACTGAGGGGTTGGGGTAGGGGATGGAGAAATAGTGCATGGCCATTTTACTGCCCTCCATGTACCACCTGCATCATATGGGTAAGTGTAGGGGGAGGGACATCCTCCTGTTCGGGTATAGGTTCCGCTCATTGTGGAACCGTCTGTTGTGCCTGTTGCTGTAGCAGTCCAACTATAAGTATTGCCATAACAAGAGTCTGTCCCGCTTACGGTAAACTGAAGCTGATTTCCGTTTATAGTGCCGCTCCCTGTAAAGCTGGAGCCATCTGTATCGATTCCTGAGAAGGTAAAAGAGTTTCCTGTCTGTGTAATTGTGATACAAGCAGGAGCATTTTCACTCTGGCCTTGCGGAGTATTATAGATGGACCAGCTACCCGACACATCAATAGGTGTAGTTGCTGTCATCTGAATCGTGATAGTGACAGGCGTGCCGTTGAGGTCTGCATATGCATCCCCGCTATAGTTTACAACCCCGTTTGCATCAAGTGCCTCAAGGAGGAAATGCCTCTGATGGCCATTGGGTACATCGAGGGTGATAGTTATAGCGCTTCCCGAGACAGGGACTGTGCCTGTCATTGTTGTCATGCCTGTGCCTGATACCGTGTATTGTATATTGACAATGTTTGATGGTATTGCAGATGCCTCCCTGACACGCATCCATTCTTTTAGAAGGTGTTTTACGGATGCAAAAAGGGTATCCTTATTTATCTCAA
>JAJYJJ010000021.1 GCA_021789595.1 Nitrospirota bacterium | reverse complement strand
ATGATCGGCGGGATGCCTTTTAGAGAGCATCTATACAGGCATGATATATACAGCGAACCTGTGGAGCATATAGCAGACATCCCCTTTTACAAAAAACAGATGAGGATAGCCCTCAGGAACAACGGGTTAATAGACCCTAACAATATCTACCACTACATAGCAGCAGGCGGCTATTCGGCCATAGAGAAGATGTTTTCAGGGATGTCTGATACCGATGTCCTTGAAGAGATAAAGAAGGTAAACCTTAGGGGCAGAGGCGGTGCGGGCTTTCCTGCAGGTATTAAATGGGAGCACACAAAAAGGGATAAAAACCCGATCAAGTTTGTTATTGCAAACGGCGATGAGGGCGACCCAGGCGCCTTTATGGACAGGTCGATTATGGAGGGGGACCCGCACAGTCTGCTTGAGGGCATGCTTATATGTGCATACGCAATCGGTGCCAAATACGGCTTTATCTATGTGAGACATGAGTATCCTCTGGCAGTGAAGAATCTGGAGATTGCAATCAGGCAGGCAGAGGCCCTCGGTATACTCGGTGATGATATCCTGGGGACTGGCCTCAGTTTTACAGTCGGCATCAGAGAGGGTGCAGGTGCATTTGTATGCGGTGAATCAACCGCCCTTATAGCCTCGATTGAGGGTGAAAGGGGTTTCCCAAGACCGCGTCCGCCAAGGCTTTCAGAGACAGGCGGCGGACTATGGGGCTATCCAAGCAATCTCAACAATATAGAGACATATGCATGCGTGCCTTATATCATAGAGCACGGCGCTGACCATTTCCTTACTATCGGTACCACTACATCGCCTGGCACAAAGGTCTTTGCCCTTACAGGCAAGGTTAAGAACACAGGCCTTGTAGAGGTCCCGATGGGGATAACACTCAGGGAGATAATATTTGATATAGGTGGCGGTATTATAAACGACAAGCAGTTTAAGGCAGTCCAGACAGGCGGCCCATCAGGCGGATGTATTCCAGCGGAATACCTGGATTTAAAGGTGGACTTTGATTCCCTTAAATCGGTTGGCTCTATGATGGGCTCAGGCGGCATGGTGGTTATGGATGAGGATACCTGTATGGTGGATGTGGCGAAGTACTTTCTCTCCTTCACACAGTCTGAGTCATGCGGGAAGTGTCCTCCTTGCAGGATTGGCACATACCAGATGCTTCAGATCCTTGAGAGAATTACATCAGGGAAAGGACAACCTGAGGACATAGAGAGGCTTGTCAGGATAGGCAAACTTGTGCAGAAGGGCTCTTTATGTGGTCTTGGACAGAGCGCTCCAAATCCTGTCCTTTCGGCGATAAAGTACTTCCGCGAGGAGTTTGAAGAGCATGTCAGGGATAATTACTGCCCTGCAAAGGTATGCAAGGGGATGGGTGTTTTTGTGATAAACCAGGCAGAATGTATCAGATGCGGGCTGTGCAAAGCTGCATGTGTTTATGATGCTGTCAAGGAGACAAGAGAGCAGTACCTTATTGACCGTGATTACTGCCAGCAGTGCAAGGCGTGCTATTATGCATGCCCGATCGGCGCAGTTAAGATAAGGAAACACAGGCATCTGAGGCTTGAGGAAGAATTTAAGATACCTTCTGAAAGCATTGAGATTATCGAAAGGAGGGCAAGGATGACTTTAAGAGATATTCTGGAATCGAAACCTGTTGAAATATTCTCCATTAATAAGAACCAGAGGGTCAGGGATGCGATAAGACTTATGAATGACAGGGATATCAGTGCGGTGATGGTAGTTGATGATGATAATAAATTGGTGGGGATGTTTACCGAGAGGGATGTTGTGCGCTGTTTTGATAAAGATATTGCCTTTGATGCAGAGATAATCGACAATGTGATGAGCCGCGACATAACCACATTTGACCCCTCCACAGAAATAAGTGTAGCAATAGCAGTTGTAGCCAATAAAAAGAAGCGGCATCTGCCTGTTGTTGAAGGCGATAAAATTGTAGGAATGGTTACATACAGGGATCTGGTTTCATATGTGCTCCCAGAGGTAGCATATATGGCAAAAGATATTTATTAAGGCCTTAGAGGTAATGCATGGTTGAGCTAAAGGAATTAAAACTTGAAGATATAAAAGCTGATGCAGAGCAAAAGGGTTGTCCTGTACAGAAGGCACTTTATTACATCACAGCATTTTTATCCGGGCCGATGTGTGGCAGGTGTTTCCCCTGCTCAATGGGCAGTTATGAAGCGAGGATAAGACTTCAGGACATCGTTGATGGAAAGGGGACTGAGGCTGACCTGACTGCTATAAAGAGAATTGCCGTAGAGATGCTGGAGGCATCAATGTGTAAAAAGGGCAAGGATACTGCAAGGTTTATCCTTGACTGGATGGCAACAGATGTGTACAAAGAGCATATTGAGGGCAGATGCCCTGACATGCAATGCCCTGCCTTCATAGAATACAGGATTACCCCTGAGGAGTGTATTAACTGCGGTCTGTGCAAGGATGTATGTAAATACGGGGCTGTCCTCGGAGAGAAGAAAAAGCCCTATCAGAGCGGCTATATGCCCTTTGAGATAAGGCAGAGGCGGTGTGTAAAGTGTGGTGAATGTATAAAGGTCTGCCCTACAGAGGCGATTGAGATTATAGATATAAAGGCTAAGGTTGAGGTTAAGGTTTAGATTTTCTTAACCTTAGCCTCAACCTGAATTTCATAGGGAGGATTAAATGGCAAACATGGTAAATCTTACGATAGACGGCAAGAAGGTTCAGGCGCCTGAAGGCGTGAACCTCATTGACGCTGCTGAGCTTAATGGCATGCACATACCAAACCTCTGTTATCTAAAGGGACTAAAAGGCATCGGCGCATGCAGGCTCTGCCTTGTCGAGATAGAAGGATTGAAGGCGCCGATGATAGCATGCACGACAAAGGTCAAGGAAGGCATGGTCGTCAATACAAAGACAGAAAAGGTGCAGGAGGTCAGAAGATTTGTAATAGACCTTATTGTTTCCATGCACCCCCTTGACTGCATGACATGCACAAAGGCAGGTCTCTGCCATCTGCAGCAATACGCATACGATTTCGAGATAAAGGAGTCGTCCTTTAGCAGAAAGAAATTTGGCTACCCAACGGATGAGGCAAACCCATTTATCAAGCGTGACCCTGAATACTGTATCCTCTGTGCCAGGTGTGTCAGGGTATGCAAGGAGCAGGGGACCAATGTCCTTGAGTTTATGGGGCGGGGGGTTGGTTCAAAGGTTGTTACAGCAGAGGATAAACCCCTTCAGGAATCAGGCTGCACATTCTGCGGCAGTTGTGTAGATGTCTGCCCTGTCAATGCACTCCTTGAGGCTGACAGGTGGAGAAAGGGAAGGGAATGGGAATATGAAAAGGTAAACTCTGTCTGTCTCCTATGCGGAAATGGCTGTGACATAACCGTAAGCACAAAGGAAGGACAGATAATGAAGATAAATGCAGGTGCCCATAATATTTCCGGGGAGGGTTCTCCTGAAAGATATATCTGTGCCTATGGCAGGTTTGGGTTTGACTGCATCGAGGCTGACAACAGGGTTACCGCTCCGATGAGGCGTGTTGATGGTGAATTGAGGGAGACCACATGGCAGGATGCCATTGAAACCGTGGCAAACGAACTGAAAAAGGCAGGGAAGGACTCAGGTTTTACAGCAACAGCAGGGATGTTGAATGAGGATGCCCTTACTTTGAAGAGATTTGCATCTGATGTGGTAAAGACCAAAAATGTTGGTACAACTGTCAGCCTTTATGGCGATGCGGATACATTAATATCTGGTAATGCGGATATCGACTCAGCAGACCTGTTTGTCCTTGTTGATTTAAACCCTAACCAGTGGAAGAGGGTTTTACCCGCCCTCGATGCGGTCATAAGAAGGAGGATTAATGCTGGTGCAAAACTAATCACCATTAACTCGTCAGAGCCGAGTATTGCGTCAGTGGCAGCGGTAAATCTTAATCCTACCCCCCCCTTGGAAAAGGGGGGATTTGAGGCAGAGGCCATCAAATCTCTTGCAAAGGCATTGATTGATAAAGGGCTTTCATCAGATAAAAAGCTTGCTTCAGCGGTTTCAAATTTGGCTGTTACAGAGGCAATAGAAAAGGCAGCATCCCTCTATGTAGAGGCCAAGAATCCGGTAATATTGACATCTCCAGCCATGTATCATGCCTCTGCGAATATCAGTCTCCTGAAAGGCGTAGCAATATCGGTCCCGGTAGAGAGCAATGCAAAGGGAGTAGTGATGATGGGGTTAATCACCGAGGGTAAATCTTATAAAGAGATGGTTTCAGGTGGATTAAATCTCCTCTATTCAATAGGTGAGGTGCCGTTAACTCAAAGGCCGGATGTTGATTTTCTTGTTGTTCAGAATTCCCATCTCACAGAACTTGCAAGGCAGGCAGATGTAGTTTTTCCTTCAGCAGCATTCCTTGAGGTTGATGGAACAATGCTTGATTACCTCGGCAGGTTAAAGCATGTATGCAAGGCGGTTGAGCCTGCTGGCGAGGCAAAACCGCACAGGGAGATATTTGCAGATATTGCAAAGGCAATGGGCGCTGACATGAAAGAGGCAAAGGAGAGCGAGACAAAGAAATTATTAAAAGATTTGGCAAAGGTAAAGAAAAAGGTATCTTTCAGCCCATTTCAGAGTAAGGAAGGCTTTGATGTAAAAGTGGATGAGATGATCGAGTCTATAAATGCCTCTGTCATAAACGGCTCAAGACTGCTCTGGCTTAAGGAGACGGAAAAGGTAGCAGTGTAACCTTTTGTTATACTCAAAGATATACACATCCTTTAGATGCCCCGCCTCTTATGGCGGGGTAAACTTTTTTATAGTATGTTAGAATTAAAAGATTATGGCCAAGATACTGGAGAAAAGATTAATCCGCAGCCCCGATGTGTTTTACTATAAAATAGATGCCCCGTTAATATCTAAAAAGGCAGGCCCCGGACAATTCGTTATCATCCGTCTCCATGAAAAAGGAGAAAGGATCCCACTGTCCTTGGCAGATATTAATCCTGAAGAAGAAACCATAAGTTTAATAGTTATGGCAGTGGGCAAGACAACTTCAGAGATGTCAACCTATAAGGCAGGCGACGAGATCCTTGACCTCTGCGGTCCATTAGGCCAGCCTACACATATCGAGGAGGTTGGACGGGTTATCCTCATTGGCGGCGGCTTTGGAGTGGCTCCACTGTATCCCATTGCCAGGGCATTCAGGTCTGTTGGCAATGGGGTTATAACCATAATGGGGGCAAGGAGTAAAGACCTATTGATCTATGAGGCAGAAATGCATTATGTAAGCGATAAAGTAATTATCACAACTGATGACGGCAGCAGAGGGACAAAAGGAGTTGTAACAACGGCTCTCAAGCAGGAGTTAGAGCAGAATGGCGCTGATCTGGTCATGGCTGTCGGCCCTGCTGTTATGATGAGATCTGTTTGTGAAACAACAAGGCTGTTTACTGTAAAGACAGTTGTCAGTTTAAATCCCGTTATGGTTGATGGAACTGGAATGTGCGGCGGCTGTCGTGTGTTGGTTGCAGGGCAGAGCAGATTCGCCTGTACAGACGGCCCTGATTTTGATGGACACCAGGTGGATTGGGATATACTCATGAATCGTCAGAAGAGTTATCTGGATGAAGAGAAGGAATCCTTTGATGCCTGGAAGAAACGCCATGCACTCTAAAATACCCATCCCTGAACAGGATCCTGTAAAAAGGCGCTCAAACTTTGATGAGGTAACCATTGGTTATACGCCAGAGATGGCCGTGAAAGAGGCAGGGCGTTGTCTACAGTGCAGGATACCATCATGTGTAGCAGGATGTCCGGTCCATGTTCCTATACCTCAATTTATTAAGGCTATCAAAGAAGGTGATTTTAAAAAAGCCATAGATGCAATTAAAGAGGCCAACTTTTTGCCTGCTGTTTGTGGGCGGGTCTGCCCTCAGGAGGACCAATGTGAAAACAACTGTGCTCTTGGCAAAAAGGGTGAACCTGTAGCCATAGGACGCCTTGAGAGGTTTGCTGCTGACCATGGGATGAAAAGCGGCCATACAGATATACAGAGATTAGCTGAGCCTACAGGGAAGAAGGTGGCTATAATTGGCAGCGGCCCGGCAGGGTTAACCTGCGCCTTTGACCTGGTCAGATTGGGGCACAGGATAACTATATTTGAGGCCCTTCATGAGGCAGGCGGTGTACTGTTTTATGGTATCCCTGAATTTCGCCTTCCCAAAAAAATAGTATTGCACGAGATTAATACATTAAGGGAAATGGGGGTTGAGATTGTTAACAATGCTGTTGTAGGCAGGCTTATTGCTGTAGATGAAATAATGAATGAGTTTGATGCCTGTTTTATTGGCACAGGTGCAGGATTGCCAAAGTTTATAGGTATAGAAGGAGAGAACTTAAACGGCGTTTATTCTGCCAATGAATTTTTAACCCGTGCCAATCTGATGAGGGCTTATGCCTTTCCTGAATACGATACCCCTATTAAGAAGGGCCAGCGGGTGGCAGTTGTTGGCGGAGGTAATGTGGCTGTGGATGCAGTAAGAACAGCCCTGCGTCTTGGTGCAAAAGAGGCGATGATTATCTATCGCCGTTCTGAAGCAGAGATGCCTGCGAGGAATGAGGAAATTCATCATGCAAAAAAAGAGGGTGTTCGTTTTGAGTTCCTTACAAACCCCATCAGGATAATCGGCAAAGATGGAGGGGTAAAGGCAGTTGAATGTGTAAGGATGGAATTGGGAGAGCCAGATCCATCAGGAAGAAGAAGGCCTGTGCCCAAAAAGGACTCTGCATTTCAGATCCCGGCCGATATTGTGATTGTGGCCATTGGCACACGGGCAAATCCCCTCCTCCCGCAGAGCACGGATAAACTTGGATTGAACAAGAAGGGCTATATCATCGCTGATAAAGAAACAGGCCAGACAAGCAGGGAGGGTCTTTATGCAGGCGGGGATATTGTAACCGGTGCAGCCACGGTTATCTCAGCAATGGGAGCAGGCAGGAAGGCAGCAAGGGCAATAAATGAATACCTGAAATCCAAATCCAGCGATAAAATTGTCATGCCGAACCCTGAAAGTGTTATTCTGAACCAGGTCCTGAATCAAGTTCAGGATCTCTGAGTTCAGAATCTCTTCCTGTCCTAAGGCGTATCTTTTGGCGACACTACCTTCTCAAGTATTGAATCAATCTCATCTACTGTCTGCGGCGTATTAGGCCCTGTGGAGGCATGTTTTATTTTATCGAGGTCGGGCTCTGCAAAATCCTCTACAGGCTTATCCTTAAGGACCTGTTCCATAAAGTTCATCCATATGGGCAGCGCAGCCCTTGCCCCTGTCTCTCTTGGCCCTATTGGTTTATGGTTGTCCCTGCCGACCCAGACACCTGTAATAAGTCTCGGCGTAAAGCCTATAAACCATGCATCCCTGAAGTCGTTTGTTGTCCCTGTCTTTCCGGCTATGGGTCTTTTTAACTCCTTTGCCCTTACAGCAGTGCCCTCTTCCACAACTGCCCTGAGCATGTATGTCATCATATGGGCTGTATCAGGGTCAAGGACATCTGTCGTTGTGGGCCTGACATCCTCGATGGTTATCCCGTCCCTGTTTTTAATCCTTGTGTATGCTATAGGCTCCACCCTTATGCCGTTGTCTGCAAAGACCGCGTAAGAGGATGTCAATTCCATGAGTGTAAGGTCAGATGCGCCGAGTGCAAGCGGCAGATAGGGCTGAAGGGGGCTTCTGACCCCTAACCTGTGCGCAGATTCTATAACAGGGTCTACACCGAGACTGGCAAGCAGTTTTACAGCACATACATTCACGGAGTATGCGAGGGCATCCCTCAGGGTTATAGGACCGCGGTATCTGCCGTCATAGTTTTTTGGAATCCAGGGTCTCCCTTTTACAGCGCCCGGGTAAGACACAGGAGAATCATTTATGGTGTCCGTAGGGCTATAGCCGTGCATCAGTGCAGTTACATAGACAAACGGCTTGAATGCAGAGCCTGGCTGTCTCAAGGCCTGGGTTGCCCTGTTGAACTGGCTTTTCCAGAAATCCTTGCCTCCGACCATGGCCTTTATCTGACCTGTTGCTGGTTCTATGCACAGGAGGGCACCCTGTATGCCGGGCCTGACCCTCTTTTCGATAGCCCTGACCCCTTCGGTAACGGCCTTTTCTGCTGCATCCTGCATCTCCGGGTTTATTGTGCTGTATATCCTAAGTCCGCCTTTATACAGGGCATCCCCGTATCTGGCCTCAAGGTGCTGTTTCAAATATTCTATAAAGTAAGGCGCATTAAATGGCCTCTTGTTGAAATGCTCTGGAAGCGGCTCGTTTTCCGCCGCTGTTAACTGTGCCTTTGTTATATGTCCAAGCTCATACATCTTTCTTAACACTACTTCTCTCCTTAGCAATGCCTTCGAGGGGTCCTTAAAAGGGGAAAATGCAGTCGGCGCCCTTACCAGCCCTGCTAAAAGGGCTGCCTCTGCTATGTCAATATCCTTGCACGACTTCCCAAAATAGACCTGTGAGGCTGCCTCTATACCATAGGCGCCTGCGCCGAAATATGCCTGATTCAGATAAAGACCGAGTATCTCGTCCTTTGTATATCTTTTCTCTAACTGGATAGAGATGGCTGCCTCTTTTATCTTTCTTGCGATGCTCTTCTCAGGTGTAAGGAACAGCATCTTTGCAAGCTGCTGGGTTATAGTGCTGCCGCCCTGAACGATCTCACCTGCCTTTATATCGTGATACAGCGCCCTTAGTATGCCTATTATATCCACGCCTGGATGGTGGTAGAACCTTGCGTCCTCGATGGCAACAACCGCCAGCTTTACACGCTGCGGGATCTGATATGAAGGGACGAATGTCCTTCTCTCCGCATATAGCTCTGCAAGGACGCTTCCATCATCTGCATATACTATTGATGATTCAGCAGGCGCATATTCCTCAATCGCCTTTATGCCAGGCAGGTCGCTCAGTATCCAGTATATGTATCCGCCGAGGATGCCGATTATTATTGATAAGACAACTGCTGTTACTATAAAGAATCTCTTCGTTGTCATTGTCTGGGCGTTATCTTTTTTGCCTGAAGCCAGCCCCACTCAAAGTATTGCATCATGCATTCAGAGCACCTCGGCCAGAATACACTGCATATGGAATATATTTCGTCCTCGTCGTAATCTACGGAGAAGAAGCCTGAATCAACTGCAAGCCCGCCTGACCTTACCTTTTTGCCGTGGTGGACAGAATATACCTTGAAGAGCTCTCCGGCGACCTTTACATCGTCGTATCTATCCCTTGCCTTATAGCAGATGTTGTTTTCATCTGCGCATATAATCTTCAACTCTTTATTATCGAGATGGTCAAGGAGGATCCCCACTATGGTCTTTGGCAGATTGACAAGCCTCAGTCTCTTTGACCTTCTGACTGCCTCAATCATTGTTTCGATGCCGTCTTCAAAGCCATAGATATTCATAAAGTCTATCTGTGGGATCTCTTCTGTCATAAGTATATCCTCATGCATCTTCGGGATACATGAGGCGCAGCGTTTAAATCTTATGCTGCCGATAGCAATAATCCCTGATGGTTTCCACCAGATGTGAAACAGCCTGTTTTTGACAAACACATCGCCCTTTTCAACGGTCTCGCCCCTATAGATTCCGAGCATATCAACGGATGTGAAATGGACATCGCCGACATCATTTAGAGGCCCTGTCATGTCCTCAGGCCTATTTGTATATATCCTTACATGCCTGCCTTTTAGATGGTGCATCAGGTCGTTGACAATAAAATCCCTCGGGAGATTGACAATGGTTACATCCCTGCTTTTGCTTACTGCCAACTGGAGGGCCTTGATACCCTGCCCTATCTCATAGACCTCATCAATCTGCATGTCCAGAACAGTCATATTTTATTATAGAACTTTGTATATCTATTCCACAATCACAATTATCACAACCGAAAAATAGAGATAGAAAATGTCATTGCGAGCAAAGCGAAGCAATCTCGCAGTTTCCAATGAGAAGCTCAGCACCCTTCGGGTTCTCGGAATGACAGACAGATTAAGGCTTTTGCGTTTCTATGTCTATTTTTCAGAATCACAATGCAGCATAGAATTGTAAACCATAATCTGTTATTATAGTTTACAATGAGAAGGGTGGTTATTACAGGCATTGGCGCAGTAACTCCTCTCGGCAATACCATATGGGATAGCTGGGATGCGCTAAAAAGAGGCATCTCTGGCATATGGCCTATCACAAGGTTTGATGCATCAGGTCTTGAAACAAGGATAGCAGGTGAGGTCAAGGGTTTTGATGTAGGGCAGTTCCTTTCAAAAAGACATGCGCTTCGCCATGATCCATTTGTGCACTATGCAGTTGCCGCTGCCCTCATGGCATTGGAGGATGCAGGGATAACCCCTGAATCGGAATTTGGGGTTGTCATAGGTTCAAGCAGGGGCGGCATAACAACCATTGAGAGGAACCTTGAAAGGCATATAAACCTTAAACAGCCCTTCTCAGCCTATCTTGCCATGGCCTCAACAGCCAATATGGCTGCATCAGAGGTATCCATAAGGCTCGGGCTTCAGGGCCCCTGTATGGCATTATCCACTGCCTGTGCATCAGGGGCAAATGCCATTGGAGAGGCCATGCATATAATAAAAAGGCGTGGAGCTGATGTGATGCTTGCAGGGGGTTCTGAGGCACCTATAACAAGGGTTATGCTCGGGGGATATGGCTCAGCGAGGGTTCTGTCAAGGAGAAACGATGAGCCAGGTAAGGCAAGCAGGCCATTCGATATACACAGGGATGGTTTTGTCCTGTCAGAGGGTGCAGGCGTTGTTATACTTGAGGAACTTAACCATGCAATCAAAAGAGGGGCGAATATCTATGCAGAGATAACAGGCTATGCTACAACAGCGGATGCCTGTCATGAGACAATGCCATCTTATGTAGGAGAGGCGCTCTGTATAAGAAAGGCCATTGAAGATGCCGGCCTTTTTTTATCAAAGACATGTTCAGGGTTTGCAGTTCGGAGTTCGGAAAAACCCAAAACCCATAACTTTAAACCCATAGGTGAGATAGGCCTTATAAACGCCCATGCCACATCCACACCTCTGGGTGATATAGTGGAGGCAAAGGCAATTAAAGAGGTCTTCGGGGATGCTGTAAATAAGGTGTCTGTAACTGCAAACAAGTCTATGACAGGCCACATGCTCGGGGCATCAGGTGCAGTAGAGGCAATATTTACAGCGCTGAGCATCAAGGAGGGGATAATACCGCCTTCGATAAATAT
Organism: Nitrospirota bacterium; assembly: GCA_021789595.1. Lineage (GTDB taxonomy): Bacteria > Nitrospirota > Thermodesulfovibrionia > UBA6902 > JAJYJJ01 > JAJYJJ01. The sequence goes on along the minus strand of JAJYJJ010000021.1, from coordinate 23,948 downwards.
AGATGAGGTGGATGGTTCGATACAATTGAATATAGCAAGAAGACCATTAACCCGGAAGATCAAGGCTGCATTAACCACATCCTTCGGCTTTGGGGGCGTTAATGCGTGCCTTGTCCTTTTTAGCGTGGAGCGTTGAACTCGATAATTCCCTATAGCTTGTTACAGGTCTCAGGGTGGTATATATGTATTGCATACCAATAAATTTGTTGCGCACCCTGCTTGACACATTAATAGACAATGCGGTTAACTTTTAATGGGATTTAATAGTTAACAAGGAAAACAATAATGAATGTTAAAACAAGAGCGCATGTTGTTATCGAAAAGGATATTATAAGAGAGATTGACCGTTTGGTCGGCAAGAAAAAAAGGAGCAGGTTTATTGCCAATGCAGCCAGATTACACAAACTATGTAATCCGTTACATAGCATCATTTATAATCTGAGAGTCCTGAAAAGGTGCTAAACCAGTGCAAGGTGTCATGCTGAACTGTTTCAGTATCTAATAAAATCAAATGGTTATGAGGCCATGAAACGACTCCAGGGCGACAAAACAGGGCTTTTCCAGGGCTCTCAGAATAGGGGTTTAAAACAGGCATTATTTTTGCTTCCTTAAAATTTTGTATTGTCGAAATTGCTATAATGCTATATTATGGAGGTGTATATGAGGAGGTTCATAACAATAATTACAGGCATTACGCTGCTTGTTCTGCTGAACATCCATTCTGCCCAAGCGATAGATAGACTCATATTATCAGGGGTTGTTAAGGCTGTAGATTATAAATCAGGAATAATAACCGTTGATGTAAAGTCTGCAAGCTGTCCGGGCATCAAAAAGTTCAGGGTTGACGACCTTTCTATCTCAGATACCAGCCTCATAGGTAAACATATCTCTTTTCCCATAGACAGCTCAACCTGTAAAGGAGATACGATATATAAAATCGTATTACCGAGGGGTGAAGGGCGATGAGAAAACATCTTGCCGTTTTATATTGTATGAGAAGGCTTGTAATAATAACTATCGGTATTACGCTGCTCCTGCTTCTGTCAATAAAGCCGTCTGAGACACAGCTTTCAGGCACAAGCATTGACACTATTAATGGACTGAGCGATGTAAGTGCAGGTGGATATTGTGCTACGCCGCCGTTCATTGGTGCTGCAGTGCCGCCAAATGTGCTTTTTGTGAATGATGTGAGCGGTAGTATGAGCTGGGCTGCATATTATAATTATAGTACAGGAAACCCGGCATATAGCTCAACAACCACCTATGAAGGATATTTTGACCCAACGAAGGTTTATAAGCAGGTGAGCGGGATATGGACAGAGACCACCGACCCTGAATCATGTACAGGTCCCACATGGAATTCATGGTGGGGATATACCATAAGCGGCACATGCTCTGGGAATAAACTTAATTATACCCTTATGGAAAGGATAGACCTCGTCCGCTGGGCTGTAACAGGCGGTAACCCTGCCTCATGCACAGGCAGCCATACCTTTAATGGAAACTATTGTGATCCTGAACTGTGGAACCAGCCAGGCAATTCCACAAAGGTTGGTTCTGTCTGTAATGATACGATAGGAGGCTGCACCCTTTTAACCAATGGCGGAGACCAGGTTACAGTCCCCTGGAGCAGGGTTAATGCAGGCCTTACCTTTAAGTTTGAGAACCTCACCACAAAACCGAGAATGGGTGCGATGTTTTTTAGTACTGATACTGTGCTGTCTAATAAGGTTTATGTAGGTGATTTTACATCTGCCAATTCAACCAATGACCAATTCCCTTATATAAACCTTATAACTGCCATAAATTCTACAGCCCCTACTGGTGATACGCCTACAGCCCCTGCCATGTGGGATGCCCTTAATTATCTTTCACAGAACAATCCCCAATACGGAGGGTTTACCCCTCAACAAGGCACAGGGGATTACTGGAGAAACCCCATGTATGTCTGTAAGCAGGGCGGGACAAACTGCAAGTTTGTCCCCTGCGCAAAGAACTTCGTGATCCTGATGACAGACGGGCAGTGGAATTCCGGAGGTGGACCTCCAGCATCAGCTCCATCATGCAGCATCGACCCAGTGACGAATTCCGCTGACCCGGTTGTTCCTGCCTATAAGATGCATATGGGCTTTACAAATGCTCCAGCAAATAGAAAAACCAGTGTGAATGCTGTCTATGGTATAGGGCTTTTCTTAGGCGGCACAGGCCAGCAGTCCCTGGAGAATATTGCCATGTACGGCTCCTTTGATAATGGAGCAAAAACCTGGCCTGACAGTCTAAGCGGTTATCCGCAGGGTACCTGTCAGATGGATGACTGCGGAGCCGGCAAAGGCAGTGCATGTACAGCATTACCAGCATCCTCTCCTGACTGGGATGCAGATGGCAACGGTGTGCCTGATACCTTTTATAAGGCATCGGATGCTACGCAGATCAAGCAGGCCATCCTCGATGCTATAATGGATATACTCAGGAGGGCATCGTCGGGCACGGGTGTTTCAACGCTTTCTACACAGACAAGGACATCATCCACGATATTACAGGCATACTTCCTGCCTGAGGATATAGAGAAGGACAGGAAACTCTACTGGCGCGGTTATCTCAGGAACCTCTGGGTGGATTCAAAGCTGAACATAAGGGAAGATAATGGTACGGGCTCATTTGGAATCCTCGACATGAAAGGCGATAATATCCTGTCTTTCAGCTTTGATACTACAAGCCAGGCATTAAAGGCATATCAATACACTGACAGTAATGGCGATGGCATACCTGATAGCTGCACCTCAACCACATACGAGAGTAACGACCAGGTAACACCCATACATGATCCGGCAGACAATAATGTATGGGAGGCAGGCAATAGATTATGGAATCGGGTTCCGAGCACCAGGAAGATATACTACTATAATAATACGACCAGCATATTTACGGATTTTAATACAAGCAGCGATGCAGACATCAATAAATACTGGAACCTTTCGAATATGGCTACGGCTGACACAATAATCAATTATATAAGGGGGACTGATGCCTCAGGGTTGAGAAACAGGACACCCTATGGCTCTACGAATACATGGAAGCTTGGAGATACAGTGCATTCAACCCCGAGGGTTGTCAGCAATACAGGCGCTGATGTATACCAGCTTACATATGGCGACACTACATATGCAAACTTTATGTCACAGAATATAGCGAGCCGCAAGTCTGTCATATTTACCGGCGCTAACGATGGGCTGCTCCATGCCTTTAACTTTGGGACGCTGTCGGATGTGAATGACCCGAATAATCCATCATACAAGGCAAAATTAACTTCTCCATATGCTTCAGCCACACCACCTGAATACCTCGGCGATGAGCTGTGGGCATTCATACCAAGAAATGCAATCCCATATCTCTACTGGTATGCACAGCAGGGATACTGCCACATCTATTATGTTGACCAGAGGTCGTATATAGTTGATGCGAGCATAGGAAACCCCAAAACTGACACTATGACTACGCCAAAGACGAAAGATAGCTGGAGGACCATCCTGATAGGCTCCATGGGGTTTGGCGGAGAAAAGTTGACAGTAAATGGCACAACATACAGCTCCTCTATCTTTGCACTGGATATAACAGACCCCACAAATCCTACTTTACTCTGGGAGAAAACACTTCCTGATAATACACTTACTACATCCTATCCCACGGTAATAAGGTTTGGCCCCTCAGATGAGTATTCAAACAAAAAATTTACCAGCTATGAGGGTGATTGGTATGTGGTGGTAGGCTCAGGGCCGTTGGAGCCGTATGGAAGTGCTGCGGCATCCTTTGCTGCAAATCCGTCATTATATTTCATAAACCTGAGGACAGGCAGCATTGATAAACAGATTACACTATCTGCACCTAACCAGGCAATCGGTGACATCATTGCTGTTGATGTGGACAAGGACTATAGTGTAGATGCCATATATTTTGGGACATATGGATATAATGGCAGCACAGGTGCACTCTACAGGATGACCTTCCGCAACAGTTCGGGTTCGTATATATCTATTGCAAGCTCCACATCATCTCAGGTATCGCAGGTTATCGCCCCCGGGCTTCCTTTCTACTCTGCGCCAGAGGTTGCAATAGATGAAAACAACAACATGTGGCTTTATACAGGCACAGGCAGATACCTCAATCAGGCTGATGCATCTGACCTCTCTGTTGAGAGGCTTTATGGGATTAAGGAGACATGCTGGAATGGAAGCTGTAATACAACATATAGCAGCTTCTACGACTCCTCAGGCATGATTGTGAAGGCAGCAGTAAAGGATGTTACATGCATGTGTAATGGTGTGGATGTTGGTGCACCTGTGTTAAAAGGCACTGGATATTCCTGCGACACTGCTGATGGAGGCCCTGGCGGTGACCTTATTGTAAAGACTACAACAGGCGAGACCGTATATAAATGTGACGGTACTACCCCGGCTGATGGAGGCGGGACCCTTAAGGGCCTTGCAACCTATATTAGCACAAATCCAAGTCCTGTTTACAATGGCTGGATGGTAAACCTTGAGACCTATAGCGGCTGTACAGGTACCGCAGCAGGTGAGAGGGATCTTTCCTCACCCTTTATTGCAAGGGGTATTACTGATTTTGTAACATTTCTCCCATCAACAGACTCCTGCTCATTTGGAGGCAATAGCAATCTCTATGGGTTATACTACCTTACAGGCACGCCGTATAAGAGCCCTGTATTCCTCTCTACTTTAGGCACCAGCGGGACCATAACACAAGGGGGGACGGTAGGTATAGCAGGTCAGATTTCAATGGGTATAGGTGTGCCGCCTATGGGAGAGGCATTTGCAGTGCTGCCGGCGTCTGCAACCTCATATGCTGCCTTCCTGTCCAACTCAACAGGGGGTATAGTGAAGCAGACACTTGGCGGTGGAAAAACATTGAACATCATCATCCACTGGCTTGAGAGATGACATGAGCAATGAGAAAGGCTTTACACTTATTGAACTCATGGTTGTTGTGGGGATAATGGCGGTTATTATGGCGATAGGGATATTCGGCATTACCAGATACATGGCTAAGGAGCGGCTTAACGAGGCGGTTAATGTGCTTGTGGCAGATATAGAGAGGGCAAGGGCATGGTCAATCACAAGAGGCCAGCTCAGCGACCCGAACCTTACTGTTACATGTTCTGATGGCACATCAGGGACAGGACGGAATATCCTTTATGGTTTGATGTCAGATAATACCGCCAGTTATAATATCTTTGAGTTCTGCGATAAGAATGGAGATTTTCAATTTGATGCTGGTACAGAGAGGTTTAACCTACAAACTACAAATCTGCCGGGAGGTGTGACTATAACATCAGGCAATATCCCTGCAATAATCTTTGACAAAAAGGGCATGGCAAAGAGCTCTAAATGGCTTGTTGGAGGGCAGACCATACAGTTTACAGATACCGATGGTGATAAAAAATCAGTAGTTGTCAGTAATGACGGCAGGGTAAGCGTGACTATTCCGTGAATAAGGATTATGGCATAGGGATTAAGGATTCAAAAGGCATTTCGCTTATAGAGGTGCTTGTGGCTATACTCATACTGAATGTGGCACTGCTGGGGCTTATACCTGCGATGGCAACATGGATAAAGACATCCACAGATGTCCAGGCAAGGAATACTGCCATACAGATGGCACGGAGCGTTTCAGATACACTAAAGGGCCTTAATTATGACAATGACCTTTTGTCAAAGCAGAACGCTTTGTGGTTGAACGCCTATATTGATAACAATAACAATGTAAGCGTTCTTGTAGGCGCCGCAAATGATGTTGATGGAGACGGCATCCCTGATTTTCTGGATCCGAATAATAATGGGACATATAAACTCTTTGACAAAGGCGGTACCGGCAGGTTAGATGCAGCAGGGGATATAAACAATAACTCTATCGACCACCCGGCTACAGCTATATTTAATAAAACCAATATTTGTGGTTCGGCTGGCTGTGAATATAAGATTATAAACCCGATAGAGAGAGTAAATAACATAACTTTCTATAAGGTGTGGTCAATAGGCTGTCTTGGTGGCGACTGCAGCAGCACAGGGACTGATTATGCGAAGTTTGTTGGCGTTGTGGTTTACTGGTTCTCCCCTGCTTATCACCAGGTTAACCTTACATTTATGAAGAGGAGATCATGAAAATAGGGCAGAAGTCCAAAGAAAGAGGATTTACATTGATAGAGCTTCTTGTTGCAATCGGTATCACAAGTATTGTGATGGCCATTGTCTATTCTGCGTATGTAACCTTTATCAAATCAAGCGCCATACAGGGTCAGTCTGCAAGACAGGAGATGATAACCCAGACAAGCCTGCCTGTTATGATAAAGGAGATAGAATCAGCAGGCTTTGGCCTCGATATGAACATACAGGAGAATGCGGCAACGCCTGTTGTTGACGACAGAGACCCGGCAAACGGTCTTGTTGCATCAACAAATACCATAACCATCAGGAGCGATTACGCAGGCGACCAGATGTGGTCAGGTGCATGGGCAACAACAGATGCTAATGGAAATGTAGTCAATTGGACAATGGGCAATATTCCTGCTGATGGAACTGTTAAAATTGTGGTCCTTGACTCAAATAAAAATCTCCAAAAAGGGCCAGTGGCATATGATGCCACGCCAATGCCCATAAATGACATTGTGTATAAGGTGAAAAGTGGGAATAGCTCAAATCCTCCCTATTATTACATAACAAGGTATTACCTCGGCGGCACAGCGCCGCAGGATTGTGCGACAGGGACGCAGAACCTTGAAAGGGCTACTTATGATACAGAGACGACAGGTTTCCTGAAAAACAATGGTAGTCCCCAGCCCATCACGAGTTGTGTTTTAGCATTTGAGGTGAGATACGGCATATGGGATGGAACTAAGAACACCATATTATGGGATACTGCTCCGCCTTCTGACTTTAGCCTCCTGAGGATGGTGAGGATAGGGATGGTGGTCCAGAAGGGGACAAGGGACAATACATATACTGCCCCTGCTGCTCTTACCCTTTTCCCTGATTTAGGAGCTAATGCAGTTGCAGTGTCATTGAATACTGCTCAAAGGAGTTACAGATGGACAATAGTAGACGAAAAGATTGCATTAAAAAGCCTTGGGTATTAAGGGATGAAAGAGGCATAGCCCTTATCCTCGCAATATTCATATCCATTGCCGTACTGCTTATTGTTGCGAGTATCTATTACATAATCACTGAGTCCCAGAATACTGGCAAGCTCAACAGGAGCTTCTCATCCACGAGGGATGCAGCAAACGGAGGTGTTGACTATGCCCTGGGCATTGTGGAAAATGCCCTTACTAATTATATATCCACCGGTCAAGCGACTCCCCCTGCAAGTTCAGGAGTACGAGATAGTAATGCATTTGCTACTAAGATTGCCACTGGCACTGCCCCAGGCGGCTGTTCACCTACAGATACAAATGCCGATATAAGGGTGGTAGATGCACAGGGAAACTACACCATCTATATCTGTGTTGACCCTGTATCTAACTTCCTTCCTATACCTGGCAGCGGAGGGGGTCTTGAGTTTCCTCCCCAGAAGCTTTCCGGGGCAGGCGGAGGCGGTGCACTGGCAACATACCAGAAATTTTTCCGAATAACGGCATATGCGAGGGATTCAAAGACCAATGCCTTTACACAGGTGGAATCCCTGATGAGAGGAGCGATTTAGTGAGCTTAAGGCAGAATATATTTAAGACCAAGAATGCCTGCACATGTGCTATCCTTCTCTGCTTACCACTATTGCTGTCCATCGGCTGCAGCCCGAAGGAAAAGGAGGCAAGGCCAAAGGCCCTCCAGGAATCACCATCTCCTACTGCATCTCCAGGAGCACCGGCTAAACAAGAGATGCCTTCTGTTGTTAAAGGGGCAGCCACTTCACCTGCACCACCTGCATTGCCCATAATCCTTTCTGTAAAGCTCTCTCCGCCTGAGCCAAAGGCAAGCGATACAATAAAAGCAAATGTAATCACTGCTAATGGAAGTAAGGAAAACATTGCGTATAAGTGGAGTAAAAACGGCGAGGAACTGCCCGAGACCTCTGATACGCTCTCAGGGGTGAAGTTTAAGCGGGGAGATAAGATAACGCTAAATGTAACGCCGTTTGAGGGAAGCAGATATAGCAGCCCGATAACCGTATTTGTAACCATAGCCAATTCGGCTCCGAGGATTATCTCATCGCCTAATACACTGAGGTTCGATGGAAAGCGATTCTCTTACAAAGTGCTTGCAGAGGACCCTGATGGCGATACACTGCATTATTCACTGAAGGCTGCGCCTCAGGGCATGAACATTGACAGCAACAGCGGCGTGATTACATGGGATACAGGGCCTGAGGATAAAGGACCGCATCAGGTGACTATAGCAGTAAGCGATGGCTATGGCGGAGAGGCAGTCCAGGGCTTTACACTCGAGATAACCCCTGAGCAAAGGATGAAAAAAGAAAGTAAGTAAGTAAGAAACTCCACTGCTGGATGGTTCAGTTATGAAGGTTGAAATTTCAGAAAGAAAATTTTATTATAAAAATAAGGTATTTATTCTGAAAACACAGAAGTCGTTATAAATGTAGCGGTTATAAAGTAGAGGGGACGCGATGTCGAAGAAACTATCTGTTTTAGTCAAAAAAAGATCTCCAGAGAAGATAAGTCTTGAGATTACGAAAGACAGCTTTGAGGCGTTTTGTAATGCTATTGGCCTTTTCAGGGCAGATTTTTTAAAAACTCTCAGGGAATCAGAAGCCGACCATAAGGCGGGCAGGGTTACGAAAAGAAGATCTCTTTATGAGCTTATTGAGAAGCCTTGATAGAGATACAGACCACCAAAACCTTTGATAAACTGTTTCTTAAACTACCCCTAAAAATTCAGCTTAGAGCTACCCAGAAGACAGAGTTATTCAAAGCGAATCCATTCCATCCGTCTTTAAAAACTGAAAAACTAAGTCCTAAAGGCTATGATGTGTGGAGTTTTAGGATTGATTTTTCTTACCGTATTGTATTCAAGTTCGTCGATGAGGGCATAGCAGAGTTCAGGTTTGTAGGTCATCATAGCGATATATACGACTATAATATTTTTGGATAGGATGTTTTCAATACCCTCTAATTCCCTTCCTGAAAGAAATATGTTATTTTTATGGTAGGAGGTTGCAATTGACAGGCTATCTTGTGAAAAGACTCGCATTCATGGTCCCCCTTTTCCTTGGGATTACCCTGATTACATTCCTCGTAATCCACCTTGCCCCTGGCGGGCCTGCAGAAGTCCAGACAGAGATGAGCCTCAAGGCATCGGCAGAGGCAAGGGAGCATCTTAAGAAGCTCTACGGCCTTGACAAGCCGCTTTATATCCAGTATATAAACTGGTTAAAGCGCCTTGCCTCGCTTGATTTTGGCGAGTCCTTTGTGGATGGAAGGAAGGTCATAGACAAGATAAAGGAGAGAATACCAATCACCCTGACAATAAACCTCCTTTCCCTCTGCCTCATCATGGTTGTTGCAATCCCAATCGGCATAATCTCTGCAACGAGGCAGTACTCCCTCTTCGATAAGATTACAACGGTCTTTGTCTTTATAGGTTTTTCAACCCCTGCATTCTGGCTTGCCCTACTTATGATGATACTGTTTGGTGTAAAGCTCGGCTGGCTTCCTATATCAGGCATACAGAGCATGGACATATCAGGCATGGGTTTTTTTGCACTGCTCTTTGACAGGGCAAGGCATCTGCTTTTGCCTGTGTTTGTTGCGGCCTTTGGTGGGATTGCAGGATGGAGCAGATACAGCCGCTCAAATATGCTTGAGGTAATAAGACAGGACTATATAAGGACAGCGAGGGCAAAAGGGCTTAATGAAAAAGAGGTTATCCTTCGCCATGCCCTGAGAAACGCTCTCATGCCCATTGTCACCATCATGGGTCTTGCCATACCAGGGCTTATCGGCGGCAGTGTGATATTCGAGAGCATCTTTGCGATACCGGGCATGGGCCAGCTCTTCATAGCATCTGTCTGGGCAAGGGACTATCCGACCATTATGGGCATATTAATTATAGGCTCTGTTCTGACACTCTTTGGAAATCTATTGGCTGACATTGCCTATCACCTTGTTGACCCGAGGGTAAAGCTCTAATGAAGGGATTCAGGATATTCCTTAACAGGTTTTTGACAAACAGGCTTGCAGTGGCAGGCGCCTTTGTTGTAATGCTTCTTTTCATTGCTGCTGTCTTTGCCCCTTTTATTGCACCATATGACCCCCAGAGGATAGATGCATATCATGTGTTTTCTCCACCAAGCCCTGGGCATCTATTCGGGACAGATGAGCTTGGAAGGGATGTGTTTTCGAGGGTGTTGTGGGGAACAAGGGTCTCACTTGAGGTCGGCTTTGCCGCCTATGGCATTGCCCTTTTCGTAGGTATTATAGTCGGCGCTATTTCAGGCTATTACGGCGGCTGGGTGGATTCCACCCTCATGAGGTTTGTTGATATAATGCTCAATTTCCCGACCCTCTTTCTTATCCTTGCGGTCATAGCCATAATGGAGCCGAACATCATTATCATAATGGTTGTTATCGGTATAACAGGCTGGATGGATGTGGCAAGGCTTGTGAGGGCAGAGTTTCTTACCCTGAAGGAAAGGGAGTTTATCCTTGCTGCCAAGGCTATTGGCGCAGGCGACCTCCGTATAATCTCCAGGCATATGCTTCCAAATGCAATGGCGCCTGTGTTTGTATCTGCAACAATGGGGGTTGCAGGGGCAATACTCATCGAATCAAGCCTGTCCTTCCTTGGCCTCGGTGTGCAGCCTCCGATGCCGAGCTGGGGCAATATGCTTGCCTCTGGAAGGGATAACATCGGGGTTGCATGGTGGCTCTCTGTATTCCCTGGCCTTGCGATATTGATAACAGTCTTAAGCTATAACCTTGTTGGCGAGGGGCTGAGGGATGCCCTTGACCCGAGGCTCTGGGAGGCGGGGAGATCGTAGATTCAGGCCCGATGAATATAAGGGATGCTGCCCGTGCCTCTCCTGACCCTGAAAGGGCAGAGAAAAACCTCAGGGCATTCTTTGAGAAAAATGGGGAGATAGCCCAGGGGATAACACCATCCCTTTTAAGACCTATTGCCATCCTCTTTGGAAGCAGCCAGTTCCTTTCCTCTTACTGCATCTCTTCCCCTGAAGTCCTCCTTGATACATTATGCACGCTCAAAGGCCCAAAGACAAAATCTGAGGTCCTTGATTCCATAACACCTGTAGAGGGCTGCCCTATGGAGGATTTTCTGAGGATTATAAGGGAGATAAAGAAGAAGGATCTGTTGAGGATTACGCTCAGGGATATACTGAATAAGGCTGACCTGATAGATACGGTCTCTGACCTCAGCAGCCTTGCAGATGCCATTATAGAGGCCTCATATAGAAGGGCGTTAGAGGCTATGACAGAGCGATACGGCGATGTAGATGGGCAGCCTGCTAATGCCCTCAGCATTATTGGCCTTGGGAAACTGGGCGGCGAGGAATTGAACTACAGCTCAGACATAGACATCATCTATGTTTATGGCTCTGAGGTCGGCGAGACATCAGGGGTGCTTTCTCCACAGGGTGTAAGGATAAACCGCATATCAAACCATGAGTATTTCTGCAAGTTGGGCGAGCTTGTCTTCAAGATGCTTTCAATCCCGACAGAGGATGGCTTTGCATACAGGGTTGACCTGAGATTGAGGCCTGAGGGCCAGAGGGGAGATATTGCCCTGTCATTGAGGAGCTATGAGCTTTATTATGAATCATGGGGAAGGACATGGGAAAGGCAGGCCCTTATAAAGGCAAGGCCTGTTGCAGGGGATATGGGCATTGCAGAGGGATTCATCAGGATGATAACCCCATTTGTCTACAGAAAATACCTCGATATTGCTGCAATAGATGAGATAGGGCAGATGAAGGGCCGTATTGATTCAACATCTAAGAGGGATGATATAAAAAGGGGATATGGCGGCATAAGGGAGGTAGAGTTTTTTATCCAGGCATTTCAGCTCATATACGGTGGTAAAGAACCCCTGCTCAGGGAGAGGAATACCCTGAGGGCACTGCACAGGATTACGCAGAAGGGCATTATCGGCTATGAGGACTATCAGTCCCTTTCCCAGGCATACATATTCTTGCGCAGGCTTGAGCACAGGCTTCAGTTCCTGCACGACCTCCAGACGCATGAGCTTCCAGCAGATGAAAGGGAGATGGATGCCCTTTCAAGGAAGATGGGATTTGATGACAGGCATGCATTGTTAAGGCAGTTAAGATTACATACCGGCAGGGTTCATTCCATATTTGATGCCCTTATTGAGGAGAGGGAAGGTAAGGTAAAAGAAGGACAGATAGGCTCTGAGTTTCCAATCTTTTTTGATGAGGAGGCAACGGATGATGATATAAAGGAGAACCTCCGCGGGTATGGCTTCAGAGACCTGGACAGGGCATTGAGAAATATAGGCCTCTTAAGAAGGGAGTTTATGAGCCCGCATACCTTGAGGGGCAGGGGGCTTTTGAAAAGGGTTCTGCCGCAGCTCTTTAAGGAGATTGTAAAAGGGAACTATGGTTATGGTAATGACCTTGCCCTGCATCATCTACAGGCATTTGTGTCATCCATTATGAACAAGGATGCATATCTCAACCTTATTGCCCAGGGCGGGGCCATTATCAAACATCTCTCCACGGTCTTTTCAGAGAGCGAATACCTTTCGAGGATTATCATAGCAAGGCCTGAATTCCTTGAGGCAATTGTAGAGACTGACAAGAGAAAGACACTTTTCATGCTTTCCTCTGAACTGAGGCAGATGCTGAAGGGGAATCCATCAGCAGAGGCCATCAGGATATTCAAGGCCTTAGAGGAGCTCAGGTTTGGGCTACAATTGTTTGGCAGGGGCATAGGGCCTGCTACCCTTTTCCATCGGCTTACAGGAATTGCAGAGGTTATACTCAGAGAATGCCTTGAGATCGCTATCAGGGATGTAATGGAGAGATACGGCACATCTAAATGCAGGATGGCCATAATTGGGCTTGGAAAGCTTGGCAGCCGTGAGATGAGCTATGGCTCTGACCTCGACATAATATTTATCCATAAGGCAGATGACGCATATCCTGATAAGGTTGCCGAGAGGCTCATCAAGATGCTCACTGCCTATACAAGAGAGGGTATGGCCTACAGGGTTGATACGAGGTTAAGGCCAGAAGGTTCAAAGGGCACGCTCACATCATCCATGGATGGCCTCAGGAGATACTATTCAGAGAGCGCAGGTGTATGGGAAAGGCAGGCGCTTTTAAAGGCAAGGCCGGTTGCAGGAGATACTGTAATAGCAAGGGAATTCATGGAGATGCGTAATACGGTCCTTTGTCAGCCTTATATCAACCTCGGTCCTGAGATGAGAAGGATGAGGGACAGGATTCAAAAGGAGCTTTCAAAGGAGTTGGAGGGATATGATATAAAGCTCGGCCCTGGAGGGATAGAGGAGCTTGAGTTCACGGTTCAGTATCTCCAGCTTATGAACTGTCATAGGCATGTAAGACCGATTTACGACTCGCCTCTGCTTGTTCAAGACACTATCACAGGCATAAGGAGATTGAAGGATACAGGTGTATTAGGCGCCTCAGATGCCTTGTTTTTGCAGGATGCCTATATATTTCTGAGGACAATCGAATGTCTTGCCAGGTTGAGGGGTGAGGCTGTATTAAAAAAGGATGAACAGTTCATTCATTCAATAACAAGATTCCTGGGATACGATGATAAGGATGCCTTTCTGGAGCGCCTCGCTGAGACAAGGCAGAGGATAAGGGCGGTCTGGGAAGATAAGGTGGTTTAAGGGGAATCGTTAATAAAGTCCTTAATCGTCAGAATCGGATATACAGGGTAGCCTAATCTTTCTATATTCTGCCTGCCGTTTTGTTCGCATCTGTCAAGGAGGATGATGACAGCTATTATGTTTAACCCTGCATTTCTGGCGATATTTATGGCCTTGATAGTGGAGCCGCCTGTTGTAACCACATCATCAACAATAATCACATCGTCTCCCGCCTTGACATTGCCCTCTATCTGGAGCATCATGCCGTGCCCCTTGGGCTCTTTTCTTATAACAAATGCCTCTATCGGCAGATTCCTTTCATAGGATGCGTATGCAGTGGCTGTGGATATAGGGTCTGCCCCCATTGTCAGCCCTCCGATTGCCTTTGGTTTTAGATTGAGCTCCTGGATCTTATCAAAGACAAGATTGCCAATAAGATATTGCCCTACAGGACAATATGTGGTCTTTTTAAGATTGAAGTAAAAGTTGCTCATCTGGCCGGATGTCAGCCTGAATATCGGCTTATCGCTGTGCTGGAATGAATGCCTTTTGATATAATCTATCAGCCGCGCCTTATTATCCATCAGCATCTGTATCTGCCCATTGTGTTTCTGTATCCATCTACCTCGGCCTTTTCGTTTTCGAAACCTTTTCGTCCCATTATGCCATAGGTGAGTCTTTTGCCTTCCTCTACACCTGGCTGGTCAAATGGGTTAATACCGTAGAGCATGCCTGTAAAGGCAGTTACTATCTGAAAGAACATGAAAAGCGACCCAAGGTTAAAGGCATCGAGTGTTTCAATGGTAAGACGCATATTCGGTCTCTTTGCCTTTGTCAGGGCCATCTCTGTTGCCTCCTGCTCTGCCATTATAAGCTCACCGAGGCTGTGGCCTTCGAGGTATCCAAGTCCGTTGGTATCTACACCTGATATCCTTATATCAGGGCCGTGGTTGTTAATACGGATAAATGTTATCACCTTGTCCTGAGGCCCATCAATCCACAACTGCATCTGGGAGTGCTGGTCTGTTACACCATGGGACGGATAGGGTGTCTGCCCAAGGCCTGACTTTCCAAGGCTCTCTGCCCAGAGCTGGCAATACCACTGCCCGAATGCCTTCAGCCTGTCAGAGTAAGGGACGAGTACGGATACGCCTCTGCCCCTTTTTCTCTCCATGATGTATGAGAGGCTGCCCATAACATAGGCAGGGTTTTCCCATATGTTATCACTGCTACATCTCTTAACTATCTCGCCTGCCCCTCTCAGCATCTCATCTGAATCTATACCAACAGCCTCTGAAAGCAGTAATCCCACTGGACTCAGGACAGATGACCTTCCACTGACACCCTCAGGGATGTCGAGGGATGGAAATCCTTCCTTTTCTGCCATCTCCCTCAGATAGCCTGCCTTAGGGTCAGTGGTTGCTACAATCCTTTTAGCATAATCTTTTCCATGTGCCTGACGCATCCTGTCCCTCATGATCAGAAAAGAGGCCATGGTTTCAGCAGTGCTTCCTGATTTTGTTATGACATTCACTGTTGTCTTTTTTATGTCAATGATGGAGAGGATGTGGTTTATTGTATCAGGGTCAACATTATCATAGATAAAGACCTTTGGCTGGTTTTTGAGATTATGAAAGGGCATGAGGGCATTGAGTATTGCCCTTGGCCCCAGTGCAGAGCCGCCTATGCCGAGTATCAGCAGATATTCTGAATTGTGCCTTATCTGCCCTGCAATATCCCTTATCCCTGAGAGGTCCTGTCCTATGAGATCAAGGAAGTCAAGCCCCTTGTATACTCTTTTCATTATGGATATATGTGCCTTACCGATGATGTCCCTGATGTCCTCCACATCCCTCTTTGATGTGCCGTTTTCACCGAGGACATCCTCCATCATATTTGTAAAATCAAGCTCCATATTACCTCTGCCTTAGTCCCTCTATAATGATCATTGCAAATACAACAGTAAATCCAATAACCAATCCAAATATGTTGACCAGATTAAATTTTACCACCAAAAAGATGATCGAGAAAAGAAAAAATAACCTGAGAAGGGAAAAGAATATAACGCCGGCCTTTGGCCTGGCGCCTTTTATAAGAGCCTCGATGCCCCATGCAAGGCCGCGCAGGTTTACAAGGCAGAGGACGCCTCCAAGGATGATGCCTGCTGGCAGCATCCTCCAGTCTATAAAGGCAGAGAGAAGTGCAATTGGTAAGAGGATGAATAGGCTTTTTTTGGTTATGCCCTTGACCAGGTCATTACCCATCCCTGTCATCCTTAAAACTCTCCCCTGTTTTCTTTATCCTTTGTTTTCATGGCGAGCCTGAAGATGTTTCTAAAACCTGCAATTATGCCGAGGATGAGGAATATGATGGTAAGCCACGGCGATGTCTTAAAGAGCTTATCGAGCCAATACCCTACCCCGAGGCCAATAAAGGTGGCGGCAACAAGATTTATCCCAACCGTGCTTAATACCCATAGAAAGCGATAAAAAGTCCTATCCTTTTTCAAAATGGCAGCAACCCCTGTGGTTCTTATTGATTGCCTGAAGCAGTATAAGCGTTTTATTCCTTTTGTTTAGTCAGCGTGAGGCTTCCCTGGTTTCCATACAGTACATCTCTCCATCTGCCCTGGATATTCTCACCATTTCTATTCATTGAGAAATCGAATATATGTCCCCTGTACCTGTCACCGCCATTTGAGACCGCCCTGAATGTAAGTGTTCCATTGTTTAAAGCTGCATTGACAATGGAGACCTTCTGGAATGTCCCGTCCATTGATGTGAGTATCCCTGAGATTGTGCTGCCCTTTTGCTCGATGATAAGAAGAAAAGTTGGATTGTCGCTTCCAGTATTTTCTGCACTGCCAAGCCATGTGCCTGTGAAATCAGAAGTTCCCTTCCCCTGCATCCTGGCGCACCCGAAGACCAGTATAATAAAAAGAGCTAAAAGTAAGGTTTTTTTCATCTACTGCCTCCTTAAGATTTTGCCTTGAAAATTTATAGGATTATAACATAAAGCCTATCCTTTTTAGAACGACCCTGATAAATACCATCTGAGCTAAGGGATGCTTGACTAATGTGTATTACTCTATTTATCCTTGATTTGAAGATAAGGGCTTGACTCTTTCTGCCATTATAGATAAAAATATCCATGTTGATATGAAGGCATTGGTAACAGGGGCTACAGGTTTTATTGGCAGCCACCTTGTCGAAGAGCTTACAAAACAGGGCGATGAGGTATGCTGCCTTGTCAGAAAGTCTTCTGACCTTAAGTGGCTTGAGGGGCTGAAGATAAAACTTCTCTTCAGCGATTGCTCTGATAAGGCATCCCTGAGGGCTATCATGCCAGAACTTGATTATGTATTCCACCTTGCCGGTTTGACCAAGGCATCCTATAAGGAGGAGTTTTATTGCGTCAATGCAGAAGGTACGGGAAATCTTATAGAGGCTGTTTATATGACAAACCCCAATCTTAAGCGGTTTGTATCCCTCAGCAGTCTTGCAGCCTTTGGCCCAAGCCTTAATGGTTCTCTGCCGAATGAGGAGATAGAGCCCCATCCTGTATCCGATTATGGAAGGAGCAAGCTGCAGGGCGAGCAGGCAGTAATGGGCTATGCTGATAAAATACCCGTGACAATCCTGAGGCCGACGGCTGTATACGGGCCGCGGGATAAGGACTTCTTTGTCCTCTTTAAGATGGTAAAAAGGGGTTTAATCCCGACCTGGGGCGATGGTAATGCTACACTTCTCTATGTAGATGACCTTGTCAGATGTATTATCCTTGCCTCAGAAAAAGAGGAAGCCATAGGGAAGAGATTCTTTGTTTCTGATGGTAAGACCTATCCAAGCTCTGAGATTATAAAGGAGATAGCCCTCGCCTTGGGTGTAAACCCGACAAGCCTGAGGATTCCAAGATTTGTTATCCCGCTGATCTCTCTTGTTACCGAACAGGTTGGAAGGGTGAGAAAAAAACCAGGCATTATAAACCCTGATAAGCTGAAAGAAATTGTGTATCCGAACTGGACATGTGATACCACAAGGATAAAGGGGATTGGATTTGAGGCAAAGGTCGGCATAAAGGAAGGCATAAAGTGGACTGCTGACTGGTATAAAATACACAGGTGGTTATAAGGGGAGGAAATGGACATATTTGAGAAGTGCACAAAATTCACTACTGCAAAGGATATTATAAAGGCTGGCATATATCCATACTTCAGGATGATAGAGAGCGCGCAGGACCCGGAGGTGATTGTTGGCGGTAAGAGGATGATCATGGTGGGCTCCAATAACTATCTCGGTCTTACAAACCATCCCAAGGTCAAAGAGGCCGCTATTGAGGCGCTGAGGAAGTATGGCAGTGGATGCGCCGGGTCAAGATTTCTTAACGGCACACTTGACATCCATGTTCGACTTGAAGAGAAACTCGCCCGATTTATGCGGAAGGAGGCTGCACTTATATTCTCTACAGGCTTTCAGACAAACCTCGGCGTTATCTCTGCAATCGTTGGAAAGGACGATGTCGTCCTCATAGACAAGATGGACCACGCAAGTATAATTGACGGTTGCAGGCTCTCTTTTGGCGAGATAAAGAAGTTCAGACATGACGATATGGATGACCTTGAAAGGCTGCTTAAACAGCATGACAGCCATGGCAAACTGATAGTTGTTGACGGCGTCTTCAGTATGGAAGGCGACATTGTTAATCTCCCTGAGGTTGTTGGGCTTGCTAAAAACTATGGGGCAAGGGTGATGGTAGATGACGCCCACGGCATTGGGGTCCTTGGAAAAACAGGAAGGGGAACTGCCGAGCACTTTGACCTTGAAAACGATGTGGACCTGATAATGGGGACATACAGCAAATCCCTTGCATCAATAGGCGGTTTCATTGCTGGTTCAGAGGAGGTAATACATTACATAAAACATTTTGCCCGTTCCTTGATCTTCAGCGCAAGCCCGCCGCCTGCATCGGTTGCCTCTGTCAGCGCTGCGCTGGACATCATCGAGCAGGAACCTGAGCGCAGGGAGCGTCTCTGGTATAACACAGATAAGATGCTTAAGGGATTTAAGGCCATGGGCTATGATACAGGGCCGAGCATGACGCCGATAATCCCGATTGTTGTAGGAGACGACCATAAGGCATTTATTATGGCAAAGATGCTCCAGGAGGAAGGGGTCTTTGCCAATGTCGCTGTCAGCCCTGCTGTCCCAAATGGAAAGGCCATGATAAGGACAAGCTACATGGCAACACATACAGACGAACACCTCGACAGGGTGCTTTCTGCCTTTGAAAAGGTCGGCAAGACAGTTGGGATTATTTAGTGGCTGATATCCTGCATGTAAAGGATAAAAAGAGCTTAGATGCCTTTATAGATTTCCCCTTCAGGCTTTACAGGGATGACCCAAACTGGGTTGCCCCTTTAAGGTCAGACATGAAAAAACAGTTTTCTTCCAAAAACCCTTTTTTCAATCACGCAGAGATCGCGCCGTTCATAGCCATTGAGCATGGAGATATCGTTGGGAGGATTGTCGCTATACTCAACAAGAGGCACATCGAATTTCATAAAGAGGATGTCGGCTTTTTTGGATTCTTTGAATCCATAGATGATTTTGAGGTGGCAAAAGGGCTTCTTGATAAGGTCAGGCAGTGGCTTGGAGACAGAGGTATGGCAGTTATGCGCGGGCCCATGAATTTCTCCACCAATGAAGAATGTGCATTTCTGCTTGAGGGTTTTGACAGCCCCTGCATGCTTATGATGCCATATAACAAGAGATACTATCATGGATTCATGGAAAGGTATGGTCTTAGAAAGGCCAAAGACCTCTATGCCTATATAATCAATATCCCGGATACCCTCCCGGAAAAGGCATATCGCGTTGCATCCATAGCAGAGAGGCAAGGCATCAAGGTGAGGTCGCTTGACATGAAGAACTTCAGCAGGGAGATGGCTGTCTTTAAGAGGGTATATAACTCTGCATGGGAGAAAAACTGGGGTTTTGTGCCGATGACAGAGGAAGAGATAGACCACATGGCAAAAGAGCTGAAACCTGTAATAGTACCTGAGCTCGCATTTATTGCAGAGGCTGATGAAGAACCTGTCGGCTTTATGATGCTTCTGCCTGATCTGAATCAGGTGCTAAAAAGACTTGATGGAAGACTTTTCCCCTTTGGCATTGTAAAGGCCCTCTGGTATTCAAGGAGGATAACAGACCTGAGGCTGCTGCTGCTCGGTATAAGGCAGGGCTTCAGAAAAAGAGGGGTTGATGCCCTTCTTTTCAGGGAGGGATTCAAGGCTGTTAAAGAGGGCGGCTATAAGAGGGTAGAGTTTTCATGGATACTGGAGGACAACTATCCTGTGCAGAGGCTTGCAGAGATGATGGATGGAAGGCTTTATAAGAAATACAGGATCTATGAGGCTGATATCTGATTTATGAAGCAGTCAGCCAGAGCCTTGTTTTGATCAGCACCCTTACGACTGCTGCATTCAGGATTGTAAATCTGTTTGTGATAGGGCTGAGTATGAGGAGGATTCTTCTGTAGATGGATACATTTGTCCTCTGAATCTGTATGACCCTGCCTATAATATGTTCGTAGGTTATCGGCATATCCCTCTTGAAGAAGGCATCGCCCCTTGTCTGGTAATACTGAACACCATCTTTTTTGAAGGTCTTCACAAGCCTGTGGCATATCATCTGCCCATTACTCTGGAAAACAATTATATCGCCTATGGAAGGCTTGCCTGAAACGGCTTCTATAGTTATCCTGTCGCCTGTCCTTATAACAGGAAACATTGATGAACCGATGGTAGGCAGAGATGCATGGTAACCCCCATCGAGGATTATGGATGTTATGGTCTGGATGTCAGGTTTCATAGCCCTCTCACAAACTCCACCGCACTTCTATCCGGCACAAACCCCAATTCATAGCATGGTATCTTCTTGACCACCTCATCTATAAATCCCAATGTAAATGCCATACCTTCTTTATCCCAGAAGGTTGGAAAGCATCGAACAAACATCCTCGCTGCTGCATCAACCATAGAAAGGGGTCGCACATAATTTTTCTCTGAATGTTCTAAAAAGAGTATCCTCTCTATCTCGACCCTCCCGGGATCACAGATATTCACCTCGCCATGCCAGGGTGTCCCATAGGCATAAAACTTTTCATCCATTTTACGAATAATTATCCTGTCATCGCTTAAAACTTTAACGCCTTTTAAGATCCCTCCCTGCCCCCCCTTGACCCCTCTGTGTCCCCCCTTACCAAGGGGGGAATTGAAGGGGGGTGAGGATGGATTTGTATGGTTTAACCACAGCCTCGCTGTTGTGCTCTTCCCAGCGCCTGATGTGCCGAGGAAGAGAAATCCCCTTCCATTGTCATCAATCCCGCAGGAATGGACAAGGATGCCATTAAATAAAGGCAAGAGGTTTATTATCAACAGCTCATCAATGGGATAAGAAAAGGGCAATGAATTTCTGCCGGTGATGCGTAGGGTTTTTGCATAAAGCTCGCCGTGGGATAGTTGCTTATCAATTATCAACTCGTTATTGCCAGCAACAACGATATATCGGTTGGTTTTATCTTTGTATAACTTCCATACGCCTTTAGAGTCAAAGAGGCATTTGATGTTATTGGTATTTCCAAAATCTCCCCTCGCCCCTCTTTGCCAAAGAGGGGAATAATCTGAGCCAGACATATCAATGTGAAAATCTGTGTTGTTGTATTCTACTGAATCATAGAAATCCCTGTAGGCATCAGCTATGAGATAATGTCTATCAGCATTAATTGCGACCGATAAATCCGCGATATTAAATCTGAGCAAACCTCTGTGCATTTTTAAACAGTCTTTAAATGAAGGCTAAAACCTTTATCAGAGCACCTTTAACTTCCCTGTGCTTTGCAACTAGACCCTCGTCCACAGTTAAATGGATTTTTTTTTGAAGAGCCAAATGTTGCGGTTTTGCATCCTGCAAGCACAGCCTCTTCAGGCTTAAGCTCTACCTTCTTTATCTCTGGCTTCTTATATTGTTTTTTCATTTATTCCCTCTTTTCCTTTTTAGGCTAAAGCCAATGGCTACCTGCTTAGCTTCCAGGACTATTACACCCCACCCAGAAACCCAAGAGGACTATTCCACACCGTCCGGAGATACCTGGGCCAGATGTATTACGAGTCTTACACGCTGTAATCACTGCCTCCTCAGGCTTAAGCCCCACCTTTTTTATCTCAGGTTTCTTGTAAGGTTTTTTCATCTAAACCTCCTTTTTATCTTTGAGGACCTGCCTCTTTAGAATACCTTCTCCAATTCCACCCCGAATCCTTCGAGAAGGATGGAACCTACCCTGCCTGTTTTTTGCGTCTCGCTATACAACTTAAATTCGCCATTAATGTTCTCATAAACCTCTATACTCTTTTCCATTGGATCAACTATCCAGTATTCCTTTACCCCGGATGATTCATAAATACGTTTTTTATGCCTTAAATCATAATAGGCAGTCGACTCTGAAAGTATTTCTACAACAAGGTCAGGCGCTGATTCTATCTTTTTTTCTCCAATAATATTCATTCTTTCATTTGAGATAAAGATAATATCAGGCTGATAGGTCTCGGTCTCTGAAAGATAGACATCTATGGGTGCATACAGCACCTCACCAAGTTTCTTTTCTTCTATGTATTTCCATAACTCAAACCCAATTCTCCTTGAGATAATTTGATGATACGGTACAGGTGATGGAACCATAATAAGCTCTCCTCCTATTAATTGGTAGGGCGCGCCTTCAGGTAATCTTTCATAATCCTCATAGGTGTATTGTTTCTTGGTCTTTTCAAAGGATACAGTAGCCATCAAACTTATCCCTCCCTTTTATACTTGAGCCCCTGCCTCAATATGGCGATCATCTTCTCAGCCTGCTCTACAGACCGTTTCGCATCCTCCATAGTTGGTTCGCCGAATGGAAGAAGCCCCTCTTCAGCAGGATACCTGCCTTTATAAATACTATTGAGAAAGACCGCATCGTTCATGGAGATCTCAATCTTCCATCCATAAGTCCTCGCTATCTCAATCAATTTCACAATATCATGGATCCTCTTAAATTCGCCACCCTTTTCTAATATTAGGGCCGTCAATGACTTCTCTACACACTGCTGGGCATGATAACAGACCCCTCTATATCTATTGTGCTCATAAAGAATAGCGGCATTGGAATATTCATCCTCGGCAAGTTGCACCCAGTCTTCAACGATATTTCTCATATATATTAGCCTCCCGGTTTCAAGTATCTCGTTTATAAAGGGGCTTCCTATGCTGAAGAGGTAATTGATCTCCTTTGGTGTGTAAACAAAGATATCGAGGGGCATGTCTCTTTCAGGAAAGAGCCTCTCTATCTCAATCCTCCTGTCTATAGGCCGTTTATCCGTCTCCTTGATAACAAGTATGTCAAGGTCGCTATCTCTATCTTGATCCCCCTTTGATGACGAGCCGAAAAGGATTATCCTCTCAGGCTGAGCCTCCTTAATAATGACATCTACTGAATCCTCTATTGTCTTCATCCCATCACCTTTACCCCGAATGCCTCTGCCCTTTTATGGGCAATCTCGCACAAATAATCCACAGGGCTTTCGTCATCGCCGTGCTCTATCTGTGCCCATCCAGGGCACTGCCCGCAGAGAGACATAAGCTCACACCTTCTGCACCTGTTATCCGAGCTTATAGTCCTGTCCCTCAGCCTCCCTATAAAATTATACCACCCTTCTTTAAATCTTCCAAGCTTTAGATCATATGTATCCTTCCTCGCCATAATGCATATGGCAAGGTTTCCATACGGGTCTATATGAAATGAATTTACTCCTGCCCCGCATGTATAGAGTCTGTCAGAATCAGGATGGCCTATATACTTATCGCAGAACTCCTTCCATTCCTTCAATCTCTTTTCATCCTCAAGGTCAAGCCTGAGCACATCCTCTGTATCAAGCCTTGTTGCCAAAGGGCCTTTATCCATATCTATGCGGGCATTTATCATTGGGTCAAACCTGAACTTAAGGCCGAGTCCATCTGCGTATCTCTTCATCAAAGGGATTTCATTGACATTCTGCCTCAATGCCATTGTCTT
>JAJYJJ010000020.1 GCA_021789595.1 Nitrospirota bacterium | reverse complement strand
GCCCCTAATAGACTATTAGGTCGATAGGCTGGATGTGTAAGTGCCGTAAGGCATTGAGCTAACCAGTACTAATAGGCCGTGTGCCTTGACCTTCTATTAACCCTAAACTAATACCTCCTGTTGTCAAAGAATAGATATTGCTTTTTTGAAAAGGATTGTGGTATATTATATTTCTCGGTGGCTATGCCGGAGGGGACACACCCGTTCCCATTCCGAACACGGAAGTTAAGCCCTCCAGGGCCGATGATACTTGGACCGTGAGGTCCTGGGAAAGTAGGTCGCTGCCGGGATTAAAATGCAAAGAAAGACTCAGGCATTGCTTGGGTCTTTTTTTATATGTATAGCATCCCAATCCCTGCCATTGGTCACCTGCTTTTTAATCTTTTTCCATAAGGACAGGCCTTTATGCAAATCCCGCAGATCCTTGCGCCGATGCTTGGCATGGCTTTGAACTCCTTTGTCTTGGCATGGCATTTTTCCAAATGAATCGCCTCGTCTCTGCTCTCATAATGGCTTTCTGTGGATACATTTTTTATTGCAGATGCAGGACAGGCCTTAGCGCACGAGGTCAGCGCCTGTAGATTTACAGAACGATTTAAGGTTTGAGGTCATGCTCTTTTTATTTTAAAGCGATGCATGCACTTTCTTTCAAAACTAAGTTATCCTCAGGGCATCAACAATATTCATCCTCGCTGCACGAAATGCCGGAAGCACACCACCCACGAAGCCCATGACCAATGAAAAAAACAGAGACTTGCAAATAATCTCAAAAGTCAACGAAAATGAAAAAGCAAGCTCTGAAAATGTCTGCCAGTTCATCGTCGAAATTGTAAGAAGCTGCATGAAAGAGGCAAAAAATAGTCCGACACACCCGCCAATAAAACCCAAGAGCAGTGACTCCCCAAGAAATGCCATAAGTATATTTCTTCTCCGGAAACCGAGAGCGCGGAGAGTGCCGATCTCGTCTGTGCGGTTTGCAACCGCAGCATACATTGTAATCATTGCTCCGACAACGGCTCCAAAAGAAAAGAGGCTCTTCTGGAAAGAGTGTGGGTAAAAATGAGCCATAAATTAGCCATAGAATAGCATAAAATAAGGGAAAAAAGAAGTTTCTTTAAGGTAGAAAAATCTGTATGATCTTTATATGCGAAAAAAGAGGAAGCTGCTGGACGAATATCGGTTCCCCGGGTTTCGTCCGAAAGCAGAAGTTAAGGGGATATTTGGAGACCCGAAGGCACGGGTTATTCGGCTTGAAAGGACTCAAAAAAAACAGTATGTGGATGTTGTGGCAAGGTCCATCGGAGTCATTACGACAAGAAGGTGCGATGGATACGGGATTTATCATGTGGGGATGCAAGGGTATATCTGGAAGTGGAGGTTCGACGGGTATTATGTCGGGAGTGCGGCAAAGTGAAGACGGAGAAGCTGGAGTGGATAGCGAACAATCCCTTTTACACGAAGCGGTTTGCCTATTATGCAGGACGGAAGTGTCGTGGGATGACGATAAAGGATGCAGCGAAGGAACTCAAGCTGGACTGGGAAACTGTGAAGGCATTGGACAAAGAGTATATGGAGAAGCAGCTTGAGAGAAATCCTGTTGCTGCGCCTCGTGTCATTGGGATAGACGAAGTATCGTTAAGGAAGGGGCATACCTATCGGGTAGTAGTAAGCGACATAGAGCGTAGAAGACCTATTTGGTTTGGAGGCAAAGATCGGTCTGAAGAAAGTCTTGATATATTTTACCAATGGCTTGGGCAAAAGAAGACAAAGAAGATACAGTTGGCAGTAATGGATATGTGGAAGGCATTTAAGAAATCTACAAAGAAGAATGCAGCCCAGGCAGCGATTCTTTATGACAAGTTTCATGTAATGAGGCATCTGGGAGAGGCATTGGACACAGTGCGGAAGATGGAATATGCAAGGCTTTCCGGTAAAGACCGTTCCTACATCAAAGGGCAAAAATACACACTGCTATCAAACAGGGAGAACCTTACCCTTGATGGAAGGAAGGCATTAAAGAAGCTGCTTACGGCAAACAAACGGCTTAATACTGCCTATCTGCTAAAGGAATCATTTGGGCAGTTATGGAGTTATCAGACGGAGGGATGGGCGCGGAGATTTTTTGACAACTGGAAGGAATCATTGAAATGGCAGAGGTTAAAATCTTACGAGTTGTTTGCGGAGATGATTGAGAAACATTGGGAGGGTATTGCAGCATACTCAAGACCTGAAAACAAAGTATCATTGGGATTTGTAGAGGGACTGAATAATAAGATCAGGGTTATACAGAGAAGGGCTTACGGTTTAAGAGATGAGGAGTACTTAAGGCTTAAAATCCTTACCTGTATGCTCAAGGAGATATAAAAAATGCAAAAAATTACCCACACTCTTTCCAGAAGAGCCAGAAAAGATTATTGTCAGTGATAAGCCGAGGATACTGAGAAACTTTGTCATCATCTCTGACTGGTCAGCATAGTATCTTGTTTCACGCCTTGCCTCAAGGGTAAGGCGGGGCTCGCTCTCTATCCTTTCTTTAAATCTTTGAAATTCAGAAGAGTTGCGGAGCTTGAAAATCACTGATGAATAGGCATTCCTTCTGAATGCCTGCATGAGCTGGTCTGCATCTCCCCAGATCTCAGAATTAAATCCCGTATTGCCTGCTTCAAACACCCCCACCACAGTCCAGTCTCTCATAGCAAAATGGAGCATCTCCCCCAGTCCTCCTCCTTTGAACCTTCTATCTATGCTTGAACCTGCGATTATCTCAGATGAGCCAGATTTTGGCATGCGGCCCTGTATTAGTTTAACCTGCGGACGCAAAATCATTGAAAATTTATCAATACCTCTAATCTGGACAAGAGAAGGCTTGTTACTTCCTCTTTTCAAAAGATTTACAAGCACAACTATTTCTTTAGCGATCAGTCTCTGGCCGTTTTCTCCAATGGCAACCTCGGGCTGTGTCTCTATTATGGAAGCCTGAAGCCGCTCAACCCCGCTCATGACCTCTGAATTTGCTCCCTTGCGGATTACCACCACATTATCATAAGAGCCTGTCTCAACAAGGGTTTTTCTGAGCCCTTCGGAAAGCATCAGAACCGAGGCAAACACAAATACCACAAGCGCCATTCCTGAAGCTGTAAGTGTTGTTGTAAGCCTTCTTGTCAAGAGATTACGCAAACTGTATGAAAGTGGTATTTTCACTTTTCTCTAACCAATCCTTCGCAGTCCATCAGCAATCCTTAGTTTCGCTGCCCTCCATGCTGGAAAGACTGCTGCAGCTACATCTACAACAAATGTAGCGGCTATATCCATATAAATAGTTTGCATCTGGACATTAAAGACAGGGAAATACGTACTCATAGCATCCCCGAATGCCTTTGCAGCAGGAAATGTTGCACCAATCCCGAGGGCGCAGCCCATAGATGCAATAATCAGCGATTCGCCGAATATGAGTACTGCAATATGCCATGCGCCGAAACCAAGGGTCTTCATTATTGCATATTCTCCGATACGCTCCCTCGCAGTCATTGCCATTGTATTGGCCATAACTGCCAGAATGATAATTATTACAACAACCGAGACTATCTGAACAGCAACCACAATTGCTTCTGTCATGGAAACAAAGCCCAACTGGAATGCCTTCTCGGTCTCTGTTATGGTCTCTGCCAATGAGTTTTTGAATGTCCTGTCAATTGCAGCAGCCACCTCTGAGGCAAGGTTAGGATTGGTTACACCTACTACATACCAGCCGACCCTGTCAGCCCGGTCAGGAGCGGTCTTTTTCAGTGATTCATTGAGATACTCCCAGTGAAAGAAAAATTGCGTCTCGTCAGTGCCCTTATATGCGCCCCGGTAGATGCCCCTGAGCACAAAATCCCAGTTGCCTGGAAATATCGTACCTTTAAGAGTGATGGTGTCTCCAATCTTCCAGCCGAATTTTTCAGCAACCTTTCTTCCTGCAACACACGCCTTCCTGTCCCGCAGGAAATCATTCTTCTGCTTTTCGGGAAGAACAAATTCCGGCCAGAGTTCAAAAACTGTTTTTGAATCAACAGCAAAATTCGGGATGAAATTCTTCTCAGAGATATAGATGCCCCCGAACCAGTAGGAATAGGATATGTTCTTTACACCGGGGATCTGGCGTATCTTATCCTTGTACGAAAGGGGAAGAAAAAATATGAGGGATATGGCATTCCTTGTGATAAGTCGTGTTGATGAGGATGCCTCAACGCCTGCATACCAGGCACTCACAACAGTACGCAGGAGCCCGAAGGCAAGGATAGCGATGGTGATGCCGAGGATTGTTAGTCCGGTGCGGAGTTTGTGGCGGAAGAGGTTTTTTAATATCAGTTTAGGAAGCTTCATTCAGAACACCCTTTTCGAGATGCCTGATGATGTTGGCCTTCTCTGCCGACCGCGGGTCATGGGTCACCATTATTATGGTCTTGCCAAACTCCTTGTTCAATCTGCACATCAGTTCCAGGACATCTCTGGCAGAGACACGGTCAAGGTCACCTGTAGGCTCATCGGCGACAACTATTGTGGGGTCCGTTACTATAGCGCGGGCTATTGCCACGCGCTGCTGCTGCCCTCCTGAGAGCTGGCCAGGATAATGGTCCATCCGGTCTCCAAGGTTTACAACATTCAATGCTGTTTCCGCATGTTCTCTTCTCTCTTTTCTTGAAAGCCCTGTGAGGAGAAGCGGGAGCTCCACGTTCTCGAAGGCTGTAAGTACAGGTATGAGATTATAAAACTGGAATATAAAACCGACATTTACTGCGCGCCAGTGGGCGAGTTCTGTTTCAGAAAGTAATGTTATCTCAACCCCTGCCACCTTTATCGACCCCTTATCGGCCTTATCTATTCCTGCAACAAGATTTAACAGCGTGCTTTTGCCAGAGCCTGAAGGTCCCATAAGTGCAAGGAATTCCCCTTCAATGATATCAAAGGTGATATCCTCAAGCACATGGATTATCTGATCTCCCCTCTGGTAGGACTTTGAGAGATCTCTGATCTCGACTATATTGGAATTATTCTGCTTCATCTGAATAATCGTGATCTATTTTTCCTTGGTCGTGACCTTCGAACCATTCCTCAGTTTCCCTGGCGGCTTTATAACAACCCTGTCTCCTGGTTTCACACCGCTCAGGACTTCGAGGACATCGCCTATCTTTCCTCCTGTCTTAACAGGTGTCTCCTCAACCCTTTCTCCCTTCACTAAAAATACGACCTGATTTCCATTTCTTTTGATAATCGCATCAGGATTCAGTGCAGTCTTTGGCTGCTGTTCCTGAGGGGTGACAGGACGTTCGAGGAAGGCCACCTTTGCACTCATCTCTGGAAGAACCCTTTCGTCCTTATCATTAAAACGCACCTTAACCATTACGGATGCCTTCGTACGGTCGACTGTCGGAACTATCATATGTACAATGCCCCTGAACCTCGATCCCTGGATTGCATCGAGCTGTATCTCGCAGGGCTGACCTGCTCTCACCTTTTCGAGATTTGACTCTGACACATCCGCCTCCACCTGAAGAGAGGACATATCAGCAATTGTTGCTACAGCGGCCTTTGCATTTGCAGCAGCGCCGAGGGGAGTTATGATATCACCTATATCGGCATTCTTTGTGAGCACCACAGCATCAAAGGGCGCCCGTATAAAGGTATATTCAACCGCCACATTTGCTGCATCGAGCGCTGCTTTAGCAGCCTTTATGTTGGCCTCCGCACCTTCGACCGAGGCCTTCGCTTTCTTATATCGCGCCTCGGCAGCATCGAAGTCGGCTTTCGCAATAAACTCATGGGAAAGGAGATCCCTGCTGCGGTTATAGTTGAGGGTAGCAACTTCAAGCTCTGCCTTTGCCTCATCAAGGGAAGAACGGACGCTGTTAAGGTTGGCGGCTGCCTGTTCCTTCAAAGCTAATGCATCCTTCCCTTCAAGCCGTGCTATTATCTGACCGGATTTAACCCTGTTTCCTTCCTCGACCCCCAGCCATTCGAGACGGCCTGTAGTCTTCGAAGCAACAGATGCCTTCCTCTGGGCAACAACATATCCGCTCGCATTTAGGAGGGTGAAGGACTGGGAGGGATAGACCTGCGAGACAGTTATCACCTCAACTTCCACCGATGGATTAAAGACAGTCCTGTATAAAATAAAGATAAGCAGGACCAGCAAAAGAACAGCTATCCAGAAAAGTGGCCTCTTTTTCCTTCGTGCCTTATAAACCGTGCTTGTTTTATCTATCCTCAACTTCGCAAGGTCTTCATTCGCCATTATTCGCCCTTGAGACCGATTTTGAAGATATTTATAACATAATGAAGAAATAAATGCCAAACGGGGCGGGGTTGTCTGGCTCGGTGTATTTACCATTCTTGCGAATTTTTATTGCGGATATGCCGAAAACTGATCTGCCACATGCTTCCTTTGATTCATGGTAATTAGATTTTGTGTAACATGTCAATAACCTCATGCAGGAAATAACTTACAAAGAAGTTGTTCTATCGTTTAAAATATGCGAACTACAAACCTTATAAAGGTGTGTGGTTGACAGCAAGAGTATGACAGAAAAGATTATTCATATGAAAGATGTTTCGTGGATATGCGACGGCAGGCATATCCTGCGGAATATCAACTGGGATGTGAACCCCGGCGAGCATTGGGCAATTATCGGACTGAACGGTTCAGGCAAGACAACCCTTTTAAATATGATTAACGGATACCTCTGGCCGTCAAAAGGGGAAATCAGCGTCCTCGGCAGACGCTTTGGCGATTGTGATGTGCGTGAACTGCGGAAATTTATTGGATGGGTGAGTTCATCCCTGCAGGAAAGGCTGTATACCACAGAGACTGCAGAGGAAATCGTCCTGAGCGGAAAATTTGCAACCATAGGGCTTTATGATGAGCCTGACAAAAAGGACATTAAACAGGCCTTATCCCTCATGGAACAGCTCGGATGCAAGCATGTAGCAGGCCAGCCTTACGGCACACTGTCACAGGGCGAAAAACAGCAGGTTCTTATTGCACGGGCACTCATAAATTCTCCCAAGATATTGATTCTTGATGAGCCGTGCACAGGACTGGACATCTTTTCGAGGGAGCAACTGCTTTCCACCCTTGAACATATAGACAGTCAGGAGTTTGCTCCAACACTGCTTTATGTCGCTCATCATATAGAAGAAATTGTGCCTGTTTTCAAGCACGCTTTACTGCTGAGGCGTGGAAAGATACATTCTGTTGCTAAGACAAAGGAGGTTTTGACAAAATCCAACCTTTCCGATTTCTTTGAGCGGCCTGTGGATGTGCAGTGGCGCCATCAAAGGGCATGGATACTGGTATTGGCAAAATAAGTCTTGGAGTTTCTTATGGACACTATAGAAAAACTTAAAATACTCTCCGAAGATTCGCAGTATGACCTTGCCTGCGCATGCGGCACTGGAAAGGATGACCGTAGGAGAAGAGGGCTGGACGGCAAATGGCTTTATCCTGTTGCACTGCCTCAGGGCGGCTATTCCATCCTTTTAAAGACCCTCCTTTCCAATGCATGCAAGAATGACTGCAAATACTGTCCCCTGCGCTCTGAAACTGATGTGCGGCGATGCACGCTCCAGCCTGAGGAGGTGGCAAATGTGTTTATGGAATACCTGAGGAGGAAAAAGGTATTCGGATTATTCCTGAGTTCTGGCGTTATTAATAACCCTGACTACACCATGGATAGAATCAATGCCGTTGCCAGACTCCTCAGATACAAACATGATTTCAGGGGCTACATACACCTGAAAATCATTCCCGGCGCATCCGATGCCGCAATCGAAGATTCCCTCTCACTGGCCACTGCTGTGTCTCTGAATATCGAGACGCCTGGCAAGAAACGCTTTGATGTGCTTTCCAGTAAAAAGGATTACATACAGGATATTATCCGTCCGTTAAAACTTCTAACTAAACTCACAAGGCAAAACGAAAGATTTGCAAGGGTGAAATGCACCACTCAGTTCATTGTGGGAGCCTCTGATGAGACTGATTCAGAAATTATAGACTATATGTTCAGGCTGTATAAAAATCTGCATTTTCAGAGGGTATATTTTTCCGCTTACCAGAAGGGTCTCGGTCATCCCGACATCCCTGGCGAAAGGCAATTCATGGTTAATCCCGAACAATCCTTTATGCGTGAGCACCGTTTATATCAGGCAGATTACCTTATCCGTAGATATGGCTTTAGCAGCGATGATATTATTCTTGACAGAAGCGGCAATTTGAGGCTGGATAAAGATCCGAAAGAAATCTGGGCAGACAGGCATTCAGAGTTTTACCCTGTCAGAATCAATAGCGCTGACAGAGAGTCGCTGCTGAGAGTGCCAGGATTAGGGCCGGATACTGTAGCGGGAATATTGAAAATACGGCGGGAAAGAATGATCAGATGTCTGGAGGATTTGGGAATAAAAGGGAAAAGGCTCGAAAAGATAAAGAGGTATATTATTTTTAAGTGAAACACTCAAAACAACCCTATCTGCTTATCTTCCCTGTCCCTCTTTATTCTATCAGGTATAAACCTGCATTCTATGAAATTATCAGGAATTTCTCTGATGAATGGCGATGGCGACTGCTCAAGTCTTTGCCCATACAAAAATCTGTTTCTTGCATGTATGAGAAAAAGCTTATCTTTTGCCCTTGTCATGCCTACGTAGAAAAGCCTCCGCTCTTCCTCTATATCAACACCGTCCTTTTTGATGGTGTAAGGGATTAAACTGTTTTCAACTCCTGTGATAAATACAACCTTAAACTCAAGGCCCTTTGCCATGTGGAGGGTCATGAGCGTTACAGCATCTGCACGCGGATCAAAGTCATCTGTCGGTGTAAGGAGGCTGAGTTCATTGATAAAGTCAATAATAGAAGTATCGCTGTTTTGATATGCAGTACCGAGATTTTTGAGAAGTTCAAAATTAGTATCATCTTCTTTCAAGTCCGAATCCTCCAATGCCATCTTCAGGAATTCATCCATGGACATATCCTGGAGATTGTCCGTCCTGCTTGCAAGGCTCTTGAGCTCTGAGATGATGTCCGTCATCCCCTTTCTTTTCAGGAGATGTCTTCCTATCACCTGATATGGAATTCCGGATCCCATAAATGCCTCTTCTATTGCCTTTGCCTGTGCATTTGTCCTGAAGATTACAGCGAAATCAGAGAAATTATAGGAACAATTTTCTTCGGGGGGATTTTGCAAAGGAAACTTTGTCCCCCTCGCATACAATTGGTAGTGGCTTGTGCCGCCTATCATTTGCTCTATCTCTCTTACTATCACCTCGCCTTCTGCCTTCTCGTCAGGAACCGAAACGACAGCAATTGATATTCCTTTTTCTCGAATTGGTCTGATTTCTTTATCTATCCTTTTAAGGTTATTTCTTATCAGTACATCGGAGGCATTGAGTATTGCACCCGTTGATCTATAATTTTCTGTGAGTGCGATTCTTTTTGCATCCTTGAAGTCCTTTCCAAAGTTCAGGAAATTGCTTACATCAGCACCCCTGAATGCATAGATTGCTTGGTCAGAATCTCCCACAGCACAGATATTCCCTCTTTCGCCGGCGAAGAGTTTTAATAATCTATATTGCGCAGGGTTTATGTCCTGATATTCGTCAACGATGATATGCGTGAATCTATCTCTGTATCTATTCAACAGATCGCTATCGCTGAATATTTCTATTGGTTTCAGTATGAGGTCGTCAAGATCAATGGCCGAATTTTTTTGAAGTTCAAACTGATATTTCTGGTAGATGTCCCGAATGCCGTTATCCATATCTTCAAGAAGATTCTTTATACGGGATATTTTCTCTGCAGCCTGCTGTGCCTTTACGACAGAACCCTGCATTAATGGCTTGAGGAGATTAACCTGTTCATTCCTGTTGTAAATTACAAAGGTATTGGAAACGGTTTCTTTTATAATCCTGAGTCCGAGGAGGTGGAATGTGCCGATGAATACTTTGCGGGCATCACTGTCTAATAATGCTTTTGCCCTTTCACACATCTCACGCGCTGCACGGTTGGTAAATGTCACTGCCGCGATATTTTCTGGTTTGGCGCCTTGATGAATAAGATAGGCTATCCGCCTGACAATAGTGAGAGTCTTCCCTGTCCCCGGCCCTGCGACGATCAATACAGGGCATTCGGTTGTCATTACAGCATGTTTCTGCGATTCATTGAGACCGTCAAAAACGTGAGATGCGCTTAACCGCAATCGATCTCTTTCTCAAGAAGTTCTTTTACAAGTCTTTTAAAAAGATTTTCAATGTCTGTTTTAGTTATGTCAACCTTTAAAGGCAGATTTTCAACCCTCTCCGGTATTTGTAAAAGCCTGCTTTGCAGTATATGTCTAATGCCCTTAATCTCGCATTTTTTCTCGGCAAGGGCAAACAACTCTCTCAGATTAAGTCCGTTGCCGGTCAAGGCGCAATAAACATCAACATAATCCTTTGCATCCAATCTGTCCGAGATAGCGCATAGCTTGTTCACAGTAATGTCGAGAAAACTGTCTACCTGCAAACCGTCAATGGCGACAGATGCTTCAAGATTTTTGAGAGGATAAAAAGTAAATTCTGTCTTTAAGATTGTCTCGTCTTTCAGCTTGAGGTTGAATATATTCCTGTCAAACAGCTTTGTATGAGTTATTGTATCCACAAAGCCCAGAGACTTTAAAAACTCCTCCGGCAGGTAAAAAGGAACTTTTTCAGAGGAGAAAAAATCAAGGTCTTCTGAAAACCTGTGTTCAAGGTAAAAGGCGCTCAAGGCTGTGCCGCCTGTGAGTCTGAAGACATTATTCAAGTCAGATTTAACAAACTCCTCAAGGAAAGCAATTTGATTATCAGTGAGAACCCTGTTATCCCTGAGTCCCCTTACCGGTTTTCTCATCCCACACCTCTTTATAAAGGGTTATAAGTTTGTATTTCCCTTCTTCCATCCTGAGTTTGTCCCTGTATTCAAAAAGGAGGTCAACGGTTTCTTTATCAGTTCCGTATGCCGGAAAGAAATCAACTATCCTCTGGAGCCTCCACAGAATGTCATCTGGCGGCTTCTTGTAATCCCAGAGGAGTCCGGGAGGAATGTTGATGGTTTTTTTAATTGCGTCCATTGCGCGTAACCTTATTTTAGCCCATATTACCACAAAACGCGAAATTATGAAACTACCCCATAATTGATTTTATACAACTTTCCCTCTTTAAAAAATCTTCAAGGCATGCTATATTTTAATCAGTTTTAGGAAAATACGACAGTTCGTATAGTAATTGTTAGGCCGACTCCCACAAGCACGCGACAGATCAGGAGAATGAGATGAAGGCAATAGTCTACCACAAGTACGGCTCACCTGATGTCC
This sequence comes from Nitrospirota bacterium, assembly GCA_021789595.1. Taxonomy (GTDB): domain Bacteria; phylum Nitrospirota; class Thermodesulfovibrionia; order UBA6902; family JAJYJJ01; genus JAJYJJ01. The sequence goes on along the minus strand of JAJYJJ010000020.1, from coordinate 23,999 downwards.
TGGAACTCCAAGAGCTGGACAAGCCGGTGGTCAAGGATGATGAAGTGCTGGTACGAGTTCGCGCGGCTTCCGTCAATCCATTTGACTGGCACATCATGAGAGGCGCGCCGTACATCGGTCGCGCAGTGACCGGGATGCGCAAACCAAAGAACACCCGTCTGGTATTTCTCAATTCGATCGAGCTGCTGCATGTCAAAATTGAGACATAAAGGATATATTTGGCAAACCATCAGAACCAAGAAAAAACATAGGAGGAATTCCCTCGATTGCCAAGAGCAGCCATTATGAACCAAACTATACAACAGCGTGGCGAGCCTCGCGTGGTTATTGTGGGCGCTGGATTCGGTGGCCTTTATGCTGTTCGTGCACTTAAACACGCTCCGGTGCGGATCACAGTGATTGACCGTCACAATTATCATCTGTTTCAACCTTTGCTGTACCAAGTTGCGACGGCAGGCCTTTCTCCGAACGACATTGCTTATCCCATTCGCAGCGTCGTAAGGCGGCAGAGAAATACTGAAGTATTCCTCGCGGAAGCGATTGCGGTTGACGTAAAAGCCAGAAAGCTTGTATTGCACGACGGCAAGATCAGCTACGATTACCTAATTCTGGCTACGGGCGCCAGTCATTCTTACTTTGGACATCCGGAGTGGGAGGTGTATGCACCTGGACTAAAGAGTATCGATGACGCGCTGCAAATCAGACGACGCATTCTTTTTGCTTTCGAAAAGGCTGAGCGTGAAACGGACAAAGCCAAACGGCAGGCGCTGCTCACATTTGTGATTGTGGGTGCGGGGCCGACCGGTGTCGAACTGGCGGGAGCGATTGGAGAAATCGCATGCAAGGTGATGGCGCGAGATTTTCGCAATATCGATCCCCGGCATGCCCGGATCATTCTGGTCGAAGCGGGACCGCGAGTTCTGCCATCTTTCCCCGAAGATCTTTCCGCCAAAGCTGAGGTGTCGCTCAGAAAGCTGTGCGTGGAAGTACGCAAGAATTCGCCAGTGACCTCGATCCAGCCGAGGGTGGTTGTGATCGGAAACGAACAAATTCCTGCCGCAACGGTGCTCTGGGCCGCTGGCGTAATAGCTTCGCCTTTGGCTCAATCACTCGGCGTGCCGCTGGATCGCGCAGGCCGCGTGCTGATAGAACCGGACCTGAGCGTTCCCAGTCATCCGGAGGTCTTTGTAATCGGTGATCTGGCTGCCTTTATTCATCAAACTGGCAAACCGTTGCCAGGTCTCGCTCCGGTCGCTATCCAGCAAGGCCGTCATGCGGCCAAGAACATCCTACTGCGCTGTCAAGGGCTGTCTTCCGAACCATTCCGCTATGTGGACAGGGGGGCACTGGCAACCATCGGACGGGCTGCGGCCGTCGCGAATTTTGGCGTGGTGAAATTGTCCGGGTTTGCCGCTTGGATTGCCTGGATTTTTGTCCATATCTTCTTTTTGATCGGATTTCGTAACCGGTTCATTGTGCTGTTTGAATGGGCGTGGGCGTACATAACCTTTCAACGTTCAGCGCGGCTGATCACCGGCGATGGCGATAAGATGTTTGCGACTGAAGTTGAAATGCACAAAGAAGAGCATTGATTTGAAACACATCGTTAAACAAAAGGAGATCAAACCATGGAATTCAAGATTCCCCAACCTATGAAGCTGGAGCACGACGAACTTCATGCCGAGCTGGTCAAAGCCACGAAAGAAAGTGGCAAAGTAGGTGAGGCGGCAAAAGCGGTTGCAAAAGTTTGAAAAGGTAATTGGGGACACATCCCATATTTTCTTGACACATGAGAATTTATAGAATTTATTTTATAGAATCCTTTTATGCCGAGAATAGCAAGAGCGGTTGCAGTAGGTTTTCCACATCATATAGTCCAAAGAGGAAATAATAAGGAAAAGTTTTTCTTCAATAAGAAAGACAGAGAGAACTATTTATCGTTACTCAATAAATATGCAGATAAATGGAACTCACCTGTCCTTGCCTACTGTCTTATGAGCAATCATGTTCACTTATTGGCGAGGCCGAAAAAAGAAGAGTCCCTACACAAAATGATGCAGGGAGTAACCCTTTGTTATACTCAGTATATAAACAGGACATACAAAAGAACAGGCAGGTTATGGAGCGCAATGCTCGATGGGACAGAAATCTAACCCCTTCGTTGTGTGGACTGCCAAGAGCTACGCTTTTGTCGTATTTTGAACTCCAACGTTAGGTCAATAAAGGGGAATACTATGAAGAGCTAAAATACAGATGGGGAAATTGAGAGTCGTTAAAGATTTTCTGCCTTCACCTGAGCAACTGCTTTTGAAAGAAGATAGCAAATATCATTCAAAACAGCATTCCCTGCCCCTTTATCTCCTTCCTCTCCACTGCCTCAAATATCTTTATCTTGCCGTATTCTCCGTCAAAGCCTGGTGCGATGTGGACATTTCCTATACGCATACGGGATATTGCTTCCCTGAGAAGTGGCGAGCCTGCCTGTTCAATATCATTTAGCGGAACATCCATGAGGATTTTAAACTCACTGCCGAGTTTCTGTAGTAGCTTTTGATATTCATTAGCCACTGCCTTGCTGTTTACGCCCACTTTCAAAACCTCTGCTATAATTTCAGGCAAAGGGATTATGGAATAATAGGGCGGTGCTCCTTGTGGGCTAAAACCATCTTCCCTATCCGCAAGTTTTTCGACCCTGTGCATAACGCCGACCGTTACCCGTTTGCCACATATGGGACAGAGATAATTATGTTTGATGGTTTCTTTTGGTGATAAGCTTATGCTGCATGTCCTGTGTCCGTCGTAGTGATATTTGCCTTCCTCCGGAAAGAACTCGATGGTTCCGAGAAAGCCCTTTTTTGTCTTTAATGCATCCATCATTGCCTTATAAGAAATCTCCGTGTCAAATATATTTGCCTCCCGGCCTATCTTGTTCGGCGAATGGGCGTCTGAATTGGAGATGAGTGTTATTTTATCAAGCGCCGAAAGCCTCCAGTTCATTGGCGGGTCTGATGAAAGCCCTGTCTCAATAGCATAAATATGGGGTGTTAGTTCTTCAAAACATTCCTCAAGAGAATCAAAGCCAGATTCTGAACCAAATACAGAAAAATGGGGAGTCCATGCATGGGCAGGGATGAGCATGCCATCCGGCGCTTCATTCATCAGTATTTTCAATAGTTCTCTTGCATCAAGCCCGAGTATAGGCCTTCCGTCCGCATTGAGGTTTCCAATCTTTGAAAGGGCTACGTTTATCTTTGCAGCATCGGTGAAATCAGGGACAAATAAGATGGAGTGTATCTTCCGTGTTTTCCCATTTTTACTGTAAATGCAGCTTATCTCTGCAGAAAGGAGAAAAAAGACATCTGCCTTACAGGAATCAGGAATGTTATTCGTCCTGAAATCCTTTCGTAACCTGAATAATCCGTTGAGAGAGGATTCCAGTTTTTCATTGAGCTCCTTAAACCATTGGGGATGGGTAAAGTCCCCTGTGCCAATGACTGTAATCCCTTTAAGTTGTGCCCATTTCCATATGCTTTCAGGGGACATATCTTTGCTTGTTGCCCTTGAATATCTTGAATGGATATGGAGGTCAGCAATAAAACGCATAGGGAATTATAACAGAACTCCCTTTGCAACCGTTATAACCTTGCCGCTTACATAGACCTCTATGGCAACACCTTCCCTCTTTGCCTCTAAAAACAATAAAGACGGTCTTCCTATTTCGTAGCCCTGTTCGACCATGATATCAATATGGTCTTTGCCAAAATAATTATGTCTTACCAGATACCCTGCCAGGCATCCGTTTGCGCTGCCTGTGGCGGGGTCTTCATCAATGCCGTAATAAGGGGCAAACATGCGGGCATTCAGATGGTTTTCTTTCTTATATGTCCCAGGGCAGAATATAAATATTGCCTTTGCATCCACATCTTTAATCAACTCAAAATAATTTTCTTTGTCTATGCAAGCTTTTTTTACAGCACTGAGGGATTTTAAAGGCACAATGATAAAGGGCAATCCTGTGGAGACCTCTTGTATGGGAAATCTCTCATCAATATCAGATTTATCGAGATTTAATACTGATGCAATCTCCTCTGCATCAAATGTTTTTCCAAAGGTTGGCTCAATCTGTTTCATTGTCAGCATTTCAATTCTTTCATCTCTATAATCCAATTTTACCGGTATCTGTCCTGCCTTTAAATTAAGGATGACAGTGTCAACAGGTTTTTTGATAATCTCTTTCTGTATCACATAGGCAGTTCCCAATGTTGGATGCCCTGCAAAAGGAACCTCTTTCTCAGGCGTAAATATGCGGACATTGTAGCCGCCGTTATTCTCAGGAATACCGGAGAGGATGAATGTCGTCTCCGAGAAATTAATTTCCTTAGCAATCTTCTGCATCGCAGAATCAGAAATAGGTTTTTCAACAATCACCACAGCAAGCTGATTGCCGGCATACTTCTGTTCAGCAAAGACATCAAGGATGTGGAAACTATTCATCCTGCTGTTCCTTACACTTTAATGCAGCATAGTTGCCTCCCCATTTATGCATCGCATCGAGAATGGATTTCAAGCTCCTTCCGATTTTTGTTAAAGAATACTCTACCCGTGGTGGCACCTCTGCGTAAACCTTTCTTTTTACAAGACCGTCTTTCTCCATCTGTCTTAGCTGTTGGGTCAGCGTCTTTTGACTTATGCCTGAGATGGCCCTATGGAGTTCACCAAATCTCTTTGTCCTTTCAAGCAGTTCTTTTAATATAAACACTTTCCACTTATCCCCAACTAATGACAGCGTTACCTCCACAGGACAGCCTATCTTTTTGTTAGCCATTTATCCTCCGCAATACTTACTTTTTGGTAACTATATTATAAAAAAGTGCATACTTACAAATTGATTGTAATGGCTATAAGATACAACAAACTGATGTTTAAAGCAAGAAGAAGGAGGGGTGGAATTATTGCATATTTATAGGATGGCAATTCGGGCACTTGATTATTACTGTGTAAATGATTATCATAAAACAATGAAAAAGAATCCTGAAAAGGCCATTTTCGAGCTGCAGGCAGAAACCTGTAAAACCCTTGCCAACCCTAAAAGGCTTGAGATACTGAATATCCTGAAGGAAGGCGAGCTGACAGTGACTGAGATAGTGGACAGGCTGAATGTCCCAAAGGCAAATGTATCCCAGCACCTTGCTGTTATGAGGCATAAAGGCATAGTCTCAACAAGGAGGGAAGGGGTAAATATATATTACAGCGTGGCCAATTCAAAGGTAATCCAGGCATGTATCCTGATGCGTGAGGTCCTTGTTGAACAGATGAGCGAGAGGAAGAAACTTATAGAGAGAGTGAATCAGAAACAGCCTGTCGAGATCAAGGTATAGACAAAAGCAGGATTAAGACCCTTTGACTAACCGCAGACTCAGGATTGGCAGAATCGCATACGCAAATCTATTCCCGATATTCTACATCCTGCAACGAGACAGTGATTGCTCTAAATATGAATTTATAGACGGTGTGCCGTCGGGCCTCAACAGGCTGGTGAGGGAAGGCAGGATAGACATCAGTCCCTCTTCATCCATCGAGTATATGAGGAATAGGGATAGATACATCCTTATCAATGGTCATTCCATAAGCTCCGAAGGACCTGTGGGAAGCATATTTCTTTTCAGCAGGAGGCCCATAGAGACATTGGCAGGATTGGATATCCTTACATCGTCACAGTCTGAGACCTCTACTGCTTTACTTGAGATTATCTTGAAGGAATTCTATGAGATAGACTGCCGTCTAAGACCGTCAGGACAAGTCCTTGAAGAGGCTATTCGGTCAAATACAGCCTATCTTCTTATTGGCGATGAAGCACTGATAGAGGCCCGCAAATGGCACAAACTCTATATCTATGACCTTGGAGAGCTATGGTATAGATATACAGGGCTTCCCTTTGTCTTTGCCCTGTGGATTACAGGCAGGGATTGCTGCGTTGAAGAAAAGGAACTTTTTGAAAGATTCAGGAACGATTTAAACCATGCAAAAGAAACTGCACTCAAGGATCTGAGTATTATTGCAGAGGCATCGCCTCTAAGGGCTGTCATTTCAGAAGATGAACTTGTGTCCTACTGGAAAGGGATATCATACGACCTCAAAGAAAGGCACATGAAGGGGTTAGGACTTTTTGAAGAATATCTAAAGAAATATAAACTTATTTAACCTGATTATTTTATTAGTCTGAAAATCTCCCTGATGCCAGTGTAAATATCCTTAGAAGCTTATAAAAATCCAGTATTCCCTCGGTTCTTCAAAGGGATTGTTTAAAATCGGGTTGTCAACGGCTAATGACACTGTACCCCCTTCTAATCATAAACCAGACTTTTCCTGATCGCCAACCTAATCACCAACCTAATCGCCAACCATTATAGAAGGACATAATAGACTGCCCGTCCTTTGCCTTTGCCCTTTAAAACGCCTATCTTCGTGAGTTTGGTAATCTCCTTCCGCACAGCTTCGTCAGATAATTCAAACATATCCCGCACATCCCGATTTGTTATGCGGGCATTCTGGTTGATAAATTCTACGATCTTCATCTGCCTTTCAGTCAAAGCAATTTGCCCTTTTGTCGTCTTTCTCAGTCTTTCACTGCTGAGGCGTATAACCCTTTCTTTGACAGACGCAATGCTTACCTTAACGCCTTCAACAAAATATTCAAGCCATTTGGTTAAATCAAGGGTCTTCTGATCCACGCCCTGAAGAACCCTGTAATATGCAGGTCTGTCAGAGTCATAGTAGTCATCCAGACAGAAGAACTGCTTCGCATCAAAACCTCTAAGATAGAGTATCATGGTTGCAAGGACACGGGCTGTTCTTCCATTACCGTCCACAAAGGGATGGATTCGCACAAATTCATAATGGGCAACGCCTGCCTCTATAACTGGGTCAAGACTCTTTGCCTCAGGAGAGTTTACCCATGCAATTAATGCTTTCATTAACCGTGGAACATCTTCATTTGAAGGCGGCCTGAAAATAACCTCTCCCGTCAGTCTGTTCCCGACTACAACATAGCGGGTGCGATAAACACCGCAATCAGAAGGATTTTCGAGGGTATTTTTTGTTAATAGTTTATGTATATGCAAAAGATTTTTTTCGTTAATCTTGCCGTCTGCGAGTTTGTCAATGGATTCGAGAACTTTGAGATAATTCAGAACTTCCTGCTTGTCTTTTCGCGTTGCCATGATTTCACGGCCTTGCGCAAGCTCGCTGACCTGTTCCAGAGACAGTCTGTTTCCTTCTATGGCGGTTGATGAATGGGCAGACCTGATAATCGCTTCCCGGCGGAGAGAGGCCTCCCATTTTGGAATAAAAGGAGAATTCAGCACGAGTTCCCTTGCAGCGGCTATCTGAGTAAGATCGCTGACTATTTTGTCGGTATACCGAAAATTCGGTTTAAACATCACCAGCATCATCTCTCCAGTTGGATTTGAATTCCACATTTTGAGGTTCAACTGATTTTAAAACCATATTTCCTTTCTCCCGTTATAAACCTTTCTCCTGCCTCCGTCATCTCTTTCCCCTCGTCCTGTAATCTTTGCCTCAATGTCCGGGGCGTGAGTTCATGATCGGCTCATTAATCTCATAGCCTCCACTGTCCCGCCCCATGCGGTGGTGATGCTTTCACTACTCCCGCACCTCTGCAATTATCCGATTAATGCGATAATAATCCCTTAACTGTTTGACAACGTGGTCGGGAAAAGGCCGATACTTATCGAGGGCTGATTTGATAGAGTCGATTTTATTTAAAAGGTCTTTCATTTCTCTACTCTTAGTAATAACCGGTAGTGTGTCCAGCTTAATTCTGAACGCACTGCGTTCACTTTTGGGTAGGATAAATAAAAACTGCGCATAAACCAAAGATTTCTTTCATCAAATCCCCTGCCGAATTCAGCAGACAGTCGTTTGGCAAGTCCTTGAATAAGCCCCTTTCCATATCCCGCACGCGCAATCCCTTTCTGTTCTTCTTCTACAATTACCTTTCCGATATGCCAGTAAGCCTGCACCATTGCCGTATTAACAGCCTTGAAAGACTTTGCGCTGGCTTTTTCGAGTATGTCCTTAATGTCTTTATAGGCTTTATCAAGCGGCAAGATAGATTTATTCTTCATATTTTCCCAGTCCAGACAAGCTGGGGATCAAGATGCGGGTCATATTCATACTTTTGGGTTTGGGCTTTGAGGTGTCATAAGAGGCAAGACCTACAGGGGCAGCATTTTTTCTCGTCTCGCTCTCATGCCTGTAGGCTTCAATATCGTTAGAGCCTGATTTTTTCGGCTTTCTCCCCTTTGCCATACTGCTCCTTATCCTATATTAAGGATTGCCATAATTATAAATAATTTCCAGAAAACATTATACCCCCCCCGCTTCCAGCCTCTCAATAACCTTTAAATCAGTATCCGTCGCCTCGTTGGCTTTGGGCATAACTCTTTGTTTATTTAGCCTCTTACATGCCTCTTTCAAATTTCAAGCATCTTAGCGTTGTTGATAATTATCCATGAACTCCTTGAACCTTCTCAGGGCTGCTGTCCTGTGGCTTATCCTGTTTTTAACCTCTTTGCCAAGTTCTGCAAAGCTATTTTCATAGCCGTCAGGTATAAAAACAGGGTCATATCCAAACCCGCTTTCCCCCATTTCATGCAGGGCTATTGTCCCTTTTACCTCTCCCTCAAAAAATTGCTCTATCCCCATGCCTACAAGTGCAAGGACACAGACAAACCTTGCTGTCCTCCTCTCTGCAGGTATATCCTTCATCATGGAAAGGAGCCTTTCGATATTCTTTTTGGAGGTTGCATCCTTCCCTGAAAAACGGGCAGAGTATATGCCAGGTGCATTACCAATCGCCTCCACCTCAAGGCCTGAATCCTCTGCCATGGTTAACATTGATGTGTGATTAAAGATTGCTGTTGCCTTTTTAAGGGCATTTTCCCTGTATGAATGACCATCTTCCTCCACATCAGGTGCATCGGGGAATGATTGAAGTGTGAGAAACTCTATAGGGATGTCGCCCAGTATCTCCCTTATCTCCCTGAGTTTTCCTGTATTCTTAGTAGCTAAGACTATCTGAAGCCTTTTCAATGGGTTCTCTCTGTATATTTATCAATTGTATGATACCATCCTCTGCCATCTTAAGGAGTTTATCCAGAAGATCCCTTCCAAATGGCTCTGCCTCTGCAGTCCCCTGGACCTCTATAAATTTTTTAGAGCCTGTCATAACCACATTCATATCCACATCTGCTATGGAGTCCTCTGCATATGATAGGTCAAGCCTTGGTTCGCCGCTGATTATCCCAACGCTTACTGCAGCAAGGTAGTCCTTTATCGGCGTTCTTTCTATAAGTCCAGCCCTTAATGCATGCCTGACTGCGTCAGAAAGGGCGATAAATGCCCCTGTTATGGATGCTGTCCTTGTGCCGCCGTCTGCCTGTATGACATCACAGTCTATCCAGATGGTCCTTTCTCCAAGGATATTCAGGTCAGTAACCGCACGCAATGACCTGCCAATCAGTCTCTGTATCTCATGTGTCCTTCCGCCAATGCGGCCTGCTACAGATTCCCTTGGAGTTCTGCTTACTGTGGAGCGGGGCAGCATGGAGTACTCTGCTGTAATCCATCCCCTTTTCTGGTCCCTGAGAAATGGTGGAACCTTCTCTTCTATAGAGGCTGTGCATATTACCCTTGTGTTTCCGAGCTCTATAAGGACAGAGCCCTCTGCCGTCGGTATAAAATTCCTTGTCAACTTTACTATCCTTATCTCATCTGGCATTCTTCCATCTGGACGCATCCTGACCTCCGTTTAAATTGCCTTTGGGCATTTAATTTACTTTAGGCTCAAGCAAGTTCAATCTTATGGATGTTGTCAATCCTCTTTCCAAGAAACCTCTCTCCAACTGCAGCAAACTTTTCAGGGGAATCTGTTACAAAAAATCTTGTGCAGGGGTCTTTGTTTTCAACCCGCAGCAGCCCCTTTTCATCAAGGACATTTCTTACCACCGTTGCTGTCTCTACTGCCGAATCTATGAGGGTCATGCCATCGCCCATAACCCTTTCAATAGGTATCTTTAAAAGAGGATAATGTGTGCACCCAAGGACAAGGGTATCTATGTCTTCCTCGATTAGGTGAGAGAGGTATTTCTTTGCAACAAGATATGTTACCTCTTCATTGAGCCATCCTTCCTCTACAAGGGGGACAAAGAGCGGGCAGGGTGTTGTAATCGTCCTTACCCCGCTGTTAATGGCTCTTATTGCCCTCTGGTATGAACCGCTCTTTATAGTTGCCTCTGTGCCTATGACACCAATCCTCTTGTTCCTTGTGGCCCTCACAGCAGCCCTTGCACCAGGCTCTATAACGCCGATAACAGGGACAGAGAAGGCAGCCTTTATTGCCTCGAGGCTTATAGAGGATGCTGTATTACATGCAACTACAAGCAGCTTTATCCCGTGCGACACAAGAAACCCTGTGTTCTCAAAGGAGTATCTCGTAACAGTTTCAGGCGACCTGGTGCCGTATGGAACCCTCGCAGTATCCCCAAGATATATGAGATCTTCAAGGGGCAATTCCCTCTGTATCTCCTTCAGGACTGTTAATCCGCCTATGCCCGAATCGAATATGCCTATGGGTTTATCTCTGGACAAAATCATCTCCAATGCCATTTAATATGATTATATGGCCCCCGATGCTCTCTACCTCTTTCCCGTCAACAAGGATCTTCATTCTGTTTACATCTGGTATATTTTCCTTAAAACTGCGGTAAATCCCCTCTATCATCAGGTACTCGCCCAGGGCATCTCCTTTAAAATTTCTCTGAAACTCCGGATTCATATCCAGATACAGGACGCCGTCTTTGTCAAGATAGGCTGTAATGAGCTTTGAGCCTGGAGGCAGTAAATATCTTCCATCTGAACTGCCTTTTGATATCTCAGCCATAATGGCATCTATAGTGGCTGAAAAACCCACTGGTTTTTTGATCTGTCGGGTCTCTACCTGAAGCCCTTGCCCTTTCGGGATATAGATGTTTATGTTTGTTGTATCCCCTGCCTGCTCGGGCACTGTCTTATTTATGTGAGGGAGGACTATGAATCTCGGCCGGAGATAAAAATAGCTCACCCCAACCCCGATGAGAAAGATAATAGGGATAAGGATTATAAAAGGCCACAGCCTTCTTTTACTGGGAAGTCGTCTCTGTATCTTTTCCATAGTTTAAAATGGCCTTTGATATGGCACGGGTTATCCTATCCCTGGATGCATCGCTGTAGCTCATTGAGGCAAGGGATGGAACCTCTATGATTATCGCAGGACTGCTGATATATGAGAGGACAGATGACCTTATATGGGTTATGATAGAAGAGCCCGCTCCAAAGTCCCCATCTATGTATTGGGATATAATCTTTGCAAGGGATGCACTGCTGCCGGTAAATTTCTCCTGAGCCCTGTCAATGGAATAGGATTCTGATGTATCTTGCTGCCCTGATCCTGTATAGATTACAAAGTTCTTCCCTGTCCCCACATGGATTGATATAAAGGCATCGGGTCTTAGTTTATCTGAAGACAATGCCCTGTCTATCAGGCCCATGCTCTGGTCTGCTTGCCTTGTCAGGTATACCCGAATCTTTGACCGTGCAAGCATTGCCTTTAATCTCTTTGATAGATCAAGGTCTATGGCTTTTTCCCCTATATTCCCCGCTGAAAGCCCAGGGTCAGAGCCGCCATGCCCAGGGTCTATAACTACTGACTTTATTACCCCTGTTTGTATTGTCGACTCGATAATCGCCCCGACATTTGGCTTTATTTCTGTCTTTCCTTTATGTTCCTGTATCCCTTGGACGCCCAATATTGGGGCCTCTCCCTGATATATGTCAATAACGAGTCTTGAGGGATTGTTAAGATGCATGGTCTTCATCGTCTTAAAAGGACCAACAGCCATGTTCAGGGTCTTACCCTGCACATTGATCTTGAAGGGCACATTTAATGTAACAAGGTTTAGAACTGACTGAAATTCCACTGAAAGCATATTGCCTGCCTGTTTGGTTTTTGCTGTCTGGATTACAGATTCCTCTCCTTCAACCACTATACGGAGGAAATCGGGGTGGCGGCTTGCCCTGACAACGACGGTAACAGGCTCATCTGCCTTTCCTGAAATACCAAATAGGAACGGCATCAGGATTACAATAAATAAGATGCGATATACGGATTTCATTCATAAAGAATAACATGTTTTGCGGTGTTATTTCTATCTTAAGTCCTTTCTTTTTGCCCTTTCTATCTCCCTTTTTGCCTCCCTTTCCTTTATAACCTCTCTTTTTTCATATTCCCTTTTGCCTTTGGCAAGGCCAAGCTCTATCTTTGCCCTGCCGCTCTTAAAATAGATCTTCAGCGGGATAAGTGCATAACCCCGCTGTGATACCTTGCCAGTGAGCCGGTCTATCTCCTTACGGTGAAGGAGGAGTTTCCTTGTCCTTAATGGGTCGTGATTCTGGATATTTCCGTGACTGTAAGGGCTTATATGGCAGCCTAAAAGGAAGACCTCTCCTGACTTCAATATCGCGTAGCTGTCTTTCAGGTTTGCCTTACCCTCTCTCAGGGACTTCACCTCTGTCCCAAGGAGTATCATCCCTGCCTCATATGTCTCCTCGATGAAGTAGTCGTGATATGCCTTTTTATTTGTGCAGATTATTTTCTCCATAAAATAATATCATAACATAGGTATTCATATGAGTTTTTTGTAATCAGGAGGATGGCTTGACAATAAACCATGCCCTATCATATGATTCAAGTAAATGCAGACAGTAACAATTCAGAATGTTTGGGATATCTATAGGCAAGACCTTATCCGTGTAGAAAAGCAGATACTGAAGAACCTCTCGACCCATGTTCCGGCAATACCGATGGTTGTTAAACACCTCCTGCAGGGTGGCGGGAAAAGGATCAGACCCCTTCTGCTCATCCTGAGTTCACGGCTTGGCGCATATAACGAGGATGAGGCTGTGATACTTGCAGGTATTGTTGAATCTATCCACAGCGCATCGCTTTTGCATGACGATGTGGTTGACGGCGCGGATATGCGCAGGGGTAAGCCATCAGCCCATTCCATCTGGGGTAATCAGATTACAATACTTGTCGGCGATTATCTATACTCTAACGCCCTCAAGATAGGTGTTGCCCTGAAAAGCCAGAGGATAATGGATGTCCTGTCAGAGGCAACAACAAGGATGACCGAAGGTGAGCTGTTCCAGTTGTCAAAGATCGGGGATCCCGACATAACAGAGGCGGAGTACTTCAGGATTATTGAGGCAAAAACAGGGGTGCTTATCTCTGCCTCATGCAGATTGGGGGCAATCACAGGAAGACTTGACAGGGGGAAAGAGGATGCCCTCGGGGCATTCGGCATGAAGCTTGGGACAGCATTTCAGATGGCTGATGACATCTTGGACTACATGGCTGATGAGAATAAACTCGGCAAAACCCTCGGAAAAGACCTTAAGGAAGGCAAGATAACAATCCCCCTGATACATCTACTCAATGTTTCCTCCAGACAGGAGGCAGGCCTGACAAAGGGTATAATCAGGAAGGAAGAGACATCAGCAGAAGACCTTGACTGTATACTTGAACTGCTCAGAAGGTATAAGGCAATAGATTATTCGATTGACCGCGCAAGAAGGCTCATTGACGATGCAAAGGCAGAATTGATGGCCTTTGCGGATTCAGATATAAGGGATGCCATGCTCGCCGTAGCCGATTATGTGTTAAACAGGGAGAGATGATGCATCCTATTGTAAGACTTGCCAGGCATGCTGTTGAAACATACATAAGAGAAAAGAGGATTATTGCCCTGCCTGATGATATATCTGATGAGATGAGACAAAAGGCAGGGGTGTTTGTATCCCTGAAAAAGCAGGGGCAATTAAGGGGATGTATCGGCACCTATATGCCGTCAACCGAGAATATAGCTGCAGAGGTTATCCAGAACGCCATATCTGCAGCGGTCAACGACTCAAGGTTTTATCCTTTAGAGGAATCTGAGCTTGATGACATACAGTACTCTGTTGACATCCTCGGAACGCCAGAGAAGGTCTCAAGCCCATTGGAGCTTGACCCGAAGATATATGGTGTTATAGTCAAAAAGGGCTTGAGAAAGGGGCTGCTCCTGCCTGACTTAGAGGGCGTTGATAGTGTGGAGGAACAATTGAGGATAGCAAAACTCAAGGCAGGGATATCTCTTGAGGAGGATGTTGAGCTATACAGGTTTGAGGTGAGGAGGTATAGGTAAATGGACCGTTCATCGCTTGAAAGGGACATTGAGAGGAGTGAAAGCAAAAGGGGTGCAGTAGCCAGGATTGTTATAATAATCTTTATTCTTACCAGCATTGCACTGGGTGCATATTCCTATAAGTTGCGCAGTGCAGTTGTTACCGAGAAATCCATGATAAACTCAATGCAAAATGAGTTGTCAGCGATAAAAAAACAACGGGATGCCCTTTTATCCTCTATTAACAACATTAAGATGGAGAGGGACAACCTTAAGACAGAGCTTCAAGACCTGAATCAGAGGCTTGAGGCATCATCAAAGGCAAAGGCTGAGAAGAAGCCAAGAAAGACAGCTATAAGGGTTAAGAAGAATAGGACAAGGAAATGAGAGCTGAGGTTCCACTTTCAGGAAACCTTGAAGATTACAGCCTTCCAGAGATCCTCGTATATCTCAACCAGAAGCAAAAGACAGGCACCCTTGTCCTTAGCAATCCACCAGCAGAGAAGAAGATATATTTCAAGAATGGCGATGCCATATTTGCATCTTCAAACTATGATGATGACAGACTTGGTGAGATGCTGCTAAAGGCAGGAACGATAACCTTAGAGCAATACGACAAATCCGTTGAGATGCTCAAGCAGACAGGCAAGAGACAGGGTGCAATCCTTGTAGAGCTTGGCTCTCTCACGCCAAAGGACCTCTTCGCAGGCGTTAAATACCAGGTCAGGGAGATAATATACAGCCTTTTCATGTGGGAAAAGGGCCTTTTTAATTTTATAGAGGCTCCCCTTTTAGCAGAGGAGGTCATTACACTCAAGATGAGCATGGGCAACCTCATATATGAAGGGATAGGCCGTATAGATAATTGGACAAGGATAAGGGGTGAGATGCCGCCAACAGAATCCGTCTTAAAGCTGAATGACGACCCGCTCTGTCTTTTCCAGGATGTTGGATTGAAAGGGCACGACATGACAATACTATCCCTCGTTGATGGCAAAACAACAATAAAGGAGATTATGGAAAATTCAGGCCTGAGCTCTTTTAATGCCCTTAAGGCCCTTTATGTCCTTTATTCCCTCGGCATCTTAGTGCTAAAAGAGGGCAGGGCAGAAGAACCTGTCGACATGTCGATGGAGGAAATACTAAGAAGCGAGACGCCAGAAGAAAAGGCATTTATAGAAAAGGTCGATTCCCTTTATATAGATATTGACAATAAGACACATTATGAACTTCTGGGCGTAGATGATACGGCTGATTCCAACACAGTCAAGAAGGCGTACTACCGCCTTGCCAAGGAATATCACCCTGACAGGCATCATTCAACTACCGATGCCGATCTTAAGGAAAAACTCACTGCAATCTTTGATCGTCTAAGCAAGGCATACGATATATTAAAGGATGACAAGAACAGGGAAGAATACGAGCGGTCTTTCCTTAGAAAAGATGTAGCTGCGCTAGTCTCAGCCGATGCTGAGAGGGCGGAGGAGCAGTATAAAAGGGGCATTGAAGAGTTCAAGAAGGGCGACTACTGGAGCGCAGCAGATCTCTTCAGATGGGCTACGAGGCTTGCCCCTGATAAGGCAAGATACTGGAGCTATCTATCCCTTTCTCTAAGTAAGATGCCGAACAGGCTGAAAGAGGCAGAGGAGACATTGCTCAAGGCGATTGAGCTTGAGCCTCACAAGGCAGAGCATTATGCAAATCTGGGGCTTTTATATCTAAAGGCAGGTATGAAGAAGAGGGCAAAGAGCCAGTTTGAAAAGGCCCTTAGATGGGATCCAAAAAACCAAAAGGCGCTGCAGGGTTTAAGCCAGATACCAGAACCTGAAGAGCAATAGTCTCTGCCATATACACCCCATACTGCCGATACTACAGTCTCATGTCTTCCAGCCTTGCAATCCTCTCCTGAATCGGTGGATGCGTGCTAAACAGCCTTAGTAACCCGCCGCCTGTAAGTGGATTTACTATGAACATATGTGCCGTGGCTGGATTCACATCCATCGGGATCATCCTTGAGGCTGAATCGAGCTTTCTAAGGGCACTTGCAAGATACCTTGGATTTCCACAGAGCCTTGCCCCGCTTTCATCTGCTGCATATTCCCTTGAGCGGGATATGGCCATCTGAATTAACAGTGCTGCTATTGGGCCAACAATCATCATAATAAGGGCAGCTATCGGGCTTCCGCCCTCATCGTCATCCCTTCTTCCAATACCAAAGATTGCTGCCCACTGGGCCATCTGGGCAAGGTAGCTTATAGCCCCTGCAATGGTTGCGGCAATGGTGCTTATAAGAATATCCCTGTGCCTTACATGTGAAAGTTCATGGCCTATAACGCCTGAAAGTTCATTGGAATCCATAATCCTCATAATCCCTGTTGTTACTGCAACAGATGCATGATTTGGGTTTCTGCCTGTTGCAAAGGCATTAGGCTGGTCTGCCTCTATTATATAGACTCTCGGTATGGGTATCTCTGCCTTCTGTGCAAGGCGTCTTATAATGGAATAAAGTTCAGGGGCGTCTGCCTCGGTAACTTCCTTGGCACCATACATCCTGAGGACTATCTTGTCGCTAAACCAGTAGGAAAACAGGTTCATTGCAACAGCAAAGACCAGTGCCATAGTCATCCCCTGTTTGCCTCCAAAGGCAGCCCCTGCCCATATGAGCACGAGGGTAAGGGTCACCATCAAAAACATGGTCTTTATCGTATTCATAGCCTAAACCTCCTGACAGCTATCAGCTTCTACCTAAATAGCTTATAGTGTTATGATAAAATACTTAGCAATAGGGTGTCAAGTCAAGGCCACATTAAGCAGATAGGACAAGCATATAGCAGTCTTGACGCTAAGATTGGACTGTTGTGGTTGTTTGACGATGATTCATGGATTGTAGTATCATTATACTTAGATGGAAGAGGGATATTCCTTAGAGAGGATTATTGCTGAGGCAGGGATACACTACCCGAGGTCATATGATATTACATATCGGATCGGCTATGTGTTACAGAGCACAGGGCTTCTGATCTTTACAGCATTATATATCTTCAGGAGTCCATTTTCCCTTGTAGGGCTTATAATCTTTGAGTCAGGCATAGCCCTATCCTCTATATTTCTCCTTGTCTGGAAGGCGGCCATAAAGAGGTTCATCCTCTGGTGCACTTTTTTCGGAATAGCACTGCAATTAATCAGCCTGCTGCCGCTGCCGATTCCCTTTAATGCAGGCGTTTTTATCATCGGCCTTGCCCTTACGCTTGCCGGAGGTGCTGGGCTCACAGGGAAGGAGGCATACTGTTTCGGGTTTATCGAGGGCTGGATTATACTGCTTATGTATCCTGTTATTGTGTTTATGATTATGCTATCTTCGGGTCACGACATTAATGCTGTTGTTTTTGTTATACTCAGCCTCATGCATGTATCCTTCCTGAGGAAAAAACTCAAACAGCCCCTTTTAAAGTCCTGTGAAACAAATGTATGTGGATTGCCTGAGAAAAAGATATGAGGATTGCAGGTGGTATTGCAAAGGGAAGGAAACTCCCTGCCCCAAAAGGAGATTACAGGCCGACCTCTGCAAAGGTAAGGGAGGCTCTTTTTGATATCCTGAGGCCCAGGATTATGGGCGCACACTTTGTCGACCTGTATGCAGGCAGCGGCGCTATCGGTATTGAGGCGTTAAGCGAGGGTGCTGAGGATGTCACCTTTGTGGAGTCAGACCCATCAAGGGCAGATGCTATCAGGCAGAACCTCAAACTCATCCCATTCAGGGGAGGCCACAGGGTAGTTAAGAGGAATACCCATGCATTCCTTAAAGAGGCAGAGAAAGATGGAGAGTCCTTTGATATCGTGTTTCTTGATCCCCCCTATCATACAGATGAGCTTGACAGGACAATAAAATCCCTTGCAGAGATAGATATACTAAAAAGTGGTGGTATAATTGTGACAGAGCATTCTGTAAAAAAGGCCATGCCAGAGACAATAGGTTCGGCCAGGTTCTTGCGCTCATATCGTTATGGCGACACGGTTTTATCCTTATATGGAAAGGATTGAGAAATGAAGAAAATAGCCGTCTATCCAGGGACATTCGATCCTATAACCAACGGCCATATAGACTTGATATTAAGGAGTCTCAGGATATTTAATGAGGTTATTGTCGCTGTTGCCCTGAATCCAAAAAAGAAACCACTTTTTACCCTTAAAAAGAGGCTGCATATGATACAGGAGGCTATTGCTGGGATAAAGGGCGTTAAGGTAGAGGCATTTGATGGATTGCTTGTGGATTATGTAAAAACAATGAAAGGCATCGCCATTATAAGGGGGCTGAGGGCAGTATCTGATTTTGAGTATGAGATGCAGATGGCATTGATGAACAGGAGGCTTGATTCAGGGATTGAGACAGTTTTTATGATGCCTTCAGAGGAGTATTCATTCCTGACATCAACCATGGTCAAAGAGGTGGCATCGTTTGGCGGCTCTGTAAACGGCCTTGTCCCTGAGATTGTAGAAAAGGAATTTAAAAGAAGGTTTCGCGTGTTTCAAACCTGAAAGAATGAGCTTGTCGAATTTTGTAACACATCATCTTCCATAAACCTCATTTAGTATCTCTTTTGCTCCCTTTGAAAGGATGTCTGCTGCAGCATTCATACCAAGCACCTCTGCATCTTCTGGTTTCCCCTCAATATGAACCCTGATAACCCTGTCGCCTGATATGCTGCCAACAAGCCCATCCATAACTAAGAGTTCAGAGTTCAGAGTTCGGAGTTCAAAGTTAGTAATCCCCCCACGCCCCCCTCCGATTAGTCTTGCATGTGCTCCTATTGGTACCTGGCATCCTCCCTCAAGCTTTTTGAGGAATGCCCTTTCTGCCCTGACACACATTGCTGTCTCTTCGTGATTCAATGGTTTAAGTATATTATTTATAAGGTCGTCGTCGGTCCTGCATTCGATGCCGATGGCACCTTGTCCGATTGCAGGAAGGCTTATCTCAGGTGGAAGGATTCCTGTTATCCTGTCTGCCAGTCCAAGCCTTTTGACGCCCGCAGCAGCAAGGATTATGGCATCAAACTGTCCCTCATCAAGTTTCCTGAGCCTTGTATCAAGATTACCCCGCAATTGGACGATTTTTAAATCTGCTCTTATATTCAGCAATTGGCACGAACGTCTGAGACTGCTTGTGCCGATAATCGCACTTTGAGGCAGGTCTTTAAAACTCTTTATTGTTTTTTGACTGCTGACTACTGACCGCCGCCTGCCGACTGCTGTTATAAACGCATCCCTCGGATCCTCCCTTTTGCATATGGCAGCAAGGTGGAGTCCCTTTGGAAAGCCTGTGGGCACATCCTTCATGCTGTGCACAGCGATATCTGCCTGTTTCCTTAAAAGTGCCTCTTCGATCTCTTTTACAAAGAGGCCCTTGCCGCCTACCTTTGCAAGCGGGACATCAAGGATCTTATCCCCTGTGGTCTTGATCTTTTTCAGTTCAATATTCAGATCAGGATAGAGCCTTGTCAGCTCAGATTTGACCCATTCAGCCTGCCACAATGCGAGCTTACTGCCACGGGTACCGATGATGATTCTATTCTGTCTTTCCATTTATTCCGTATAGCTTTCTGATGGTTGCCGCAAGTATATCCTTATCGTCTGAATCGCCCTTAAGGGCGACCATTGGCGGGTGGAGGAGTTTGTTTACAATGGAATTTGTCAGTGCCTCTATTACCTTTATCTCATTGTCATCAAGGCTGCCCAATTTATTCAGGGCCTTTTTAAGCTCTTCTTTTCTGATGTCCTCTGCCTTCTGCCGCAGGTCCACTATTGTTGGTACAGCATCGAGGGATGCCTGCCATTTTAGAAATACATCCACCTCCTCAGCAATAATTGCCTCAGCCTTTTCTGCCTCCCTTCTCCTTTCGCTGAGGTTGGCGTCAACAATACTGTTGAGGTCGTCTATGTCGTAAAGATACACATTGTCGAGTTTGTTTATCTCAGGGTCTATATTTCTCGGGACAGATATATCGATGATAAACATTGGTTTATTCTTCCTGCCCTTCATAACCCAGTTTACCTGGTCTTTGGACAGCACATAGTTTAGTGCTCCTGTTGAACATATAATTATGTCTGTATGTATCATCTCCTGTAAAAATGAATCGAATTTTACAGGTCTCCCCTGGAAATCCCTTGCGAGTTCACATGCCCTTTCATATGTCCTGTTTGCCACAAGGACTGTCCTGACACCGTTATTTACGAGATGCCGTGCAGCGAGTTCTGCCATATCTCCTGCACCGAGTAACATAACAACCCTTGTTGTTAGGTCCTCGAATATCTTTTTTGCAAGCTCAACTGCTGCATAGCTGATGGATACGGCATTCTCTGCTATCCTTGTCTCTGTCCTTATCCTCTTTGCAACTGATATGGCCTTTTTCATCAAGCGGTTTAGCAGGATGCCTGTGGTTTTCATCTCAATCGCCTTCTCAAATGCATCCTTGAGCTGCCCGAGTATCTGCGGCTCACCAAGCACCATGGAATCAAGGCTTGATGCTACCCTGAAGACATGCCTTACCGCCTCAGGGCCCTGCTTTACATAAAGGGCGTTATCTATGGTCTCTATAGGTATGCTGTGGTATGAAGAGACAAAGTCCTTTATCTTTCCCGGGCCTGTATCTATATCAGAGATATTGCCATAGATCTCAACCCTGTTGCAGGTTGAAAGTATTATCCCTTCCTTTATCCCATCTATAGCTGTCATGGCCTTCAGCGCATGGGTTAGCTTTTCTCCTGGAAAGGCAATCCGCTCCCTCAGCTCAACATCAGCGGTTTTGTGGTTTACTCCCAGGACAATGATATTCATAGAAATGTATGACTGCCCTTTATAAGCAGGTTTACACCAAAGAAGGTAAAGAGCACTGACACAAAGCCTATGATAGAGAGGATTGCTGCCTTTTTCCCGCGCCAGCCGGCAGCAATCCTGACATGTAAGACAATCGCATAGATGAACCATGTAATGAGCGACCACACCTCTTTTGGGTCCCATCTCCAGTAGCTACCCCATGCGCTCTGTGCCCATATAGCGCCTGTGATTATTGCAAGTGTAAGAAGGGGGAAGCCGAGGGTTATAAGCCTGTAGTTTATCTCATCGAGTATCTGAAGACTCGGCAGCCTTTCAAAAAGCCCGCTCAGACGCTTGGTTTTCAGGTAATGCTCCTGGATGAGATACATGATTCCAATCCCGAATGCCATTGCAAATGCCGCATCGCCGAGAAAGGCAAGCAATGTATGAACCCCAAGCCATGAGCTCTGTAAGAGCGGACTCAAGGGCTTTATCTCCTTTGGGAGGGCAGATGATGAAAGCATAAGCATGAAGACAAGCGGAAGGATAAAGGAGCCGAGGATGCCAATCCTGTATCTGTATTCTATAAAAAGAAAAAGCAGGACTATGCACCATGCAAAAAATGATGTTGCCTCGTAGAGGTTTGTCACAGGCAGGTGTGATGCTGCAGAGAGCCTTGTGACAATGCTCAGGGTATGGAGGATAAAGGCAAGTACAACAAGGATAAGGAAAGTCCTGGAAAGGAGTTTTTCTCCTTTAAATGCATATACGACTGCTATAAGACTTGCGACAAAATAAAGGCTCATAGAGCCTTCAAAAAAAAGTATATCCACCTTTACCCCGAATAACGGATACAGGATCCTAAAAGCAGCCAAGCTCACAGTCTGTAATCTTTATCTTCATCTTATCTGCTACAGTGCCGACCTCTTTATAGGAGACATTCAACTGCTCTGCTATAGCCCTGGCATCTGAACATGCAATCCTGCTGTCTTTTGCCTTATCTTTGATTGCCTCGCTAATCCTCACATTCATCAATCTTTTCCTTTATAAACCCGATGAGCCTGTCAAGCTCGCCTTTACCGGTTACTGTATCTATAACAAATACCTTTACGCCTACCTTTACACCGGGCCTTTTGCAGGCATCAAATCCCTTTCCGGGGACAACTATTACATCTGCCTTCTCAATAAGCTTTATAGCAGAGGATTTTATCCTTTCAGGAGTACTTAAAAGAAATATTACCAGATGCGGCTTAAAAAACTCAACAGGGCTGTTGCCCTCGATGATGACGGCCTTAAGCCCGTCAAACTGGCCAATAACCAGCGGCGCAAGCTCCTCAAGCTCATTGGGAGGGGCCTGCACCCATAAGACCTTTTCAGCCCCTGCCTCAAGCATGAGTGCTGTATCCTTATCAGCCTGTCTGAGTATCTCGATGTCATCAATAATCGATGTATAAAATGCAGTTTTTGTATATTTTACAGTCCCAAGACCCTTGATAGCCCTTAGTATATGGGTTATCAGTGTAGTTTTGCCAACATTGCTGTGGGCACCTGCAACAGAGATAATCATCCCATATATTAACAGAAAATATAGTTACAGTTCCTTTGCAAGGGCTATGTCCCTGCCAGCGCCTTTACCTGCATAGAGGAGATTATCGAGTTCAACGAGGATATGACCTATCTCCCTCTCACTTGAGAGGGTGAGTGCTGCAGCAGTCATACTGAGGCCATTAAAACGCCTTTTAAAGGCTGTCCTTAATCTTTCTATAACATCAACGACTCCTAATCGATCAGTCATTGGAAGAACAACAATAAACTCATCTCCACCAAACCGAATCGCAAAATCTCCCCTTCTCATAACTTCAGAGAATAGCATTGACATTTTCTTTAAGACCCTGTCACCTTCGAGATGACCCTGAAGGTCATTGAATTCCTTAAAGTGGTCTATGTCAAGCATGGCAATGGAGAGAGGATCGCCGGAGCGTTTAACCCTGTTCATCTCCTCAGGGAACCTGAGAAGGAGGTATCGGCGGTTATAAAGGCAGGTAAGTGGGTCAAGTAGGGCAAGCTCCTTTGTGTTCTCGAATTCCGTAACCCTCTTAAGTGTGTGGGCTATATCCTCCTTTAGCTCTTCAATAGCTTGATAAGAGTCGATGGAGTTATAGATGTCTATTACACCGTAGGTCTCACCATCAAGGCATAGCGGTAAGGTGTATAAATGGTTTAATCTGTTTAAACCGTTTAATCTGTTTAGACAGTTTATAATCCTTCCCTTATCCTCTATATAAAGGCAGAAGGCATTAACCCCAAGAAGAGCCATGGCCTTTTCCATCTTTCCAATATCTTCAAGCCCATTGATAGAATTCAGGATCCTTAAGACTTCTTTTCCCATGCTATCTCTTTGCCATGAATTATAGGTCACAGCCTGTGGCTAACCCGCTATCTATGTCTTTGGCGGTATAAGCCGATAGGTTATCCAGCCTGCATCGCTATTGAATCTAAGCAACCCCATTTCATCGAGGGATGATAGATGTTTCATAATGCTTTCCTCGTCTGTCTTTGTAAGATGTCTTAAAAACCCTGTATCAACCATATTTTCCCCTGAAAGATTATCAGCACAGCCAATAAGAATGACTATAAGCCTCAGCTCTTCTGGCCTTAACTGCTTAAATAATGGTGATTCTTCAATTAACCTGAGGAATTGTCCCCTTGATAGCGGCATAATGCCATAATATGACAATATGTCCTTTTTGTCAACAATAAAATGACAATTTGTCTTGTTGACAAAAGGGCTTGAAAAATATACACTTTTTAATCTATGGAAGAGGCCTTGAGAAAAGAGATAGGCTTTAAAGTAAGGGCACTCAGAAAAAGATTGGGTCTTACACAGGCAGGGCTTGCTAAGA
>JAJYJJ010000006.1:19476-139746 GCA_021789595.1 Nitrospirota bacterium | reverse complement strand
GCCCCTAATAGACTATTAGGTCGATAGGCTGGATGTGTAAGTGCCGTAAGGCATTGAGCTAACCAGTACTAATAGGCCGTGTGCCTTGACCTTCTATTAACCCTAAACTAATACCTCCTGTTGTCAAGTTTTAAAGGTATTGCTTGATTCCCCAAAAAACCATTATGGTTTTTTGGGGAACATTGTCTTAGGAGGTTTGTAATAGGAATGAGAGAAAAGGATCTATTTGAGGAGATTATTGAAATAGGCAAGAGGCGTGGAGTCCTTACCTATGACGAGATAAACGATGCTTTGCCTTCCGAATTCTTTAGCCCTGATGAGCTTGAGGACCTTATGGATGTTCTTCATGATATGGGGGTGAAGGTTGTAGATTATATTGAGGCTGTCCCTCCAGAAGAAGAGTTAGAGGAAGAGGAAATAGAGGAGTATGAGAAGACAGAAGACCTTGTTCAGGCGTATTTCCATTCGATGGGGAATATATCAATATTAACAAAGGACGAGGAGACAGACCTGGCAAAAAAGTTGGAAGAGGGAAGAAATATTATAAAAGAGATAATTTTTTCTCTGCCATTGGAGAAGACTATAGAAAAGACCATAGAGGATACAGATGACCCATTTACAACAGAGGAAGAAAAGGATGAAGAGGTAATACTTAAGACCCTCAACAGGCTTAATGCACTTATGGATGAGAAGGCAAGGATAGAGGAAAAACTGGCACCCTATGGCAGGACTGTTGCTTCACTAAGAAAACTGTTAAAGGATGGCAAGGTAAAGAAAAAGGATGTCAATGCCGCAGATGCCCTTCTAAGGGATGCCCAGGCTAAATTAAGGAAAATAGCTTCAGAGATAGGGATTCGTCTGGATCAATTCGCTCCAATGTGGGAGAGGATTTGTAAGGCTCAGTCTCTTGTGCATGAAGCAAAGAGTGAACTGATAACAAGAAACCTGCGGCTTGTTGTGAATATAGCCAAGAACTATGTGGGTAGAGGGTTGCCGCTTCTTGATCTTATTCAGGAAGGAAACATCGGCCTTATGAAGGCCGTTGATAAGTTTAAATATGAGAAGGGCTTTAAGTTTTCTACCTATGCCACATGGTGGATAAGACAGGCAATAACCAGGGCACTTATTGACCAGACCAAGACGATAAGGGTTCCTGTGCATATGATGGAGTTTTATAACAGGGTCACAAAGGCATCAAGAGAACTTACACAGGATCTTGGAAGAGAGCCCTCTAACGAGGAAATTGCACAGAAACTCGGGGTTCCTGTAAGAAAAGTGGAAGAGGTCTTCAGGGCTATTCAGGACCCAATTGCGCTGCAGACACCTGTTGGCGATGAGGATACGGAGCTTGAGGATTTCATAGGGGATAAAAACAGTCCATCTCCGTACGTGGATGCAGAGAAGAAAGAGATTTCTGAACATATTCAGAAGGTCTTAAATACATTGACCCCCAAAGAGGAGACTGTAATAAAGATGCGATTTGGTATAGGGCTTGAGAGGGATCATACCCTTGAAGAAGTGGGAAGACACCTCTCTATAACAAGGGAAAGGGTTAGACAGATAGAGGCAAAGGCATTAAGGAAGCTTAAACACCCAAGCAGATTAAAGGCCCTTAAGATACTTGTAAGTTCGTAGAGAAGCCCACCGCATATCTTATATTTCTGGTAGGGTTGGATGTATCAATGTTCCAACCCTATTTCCTTTTATTTTCCTTGCCAGAAGACATATCCCCTTAATATGTCTTGGTCGGCCTTCCTGATAACAGCAGTAGCGGTTTTCTCCCTAACCGATATTACCTGAATCATGCCAATCGTCCTTTTTGGAAGACCCTTTTTGATTAGGGCAACATCAAATACATCCCCAACATTTATGCCATCCTGTGCCCCTTTATCAAGATAGAGGACATCACCAAAGGCATTTAATGTTTTGAGTCCACGGGTTTCTACAATGTAACCACTTATATCAGGTCTCCTTGGTGTTTCAGGTGCAAGAGGTGGTTCAAAATCCTGATATGTATCGAGTCTGTCCCCAATATCTATATCTGAAAATGCCTCTATAACTTCTGCCTTTGGAACTCCCTCATCCTCCCCGATTACCTTCACTGCACCTACAACCTTAACGAGGTAACCGAGGGAATTCCAATTCGTTATCTCAATAACCTCCTTTATGGGTCTAATAACAATAAATTTCTCTCCCATTGTGAAGGGCTGTTTTTTATTATTGCTCTTTAGGTATGCTAAATCTCCCTCTCCAAATATTGTCCTTCCATTCAGAGACTTGAAGATTTTACCTATCCTTGGAAGCGTTGGAGAGATATAACCGCTTGAATACAAGAGCCCCCTGTCGATCAGGTATGTTGGTTTTTTCTCCACTACGGCTTTTTCGGGTTTTTCTTCCGTTGGAACTGCAACCTCCTCTTTAGACACCTCCTCCGTTGGAGCTGTTACAGGTTTTATTTTTTCTGTCTTTAGCTTGAGAGGTATCCTAATCTTCTGCCCTGGAAATATCCTGTTTGGGTTTGCAATCTCAGGATTTTCCTTCCATACTTTTGGCCATAAGAAAGGGTTATTCAGAGATGTAGAGGTTATATCCCATAAGGTATCACCCTTCCTTACTATATGTTCCTCATAAGGGGATTCCTGGGCAAAGGCAGGACTAACAAGCAACAGGGAAAAAAATAAATAGACTAATATTTTCATGATAGACTCCTTAGACTCAAAATCAGCCTGCCAAGGCAGGGAGAACAAGAATCCATATAAAGCATAGCGGATACATTAAAAACTGTCAAGTTTTAACGGTCTCAAATTCTGCCAAGCTTCAATTAATCAAGACCTGTAGGCGGCATTAATCCTTATGTATTCTTCAGTAAGATCACAGCTCAATACCTTTGTCTCTGCATTCCCAAGACCCAGATCAACGGTTATCCTTATCTCTTTGTCCTTTAGAATCTCCGCTGCCTCCTTGTCTTTTCTTAGGGTAAGCCCTTTTTCAACGACCTTAAGGTCGTTGAAAAAGATGGAGACCATGTCATCTATTATATCTGCACCTGAATAGCCCACAGCGGCCATGATCCTCCCCCAGTTGGCATCATTTCCATAGATAGCGGTCTTAACAAGATTTGAATTGGCTACGGCAAATGCAGCCCTCTTAGCATCGTCTTCATTACGGGCCCCAACAACTACCACCTCAATGAGTTTCGTTGCACCCTCGCCGTCCTTTGCAATAAGCCTTGACAGCTCATGTGTAATATCATCCAGGGTTCTTTTGAAGGAAGCAAATTCTTTGCTATCAATAGATAGCTCATTATTGCCAAGGGTGCCATTGGCTATTAAAAGCACAGTGTCATTTGTGCTTCTGTCTCCGTCTACTGTGAGTCTGTTGAATGATTTTGATACAGATTCTCTAAGTGCCAGATCAATGGCCTGTGCAGATATAGAGATATCTGTCATAATAAAAGATAACATCGTTGCCATATCAGGACATATCATGCCTGCACCCTTTGCTATACCGGTAATAACCCCATTTCCCCCGTCTATATTAACCTCGCGGGATACGATCTTAGGGAAGGTGTCTGTTGTCATTATAGCCATGGCAACATCCTCTATACAGCCGTTGCCTAAACCAGATACAGCTTCCACAAGCCCCCTTCTTAATCTTTCCATGTGCATTGGTTCTCCAATAACCCCTGTTGAGGCAACATATACAAGTTCAGGTTTTATACCGAGTTTCTCAGCAGTAAGATTGGCCATCTCTACAGCATCCTCCATGCCTTTTCCCCCTGTGCATGCATTGGCATTGCCGCTGTTTGCAATAATGGCCTGACCACGGTGAGATATTATCTTTTCCAGAGCCAGTCTTACAGGGGCAGCCTTGACCTTGTTTGTAGTGAATAGCCCTGCAATATTGGATTCAACCTCGGAGAATATAAGTCCTATATCTTTTCTTTCAGATTTTTTTATGCCGGAAGATGCTGAGGAGAATTTAAAGCCCTTTGGTATATTTGGTATAGTCATGGAAACAGAGCGAGGGAGGTTAGTGCTGTATCTTCCTTAAGGCCGAGCATTATATTCATGTTCTGGATTGCCTGGCCTGATGCACCTTTTATCAGGTTATCAATGACGGAAACTATTATTAGTGTCCTTGTCCGCTGAACTACAGCAAGAGCGATCTCACAGTAGTTTGTTCCCCTGACCTGTTTTGTTGTTGGAAATCTGCCCTCATCTAAGATTCTTACAAAGGATTTCCTCTTATAAAAATCCTTATAGAGCTGATCTATACGGGAAGCACTTATATTACCCTTAAGCTTTGCATATATTGTTGTTAGAATGCCCCTGTCCATCGGGATAAGGTGCGGCGTAAAATTTACCTTTATCTCTTTTTTTGCAAGGTGCGATATTTCCTGCTCTATCTCAGGGGTGTGACGGTGTGTTCCTATGGCGTATGCCTTTAGCCCATCATTTACCTCTGAAAACATATATGCAAGCTCCTGCGACCTGCCTGCTCCTGAGACCCCTGACTTTGAATCAATTGTAATAGAGCCTGTATCAATAAGACCGTTGTATACAGCAGGCGCAAGGCCGAGGATAGCCCCTGTTGGATAACAGCCGGGGTTTGCGACAAGTCTTGTACGGGAGATCTTTTCCCCGTATATCTCAGGAAGTCCATAGACTGCCTTCTTAAGCAGTGCCCTCTGCCTGTGAGGTGTCTTATACCACTGTTCATATACATCAGGGTCTTTTAGTCTATAGTCTGCTGAAAGGTCTATAATCAGCTTGTCATTACTATATAGCTCAGCAACTACATCCTGTGCGGTCTTATGCGGAAGCGCAAGGAAAAAAATATCTGCCTTTTTAAAAATCGTTTTAAGGTTCAATGCCTCATAGGTGAGATGGCTAAAGGCTGTTAGATGAGGCAAGACATCCAAGACTGATCTTCCAGCAGACCGCTCAGAGGTGACTGCAGTAATCTTTACAAATGGGTGTCCATGGAGGATGCGTAATAGTTCACTGCCTGCATAACCGCTACCTCCTAAGATAGCGACCCTTAACATGGCAGTGTTATCTCTTTGAGAACTGGAATCTTTTTCTTGCGGCCTTCTGTCCGTACTTCTTTCTTTCCTTTACTCTCGGATCTCTTGTAAGAAAACCTTCTTTTTTTAGTTTACCCCTAAGGTCAGAATCAAGTTGGACAAGTGCTCTTGCTATTCCATGCCTGATGGCACCAGCCTGTCCTGCCATCCCTCCGCCTTCAACCTTTGCAACAATATCATATTTGCCGATTGTTGTAGTCAGCTCAAGAGGCTGTCTGATCATCATCTTCAATGTATCCCTCGAGAAGTATTTGTCCAGAGGCTTGTCGTTTACAATGATCTGACCTGCCCCCGGCTTAATAACTACCCTTGCAGATGATGTCTTTCTTCTACCTGTAGATGAATATAGTATCTCAGCCATGTCTTCTCCTTAACTCAGTGCCTCAGGCTTTTGGGCTGTATGTGGATGTTCTTGCCCCTTATAGACCTTTAGTTTTTTAATTAAATCCCTTCCCAAACTATTTTTTGGAAGCATCCCCCAGACCGCCATGGTTATGAGCCTTTCTGGGTTGCTCTTAAGTAAATCGCCTGCCTTTTCTGTCTTTAAGCCTCCTGGATAGCCGCTGTGGTGTTGGTAGACCTTATTGTCCAGTTTTTTACCTGTGAACCGTATCTTATCTGCATTTATAACTACTACAAAATCCCCTGTATCAACATGTGGGGTAAAGATCGGTCTGTGCTTCCCTCTCAGGATAGAGGCAACCTTTGCCGCAAGCCTTCCAAGCACCAATCCGCTTGCGTCAATTAGATACCACTTTCTCTCAATCGCAGCTTTTTTTGGAAAAGATGTCCTCATAAAACAACCCTGCCTTTCTCAAATTCAAGAACATAAGCATAAACAAATCCACAATATTTTGTCAAGGCCGCAAATTGCCTTATGCTACCAACTGCATCTTTTACTGCGACCACGCTGGAAACGATTCCTGTTGCTGTTTTGATGATCCAGGAGGATTGTCAAGTTCTTTTCACTTTTTAAAAATGACCCGCCCCTTAATATTCCTTTTGCTGGACAGATCCTATCCCCCTTTCGGGGATTTGATAAAGAGTTTAAGGGCGTCTTTAAACCTGATTGGCTCAAAACCGAAATAATTCTTTACAGAGCCAATATCGCATATGTTATCCACCTCAAGGAGTCTTATCTGTTCTGATGTAGCAGGCGGTTTTGGGATAAGTCTTTCCATAAAGGAGATCCCGAATTTTGTAAGACCCATAGGCACATGGATGATGGGTTTTCTTATTCCCATGGCATTGATTATTGCCTCGACCATCTCCTTATAGGTGAGATGCTCAGGTCCGCCAAACTCATAGACATGTCCCATGTAATGGGGGTTATCTATAATCTTCATGAAGCACTTTACCCAATCACCAACATATATAGGTTGAAACCTTGCATCTCCCCTGCCCGGGATAGGGATTAAAGGGGATTTATATGCAATCTCCTTAATCTTCTGTGTAAAGCCATCGTCAGAACCTATTACAAGAGATGGCCTGAATATTGTGAATCTAAGCCTGCTTTCCCTTACAATCTCCTCTGCCTCTGCCTTTGTCGTTAAATATCCTGCCCATGAGCTAAGCGAGGCGCCAAGTGCGCTCTGATAAAAGAAATGCTTGATGTCTGATTCTACGGCCTCCTTTACAAGGTTGTCTGTCCCATCCACGTGAACTGCCTTAAAGGTCAAGCTGCCGTGCTCCTCTATTATTCCAACAAGGTGCACAACCATGGAGCATCCCTTGAGTGCGCCCTTGATAGTAGAGGCATCGGTTATATCACCGATGACTGTTTCTATACCCATAGCCCTGAGCTGAGAAGCCTTTTGCTTCGACCTTACAAGACACCTCAGCTTATAGCCCCTTTCAATCAAGGCATTGATGAGGTGATGACCTATAAAGCCTGTGCCGCCTGCAATGAAGAGCAAACCAATCCTCTTTGCTATGATGTTTCTGTAAGCTCGATTCCCAGCTTCTTTAGATGATCTATCTGTACCCTGTAAAAGGATTACACCCTAACCCTCATCTACGATTTCCCTTAATGCCCTGCCATCTATTATCACTATCTTTCCGTCTGCTGTCCTTATGATGCCGTCCTTGGTGAATCTGCTCATCGTTCTAATTGCTGTCTCAACGGTTGTGCCGACCATCTCTGCAATATCCTGCCTTGTAAGGTATATATCTATCTTCCTGTAGCCCCCTTCGTCAATACCTGCCTTTTCTGATAGTTTAAGCAGTAGTGTTGCAATCCTCTTTTCAACCCGCTCAACTGCTATGCTTCTCAGCATATCATGGGCATCCCTTAACCTCTCACCAAAGTGTTTTATTGACTCTATTGCAATCCCGGGATATTCATCAAGCAGCAGAAGGAAACTCTTTCGCTGCAGCCTTATAACCTCTGTCCTTCCCATTGACAGGGCAGAGGCAGGATATGGTTTTTTATCAAGCACAGCAACCCCGCCAAAGATCTCTCCGGGGGGAACTACTTCGATGATTACATCCTTGCCGCTACCTGTATGCCTTACAATCTTTACCTGCCCCTCGCTGACGATGTAAAGCCAGTCGGACGGGTCTCCTTCCCAGAATATAGAATCGTCCTTCTTGAAGCTTAGTTCTTGAAATCTGCCTGCAATGTCCTTTATCTCGTCTTCTCTGAGTTTGGAAAATATGGGATTTTTCTTTAGTGTGTCAACTACCGACATCTGAGCACCCTTTTCAGGATCTTTCCTGTAGGCCCCTTGGGCAGTTCTTTCACGAATTCTATCTGTCTCGGCACCTTATATGGGGCAAGGGATTCCCTGCAAAAATCCTTTATCTCTTTTTCACTGGCTTTGGCCTCTTCTTTAAGGACAATATATGCCTTTGGATATTCGGTTCCTGCCACGCCCTTAATACCTACCACCGCTGCTTCTGATACCGCTACATTTTTCAGTAATAACTCCTCTATCTCTCTGGGGTATATATTCATCCCGTCTGTAATGATCAGGTCTTTTTTCCTGTCCACGATACATATGTAGCCATCTTCATCAATCCTTGCCAGATCCCCTGTAGAAAGCCAGCCGTCTCTTATGGTTTCTGCTGTTTCTTCCGGCCTGTTATAATATCCGAGCATTACGCATGGCCCTTTTACAAGGAGTTCGCCTACCTCGCCCATGGGAAGTTCATTTCCATCATCACCGACAACCTTTACCTCTATGCCTGGTAAAGGTATGCCAACAGAGCATGGTTTTCTCAGGCCTTTCAAGGGATTAACAGACACCACAGGTGATGCCTCGGTAAGACCGTAGCCTTCAATCAGCGGTATTTTAAATCTTTGCTCAAAGGATTGCAGCACCTCTGAAGGAAGCGGGGCTGCGCCTGATACACAGAATCTTAGCGCCAGCAGTTTGAGTAATGTTCTTGGTATATCCTTTTTTGAAAGGATGTGATAGACAATTGGCACTGCTACAAATATGCTGACCCTGTCCAAGAAGAGCGCCTTTACAACCTTTGAGAATGGCTTTACAGATCTGAGAAGCACTATCCTTGCCCCTATCATTAACGGCGTAATCATGCAGACTGTTATTGCGAAGGAATGAAAGAGCGGTAGAAAAAGGATGATCCTGTCGTCCTTTGTAATATCAATGGCCTTAATGCATGCTTCGGCATTAGACAGAAGGTTTTTGTGGGTCAGGATAACCCCTTTTGGGAAACCTGTTGTCCCTGATGTGTATATAATGGTTGCCACATCATCCTCTGTCGGTATCTCAAGGGCAGTCTCCTTTGCAGGAACCAGCCTCTCTATTACAGTAATATGGCCTATCTCTTCTTTTACCTTATTGATGCAATCCTTCATTGCTTCGGATATGATTACGGTAATACATCCAGAATCCCTGAGGATATAGGCAATCTCCTTATCTTTGAGAAAGGTATTTATCGGTATAGAGATCATGCCTGCCTTTGCAATGCCAAGATACCATGCAATATACTCAGGACAGTTCTGCATGTATATGGCAACCTTGTCACCTTTTCTTAGACCAATACCCTTCAGGTAATAGGCTGCATTATCACTCATGGAGTCAAGCACACTATATGTAATCCTCTGGCCCTCGAATTTTATTGCAACCCTTTTAAGATACTCCGGCTTCTTAATAAGCTCACCAATGGTCATCCTTCCTCCATTGCCTTTAATATCTCTGTTGCCTTTTGAAGGTCTTCCTGCCTTACCATTATCTTTAAATCCCCTGCGCCGATATTCATCGGCATAGATGCATCGAGTCTTGACCTGATTGATACCTCAATCCCTTCTCCCTCTAATATGGTCTTTACAATCTGTGCCTCAATCTCATTAGTTGTGGTAATTATCTCAACCCATATATTCATTTCCCCCCTATGCCTCTACAACAAGTATCATCCTGATTATACCAGCTTTATTCCCAGAATTCATCAGGTGTATAGGGCTTGGCGTATAGGGCTTTAGGAAAGGAAATGGGGAGAAGATGTCCCTTCAAACCTTGATTATAACGATATACCTCTTTACATCAGAAGTAAGAGGAAGTGCCGTGGGCAGAAGACTGTATGTTATTGTTGAACCCTTGAGCTCGTCTAACTCTTCCAATACGGCTGGCCCTTTGCTTACAACAAGTAGCCCCCCTTTTTTAACGATGGGAGATGCCTTTTTGATGAAATCCTTTATGCTGAACAGTGCTCTTGTAAGAACAATGTCAAAAGGGATGAGTAAACCTTGAATCCCCTCATCCTCTATCCTCTTTTCAATGACCTCGACCCCCTTTAACCTAAGATGTCTTATAATATGCCTCAAAAATGCAGCCTTTTTCCTTGAAGGCTCGATAAGGCTTAATTCAATGTCAGGCCGTATAATCTTCAGTGGTATCCCTGGAAAACCTGCCCCACTTCCAATATCAGCTATTCTCAGTCTGCCTTCAGGGATTGCCTTGAGATAGAGGAGTGAATCAAGAAAGTGTTTAATGATAATGTCCTCATCTGTCTTCAGAGATGTAAGATTATACGCCTTATTCCATTTTTTAAGTTCTGTGAGATAAGCTACAAAGGCATCTATCTGTTCAGGGGCAGGGAAGCGAAGATATGCGTCTATACCGGATACCTCAGCCAGCCCCTTTTTAAGTAGTTCCTCTACATTATTTATAATGGGCATAACAGGCATTATATAAAGGCTTTTACCTCCTAACCGTGATAGGATGGCTGATTAATTATACATCCTAAAATAGATCTTGAACAGCGTAGCAATGAGATAACATCAATAGACATAGCTTTATTGACTTTGTCCTTTATAAAGTAATAAACTTTTTGCCTATGATCAAACAGATAATCATCAATGCTATAAAGAAGGCTATCGGGGAATCCTTGGGAGTATTGCCTATGGTTGAGGTGGAAATTCCAAAGGATGAGGCATTTGGTGATGCTGCCACAACTGTTGCAATGGCCCTTGCCCCTGTACTGAAGAAACCTCCAAGGAGGATAGCAGAGGAACTACTGCCAAAAATCCATGCAGCAGGCGGCCCTTTTGAGAGGATCGAGGTTGCAGGCCCTGGTTTTATCAATTTTACCTTCAAACAGGATTACTGGTATAGAAGCCTTGGAGAAATCCTGTCCAATACCGAGGATGTCCTCAGGACGGATATTGGAAAAGGCAAAAAGGTGCAGGTAGAGTTTGTAAGTGCAAACCCAACAGGCCCCTTGCACATCGGCCATGGCAGGGGTGCTGCTGTGGGCATTGCCCTTTCAAACCTCCTTGAGCGGGCAGGCTATAAAGTCCAGAAGGAATACTATATAAACGATGCAGGCAGACAGGTAAGGCTCTTTGGCCTTTCCCTCTATGCGAAATACCAGCAGAGATTGGGCAATGAGATACCATTTCCAGAGGACGGTTATAAAGGCGGTTATATAGATGAACTATGTGATGAGTTTATCGATAGATTTGGAAATAAATATCTTGATGTCCCTTCCACGGAATGTGTGGATTTCTTTTCTGAATGGGCATATCAAAGGATGCTCAGGGAGATAGAAAAAGACCTCGGGGACTTTGGTGTAGTATTTGACAGATGGCAAAGTGAAAAGGCCATTTACAGCATGGGCAAGGTAGATGATGCAATTGCAGAGCTTAAAGAAAGGGGCTTTATATACGAGAAAGAAGGGGCATTATGGTTTCGCTCCACAGCATTTGGGGACGACAAAGACAGGGTAGTAAGAAAAACAGATGGCGAATACACATACTTTGCCTCTGATATTGCCTACCACAGGGAAAAACTTGAGAGGGGATTCGACAGCATCATAAATATCTGGGGTGCAGACCACCACGGCTATGTACAGAGGCTTGAAGCAGTAATTGAGGCATTTGGATTTCCAAGGAAAAGGATGAAGGTTGTCCTTGTCCAGATGGTCAGTCTCTTGAGGCACGGCCAGCCTGTGCAGATGTCAAAGAGGGCAGGAGAATTCATAACCCTGAGGGAGGTCATGGATGAGGTCGGCACAGATACATCAAAATTCATCTTTTTGACAAGGAGGGCTGACAGCCATCTGGATTTTGACATCGAGGTTGCAAAGGAGCGGTCTTCAGAAAACCCTGTGTATTATGTCCAGTATGCACATGCTCGGATATCGAGCATCTTTGAACAGGCAGAACAGAGGGGGATAAATACATCTAACCTTGCAGAACCACAGCTATCCCTCCTATCCCTCCCTGATGAGATAAGGATTATAAAAAAACTATGCCATTATCCAATGGTATTTGAACTATCAGCATCAAGCCTTGAACCGCACAGGATTACCTATTACCTTCAGGAACTATCAGGGCTTTTCCATCCATACTATAATAGACATAGGGTAATCTCAGAGGATATAAACCTGACTGTTGCAAGGCTTTTCCTTTGTAAGGCATTACACACAGTGCTTAAGGAAGGGCTTGGAGTTCTTGGGGTGCATGCCCCTCAGAAGATGTAAGGTGGTAAGTGGAAAAGGGATTAATCCATATATATACAGGAGAGGGGAAAGGCAAGACTACCGCTGCAATTGGCCTTGCCGTGAGGGCAAAGGGAAAGGGCCTTAATGTCCTTTTTATCCAGTTTCTAAAGGGCAGCGCGCCTGAGGATGGCGAGGCAGCAATGCTGCAGGAACTTTCGATAAAGTTTGTTCGTTTTAAAGACCAGATTAAACCACTCTTTGACTCAACGGTCAAGGAAGGGGATTTAAAGGCTGCTGTAAGAATGGCAATAGAGTTCACTATATCCGAGATGAAGAGTGGAAGATACGACCTCGTTATCCTCGATGAATTTAACAACCTCTTTAAAGGGGATCTTATAACAATGCAGGATGCAAGAAGGCTGATTTCAGAGAAACCAGAGGAAGTAGAGCTTGTGCTTACAGGCAGGGGTGTTCCTGATGAGATGAAGGAGCTTGCAGACTATGTGACAGAGATGAGGATGATAAAACACCCTTATCAAAAGGGCATTTCTGCAAGAAAGGGGATAGAGTATTAATATGGGTAGATTGGTCTTTATTACAGGTGGTGCAAGGTCAGGCAAGAGCAGGTTTGCCCTGAGCATTGCAAAATCCCTCGGCAAAAAAAAGGCATTCATTGCAACAGCACAGGTCCTGGACGATGAGATGCGTAAAAGGATAATGCAGCACAGGAAGGCCAGGGCAAGGCAATGGTATACAGTTGAGGAGCCCATGGACATAAAGGGTGCGCTGAAGGAGCTTGATGGTTTTGAGGTGGTTGTTGTAGATTGCCTTACCCTGTGGCTGAACAACCTCATCTCCCTTGAGAGGGGTAAATCCCCTGTCCAGGAGGCAGAGGAGCTTGCTGAGTTCTGTAAGATTGCAACACCAAGTTGTGTTTTGGTCTCAAATGAGGTCGGCCTTGGAATTGTCCCTGAGAGCCCCCTTGGAAGGAGCTTCCGCGACCTTGCAGGAAAGATAAATCAGATATTCGCCTCTGCATCAGATGAGGTCTATATAGTTATTTCGGGTATACCCCTGAGGCTTAAGTGATAAAGGGATTTTTCACTGCTATTGGTTTTCTCACAGTTATCCCCGTACCCTTTCAGAAGGATATAGATAAAAAGACCATTGCCCTTTCATCTGCCTTCTTTCCACTGGTTGGTCTATTTATAGGCGGCCTCATCTTTATGGCCAACAGGTTTGCCCCAAGATTTTTCCCGCATAATCTATCCCCTGCCATTGTGCTCTGCCTCTGGATTATTATCACAAGGGGACTGCATTTGGATGGCTTTGTAGATACAGTTGACGGCCTTCTCGGCTCAAGGGACAGGGAGGATAGCCTGATAATCATGAAGGATAGCCGAATCGGCGCCCTCGGTGCAACTGCACTGGTTATGCTCATACTCATCAAATATCTCTGCCTCGCATCCATTACAGATGCATCTGCATATGCCCTTCTGTTTTCGCCATGCCTTGCAAGATGGAGCCAGAGCCTTTCCATATTTCTCGGGCCATACGCAAGGCAGGAGGGCCTTGGTAAGGTATTTGTCTACGGGATGAAGAGGCGTCATTTTCTATTTGCGCTTATTACTACGGTATTGGTCTTGTTTATCATGCCTCATTGGAAGGCCCTTGCCTCCTTCCTCATTGTCAGCCTTATCACATTTTCTTTTACATTCTACCTCAGGAAAAGGCTCGGCGGGATAACAGGTGACACCATAGGTTTTATGAGTGAGATTAATGAAGTGATGGTGTTGATGGTGTTTCTGACTTTATAGGCTTCAATCCCTATACCCCTTTTATTCACCCCTTTGGAATCTTATATATCTCTCCCAGCAATTATACAATTCTTTTGTCGCCTTCAGATCCCCTGTGCAGTATCTTGCAATGTCGAGGTATCGCTTTTCAAGGAACAGGGATTTTACATCATACCCTGTTATACCCTCCTCCTTCGGGCTCTTTATGCCAAATGCTCTGCACCACATATGAAGGCTGAATCTCCTCCTTACTGCGCCAAAGAATGTAAGCTGGTCAAGAAGGTCTATATGGCTATCATTATACCTGTTGGGCATCAGATCCTTTGCAGGCTTTATCTTAAGGATTGCAGAACGGACTATTATAAATGGGCAGTCAAAGCCCCTCCCATTAAATGTGATTATATGGCTATAGTTTTTTACCGTCTCCCAGAACCTCTCAATTATTTCCCTCTCACTTCCAGGTATGAACTTAAATCCGTCTTCCTCATATTGTGGAGCATCCAGCGTGAATAATTCACCGCTTTGTGGAATCTGCGGCGACTGGTAATATACTGCGCCTCTATCCGTATCAGGGTTGAGTATGCCGATAGCAACTATCTCCCCTGTAAGCGGATAAAAACTAAGGCTGTCTTTTACCTCCTGGATGTCCTCTTCTGTCTTGGCAAACTTAAGGAGATAATCCTTCGACATATCATCGAATGAATCCAGGTCCTTCCCCACAGTCTCTATATCCAGTATCAATCTTGACACGGCTATAACCTTTCTATCTCCTCCATAAGTGCATCAAGTATCTTATCCTCAGAGACTTTTTTAACAACCTTCCCCTTTCTAAAGATGATGCCAACACCCTTGCCCCCTGCAATTCCAACATCTGCCTCTCTTGCCTCTCCAGGGCCGTTGACAACGCATCCCATAACAGCCACCTTTACATCCTTTTTCATGGAAAAGAGCATCTCCTCTACAGCGCCAGCAAGCCCTATTATGTCGATCTCGCATCGGCCACAGGTGGGGCATGATACAAGATGTGGGCCTCTTTCTTTAAGGCCAATGGCCTTCAGTATTTCATAGGCAACAATGACCTCCTGCCTCGGCTCTGCTGTTAGTGATACCCTTATGGTGTCTCCAATGCCTTCGGAAAGAAGGATGCCCAGACCCACAGCGCTTTTAACAGTACCAGATACCAATGGGCCTGCCTCTGAGATACCTATGTGAATGGGATAGTCAAACCTTTCAGAAAACAGCCTGTATGCCTGAATTGTTGTCATGACATCCGATGCCTTGAGTGATACCTTTATCGCTTTAAAACCCATGGCCTCGAGGATATTAATATGTCTTTCAGCGCTTTCAACAAGTGCCTCAGGCGTTGGATGACCATACTTCTGGAGTATGCCCTTCTCAAGGGAGCCTGCATTTACACCTATCCTTATTGGTATATCCCTCTGCATGGCTGCCCTGACAAGCTCCTCAACCTTCCATCTCTCTCCTATATTGCCAGGGTTTATCCTGAGGCCATCTATGCCCTGATGCATTGCCTCAATCGCCAGCCGATAGTCGAAATGTATGTCGGCAATCAGCGGGATAGAGATTTTTTCCCTTATACGGCCGATGGCAATTGCCGCATCCATATCAGGGACTGCAACCCTTACAACCTCACATCCAACCTCCTCAAGTCCGTTTATCTGCTCTATGGTTGCCTCATAGTCCCTCGTATCTGTATTTGTCATGGACTGGACAACTATTGGTGCATTGCCGCCGATCTTGACCCCACCGAGGGTTATCTGTCTTGTAACCTTCCTGTTCACCTTATGGCACCTCTGTATCCTTCTTTGATGTTATACGGTTTTCATGGCGCTCCAGTTGATATTTCTGGACTGCCAAAAGGTGCTCTTCCGATGTCTTTGAAAAGTAATGTGTGCCATCATTCTTTGAAACAAAGTATAGATAGTCAGCCTGGGCAGGATAAAGCGCCGCCTTTATGGATTTTATCCCAGGCGATGCAATTGGCCCCGGAGGCAGACCGATTATCTGATATGTGTTATAAGGGGTCTTCCTTTGAAGATCCTTCCTTGTAATCTTCTCGTTGTAGCTTTTTACGCCGTATATGGCTGTTGGGTCTGCCTGAAGAGGCATGCCCTTATTAAGTCTATTGTGATAGACTGCAGAGATAATGGGTCTTTCCCAGTCCTCCTGTGCCTCCCTCTCGATAATAGAGGCAAGGGTCAGGGTTGCCCTCTCATCAAATCCTATCTCAGCAGCCCTCTGCCTCAAGGCTGCACCAAATTCCTCCCTCATCCTTCCAACCATCATGCTGATAATATCCTCTGCTGACATGCCCTTTGGAAACCTGTAGGTATCAGGGAAAAGGTATCCCTCAAGACTCGGTGCGTCTATGTTGAGGGACTGCAGAAGCTCTTTATCCCTTGCAAGACTGAGAAAATCGTCCATGTTTACAAAACCCTTTTTACTCAGGATATCTGCAATGTCTTCAAGGGTTGAACCTTCTGGAATGGTCAGAGTATATTCTATAATACTGCCATTTTTCAGGGAATCAAACACATCCCACGGGCTCATTGATGTGTTAAGGTTATAATAGCCCGAGCGAATCCTGTTTGCCACGCCTGTAATCCTTCCAAGAAGTATAAAGAGGTTCCTATCCCTGATAAAACCCTCTTTGTTAAGTATATTAACCGCCTCTTTGAAACTGACGCCGTGGGGGATACCTATCTCTTCCCATTCATCCTTATACGAAAGGGGTTTAAAGAGGTTCAGATAGATGTGGGTAGCACCGAGAAGCAGTATGGATATCAGTACAAATGCGGATAGAAGATAGCGGCCCGGCAGGCGCCGCTCTATCTTTGTTTTTCTGTCTTTCATTTTATACTGGTTGATAGATTATCCAGATAACCTTGAAGGATAATGGATGCAGCAATCTTGTCCCTGAGGCCCTTTCTCCTTTTCCTTGACATATCGGCCCTTACCAAAAGCCTTTCAGCAATTACTGTGCTCATACGCTCATCCCAGAGGATTACTGGCAGGGGTATCTCCCTTTTTATCTCATCAACAAAGGAGATTACCTTTTCGCCTTGAACCCCTGTAGTGCCGTTTAGCATCTTTGGAAGGCCAACTACAATGGATTCAACATCATATTCCTCTATGATCAGCTTAAGTTCAGCAATTGTCTGGCCTGTTTCTTTTCTGTCAATGGTCTTCAGACCCTGGGCAGTGATGCCAAGGCTATCGCTTACAGCAATTCCTATATGTCTATCTCCAACATCAAGTCCAAGTATCCTCATGGATTAAGAATGCCAAAAAACATTGGCAAAAGTAAAGGGCAGGTTAATCGGCAATAGCCTCTGCAGTGTTGGATGCTACACTTTCCAACACCCTCGGGGAATCATCAATGGCAGTTACCCTGTAGAAATACCGTAGACCTTTCTCTATATCTTTATCTATGTATGCGGATGCCCTGGATTGCCCTATAAGGACAAAACCCTTATCTATTCCAGATGCCCTATAGATATTGTATGCCTTTACCCAGGGCTCCGGGTTATCCCTCCATGTAAGCACAACCTCTTTACCGTTATAGATTGCTGCCAGTCCTTGCGGTGATTGTGGTGGTGTTTGCCTCTGCGGCATTACAGTCGCCTCTTCTGAAGGAGGGCCTTCATCCAGATTGTTGTTTACAGCCCTTATAGTATAGGTATAAGGGATATTGTTTTCTACCTCTTTATCAATATACCTTGTTGTAAGAACAAGCCCTTTGTTTATCGGGGTAGATGTGCTCTCCCTGCCTTTTCCTTTAGAACCCGTTGTACGGTAGATATTGTAACCCAGGACACCTTTCCCCGGTGTCTGCCATGTTAGCAAGACCTCTTTATCCCTGGAAATAGCCCCTATATCTGATGGGGCATCTGGCGGTTGTTCTGGTGTTATAAGGATACTGTTTGACTCCTTACTGAAAACCCCTTGTGGACCAACAATTATAACATTATATAGGTAAGAATAGCCATAGACAATGGTATTATCGGCATAGACAAAATCCCCACCCCTTTCTGCTGTTATGAATGTAAGCCTTTTAAATTCGCATCTACAGTCGTTAAGCTCAGATGCCTCGTGTGCCTCTGCCCTCAGGATGTAAAACCCCTTTATCCTTATTGATGAGCCATCCTCAGACAGCCAACGGGCAGGTCCGCTCCAGAACAACCAGATAGAGGTCTCCCTGTGCATGCCCCTTAAATCAGTAACAGGCACAGGCCTTATATGATAGGATGGCAGAGGCGGCCCCTTTTTACCACAGCCAGGCAGAAGTATTATTAAAACAACTGTAATCAGCAGGCAGCATATAGTTAAATGGAATATCCCTTTTGCAGTAACCTTTTCGCTCACACTGACCTGTTTAAGCCTCTTTTAATCGCCTTTATCCTTTCGATGACCATCTTCCTCGCTGTGCCAGCATAGGATGTCCTGCGGGTTATAGATGCCTCAAGGCTGAGATACTTAAAGACATCTTCACCTATCATCTCTGAAAATCCCATGAGCTCTTTAAGTGTAAGCCCCTCAAGGCTCTTACCCTTATCTATGCAATACCTCACAACCCTTCCTGTTATCTCATGTGCATTCCTGAAGGGAATGCCTTTTGAGCATAGATAATCAGCCAGGTCAGTTGCGGTTATAAAACCGCCCTCTGCTGCCTTTTGCATGGATACAGGATTAAATCTTATCCCTGGCAACATTGCATTAAACACGCCAAGACATGCCTTGACAGTATCTACAGAATCAAAGACAGCCTCCTTGTCCTCCTGAAGGTCACGATTGTAAGAAAGCGGAAGGCCCTTCATCATCGTAAGTGTGCCAAACAGATGACCGAATACGCGGCCTGTTTTCCCCCTTACAAGTTCGGCAACATCCGGATTCTTTTTCTGAGGCATTATGCTTGAGCCTGTTGAAAAATCATCCGGTAGCTCAATAAATCCAAACTCAGATGTTGCCCAGAGGATAATCTCCTCTGACAGCCTCGACATGTGCATCATCAGGATAGAGCATGCAGAGATAAACTCTATCACAAAATCCCTGTCGCTTACGCTGTCCACACTGTTGTCCGACACAGAGGAAAACCTGAGAAGCCTTGCTACATAATCCCTGTCTATTGGAAATGGTGTGCCTGCAAGTGCACCTGAGCCGAGGGGCATTACATCTACCCTCTTAAGGCACTCGTTAAATCTCTCACTATCCCTGTTAAGCATCTCCCAGTAGCAAAGGAGATGATGGGATAGAAGTATGGGTTGTGCCCTCTGAAGATGGGTATAACCCGGCATTATGATATCTATATTCTTCTCAGCGGCCTTTACAGTAGAGCTCTGTAGACTCTTTATCAGGGACATGATTGCGCGAATCTCGTCCCTCAGATAGAGCCTCAGGTCAAGAGAGACCTGGTCGTTTCTGCTCCTTGCAGTATGCAGCTTTCCACCAACAGGGCCGACCCTCTGGATGAGGGCAGCCTCTATATTCATGTGTATATCCTCAAGGTCTTGCCTGAAGACAAACCTTCCTGTCTCAATTTCAGCCTTTATGTCAGCAAGCCCCTTTTTTATTAGAGCGGCCTCTGCCTTCTTTATTATCCCCTGTTTGCCGAGCATACTGGCATGGGCAATGCTTCCCTCTATATCATATCTCCAAAGCCTTTTATCAAAGGATATGGAGGATGTAAATTCCTCAACGACCTTTGCGGTATTCATCCTGAACCTTCCTGCCCATGGTTTCTTCATGATACATAAGATAACCCCTCATCCCATATGTGTCAAGACAAAAATAAGAATGGCAGCACACTATCAATTCTGGTTGACATAAAAACCCCTATCATTTTAAAGTGATACATCATGCTTACGCCAGAAAAGCAACTTGAGATAATCAGGAGAGGAGTCGTAGAAATAATCCTTGAGGCGGAAATCCTTCGCAAGCTTGAGCGCTCATACGAGGAAGGCAGGCCGCTAATTGTCAAGGCAGGTTTTGATCCAACAGCCCCTGATATCCATATAGGCCACACAGTGCTCCTTGAGAAGATGAGGCAATTTCAGGAACTCGGACACGAAGTCATCTTCCTCATAGGTGATTTTACAGGCATGATCGGAGACCCAAGCGGAAGGTCTGAGACAAGAAAACCCCTAACCAGAGAAGAGGTGTCAAAGAATGCAGAGACATATAAACAGCAGATATTCAAGATCCTCGACCCTGAAAGAACCAGGATAAGATTCAACAGCGAATGGCTCTCCAGGATGGACGTGATGGAGTTTGTAAGACTCGGTTCAATGCAGACAGTAGCAAGGATGCTCGAAAGAGAGGATTTTAAGAAGAGGTTTAGTAACCAGCAGGATATAACCGTACTTGAATTCTATTATCCATTATTTCAGGCATATGACTCGGTATATCTCAAGGCGGATGTCGAATTAGGCGGAACCGACCAGAAATTCAATCTACTCATGGGAAGGTCTATGCAGAGAAAATTCGGCATGGAAGAGCAGGTAGTCGTCCTGATGCCTTTGTTAGAAGGGCTTGACGGCATA
Source organism: Nitrospirota bacterium (assembly GCA_021789595.1). Classification (GTDB taxonomy): domain Bacteria; phylum Nitrospirota; class Thermodesulfovibrionia; order UBA6902; family JAJYJJ01; genus JAJYJJ01. Next base: position 119,392 of record JAJYJJ010000006.1, on the reverse strand, counting down.
AACAAGATGTCAAAAAGCCTTGGCAATTATATCGGAATAACAGAGCCTCCAATGGAGATGTTCGGAAAATTGATGTCTATAGATGACACCCTCATGCTTAGGTACTACGAGCTGTTAAGCCATATACCTATAGAAGAACTCAATTTGCTTAAAGAAGGCATAGAAGAGGGCAAGATTCATCCCAAGCATGCAAAGGAAGCCCTTGCCATGGAGATCGTCGAGAGATACCGGGGGAAGGATTCAGCCACTGCTGCAAGGCAGGAGTTCGAACACATATTCAAGGACAAGGGGCTCCCAGAACATATAGAGACTTATGTTATTGAGTGGGAAGGACAGGATATGTGGCTTCCAAGGATTATGAAGCAGACAGGCATCTGCCAGAGCACAGGCGAGGCTATAAGGCTCATAAGGCAGGGGGCAGTAAAGGTGGATGATGAAAAATGGGATAATCCTGATAAAGGGCTTCCAAAGGGCGAATATATTATCAAGGCAGGCAAAAAGAGGTTTATGAGGATTAGGCCTGAAGGGTGATTTTCCTTAAAAGGCGAAATAACTCCGCAAAAAGGGAAATAGATCATTGGGCATAATGGAAAGGTATCAGTAAAATAGCCTTCTCTATTATGGCATGGTTGATGCATTTTTCTCTTGACATTGAGGGTGGAGATTGGCATATTATTAACGCTTAATAAGTTTTTTGGAAAGGAGGTGATTAAGGATGAGGATAGCCCTATTAGTAGTTGTAGCCCTTATTTCCATCGGCTTAGTAGGCACAGCCCTTGCAGTTCCTCCTGGAAAGACCATCGAGTTTCCCGCTGGTGCAATGGGTAAAGTAACCTTTAGCGGTAAGGTCCATGCTGACAAAGGTCTGAAGTGTATGGACTGCCACACAAAGATATTCCCGATGAAGGGACCGGGCAAGGAAGGCTCTGCAAAGATAACCATGGCTGATATAAACGCAGGCAAGTTCTGCGGGACATGCCACAATGGGACAAAGGCCTTTGCTCCAAAAGATAATTGTGCTAAGTGTCACAAGAAATAATCAAACGGGCCTGGTCTGACCAGGCCCTCTCAAATCTCCACACACCAACCGAATTTTAAATGGATAGCGAGCGTATTGCCCGCAGCTTGCTGCGGGGTCAAGCGAGCGAATGTTAAAAATAATAATTTCCTTGCATTAAGATTCCCTGCAGCAAGCTGCAGGGAATCTTCAATCCTGTGTATGCTATATTAAAGTTATGAAGGTCTTGGTTGCAATGAGCGGCGGCGTTGACTCTTCTATAGCAGCACATCTCCTCAAAGAGCAAGGTTATGAAGTAATCGGCCTCAGCCTTGAGCTGTGGGAGCAGCGGGAAAGAAGAAAAACCGATGTCTGCTGTTCCATGGAGGCAATAGAAGGGGCAAAGGCGGTTGCAAAGAGTCTCGGTATTGAGCATTACACAATGGATGCAAAGGATGAGTTTGCCGAAGATGTCATAGAGAGGTTTTGTGCCTCATACATATCCGGAAAGACCCCTAACCCCTGCATTCTATGTAATAGATTTATAAAGTTTGACCTCATTCTTAAAAAAGCAGCAGAGTTTGGGGCTGAGTTTATTGCCACAGGCCATTATGCAAGGGTCGTAAAGGAGAACAGCAGGTCTCTTCTCATGAAGGGTATAGATAAGAAAAAGGATCAGTCCTATGTCCTTTATGTCATGACACAGGAACAGTTGTCAAAGACCCTCTTCCCGCTTGGCAGTCTTACAAAGGTTGAGACAAGACAGATAGCCGCAGGGCTTGGATTGCCCAATGCATCACGGCCTGAAAGTCAGGAGATATGCTTTGTTGGAGATGGTAAGTATATCGACTTCATCCATACACTTGACCCTGAAGCAGTCAAACCAGGACCGATTGTTGACATTAATGGCCGTGTTATAGGGCAGCATAAGGGTATTGCCTTTTATACCATTGGCCAGAGAAAAGGACTTGGTGTTTCTAATACATCACCCTTTTATGTTACTGCCATAGACAGGCAGAGCAATACAGTTGTTGTGGGTCCAAGGGAAAGTGCAATGTCAAAGAGGTTTCTGGTAGGCGACCTTAACTGGGTTTCCATTGGTTCCCTCTCTGAAGAAAAAATGGTCAGGACCAAGCTCCGCTCAACAATGACAGAGGCCCCTGCAGCAATCTGGCCAGCAGATGAAAATACTGTCCTTGTGGAATTTGACGAACCCCAGTGGGCCCCTGCACCAGGCCAGAGCGCTGTATTTTATAACGGGGATTTGGTTATCGGTGGAGGGGTAATCCTTAATATCTGTTTTTCAAAGATCTAAACTTAGTTGCCAATATGCGATTATTAAGATAAAATTTAGCATCTATATAGATTGATATCCGGAGGCTATATGCCTGATAAACTTTATGAACTGCTTGAGTATGTCAAGGAATTGCGTGCAATTGATTTCACTGCCTACAGGGCAAATACTATAAGGCGAAGGCTTGAGCGCCGACTGCATGCCACAATGATGCCTGATTATGCCTCTTACTATCAATACCTTAAAGAAAACCCGCAAGAGGTAGACAGCCTTATAGAGGCTCTCACTATAAAGGTAAGCCACTTTTTCAGGGACCCGCTTGTCTTTGAGGTACTCAGGAGCTTTGTCCTTCCCGAGGTTGTCTTAAGCCATAGAGAAGATGTCCTGAGGATATGGTGCGCAGGCTGTGCAAGGGGAGAGGAGGCGTATTCTGTGGCTATCCTTCTCAAGGAGATTATCTATAAAGAGGCAGTATATCCCCATATCTTCATTATTGCAACGGATATTGATAGAGATGCGATTGAGGATGCCAAGAAGGCCGTATACAAAAGCGAAGCGATATTAGAGGTTAAAAAGGGCTATCTTGACAGGTATTTCATCTCCGAAGATGGTCTTTACAGAATAAACGATGAGATACGGTCAATGGTGACCTTTGCCTACCATGATGTTACAACCTGCAGGCCTCCAAAAGAGGGGATATTTTCAGATTTTCATCTCATCCTTTGCAGGAATGTCCTCATATACCTTGATCGCAATTTACAGGAGAGAATATTGGAGGGCTTTTCAGGTTTTCTGAGGAATAAGGGGTATCTTATCCTCGGCGAGGCAGAGATAATGACCCCTCAGCTTACAGAAGACTTTTATGAGGTAATGCCATATGTAAAGGTCTTCAGAAAAAGGGATTAAGATATTACAGGAATGATATATACATGCACAAAATTATGTGCAAAATCCTCTTTAAAATTGTGAGGACTAATCTCTAAAATCTTGAAAAAACAATGTGTTATAATTATGGCATAGAAATTGTTTATATAAAAGAGGAAAGTTGTTATTCGTAACTTCTCACTGTCCATTGGTTTAACTGATTAATAGCAGGAGGCTAAATTGAAGGGGTGGTTTTTACAGAAGAGATGGAGGACTATTCTTTCAGGGATTCTCATAACAGCTATACCCGTGCTCAGTCTTGCCTTCTTTGTGTATCTTGAGGTTACTGATAATCTTGAGCGGATGGTAATCGAAGAGAATCAGATGTATGCAACACTCGGCGCCCACCACATCGAGGAAAAGTTAAATAGCGATATAGCCTTTGGCAGGGCATATGCTGCAAGGCCATATCTAATAGAAGGATTACAGAGGGGTGACAAGAAAGAGATGGATATGCACCTTAAAAATCTCATTGGAACCTCTCATACTATCGAGAGGGCATTTATAGCATCGCCGAAGGGGATTGAGCTTGCTGCCTATCCCGAAGACCCCCTCGCCATTGGCAAAGACTTCTCAGACAGGGACTGGTATAAGGGTGTTTCAAAGAACTGGACTCCATATGTCTCCGAGTTTTATCTCAGGGCAGGCAGGCCCCAGAGGTATCTCTTTGCCATTGCAATCCCGATAAAGGCAGTGGATAGAGGCATCCTCGCCATCCTTGTTATGCAGCCGAGGGATGATTATATAAAGGATGCAATAGGCGGCATAAAGGTTGGAAGTGGTTTTATCTATGTAGTTGATAAAAAGGGTAATCTCATCTATCACCCCAACTATAAACTGGACAGGATTGTGGACTTCTCCAAAGTCCCTGTTGTTCAGAAGGTCAAGAGGGGTCTGCAAGGGGCTGAAAGGACGCTTGCCCCTGCGACTGAGGAGATGGTGCTTTCGGCATATCATCCTGTTAAGCAGTGGGACTGGGGTGTAATCGTTCAGAGGCCTTTAAAAGATGTCTTTGCCCCTGTGAGAAAGATAACAGGGGGACTCTTTGCCTTTACAGGGATTATGCTGCTTATAGGAGGGTTCTTTGCATACAAGGGGGCAGAACTGTTAATTTCAATCCAGAGATCCACAAAAGAACTTAAGGAAAAGGAATATTCTGAAAAGATATACAACGAGACCATCATCCTTTTAAACAGAGAGTGGCCTGATATGGGAGAGATGTGCGATGCATCTCTCAAAAAACTGAGCGAACACACATGCACAGAGTCAGGGGTTTTATATGTGTTTGAAGAGGGAAGGCTCATGCCATGTGCATTTATTTCGATTCAAAAGCCATCAGGGATTGATGGCCTCCCACTTGAGTGTCTGCGGCAGAAAAGGATGCTGAGAATCCGGGACATCCCTCAGGACACATACCTTAAGGTAGAGACAGGTGTTGGCATACTCATTCCCAAGGATATAATAGCCATCCCATTGCTGTACAAGGATGAACCAATGGGGGTGCTTGAACTTGCCTGCATCCATGGATTCAGGCAAGAAAATATAAATGTCATTGAACGCATTGCCCCGCAGCTTGCCATAGGTATCAACACAATCAAAAACCAGGCAGCCCTGAAAAGGCTTTCAGATGAGCTTTCCCGTTCTAATGAGGAACTTCAGACGATGAATGAGGAACTCCGCACAATGAACGAGGAACTTCAAGCCCAGCAGAAGGAGCTTTCTGAGGCCAATATAAGGCTTGAGGAGGCGTCAAGGGCAAAGTCAGATTTCCTTGCGAATATGTCACATGAGTTAAGGACACCGCTAAACTCGGTGATAGGGTTTTCAGAGGTGTTAGAAGACCAGCTTTTCGGGCCATTAAATGAAAAACAATTAGAGTATGTGAAGGACATAGGTGAAAGCGGGAGGCATCTCCTCAGCCTTGTAAATGACATCCTGGATCTATCAAAGGTAGAATCAGGAAAGATGGAGCTTGAATACAACAATTTCCTGTTAAGAGATGTCCTTGATTCATCCTTGATGATGTTCAAGGAAAAGGCCTTTAAGCATGGGATTAAGCTCTCCCTTGATATAGCTTCCGATGCAGACATAGAAATAGGGGCAGATGAAAGGAAGTTGAAGCAGATAATGTTTAACCTCCTTAGCAATGCAGTGAAGTTTACGCCAGATGGGGGAAGCGTAAAGGTAGAAGCTAAGAAGATGAGTGGATATGAAGCTGAGAAAAAAATCTCAACTTCCCAACCTCCTAACCTCTTAACTTCTGACTTTATCGAAATCACTGTGCAGGACACAGGCATAGGCATAAAGCCTGAGGATATCCCAAAGCTCTTCAGAGAATTCTCACAAATTGAGTCGCCATATACTAAGACATATGAGGGCACAGGGCTCGGATTGGCACTCACAAAGAGGCTTGTTGAACTCCACAGCGGCAAGATATGGGTCGACAGCGAATATAAAAAGGGAAGCAGATTCACATTCACAATACCAATCAGGCAATCTGTACCGGAAACTGTCTCTGCTCAGGAAAGGCAAACAGAAGGGACAGCATCGCATAAAAAGCTTGCACTTATAATCGATGATGATCCAAAGACGCTTGCAATAATGGAGGAGGTTTTAATATCCGAGGGATATAATGCGCTGAAGGCATCGAATGGCAAAGATGGCATAGAGGCTGCGGTAAGGGAAATGCCTGACCTGATACTGCTCGATTTGATGATGCCAGGCATGAGTGGATTTGAGGTTGCTGATGCATTGCGCTACGAGGATAAAACAGCATCCATACCAATTATTATCCTCACGGCAATGAGCCTTTCTCAGAAGGATAAAAGAAGGCTAAAGATCCAGCATATTGTAGAAAAAGGAGGGCTCACAAGAGAGAGGTTCATAGTTGAGTTAAGGAAGGTAGTTGGTAAGCATCCGAACAATTAATTAAAGGAAACGGAGGTTGCTGATATGCCAAAGATACTTGTTGTTGAGGATAATGAAAACAACAGGAGCCTTATCAGGGATATTCTCCTGTATAACGGCTATGATGTTATTGAGGCCTCTGATGGCGTGGAAGGGATAAGGATGGCAAAGGTGCACAAACCTGACCTTATCCTGATGGACATGCACATGCCGAGGATGGATGGGACAAAGGCGATAAGGTTCTTAAAGGCAGACCCGGAAACAAAAGGGATCAAGATTATCGCTATAACATCACTTGCTATGAGTGGAGACAGGGAGCGGATCCTTGGAATCGGCTGTGATGGATATATCACAAAGCCCATAAATACAAGGGGGCTTCCGAGTGTGTTAAATAAATTTCTGACCGAAGAGCAAATAAATAGGACACCTATCTAACCAGATGCTTTTTATCAACTACTGCCCGTAGGTATCTCATCGGGTTTTCTATCCCAGCCTCAATGGCCTCAACTTCAGGGATACCGATGGATTTAAGGAAACCAGATGCAGCCCTTACTGTTATTGCGCTGCCTGCCAGCGTGCCCTTTGTGTTATAGATCGGCCTTTTGCCTCTGCCTGCCCCTTTTACTGAATCAGAGACAAGGATAATCCTGTCAAGGCGCTTTGTGTTAAAGATCAGTTCCAGTGTCCTGGGATGGATATGAAACCCATCAGCAATGACCTCAATATATAGGTCTTCATCAAGAAGCCCAAGTCCAATAATCCCTGGCTCACGATGATGAAACGGCCTCATGGCATTAAATATATGGGTAATACCTGTCGCACCTGCCTTTTTACCGTCAACTGCCTGTTTATATGTGGCATCAGAATGTCCCATATTTACCCTGATTCCCAGCATGGCGCACTTCTCGATGACCTTTAAGCCGCCTGCCAGTTCAGGGGCTATTGTGATTATCTTTACAATATCCTCATAGCCCTCAACCAATCTCTTGAGGCTGGCGATTGTTGGCCTTATGAATGTCTCTTTAGCCATTGCACCGCATCTTAATGGATTCAGAAACGGCCCCTCAAGATGAACGCCAAGGATAAGTGATGAGTTATTAATCCCCCCTTTAGAAAATAATCCCCCCTCACCCCCCCTTAGTAAAGGGGGGACGGGGGGATTTGACTTCTGACCTCCGACCTCTGACTTCTGTATCTCCATTGCCTTTCTCACCGACTCTATATCAGCCCGCATCTCATCAATTGGAGCCGCGTATATTGTTGGCAGGATAGCAGAGGTTCCTGCCTTTCCATGCAGCTCAGCAATCTTCAGGATGTCTTGAGGATTATCTGTCCTGGTGTCGTATCTGCCGATTCCATGGGTATGGAGGTCAATAAAGCCTTCGGGTTGCATTTTTCTGTCATCTAATAGCATTAATGGAAATTTTAACATTAATAATGACACTTTATAAACATCATATAAATAGGACGCCTGTTGCCCTTTTATTTTAAAGCATGATTCAGCTATATTAGAATTATCACTTTCGGGAAGGACTTAATAGTGGAAAAAAGGATTAGATTGACAGAAAAGGTCAGGGCTGCCGGCTGAGCAGGGAAACTGGGTCGGTCTGACCTTGAAGAGATTATAAAAGAGGTCTCTAACCAGCAGGATGAAAGGGCGATAGTTGGCCCTGGAGATGATGCAGGCGTATACCTGATCGACAGGGATGTTGCCCTTGTAGAGACAGTTGATGTCATCACGCCAATTGTGGATGACCCCTATACATTTGGTGCTATAAGCGCTGCTAATTCCCTTAGCGACATCTATGCAATGGGTGGTATCCCTCATACAGCCCTTGCCATTGCTGGTTTCTCTTCCTGCGATTATGAGCCTGGGGTTCTGAGGGAGATTCTACGGGGTGCCATGGATAAGCTCAAAGAGGCATCTGTCTATCTCCTTGGAGGCCACAGCATAGAAGACAGGGAATTGAAGTTCGGTCTCTCGGTATCAGGTGTCGTTAAAAAGGATAAGATACTGCGGCTTAGCGGCGCTATACCAGGGGATGTCCTTATCCTTACAAAACCCATTGGGGTTGGCATACTGACAACTGCACTCAAGGGTGGAAGACTATTAGAGGATGACCTCAGAGAGGCTGTCCAATGGATGTTAAGACTGAACAACAGGGCATCTGCCATAGCCATGGATGCCAATGCCCATGCTGTTACAGATGTCACAGGCTTTGGCCTTCTTGGACACGCATTCAATATGGTCAGGGATGCTGAGATAGACATTGTAATCTCATATGGAAATGTCCCTGTCCTTGACAATGTTGAAGGTATGGTTGCCCTCGGCATGGTGCCTGAGGGCGACTATAACAATCTTAAATTCCTTGACGGCAGGGTTTTATTTCCAGATGGATTCCCTGAGGAAAAGGGATTAATCCTCTCAGACCCTCAGACATCCGGTGGATTGCTCATTGCAATCGCCCCCCAGGAAGTCGAGGTCTTTAGTTCTGCTGATATACCCTTCTCGGTTATTGGCAGGGTTGAAAAGGGAGATGGAAAGTTAAGGGTAATAAGTTGATGGAAAGGCAATACGACATAATTGTTATTGGCGCTGGACATGCTGGCTGTGAGGCAGGCCTTGCAGCATCCCGTATGGGCTTTTCCACATGCCTTTTTACCATGAACATCGATACCATTGCACAGATGTCATGTAACCCTGCAATTGGCGGCCTCGCAAAGGGCCATCTTGTGCGTGAGATCGATAGCCTCGGAGGCGAGATGGCAAAGGTCACAGACAGGGCAGGCATACAGTTCAGGGTCTTGAATAAATCAAAAGGTCCTGCTGTATGGTCATTGAGGGCCCAGACAGACAGGCTTCTTTACAGGCTATCAATGAGAAAGGTGCTTGAGGCAGAAAAAAACCTCGATATAAAACAGGCATCTATTGAACGAATTGTTGTTGAGGACGGCAGGGTAAAAGGCGTATTAACATCCCTCGGTGTGTTCTATAAGGCAGGGGCTGTAATTGTAACAACAGGAACATTCCTTAAAGGTCTGATACATATCGGCCTTGAGAATTTTCAGGCTGGAAGGGCAGGAGAGTATCCATCCATTGGCCTATCAGATTCTCTAAAAGAGATTGGTCTTAAGATGGGAAGACTAAAGACAGGCACACCTCCAAGGCTTGATGCAAAGACAATAGATTTCTCAAAGACACAACCCCAGTGGGGAGATGAGCCGCCAACACCATTTTCATACAGCACCGAGGGGATTACAAACCCACAACTGCCATGCTATATCACATATACAAATAAAGAAACGCACAGGATTATACTGGGAAACCTTGACCGCTCACCCCTTTACAGCGGAAGGATTAAGGGGATAGGGCCGAGATACTGCCCGTCAATAGAGGACAAGGTTGTTCGATTTTCTGGACGTGAGAGGCATCAGGTATTCCTTGAACCAGAGGGTCTTGAGACAATGGAATACTATGCAAATGGTATCTCAACAAGCCTTCCATACGATGTGCAGATGCGGCTTGTAAGGAGCATCCCCGGGCTTGAAGATGCAGAGATTATGAGGCCTGGTTATGCCATCGAGTATGACTTTGTCTATCCTGCGCAGCTTAAGCACAGCCTTGAGGCAAAACTTATAGATGGATTATTTCTTGCTGGTCAGATTAATGGCACATCAGGATATGAAGAGGCTGCTGCACAGGGCCTGATGGCAGGGATAAATGCCGCTTTAAAACTTCAGGGAAGAAGGCCATTGATACTCGGCAGACACGAGGCATATACAGGTGTCCTCATTGATGACCTTGTGACAAAGGGGACAAATGAGCCGTACAGGATGTTTACATCAAGGGCAGAATACAGGCTGCTTTTAAGACACGACAATGCTGACCTGAGATTGATGGAGAAGGGATACAATATCGGACTTGTTAATGAGACAGGATACAGCAAGTTTAATGACAAAAGGGTGTTGATAGCAGGAGAACTTGAGAGACTTAAAAAGATCAGGCTCAAACCAGGCCAGATAAATGCTGCACTGGCAGCAATCAATTGTTCCATTATTGAAGAAGACACATCCCTTGAACAGCTTTTAAAAAGGCCTGAACTGACATACGACTTTATCAAAAGGTTTTCTCCCCCAGGGATGCCTTTAACAGAGGATATAGAGAGGCAGGTCGAGATACAGATAAAATATGAAGGCTATATCACAAGGCAGATGGAGATGGCAGAGAGGCTGAAAAGGATTGAGGCCAAAAGGATACCTGATAGTCTTGATTATACATCCATAAGCGGCCTTTCAAATGAGATACTCTCCAAGCTTAATGCGATAAGGCCGTCAAACTTCGGCCAGGCAAGCAGGATCCCCGGAGTTACACCTGCAGCGCTGTCGCTTTTGATGATAGCGATAGAAAGGCAGAAGAATAGGATTTAAAATCCCTTATGGATAGATTCAGGCTTTCTTCAGACCTTACCCCGAAAGGCGACCAGCCAAAGGCCATTGATGCCCTTACCGGGGGGCTCTTGGAAAACAGGAAACATCAGGTGCTGCTCGGTGTAACCGGCTCTGGAAAGACCTATACTATTGCAAATGTCATAGCCAATGTGAACAGGCCAACACTTGTTATTGCCCACAATAAGACGCTCGCTGCGCAGCTCTACGGAGAGTTCAAGAGTTTTTTCCCTGAAAATGCAGTGGAGTATTTTGTAAGCTACTACGACTATTACCAGCCAGAGGCATATATCCCATCAACTGATACCTACATAGAAAAGGATGCACTGATAAACGATGATATTGACAGGATGAGACATTCTGCAACAAGGGCAGTGCTTGAAAGGAGAGATTCTATTATCGTTGCCTCTGTGTCATGCATATATGGCATTGGTTCGCCAGATGATTATATGCAGATGCATCTGTTCCTTGAGGAGGGGATGCATGCTAAGCGTGATGCGATACTCCTGAGGCTTGTCGAGATGCTGTATGAGAGGACAGAGACGGATTTCAGGCGCGGGACATTCAGGGTTAGAGGGGATGTAGTTGAGATATTTCCATCCTATGCAGGTGATAGGGCAATAAGAGTGGATTTTTTTGGCGATGATATAGATTCACTTTCTGAGATTGATCCTCTTACAGGGCATGTTTCAAGGAAACTCGCAAGGGTTGCCCTTTATCCAAACAGCCACTGGATTACGCCAAGGCCAAGGCTTGAGATGGCACTTAAGGCAATAGAAGATGAGATGTATGAGAGGATTGAATCATTCCTGAAGGAGGGCAGGAAGTTTGAGGCGCAGAGGATCGAACAGAAGACAAGGTTTGACCTTGAGATGCTGAGGGAATTTGGCTACTGCCACGGCATAGAGAACTATTCAAGACACCTGTCAGGCCGTAAAACGGGGGAGCCGCCTTATACATTGATAGATTATTTTCCTGAGGATTTACTGATTATTATTGATGAGTCCCATGCAACTGTCCCACAGATTGGCGGTATGTATGAGGGCGACATGGCAAGAAAACAAACGCTTATTGATTACGGCTTCAGGCTGCCATCTGCCCTGGATAACAGACCGCTGACATTTAAGGAATTCGAACAAAGGATATACCAGGCCATATATATATCCGCAACCCCGGGGAATTATGAGCTGGATAAAACCCATGGAAAGATTGTAGAGCAGGTGATAAGGCCAACAGGCCTTATGGACCCGAGGATCAGTATAAGACCAATAAAAGGGCAGGTGGATGACCTCCTTGGAGAGATAAGGAAAAGGGCAGACAATGGTGAGAGGGTGCTTGTAACAACCCTGACCAAGAGAATGGCAGAAGACCTGACAGATTACTATCAGGAGATAGGGATAAAGGCGCGTTATCTACACTCTGATATAGACACCATCGAAAGAGTTGCGATACTAAGGGACCTGCGGCTTGGCAGGTTTGACGCACTTATAGGTGTAAATCTCTTGAGGGAAGGACTTGATCTTCCAGAGGTGTCCCTTGTCGCGATCCTTGATGCTGATAAGAAGGGTTTTCTCCGCTCAGAGCGGTCATTAATCCAGACCGCTGGAAGGGCAGCAAGGAATATAAATGGAGAGGTAATCTTTTATGCAGATACTGTGACATCATCCATGCAAAAGGCCATTGATGAGACGAATAGAAGAAGAGCAGTCCAGGAGCGATACAACAGGGAAAATGGCATTACGCCTGAGACAGTAAAGTCAAATATCAAGGATGTCCTTGGCTCTGTCTATGAGGCTGATTACTGGACTGTTCCTGTTATATCAGAGGAGGAGCTGAGATACGAATACGATGACAACCTCATCAGGAAGCTTGAGACCGACATGAAAGATGCTGCCCAAAGGCTTGACTTTGAGAGGGCGGCAGAACTGAGGGACAGGCTCACGGCTATAAGGAAGAGACAGGTAGAGATAGGGATAAGGGTTTGATTATTTCTGCCTAATATCTGAGCACATATGCCTGTTTAACAGGCATATCCTTCGCCTTCCAATCCAATAGGTCAAATAAAATAAGGGGAATTGTTCTGGCATGAATATTGATTGCTATTTGCAGCAATAACAGTAAATCTGGGTATAAGAAGGAGCGTTATCATGAATGAGCTTTTAGGTCTGCAGCGAAGCGCTGATGTATTGTTTATGATGCTTGGCGCGGTAATGATATTTGCCATGCATGCGGGTTTCGCCTTTCTCGAGGTCGGTACTGTGAGGCAGAAAAACCAGGTAAATGCCCTTGTAAAGATACTCTCTGATTGGTCTGTATCAACCCTTGTTTATTTCCTCATAGGATTCCCCCTTGCATACGGCATGGACTTTCTTAAACCTGCCCAGGCATTACTCGGAGATTCAAAGGGTTTTAACCTGGTCCATTACTTCTTCCTGCTCACATTTGCTGCATGTATCCCTGCAATTATCTCAGGCGGAATAGCCGAGAGGGCAAGGTTCTACCCGCAACTTTTTGCAGGCGGCATCTTTGTCGCATTGGTATATCCATTTTTCGAGGGCATCATCTGGGGCAGATTCAGCACAGGCAGCAGTATCCTCGGTCTTCAATCCGTGCTCAAGGATATTGGTGCATCCTTTCACGACTATGCAGGTTCTGTCGTTGTCCATTCCATGGGCGGATGGCTTGCACTCCCTGCAATAATCCTGCTTGGTCCAAGGACAGGCAGATACAGCCCATCAGGTAAGAGCAGGCCGATACCTGTAAGCAGCATACCATTTCTTGCCCTTGGAAGCTGGATACTTGCTGTTGGATGGTTCGGTTTTAATGTTATGAGTGCGCAATCGCTGCAGGCTATCTCAGGCCTCGTTGCTGTAAATTCACTTATGGCAATGGTTGGCGGTATCCTTTCAGCCCTTTTCATATCCAGAAATGACCCTGGCTTTGTCCACAATGGAGCCCTTGCAGGGCTTGTTGCCATCTGTGCGGGCTCGGATATTGTCCATCCAATCGGAGCGGTCTTTATCGGAGCCATTGCATCCATAATATTTGTAAAAGGTTTTGTCTTTGAGCAGGAGAGGTTAAGGATAGACGATGTTCTCGGCGTATGGCCGCTTCACGGCCTTGTTGGTTCATGGGGCGGGATAGCAGCAGGCATATTCGGCTCAAAGGCCCTCGGCGGTCTCGGAGGTGTCAATCTGCTTTCGCAACTGATAGGGGTTTTTGCTGCAATAGTAATAGCGGTTGTCTCAAGTTTTATCGTCTATGGCATTCTGAAAAGAACAACAGGCATAAGGCTCTCCGAGGAAGAAGAATACAGGGGCGCAGACCTGAGCGTACACTCCATAGAGGCAAATCCTGAGGTCGCAGTGAAGCCATGATTAAGATGCCCTTTACAAAAACCAAGAAGTTTAGTAGTCTATAAAACCAGGCCGAGGAGGTGATATATGAAAAAGGTTGAGGCAATAATAAAGCCGTTTAAGCTCGATGAGGTGAAGGATGCCCTTAATGAAATCGGCATCCAGGGCATGACTGTAACAGAGGTAAAGGGTTTTGGGAGACAGAAAGGCCATACAGAACTTTACAGGGGTGCAGAGTATGTAGTTGACTTTATACCAAAGATTAAGATAGAGATAGTCACTACGGATTCCCTTGCCTCCAGGGTTGTAGATGTAATCGAAAAGACAGCCAAGACAGGCAAGATAGGAGATGGAAAGATATTCGTCTTCCCGATCGAGGAGGCCGTGAGGATAAGGACAGGAGAGACAGGAGAGACAGCAGTGTAGTTTTAGATCGGGTTTATCCGATAAAATCATAAAAGGAGGATTGTCTATGACAGCAAAGGATGTAATCAAATTGGCCCAGGAAAACAAGGCACAGATGGTTGATCTCAAGTTCCTTGACCTTCCCGGCATATGGCAGCACTTTTCAGTGCCCATCGATGAACTGAAAGAAGATGTCTTTGAGGAAGGCTTTGGCTTTGACGGCTCAAGTATAAGGGGATGGCAGGCAATACATACAAGCGATATGCTTGTTGTGCCCGACCCTGATACTGCCTTTATGGACTCATTCAGGGAGTATCCAACCCTGAGTCTTATATGTAACATCGTTGACCCCATAACAAAGGAGTCTTACAGCCGAGACCCGAGATATGTTGCACAGAAGGCAGAGGCATATATGAAGTCTCTGAAGATAGCAGATACGGCATACTTTGGCCCTGAGGCAGAGTTCTTTATATTTGATGATGTCAGGTTTGACCAGACAGCTAACAGCGGATTTTACATTGTTGACTCTGTAGAGGGTATATGGAATTCAGGCCGTGAGGAGAATCCGAATCTCGGCTACAAACCAAGGCATAAGGAGGGTTATTTCCCCGTTCCTCCAACAGACAGCCAGGAAGACATCAGAACCGAGATGTGCCTTGAGATGCAGAAATGCGGCATCTATGTCGAAAAACAGCATCACGAGGTGGCAACTGCTGGCCAGGCCGAGATAGACATGCGTTTCGCCCCCCTTATAAAGATGGCTGACCAGCTTATGATATTCAAATACATCATCAAGAATGTTGCAAGGAGGCATAGTAAGACCGTCACCTTTATGCCAAAACCCATCTTTGGCGACAACGGTTCAGGCATGCACACACACCAGAGCCTCTGGAAAGGCAATAAACCGCTGTTTGCAGGCAATGGATATGCAGGCATGAGCGAGCTTGCGCTTTATTACATCGGTGGAATCCTGAAACATGCCCCTGCCCTTGCAGCCTTTACAAACCCAACTACAAACTCTTACAAGAGGCTTACACCTGGATTCGAGGCGCCTGTGAACCTTGCATATTCTGGAAGGAACCGCTCTGCAGGTGTCCGCATCCCGATGTATTCTGCAAATCCAAAGACAAAGAGAATAGAGGTCAGATTCCCTGATCCATCATGCAATCCATATCTTGCATTTGCTGCTATGCTCATGGCAGGGCTTGACGGCATAGAAAACAAGATACATCCAGGCGAGCCGCTTGATAAGGATATATACGAACTTGGCCCTGAGGAGCTGGCATCAGTTCCTACAATGCCAGCAAGCCTTGAGGATGCCCTCGATAACCTTGAGGCAGACAACACCTTCCTTAGAAAGGGAGATGTATTTACAGATGACCTGATAGAGACATGGATAAGTTACAAGAGGACAAAAGAGGTGGATGCCCTAAGATTGAGGCCGCATCCACACGAGTTCTTCCTCTACTTTGATATTTAATCTACTGGCAGCATTGCTGGGGTTTGACAAAAGGGGGGACTGATTTACATCAGCCCCCCTTATCTAAATATTCTGCTTTGCGGTCTAAGGCTGATTCCCCATATCCATCATGGGCATATTATCCATCATCCCTCTGCCCATCATTCCACCCATCCCCATCATAGGCATTTCCATAAGCTCATTGAATTTTTCCCTCTGTTCCGGAGTTAGAACATTCCTGATTTTCTCAAGATCCGCTATATGTGCAAGCATCATATCGGACTTTATGGCTTCTATCTGTTTTATCTTGGCCTTGGCTGCATCCATGTCAATGAGGTCCTTTTTGACAATCTCCTTCAGGTCTAATCTTGCAATCTCAAGGTCAGCCATCTTCTTTATCGTCTCTTTCCTTGCCTTTAATACTATCTCGCCAATAGCTGTCTTCTGTTTTGCATCAAGGCCAAGAAACTTTGCATTCCTGAGGATATGACCGGGGTCGCCCATCATCCCCATACCCATGCAGCCGCACCCCATATCGCCGCCCATCATTCCGCCATGGGCCATTTTGTCTGCCTGCCTCTTCATCACAGCATCCCCTGTGCCGATTACGGCAAATACAAGAAACAGTGAGAAGAACAAAATCATAAACCTTTTCATCTCCTAATCCTCCTTTGGTTGTTACATGGATTTTGACCTGAACAGATCAGGTATTTAATTTACATATAGAAATTTATTGCGTATCATTTCTCTCACCTCCTCCAATGTCAGAGTGTCCATCGGGGTTTTTCTCCGATGTCCGGTACTCATACATTAATATGTTGTCCTTATCCTGCCTGTCCGTCTATCTATAAGAACCCTGTCTATCTGCTTATCCCCCTTAAATATATCCACCATAAAAAACCACGGTCCTACTGGCCTTATTGCCCCGATTCTGAGGTTCTCTCTGCGATAGTAGTCCTTTATGAAATCATAGACCTGCCTTTGGGTCATAAGCCCCTTCTGAACACCATAGCAGTTACCCGAACCTGGACAACACAGACCATAGGGAGACCTATATACGTCTTTAGACATCCCTGCAAACGAGTAGCCATAAAATACAAAAGAAAAAAGACATACTGATACAAGCAAAAACAAGGCATGTGCCCACTTCATAGATATCTCTTTGCTGCCTGATTCTGCTGTAGACCTTATCATGCTGAAATGATAACACGAAATATTGAAGGAATTATGAAGGCTTTATGTTCAGGCTATTCAGGTCTTTAATGCCCTTAATCCTGAGAAGTTTTGTCTTTGCAAATTCTCCGCTAATTATGTCTATATCGGATTTCTTAACACCGAGGTTTTTAGAGAGAAGCTCTACAAGCTCGATGTTGGCCTTCCCATCAACAGGCACTGCAGCAAGCCTGACCCTTATACTGTCACCATGCCAGCCCACTATCTCTGAGCGGGATGCCCTCGGCTGCACCTTAATCTTTATTGTTATGTAATCCTTTTCAGACACTGTGATTTATTAACCGAGAAATAAGATTACACTGGCAGGTATAATGTAAATGTCGAACCAGCCCCTTTTGCGCTTTCGACCTTTATCTGCCCTGCCTGGGCCTCTGCCAATTCCTTTGCAATAGACAGCCCTATACCAAAACCCTCTCCTGTCTTATAAAACCGCTCAAAGATAAAGGGGAGGTCAGCCTCATTTATTCCTATGCCTGTGTCCTTTACAGATACAACGATGGTCTTGTCCTGCCTTTCATACCCTATTTCTACGCCTCCTGTCCCGGTAAATTTAAGGGCGTTACTTAAAATATTATTAATGATCTGCTCTGTCTTATCAGGGTCTATCCTTGCCTTAAGTTTATTAGACGCCTTAAGATTCAGATAGAGACCTTTTTTAAAAAATAATGGATTAAACCGTTCAACAATACCGGAGAGAAATTCTCCCAAATCTACCTCAATCCTGTTTACAGATAGCCTTCCTGCTTCTGCCCTTGTCAGATCCTCAATCCCGTTGACAAGCCCACCAAGCCTTTCAACATCGTCATACACGCTGTTGAGTTTCTCCCTGTCCAGAGGGATAACGCCGTCTATCATGCCCTCAATCTGGCCTTTTATGATGGTTAAGGGGGTTCTTAATTCGTGGGCAGCATTTGACATGAGATGTCTTCTAAGCCTGTCCTGTCGCTGAAGGGCATCTGCCATATTGTTGAAGGCAGATGACAACTCGCCAAGCTCGTCTCCTGATCTTATATCCACGCGCCGGCTGAAGTCTCCCTGGCCGATAGCCCTTGACGACCTTGTGAGTGACCTTATGGGGCTGGTAAAATGCAGTGTAAGCAGGACACTAAAGAATAAAGCTATGACACCGACTATAAGCATTGAAAAGACGAGGAAACTTCTCCCCCTTTGCTCAAGTATACCGCCCTTTTCAATAATTATCGGACTCATTATAGGTCTTGCATAAAGGGTTCCGACCTGATTCCCTTCGACAAATAATGGATAGGGCTCATACGGTCTTTTATTCACGGCCTTAAAGGCTATACCCATCCCCTCCAATCTTCTTTTGAGCACAAGGTCTATGCTATCATAAACATCCCCTGTAGATATTATGACGGCATCATTTATGCCCTTCACTGTTATATCGTAACCAAGCATAAGCGCCCACATAGTGTCTTTTCTAAGGAATTCTCCATTCCAACCGTGTCTTGCATAATCGGCCTCGATGGAGGCTGTAATCATGTATACCTTATCCTCCATCGCGCCTTTCATATAATCCTTTATATCACTTAAAATCAGCCTGCTGTAAAGGACGCTGGATATAAGGGTAACTACGATTATGCTAAGGAATGCGATAAAAAATTTAACCCGCATCAGGCCTTCCTGTAAACTTATAACCAATACCGTATATGGTCTGAATAAAAATAGGTTTCTTTGGGTCGGCCTCGATCTTCTGTCGTATATTTTTTATATGGGCGTCTATCGTCCTGTCATAGCCTTCGAATTCATAGCCCTGGGTCGCATCTATAAGTTGTGAGCGGCTCATAACCTTTCCGTGATTCCTTGCAAGACAAAACAGGAGTTTAAATTCCATTGGCGTAAGCGACCTTGTGTCCCTGGATACCCTTACTTCGTGGGCCTGGCCATCTATAACAAGGCTCCCTTTGTTAAAGCTCAAGACAATATCCTCATCCTTATTTGTCCTTCTCAACACTGCCTTTACCCTTGCCACAAGTTCTCTCGGACTAAAGGGTTTGACTATATAATCATCTGCGCCGATGCCAAGTCCCTTTATCCTGTCTTCCTCTGCGCTCTTTGCAGTCATCATGATAATCGGGATATCAGAGGTCTCCCTTATTTGCCTGCACACATCCTCGCCTGGCATATCAGGAAGCAAAAGGTCAAGGACTACAAGTGAAGGCCTGAGCCTGCTGAAGGCATCTAATGCCTTTATGCCAGTGTCTGTCCATACCACAGAGTAGCCCTCTGATTGCAGGTATGCCCTTACAACCTCCGCAATCCTCTTTTCATCCTCTACTATCAAAATCTTCATGGGAGATTATTCTTTTTATACCATATATTATAGTATTTCTCTCCGATATATATGCTCACTACAGCAAGGGCAATACCTGCAATCACATCTATAACATAGTGATACCTGCAATAGACGGTTGAGATTATAAGGAGAATGCCTGCAGGCAGATAAATCCTGAATAGCAGCCTTTCATACCTTGCTGCAAGATAGATGACCACAACTGTTATGGCTGTATGGCCGCTTGGGAATGCATCCCTTTTTATCCCTTCAAGCCTATTAAGAGTCTCCTTTATGATGTCTCCTACAAGGAAACCTTTAAGCTCTACGGACTGAAGGCTGTTGAGTGTAAACCTGGGACCTATGGCAGGGAAGATAAGGTAACCTATGTATGACAGATAAAAACAGAGTATTATCAGAAAAACACTCCTGTCAAAGGCATCATGCTTTTTATGGAATTTAAGCGCAAGGCAGAATATTATAGGAAGAAAATAATATGTGCTGTAGGAAAGCTGCATAATATCGGTTAATAGAGGATTTACAAACCGTTCAAGAAAGACCGTGGGATTGGTGCCAAAGAGCATGTAGTCTATCCTTATGAGGGTCGGGTCTTTATCAACCGGGTTTATGTAGTGGACGACATATCCGAGGCTATCGAAGCACAGGACTATAATCATTAGTGGGAATATAATCTCATGGATGGCAATGAGGAGTCTTCCGGTAAATCTCCCCTTGAGATAGATGAGGATAAAAAGGATTAAAATCAGGCTGCTATAAAGGGAGATTAGATAATCAAACATTGGAAGATTTTTTTTAAAGGTAAGGGTAAGGATCAGGAGAAAGGATAGAAATGATATGTTGAGGTGGTCAACAGGCCTCATAAGACATAACATCTTCCGCAGCGATACTGTAGTGCGTATCACAGCGGTATCCTCGGCAACATCACTTTTATCCATATACACATTTCTCCATATTACACAGGTTACACATGGGATTGCTGCATTTTTAGCAATATTCCTATATGGTAACTTATCAATTTGCATCATTGTTTGTCAAAATCCATATGAATTAAAATATTGTTGCCTGGCTGAAACTTCTTGACAAATACCAGAGCAAAGTTATTTAATTTAACCTATCTGCCGATTTGAAGAGAAATCTTTTTAGGAGGTTTTCCATGGCAAAGTCAAACTATTTCTTTACCTCTGAATCTGTTACAGAGGGACATCCAGATAAAATAGCAGACCAGATCTCAGATGCAATCCTCGATGCAATAATAGCACAGGATAAACATGCAAGGGTTGCGTGCGAGACCCTTGTGACAACAGGTCTGGCCTTTGTTGCAGGCGAGATAACAACGACCTGCTATGTCCATATCCCTGATATAGTCAGAGAGACGATAAGGGACATTGGATATACAAGGGCAAAATATGGTTTTGACTATGAGACCTGTGCTGTAATAACCTCTATACACGAGCAGTCTCAGGATATAGCAATGGGCGTTGATATCGGAGGCGCAGGCGACCAGGGCCTTATGTTTGGTTTTGCCTGTAATGAGACCCCTGAGCTCATGCCTATGACCATAAGCCTTGCCCATAAGCTTGTAAAGAGGCTTTCCGATGTAAGGAAAAAGGATATACTTGGTTACCTGAGACCTGATGGAAAGAGTCAGGTCACAGTACAATACAGGGATGGGCAGCCGTATAAGGTTGACACAGTAGTTATATCAACGCAGCATAGTCCTGAGGTAACATTAAAGGAAATGAGGGAAGATATTATTGAAAAGGTTATAAAGCCTGTTATCCCGGCAGAGCTTCTTGATGAGGAGACTATCAAATATCACATCAACCCCACAGGCAGGTTTGTCATTGGCGGGCCGCAGGGCGATACAGGGCTGACCGGCAGGAAGATAATTGTCGACAGCTATGGCGGTGTTGGAAGCCATGGAGGAGGATGCTTTTCAGGAAAAGACCCCACAAAGGTTGATAGGTCTGCATCTTACATGGCAAGGTATATAGCCAAGAATATAGTTGCTGCAGGCATTGCCGATAGGGTCGAGGTCCAGCTCGCATATGCCATTGGTGTGCCTGAGCCAGTATCCATACTGGTTGATACATATGAGACAGGCAGGATACCAGCCGACAGGATAATAAAATTTATAAGGGATAATTTTGACCTGACTCCAAAGGGCATTATCGAAACACTTGACCTGAGAAGACCCATATACAGGAAGACAGCGGCCTACGGTCATTTTGGAAGGACAGAGCCTGAATTTACATGGGAAAAGACAGACCGTGCAGATGCCCTTAGAAAGGACGCAGGACGATGAAGTATGATATAAAGGACATCTCCCTGGCAAAGAAAGGTCTCCTTAGAATAGAATGGGCTTCAAAGGGGATGCCTGTATTAAATTCAATAAAGCAGAGATTCGAGGTAGAGAAACCATTAAAGGACATAAGAATCTCTGCCTGTCTCCATGTGACTACAGAGACCGCAGTCTTGATGGAGACCCTGAAAGCAGGAGGGGCAGAGGTCTCCCTCTGTGCGTCCAATCCTTTAAGCACACAGGACGATGTTGCGGCAAGCCTTGTGAAGAATCTCCGCATACCTGTTTTTGCCATAAATGGCGAGGATAACAGGACATATTACAAACATATAAATGCATGTCTTGAAACTCGGCCATTGATAACAATGGACGATGGTGCTGACCTTGTAACAACCCTGCATAAGGAAAACAAGGAGATGATAAAGGCTGTTGTTGCCGGGACAGAGGAGACAACCACAGGTGTTATAAGACTGAGGGCGATGGCTGATAAAGGAGTTCTCCTTTATCCGATAATTGCTGTGAATGACGCCCTTACCAAACATCTCTTTGATAACCGCTATGGCACAGGCCAGAGCACCATAGACGGGATACTAAGGGCGACAAATATGCTCATTGCAGGCTCAAACTTTGTGGTCTGCGGATACGGCTGGTGCGGGAAAGGGGTCTCGATGCGGGCAAAGGCAATGGGCGCAAAGGTTATAGTGACAGAGGTTGACCCGTTGAGGGCGCTTGAGGCGACAATGGACGGTTTCCAGGTTATGCCAATCAAGGAGGCTGCAAGGATTGGGGATATCTTTGTTACGGTTACAGGCGATGTCTCAGTCATTGATAAAAACCATTTTCCCCTTATGAAGGACGGTGCTATACTCTGTAATTCCGGCCATTTCAATGTAGAGATCGCCCTTGATGAACTGGCAAAGGCAGCCAGGTCAAGGAGGGCAATAAGGCAGCATGTTGATGAATACACCCTGAAAAATGGTAAAAGGATCTATGTCCTTGGAGAAGGGAGGCTTATCAACCTGACTGCTGCAGAAGGGCATCCCTCCCCTGTGATGGATATGAGTTTTGCAAACCAGGCCCTTTCTGTGGAATATCTTGTAAAAAAGGCAGATGGGCTTAACAATATGGTCTACAGTGTTCCAGGGGAGATAGACAGGGAAATAGCGAGGCTTAAGCTTGCTTCCATGAATATAAGCATAGACAAACTTACGAAAAGCCAGGAGAGATACCTACATAGCTGGGAGCTTGGAACCTAACTCTTTAAAAGTCTTTACCATATTTCTGCCGCTTCTCTTGGCAAGGTAGAGTGCCTTATCCGCCGCACCTATGATGGCAATTCTGTCATTGCCGTCCTCTGGGAAATATGATAATCCCACACTCACTGTCAGGTGTCTTTTGCCCTGTGGGGTACTGAAGTTGGCCGTGCTGATTTCACTCCTTATCCTTTCAGCAGTGATTATGGCGCCTTCATATGTGGATTCCACAAGGATTATTGCAAACTCCTCTCCGCCGTATCTTGCTGCAAAATCTATATTTCTCAGGTTTTCAAGCATAATGCAGCTTATCTTCTTAAGGGCATCATCTCCTGTGAGGTGGCCATATGTATCGTTAAATTTCTTGAAAAAATCTATATCCATCATCAGAAGGGCGAGATTGCGTTTATACCTCTTTGCCCTTTCGATCTCCTCTTCCATCTTTTCCTGAAATGCCCTGTGGTTATTGAGACTGGTAAGACCGTCTGTCTTTGATAGCACAAGGATCTCCTGATGAAGTATAGATTTCTCTATTACCATCGCCCCCTGAAAACAGAGTGTAAGGAGTATATCCTCATCGCTGTGGGTGAAGCCATCCTCTCCTATGCGGTTGAATAGGATAAGTTCGCCTATAATCTTTGTTCCTAAGAGCATTGGAACGGCGATTGTATTTCTTACTGGCGGATGAGCATAAGGAATACCTTCTATAGATGCAACCGGCTCTGTATATGAGGTTAGTAACGGCATCTTTCCCTCTAAAATGTTGTGGATGATGCCCACTGGCCTTGGTTCAAAGTCTGTTAGTGCACCCTTATCGGATGTGACGATATGTTTAATTATCATCTTATGCTTGTCAAACAGTATAACTGCTGCATGTTCAGCTTTCACAATGTCCTTTGCCCTGTTTGCAATGATGCTAAGGATGGGACCTATCTCAAGCTCTGAGGATATAAGGCTTGTTATGTCATTTAAAACAGCAAGTTGTCTTACAAGCCTGCGGTTGTCATCAAGGGTTTTCTCTATCTGGTCTATCTTGTCCTCAATGGATGTGGTTGTAAGGTTGTACTGCATGATAAGTCTGCCTATCTCATCAATGTCTTTTACAGGCACATGAGAAGGTTTGCCCTCTGCCATCCGGCCCAGGGCAGATCTGAGGTCTTCTATTGGCCGGGCTATTCTATTGTTATAGATATTGATTATTAGCATCAAGCCAGAGATGGCACCAAGAAAACCAATGAGGAGCCAGAGTTCGTGCCTGTCGTGTAAAGAAAGCCATGAAAGTAAAAGCAGGAAGACAGCGATAATAATATAGACTGTTATAAGCCTCTGCCTGATGTTTGCGTTGGAACTTTCCATACAGTTTAGCTGCCTCTATTTCAATGTGCCTATAATAGCATAAATAAGGCCTTAATAGTATGGGCCAGAAAATTTAGGCAAGATAAACCACTTGATTTTTTATATATAAACATGTTTAATAATTCTAAAGTTTAGATTATCTGGAGGGCTTGATGAAGCAAAAAATAGAATTGACAGAAGAAGAGAAAAAACAGATGCCTCTTTATCCTATTGGCATAGCAGCCGAACTTATAGGGACAACCGACCAGACACTGAGGTTGTATGAGAAACACGGTCTTGTCAGCCCTGCAAGAAGAAACAAAAACCGCTTCTACTCTGAAAACGACATAAAGTGGCTCAGGTGTTTGAGGGACCTCATACATCAGAGAAAGATAAGCATTGAGGGGGTGAAGCGCCTCCTTAAATACGCCCCCTGCTGGGAAATAAATGAATGTCCAAAGGATAGAAGGGATAGATGCAGCTCTTTTGTGGATAGGACAAAACCCTGCTGGGAGATAAACAGGATGATATGCCAGAGGGAGGTAAGCAAGAGCTGCGATGAGTGTATAGTTTATCTCTCCAGGAAGCAGAGGCATCTGAAGAAGGGCGAATAACTATTGAATCCCTTTATATCGCTGCAGAATCCTGTCCAGTCTTTCTTCAACAAATGCCCTTATCTTCTTTAGCTCGGCATCGTCTGCTGCCTCAAACCGCATGACCAGGGCAGGCTGTGTGTTTGATGCCCTTATAAGTGCCCATCCATTGTCAAAGTGGATTCTTATGCCATCTATGGTTGACGATGGATATTCCTTGAATGCCTCTCTTGCATCTTCAACAACCCTGAATTTTACATCATCAGGACAATCGAATCTTATCTCAGGGGTTGACGATGTCCTTGGAACGCCTCTCAGGAGGGATTTTATACTGAAAGGCGGCCCGGCCTTGAAGAGTATCTGCAGCAGCCGGCAGCTTGCATATATGGCATCGTCGTATCCAAAATATCTATCAGAAAAGAATATATGTCCTGACATCTCTCCTGCAAGAAATGCCTTTTCCTCTTTCAGCTTTGCCTTTATCAGGGAATGCCCTGTCTTCCACATGATAGGGTTTCCACCGTGGGATTTTATGTCGTCATAGAGGCTCTGGGAGCATTTTACATCACCGATGATGGTTGCCCCAGGATTATCCCTCAATATATCCCTTGAGAATATTATCATCAACTTGTCCCCCCATATAATCTCACCGTCACTATCAACTACACCAATCCTGTCTGCATCGCCGTCATAGCCAATGCCGAGATCTGCACCTGTATTTTTTACCTCACTGATCAGATCCTTGAGGTTTTTCTCCACCACAGGGTCAGGATGGTGGTTTGGGAACCTGCCATCAGGTTCGCAGTATAGACATGTGACATCGCATCCCAAGGCACTGAGAAGATCCGGTGCAACTAAGCCTGCTGTGCCGTTTCCTGCATCAATGATGACCTTTGGGCCTCTGATCTCTTTAAAACGCCCCTTTAAAAACCCTGTATATTCATCAATGATATTGAAATGGCTTACATCTCCTTTTCCATCTGCCCTGGCAAATATCCCTTCATCTATTATCCTTCCCACTGCCTGTATCTCATCTCCATACAGAGTCTCCTCGCCTACAGATAGCTTGAAGCCATTGAATTCAGGCGGGTTGTGGCTGCCTGTTATCATGACACCGCCATCAAGGCCAAGCCTGAAGATGGAGAAATACTGAAGTGGTGTGGGGCATACACCCAGGTCAACAACATCGATCCCGGAAGATGTGATACCCTCTATCAGAGAGTCTCTGAGTGGTTTTGAACTCAATCTTACATCCCTTCCAACACTTACCTTCAGGTTGGCTTTATTGCGTTTCCTTATCAGATAGGTGGAGAACCCCTGTCCTATCTGAAATGCGACATCCTCTGTAAGGTCATTACCCCATACGCCTCTAATATCGTATTGTCTCAAGATAGTCTTATTAATCATAAACTGCCTCCGGATGCTGTTTTATATTAAAAGCACCTGCAATAATCTCCATAGAATAACGGACATATTGTAGCATATTTCTGCGTATCGGATATACAGTTAGAACCCTGCATCAGGGCAGGCCTTAGAGGGATTTGCATCCTGATTGTCTCCGTGATAAGATTTATCCATGCCTGAGTTAAGATTAAATCTGATCACAAAGGAATGGGTTATCATTGCCACAGAGAGGGCAAAAAGACCAGAGGATTTCATAACCACAGTTGAGAGAAAGGTTCTGCCGCCTTATGTCGAGACATGTCCGTTTTGTTCTGGCAATGAGGCAAAGACCCCAGATGAGGTATTCAGGCTTGAGCATGACAACCAGTGGCTTATCCGCATTGTGCCGAATAAGTTTTCGGCACTCTCAAGAACAGGCCAAAGGGAAAGGATAAATGATGGGCTCAAGCATAATGTAAGTGGCGTCGGGGTTCATGATGTATTGATAGAAACACCCATGCACAATCTTACCACTGCCTTTCTGCCAACAGGGCAGATAGAAAATATCATAGGCGCATACAGGAGGCGGTTCATGGATATATACAATGACCCGAGGATAGAGCATGTCATAATATTCAAGAATCACGGCGAGGGTGCTGGGACATCACTGCAACACCCACATTCGCAGATAATAGGCACACCTTTAACCGCCTTCCATATAAGGGATAGACTTGAACAGGCCATGAGATTCTTCGATACAACCGGTCAATGTCTTATGTGTAAGACCATAGAGGATGAGAAAACTGACGGCATAAGGGTTATCCTCGAGACAGAGCACTTTATTACCTTTATACCATACGCTGCCCTGTCTGCATTTCACATATGGATCTTCCCAAAAAGGCATTTTGCAGCCTTCTCAGACATAACAGGACAAGAGATAGCTGACCTGGCCGGGAATCTGAAGACAACCCTGTCAAAGCTCTATTATGGCCTTGATAATCCTGACTTCAACTATGTCATCCGCTCCAACAGCCCGGAGGATTCAGGGTCTGAATACTTTCACTGGTATATCAGTATAGTACCGAGGGTTTCCAAGACAGCAGGTTTTGAGCTCGGCTCAGGCATGTATATCAATACTGCCCTGCCTGAGCAGAGCGCAGAGTTTCTGAGGAATGTAACTCCTCCAGTCGCATAAAATCCTTCATTTTTGGACAAAAACGCAACTTTTTCAGACAAGACCACAATAGATTTTAGTTGTGGATGTGCTATGCTCTTAAAACGGAGCGATTGATTATAACAGAATTCTCGATCTCCGGTCTTATTGACCACACAGATTTAATGGTATAAAATTTACCCATAAGTTATCGAATACTTAAAGAGGTTTACATGAAGACATGGACGCATCCTGGCGGTAAGCTGAGAGAACTCGGCGCTGAATCTCTGACAGATGCGGAGTTATTATCTATCCTAATCTCAACTGGTACGAAAGGGAAAACTGCCGAAGAAGTTGCAAAAGAGATTCTTGATAAATTCGGCTCATTCAAAGGAATGGCAAACCAGCCGTTGGAGAAGTTCCTTGAATTCAAAGGGCTTGGAGATGTAAAGATTATCAGGATTGCAGCAGCATTTGAGATTGCGAGAAGGATTGTTAATCAGGTGTTAAAGGAATATAATAAGTAAATATTGAAGGAGTCTGTTATTGGAAGTTGTAATTAAAGAGCATGCAGGTTTTGAGGCAGAACGAAGAGGTATCGCAGAGGAATTTATAAAATTTGTTGTTAAAAATCCCCAGCAGAAATTGCCTTCTAAGAAAGGACGTGTTATAGTGCAAAATAAGTATTACGACCAGGCGGAGAAAAAGGAAATGCTTATAAGAGTTATAGGAATTGAGACATCTGAGAGATTTGATGTCATAACAGTTTACAAAACATCCAAAATCAGTAAATATTGGATGGAGGGGGATAAATGAAAGTCATATTCGATCCAGAAACCGATACGCTAAGCCTTATTTTTAGAGAGGACAGGATAGCCGAAAGCGATGAGGTGAGAGAAGGGATAATTATAGATTACAGCAAGGACGGAAAAATTGTATCCATGGAAATCCTTGATGCCTCAGAACAAATATCCGAACCCAGGGGGATACTTTACGAACTTAAAGGGAAAGAAGGAGTTCTTGTATAAAAGAAATTAGAAGCGATATGGAAAAAATAAAAGTATGGTATGACCCCGAAGGGGACTATCTTGAGGTAATGTTTGAAAAGAAGGAAGGCTATTTTAAAGAAACAGAATCCGACCAGATTATGGAAAAGGTTGATATGGATGGAAATGTCATAGGGTTCTCAATACTCAAAGTGAGTTCTCTTAAAGACCATCCTGTAGAAGTCGAACTTGCAGGGGCAAAATAGTTTGGATGAAGAAGACCAAACTCACCGAAAAGCCTTCAAGAGTTACAAGTCCTTTTGACACAACCAGTCATAAGACCGAACGCACTGCCAACCAGAAGCTTGTTGAGTGGATTAACCAGATAGTCAAAGAGAAAAATCTATCTGATACGAGGCCATAAGGTCATGCTTGACAGTGATCTTGCAGAGCTTTATGAAGTGCCAACGAGAAGGCTAAACGAGCAAGTGAAGCGCAATATTGGGCGATTCCCTTCTGACTTTATGTTTCAGTTGACAGCCGGAGAGACCGATAACTTGAGATCGCAAATTGCGACCTCAAGTTCAGCGCATGGCGGGCGCAAGAGACCTCGTTAGATTTGCGGCTTGCTTGCTAACTTCCCGACTTCCGGCCTTCGCGACGCTTTAGCGAAGAGTCGCCGAGGAGACTACTCTTCTGCACTATTGCACTTTTGATCTTCTGGCTTCCCCGCTTCCGTGCTTGCCCAGCTATTACGGGGCTGAAAAAATGCTTTGTTTAGTATAAAATGTTTTCAATAGTAAATGGCGAAATCCGGTAAAAAAATACAGCCACCGTTGTTTAAAGACCTCTGGATAACATCAGGCATCTTTTCAAGCCATTATCTCTTGGAACGCCTGCCGCAAGCAGGGCCAAAAATCTGGCCTTCTGACGAAGAAGTACTCCCTGCATATAAAGCTTTTCAAGAATTATACGATAAAAACATTGTCGGCTTGAGAAAAGGGAATGAAGCCAATACCGAAAGAAGATTTATTGATAAGATTTTAAACAAGTTAGGCTTTGGTTATCTTAATCAGGATAAGATCCCTGAAGCAGAGCGTAGACAAGTCCCGGATTATTTCCTTTATTCCACCCCTGAAGATGCAGATAAAGCCTTTGAGCTGTCTTCACATAAAAAGTACAGTCTGGCAATTTCAATTGCAGAATCAAAACGCTGGGATCATAATTTAGACCAGCCTTCTTCCGGTAAGGGCAAAGCTCCCAAAGGCAGGTATCCACACCAACAAATAAGAGATTATCTTAACGAATCTGAACACATAAGATGGGGAATTCTTACCAATGCTAAGGAGTGGAGGCTTTATCTTAAAGAGGGGCGTTCAAGCAAATTCTTTGAAATAAACCTTGAGGCATGCCTTGAAGACTTTCAGAAGTTCAAGTATTTCTATGTTCTTTTCAGACCTGATGCCTTTGTAAAAGATAATTCGGGCAAATGTCTCCTTGATTATATTTCTGATGAATCACTGAGATTTCAGGAAGATATTGAGAAAGACCTTAGAGAAAAAGTATTTAAATGCGTTGAATGGCTTGGGCATGGATTCCTGTCCAGAGAAGAAAATCTCCTTTCAAAAAAAGACCTCGACTCTATATACCATCACAGCCTTATTCTTTTATATAGGATACTGTTTGTGCTTAATGCTGAAGCAAGAGACCTTCTTTCCACAAATCCACAAACAAAATACTACAAACATTACGGTATCCAGAGGATAAAGGATAAGGTAACGAATGAAAAGGGCGAATTTATAAGCAATAAAACAGTTCTGTATGATGCCCTTTTAGCTCTTTTTCATCTTATAAACGGCAGTGATGAAAAGCTCAACAAAGATATGAGTATTCCGAGATATAACGGCGGCCTCTTTGATCCTGAGAAGTATAAATTCCTTGAAGAAAATAAGGCAGGTGACGATATACTCTCAGAAGTGATTTATGAGCTCTCTTACCGCACTGACAAAACAGGGGAAACCCATAGCATTGATTACAAGGGGCTTGGGGAAAGACATCTTGGAACCGTTTATGAAGGTTTGCTTGAACACAAATTTAGCCTTACTAACGGTAAAGTAGTTCTTCAAAACGATAAAGGCGAACGAAAAGCGACAGGGGCATATTACACACCTGATTACATCGTTAAGTATATCGTTGAAAATACTCTTGGTCCGATCATAAAGGGAATAGACGAAAGATTAGCCACTCTCCCCAACCCATCCCATCAAGAGAAGAGTAACGCCCCCAACCCCCCTCTTAAGATAAGAGGGGGCGAAGGGGGAGTTATGATTCCACAGGGGGGAAGGGGGGCTTTGGAGAAAGGCGATTCTTTTGCTGGGGAGGTTCTAAAGCTCAATATCTGTGACCCTGCGATGGGTTCAGGGCATTTCCTTGTCGAGGCAGTTCAATATCTTGCGGATGAGATTGCATACCATCCAACAACAGAAATAAAGACACCAAAAGGCGAAACAGAGGATGAGATTAATTACTGGAAGCGTAAGGTGGTAGAGTCCTGCATTTACGGTGTTGACATAAAAGAATTAGCTGTTGAGCTTGCAAAGCTTTCTTTGTGGCTTAAGACCGTTGATAAAAGCCAGCCGCTTAATTTTTTAGACCACCATCTCAGGTGCGGCAACTCGCTCATCGGCGCAAGAATTAACGATTTGAATTATCTGCCGCTGTCAAAAGGAAAGCATAAGAAGTCGGAAGAACAGGACGAGCAACTTGTGCTTTTTGATAAATCTCGTTTTAGAGAGGACATCACAACAGTAATCAAAGGTTTCCATTCGATAGAGGAAATGCCGAGCGAGAAACTTTCGGATATAAAGGCAAAGGAAAAGACATTTAACAAATTGACGGAAGAACTCATTAGGTATAGAGAGATTGCTGACCTATGGACAAGTTTATTTTTTGGCAATAACCTTGAGGAAAAAGAGCAGGTATTTGAAGAACTCCTGAAAGACCAGTTCAGGTATCAGATGGATATTTTCGGTTCGGAGACCGAGATTGCTGTCAAAAAGAAATCAAAAACAGGCTTATCAAATCAGATTTACAGCTTCATTGTAAATTCGCTGCAAAGTCCTGAGGGCAATATGCAACTTCCAAAACTCGCGACATTGCTTGAGAAATCCGAAGCCATAGCCAGAGAGAAAAACTTCTTCCACTGGGAGCTTGAATTCCCGGAAGTGTTTTTTTATGAAGACGGGAGCATTAAAGAGAATCCGGGATTTGATTGCGTAGTTGGAAATCCGCCGTATGATGTTTTGTCAGAGCTTGAGCAGGGAATAAATGTTGACTATGAAAAGGATTTTTTTTCGCAGCAGATATTTTATAGACCTGCCATTGGAAGCAAACTTAATCTTTATCGTCTCTTTAGCGCTATTTCTTTGAATTTGCTAAAGGCTAAAGGGATGCATGGATTTATAGTCCCGATGGCTTTATTAGCAGATAAGCAAGCAAAACCCTTAAGGGAGTTTATGCTAAGGAAGAATTGTTTGCAAAAAATAGAAGCATTCCCTCAAAAGGATGACCCTTTCAATAGGGTATTTTTTGAGGCAAAGCTTCCCACTTGTATATATATTCTTTCTAAACAGAAACCTTTTTTGTTCGATATTAGAATTCATCCAGGGAGAGATATTCTTGATTCCTCTACTCATTTAGCGATAAAGCCGTCTCAGATCGAAGAATTCGATAAAGAAAATCTCAGTATTCCAAGCTATCCAACTATGACGACAGAGGATTTTAATCTTGCGTTAAAATTGAACAAAGTTTCTAATGGGATAACGCTTAAACGCTTTGTTTCATCTCAACAGGGAGAGGTTAATCTTACATCACACTCCGAATATCTGACGGATGAAGAAAAAGGACAGATCATTCTGAGGGGCGCGCATATAAATCGTTATGAGTTTCAGGAAGATCCGAAACAAGGAATTCCGATGTATCTTGATGTCAAAAGTTTTCTTAATGCTCATGGTAAAGATACAAAAGCATATGACCATAAATATGTTCGCATCGGTTATCAGAGAGGAGCAGCCATAGATAACTGGCGTAGAATCATTGCTACTATTATTGAGAAAGACAGTTTCTGTTCAGATACCATTAATTACATTGTTAAACCAAAAGAATACAACCTCTTTGCTATTCTTGCCTTATTGAATTCATCCTTATGGGAATGGAGATTCAGGCTCACGAGCACAAACAATCATGTTAATTCTTACGAAATTGACTCAATGCCCATGCCGCCTATTTCATTTATCACCCCATCAATGGAACGGAAAGAATTTGCCGGTGAGGCTATTGAGCTATACGAGGATTCAATATATGAGGACATTATAAAATGGTCAGAGCATGAGCTTGCTTTAAAGAGAAATGATACAATTCACGATTTCCTTGCCTTTCTCGCCGAAGAGATGATCGAGTTAAGCAAGGCTAAAAATAAGGAAACCAAAGGCTTTCTTAAGTGGCTTGAAAGAGAAATAGGCACAGGAATTGATGACCTGCCAAATAAAACTGCTATCAAGGAATATCATGACAATGACTTCAACCATCTGCTTGTCGTCCTCAAAAAGAATAAAAACAAGCTATCTATTGACCCTTCAAACCGAAAGAAGCAAGAACTTCTTGAATATCATTTCACAAAAAGCATGAATGTTCTTGAACCTTTAAAAATCAGAATAAACACAACCGACGATTTGATAGATCGGATAGTCTACAAACTCTATAATCTTACGCCAGAGGAAGTTGCGATTGTGGAGGGGAAGAACTAAATCATAAACTCGTCAAAAACAGATTTCAGAAGGTAAAGAGGTGAGAATTACAATACTTATCAAGGAAAAGATCCAATGAAAAATGTAGAGTACAATCAAATAATTGACTTAAATGATTTTGAAAAAAGATTACCATCAAAAGAATTCACAGAAAAAGTTAATGCTCTGTTTATGAATACAAGAAATTCTGAAGATGGGATTTCAAGACTCAGATTAAGGAAAGACAATTGTAAGAAGTTGATAGAGGAACTTTTACCTATTTCACAATTTCTTAAAGTTTTTGAAAGACCGGGCTTAGACTTATATTGTGAGTATTTTTCTGGAAACCAGAATTTTGATGCCAAGATTTATTGCGGGGGCTGGTTCGTAGAGCAACAGGTTATGTGCCCTGAATACTTTCTCGAAGTATCTGTCTCAATTCATCCAAAAGATCATCTAAAAAGGGAGTGCCTTGAAAAGGGAATACCATGTTTTGGAGGTAATAATATAGAAAGATTGAAAGATGGAACGATTCAATCTTTACCTCGAGTTTTCACACCGGATGACGTGATTAATGAACATTTTGAATACATAAAGTCACGTATTGAGGACAAGGTCAATAAAGAATATCCTGACAAAACTTATCTAATAATACCTTTGTTCCCAGACACCTTAATAATACAGGATGAATGGATAGAGATTATTAAAAAGCTTATTGACTACTTCAAGTTAGAGAGAAGTATTGTAAAATTTTGTGGTTTATTTATATATGACTCGATCTCTCAAAGGTCAATCTTTTTGTAAAAATATTCAAGAAAAAAAAGGGATGGATACATTATCTGAAGGGTGAATGGGGAATTGAGATAAAAATAATAATAGGAGATAACTAACAATGATAAGAAGCCCGGTAATAAAAGTTAATCCTGAGGTGTTGAAAACAATCCGCGAAAGTTCTGGATATACGGTTGAGGAGATAGCAAAAAAAATTAAGACCACTGCTACTAAAGTGCAAGAGGCAGAAAAGGGTATTGCTTCATTTACTTTGACTCAGATAAAAAAACTGGCTGATATTTATCACCGTTCCCTTGCTGCATTTTTTACAGACACACTCCCTCCAATGCCTGCACTGACTGACTATAGAATAAATCGCGAAAAAAGATTAACCCCACAAGTATATGTAGCTGAAAGAAGGGCTTATTACATTGCCAACAAATTAGCCGAATTAACCGACAAAAGAAGTCAGATTCCGGATTTTCCGGAGGCATTAAAACCTGATGAATTGGCATTAGAATTAAGAAAATATTTGACCGTTGATTTGCTGAAATCGAAAAAGGCGGAAGAAATATTAGCGTATTATAAACAGGCATTAGAAGAAAAATTATTAATATCAGTCATTGAATTACCTTTGAAGGCTGACGATGTTAGAGGCTTTAGTGTTTCTGCGGATGTTTCTATCGTTGTTCTAAATGAAGAAGACAATCCATCAATTAAATTATTCTCTCTTTTTCACGAAATATATCACTTATTAAAAAGAACCTCTGGTATATGTTCAATAGAGATTGAGCAAAAAGATGGAGACATAGAAGCAAGCTGTAATTTGTTTTCTGCTGAATTCCTTGTCCCCTTAGATGACTTAAAAGAGGCATATAAAAGTTTTTTGCAATTAGATGAAAACACAGTTTCAGAGCTTTCCCAAATTTATGGGGTAAGCAAACAGGTAATTATGCTTAGACTTCTTTGGTTAGGATATATGCCAAAAGAAAGATATGAACAGTTCAAAAGGGAGGGAGAAAAGAAATTAAAGGAAAAAAAGTTTGGCCGTAGAGATTGGGATAAAGTATTTCAGAATCGCGTTGGAAATTTAGTTGTCAGAGAGGCTGCCAATGCTTATCGGTCGGGTAAAATTTCCTATTCCGAGGTAATGGATATCTTAAGTTTGAAAGCAAAATACACAGAAAAATTTATTGAGCGGTAATTTCTAATGCCCCGAGTGCCAGAATTATTCCCGAAAACAGTATATTGCATTGATACAAGCTCCTTAATAAATCTCAAGCC
This sequence comes from Nitrospirota bacterium, assembly GCA_021789595.1. Lineage (GTDB taxonomy): Bacteria > Nitrospirota > Thermodesulfovibrionia > UBA6902 > JAJYJJ01 > JAJYJJ01. Next base: position 84,216 of record JAJYJJ010000006.1, on the reverse strand, counting down.
TTTCCGGAGAGACGTATTCCCCACAATTTGGAGCAATTTAGAAAGTATGATAAAAAATGGAGAGTTAATAGCACCCTTAGAAGTCTATGGAGAAATTGAAGCTGGAAAGGATAAAACTTATGATTGGTGTAAAAGTAACAAGGTGATGTTCAAGGATGTAGATAAATGTCAAATCCAAAAACTTCAGGAAGTTAAAAATCGGTATGATAAAAGCTATTGGGAAAATGAAATTAATAAACCAAAGTGGGCTGATCCGTGGGTGATAGCTCTTGGCATTTGTGAGGAAGCAATCATCGTTGCGGATGAGAAAAATACACAAAATAGAATTCCAGTAATATCTTCCATGTTTGGATTAAAATGCCTTGAGTTAATAGATTTTTTTAAAGAGATAGGAATTAAATATTAAAAATGCTCTATGGAAAATAGGCATATTATCCGTCGGGCAGAGGGTGGGAGATTGAGATTGTCTACGACTCATAGAGTGGAGGGGTGGATTAAATAACTGCTCTCTATGGTAAAATAAGCCAAAAGAGGAGGCAAGGCATGAACGCATTAAAATATCATTCTGTAGTGCAAGAAAACGGCACGATTAAATTACCTGTTGTCCCTCTGCCGAAAGGCTCAAGGGTTGAAGTGATAATTTTGCCTGAAGAAGAATCTCTTGAAATGATGCAGGCAGCAGAAAGCAGTCTTAAATTCTGGGATAATCCGATAGACGATGCAATCTGGAATAATGCTTAAACAGCGCGATATTATTCTTATCCCCATACCTTTTACAGATTTAACTTCCCAGAAAAAACGTCCTGCTGTTATAATCTCCAGTGATAATTACAATGAAACTCATGAAGACATTGTAGTTGCTGCCCTTACCTCGAATGTTGAATCTCGTGACTTTACCATTATGCTTACAGGCGATGACATGGAGGAAGGTACTTTAAAAGTTACGAACATGATAAGGGCTGATAAAGTTTACACTTTGAATAAATCAATTGCCCTTAAAACATTTGGCAGGGTACAACCTGACATTCTTTCCAAAATAAAGGACTTTTTTCTTAAGCTCATTGCATAACAAAGAGCGGCACGGCCCCATCATCTGCGTCCAGAGGGCAGGAGATTCAACAAAGTTCCACAGCACAGTAGTGCCTTAGCGCAGAAGTGGAAGAAAAAAAGATAGGCAAGGAGAGTGAGAGCATTAAAAAACTTAGGGGGTTTATATGCCGCTTCCGGTTTTAGTAAAAACATTTATTGAAAAGAAAGTTGGCGACTTCTGCAAGAGGAGAGTCCCGGCGCATGTGCTTGATAAGGTGAACCTGTCATATAAAATAAGGGGCAACAGCGTTACCATCTTTGAAAATAGGGCGCCGTGGCACAAGGACATAAAAGAATGGACTTCAATGCCTATTGCCCAGATAAGATACAATGAAACGACAGGAGAATGGACTCTCTATTGCGCTGATCGCAATAACCGATGGCACAAATACGATGGTCTATTGCCGACAAAAAATATCGATCAAATATTGGCTGAAATTGACCGCGATCCTACGGGAATCTTCTGGGGATAAAAATGAACAGCGAGAGAAAAAGCACAGGCGCATTATCTGAAGTGCAGAGGGCAGGAGATGAGAGAAAGGGAGAATGACCAAGGAAAACAGACATAAGAAGATGCCTTTGACAAAGAAACATCAGCCATTTCGCAGACGGATTCTTACAGATGATGAGATCAAGGCATTTGCCGGACATATGCGGAAATTCATGGGACCGACATTTGCCGCGCTGTCCGATAAGTACGCCATCAGCCTTGAAGATACTCTCCGTTTTCAGCCGGTTGCTGCTCGCCTTGCGGGGGCCCGCACAGCAAGAGGCATGACCCTGAAGGAAGCGGCAGCTTCCCTTAAAGTCCCGAAATACCAGCTCGACTATATCGAAAACGTGAGCATAAGAAATATCAGTTCCAAGATAGCATCGCGATATATAGAATTTCTCGGCCTTACACGTTGGTTTGGCAAATGGAAAAAGGCAAATGCCGAGTTTGCCCAGCGAATGGGCTTTACCGAAAACGTTACCGACGTTCAAAAGGAGAAAAAGAAAAGGGGCAGGGCACATTATCCATCAGCAGAGGGCGGGAGATTGAGATTGCGGAAGGGAAAGGGTAAAATATCTTTAAATAGGAGGTGAGCAGAATGAAAATAAAGGCTACTTTTGTAAAAGATGGGAAGTGGTGGGTGGCATGGACGGATGATGTCCCAGGCGCTATGACACAAGGTAAAACTCTTGAAGAGGCAAAAGAAAATCTTATTGATGCTATAAGAGAAATGCAGCAGCCTGTTGACATTTCTAAGCTGCCCAAAAAAGAAATTCTGTTAGAAGAAATTGAGGTATTGGGAAAGAACTAATCAGGCATTTAGAACGCCATGGTTGTGTTCTTTTGAGAGAAGGAGCTAAACACAGCCGTTATATAAATCTTGCCAATATTGAGAAATCTACTACTGTTCCGAGACACAATGAGATTGCCGACCTATTGGCAATTAAGATTTGTAGACAACTTGGAATCCCAGATCCAAAAAATCACAAAATTTGGGCAGGGAAATAACCCAAAGGTAAGCTGCTATATAACCCCTGCGAAAACCCCAAAGTTCCTGAGGAGTTTTAGGCCAAGCTCCTGGCTCTTTTCGGGGTGGAATTGTGTTGCAAATACATTGTCTTTCCAGACCATGGATGTGAATGCTGAACCATAGTCTGTTACAGTAGATATTATATCCCTGTCATCTGGCAATACATAATAGGAATGCACAAAATAGAAATAAGCGTTATCCGGTATGTCTTTGAGCAGGGGATTGTCTTTCACAATCTGTATGCTGTTCCAGCCCATGTGCGGGATCTTTAATCCGTCCTCTTGAAATCTGACAACACCGCCGCGAAACACATCAAGGCCTTTGCACCTGCCGAACTCCTCCGATTCGCTGAAGAGAAGCTGAAGGCCAAGGCAGATGCCGAGAAAGGGTTTCCCCTTTTCAATCGAGCGTACTATTGCCTCTGTCAGAGCAAGGTCTGTGAGGTTTTTCATGCAGTCTTTGAAGGCGCCAACCCCTGGCAGCACCACAGCCTTTGCAGTATTGATTATCTCCTGGCTACTTGTAACAACGCTATTTACCCCGACCCTGAGAAAGCCCTTTTCCACGCTCCTCAGATTTCCCATGCCATAATCAACAATTGCAATCATATTTTATGATACCCCATAGCCAATGCATTTGACAATACAGGTATAGTGACAGCTATTATAAAAATCCTGAAACTCCCTGTCCTGCGTCTATATTTGGGTAATCCCTATGCCTTGACATGAAAGCAGCATAGATGTTACTTTTACACATGAAAGACGACTACAAGGATACCCTGAATCTTCCAAAGACTGCCTTCCCCATGAAGGCAAACCTGAACCAGAGAGAGCCTGAGGTACTAAGGTTCTGGAAAGAAAAGGACATCTATAAAAGGCTTCAGGAAAGAAGCAGGGCAAAGACCTATATGCTCCATGACGGCCCTCCCTATGCCAACGGCCATATCCACATCGGCCACGCACTCAATAAGATATTGAAGGACATAATTATCAAATATAAATCCATGAATGGCTACTATGCGCCATATGTCCCAGGATGGGACTGCCACGGCCTTCCAATAGAACACCAGGTGGATAAAAACCTCGGTTCAAAAAAGGACAGCGTAACTGTTATCGAAAAGAGGAGGCTCTGCAGGGAATATGCATTGAGGTTTGTTGACATCCAGAGGGCTGAGTTTATGAGGCTTGGTGTGTTTGGCGACTGGATGAGGCCGTATCTGACAATGTCTTTCCCTTATGAGGCATCTATAGTAAGGGAATTCGGCAGATTTGTTAAATCAGGTTATGTATATAAGGGCAAAAAGCCTGTGCACTGGTGTCCGTCATGCGTTACTGCGCTTGCAGAGGCAGAGGTTGAATACTATGAAAAAGAGTCGCCATCCATATTTGTCAAGTTTAAGATAAAAGATATTCCGGGGGATCTAAAAGGCAGGTTTAGTGAATACCCCCGCATTGAGCACTGTTTTGTTGCATGGACAACCACCCCGTGGACACTTGTAGCAAACCAGGCGCTCACTGTCCATCCTGAGAATCAATATCGCCTGATAAAGGCTAATGTTGGCAATGAAAGGTTTGAGGTCTATATAATTGCAGCCCAACTTATGGAAGGATGCATGGAGAGGTTTGGCTTTAAAAATAGTCTCTACAAACAAGAGCCTGACGAAAATGAATATAAGGCAGTTGCAGCCCTCAATGGTAAAGAGCTTGAAGGGATAATATGCCAACATCCATTTATTGATAGAGAATCAAAGGTCATAACTGGAGAGCATGTGACTATGGAAGATGGCACAGGGGTAGTCCATACCGCGCCTGGTCATGGCGAGGAGGATTATGAGATAGGGCTAAGGTATGGCCTTGACATCTATGCACCTGTTGATGACAGGGGAAGGTTTACAGATGATGTTAAGGAGCTTTCAGGCGAGCATGTGTTTAAGGCAAATCAAAGGATTATTGATATACTAAAAGATAAGGGTGCCCTCCTGAGGTCTGAGAAGATAACCCATTCATATCCCCATTGCTGGAGGTGCAAAAACCCTGTTATCTTCAGGGCAACTGAGCAGTGGTTCATCTCTGTTGAGAAGAATGCTCTGAGGCAGAGGAGCCTTGCCGAGATAGAAAAGGTCAACTGGGTCCCCAGATGGGGTAGAGACAGGATTTATGGTATGGTCGAGCACAGGCCTGACTGGTGCATATCAAGGCAGAGGTCGTGGGGTGTACCAATAACATTGTTCAGGTGCAAGAAATGCAAAGAGTTTGTAATGGATGAAAAGGTTATGGACAAGATAGTCTCAGAGGTTGAAAAGGCAGGCGCAGATGTCTGGTTTGAAAAGACTGACAAGGAGATTCTGCCTGATGGATACAGATGCCAGAGATGCGGTGGTGATGAATTCTCAAAGGAGACAGATATACTTGATGTGTGGTTTGATTCAGGTGTAAGCCATGCAGCAGTAATGGAGGATGATGAAAGGCTGTTGAAGGGTCAGCCTGAGAAACAGTCCGATATGTATCTTGAAGGCAGCGACCAGCACAGGGGATGGTTTCAAAGCTCCCTTCTTACATCTGTTGGCACAAAGGCCAGGGCACCTTATAAGACAGTCCTGACACACGGCTTTGTTGTTGACGGTCAGGGAAGAAAGATGTCCAAATCCCTTGGAAATGTCATAGCTCCAGATGAGGTCATAGCAAAGCACGGCGCAGAGATATTGAGACTGTGGGCATCAGCAGCGGATTACAAGGATGACATAAGGATATCAAGTGAGATTATAGACCGCCTTGTAGAGGCATACAGGAAGATAAGAAATACATGCCGTTTCCTCCTTGCAAACATAGAGGGTCTTGACCCTGAAAGCCGATTCAGTAAAGACGACCTGCTTGAGATAGACAGGTTTGCCATGAGCAGGCTGCAGAACCTGATAAAGAGGATTAGGGGGTCGTATGAATCTGCATCTTATGAATTTCACGAGATATTCCACTGCATCTATAACTTCTGTGTGACAGATATGAGTTCATTTTATTTAGATGTCCTGAAGGACAGACTCTACACATATGCTGTGGATTCTCCTGAAAGAAGGGCAGCGCAGTGGGTCCTGAGGAGGATACTGCTTGCACTTACCGGTATGATGGCACCAATACTCTCATTCACGGCAGAGGAGGTATGGCAGCATATGAAGAGGCCGCCTGCAGAAAGTGTATTCCTTTCATCATTCCCTGAGGTAGAATCTGAATTCCTTGACGATAAGCTTGAGGAGAGATGGAAGAGGCTGATACAGATAAGGGACGAGGTAAATAAGGCCATTGAGATAAAGAGGCAGGAGAGGTTCTTGGGCAATTCCCTTGAGGCAAAGGTTACGCTCTATATCTCGAATGAATATATGGGACTCCTCAGTCCTTACATCGCAAATCTTGCAACGCTGTTCATTGTATCAGAGGCAGTTTTAAGCCCTGACGGGAGAATCCCGGAGCTGGCTTATAAGAGTGAGGAGATAGAAGGCCTTGGTATCTTGGTGGAGCATGCCTCAGGTAAGAAATGTGAGAGGTGCTGGAACTGGAGTGAGGGGGTAGGGAGTTTTAAGGAGCATCCAGGACTCTGCAAGAAATGTTATGAGGTAATAGAGGTAATCAGGGTATGAAAAAGGCTATTTTTATAGTGCCATTGGTTGTAGCCCTTGATCAGGCAACAAAACTCATCATAAAGCGATTCATGGCTCCATATGAAACAATAGAGGTTTTTCCATTTCTTCAGATTGTAAGCATTAGGAACAAAGGGGCTGCCTTTGGCCTCTTCTCTAACCTCGGCAACCTGCCTTTTATCGTTATATCCTCCCTCGCCATCATCTTCCTCTCCGTTTACCTCTTTAAAAGCAGTGGAATTAAGGCAGTAGCGCTCTGCTTTATCCTCGGCGGGGCCATAGGCAACCTCATAGACAGGCTCTATCTCGGTAAGGTCGTTGACTTCATAGACTTCCATATCGGTAGATGGCACTGGCCAGCCTTCAATGTTGCAGACTCCTGCCTGGTTATCGGTATGCTATTGTTTGCCATAGGGTTTGGATTCACTAAAAACGAATGTGCTATAGATACAGGTGCATAATATGGCAAAGAGGGCAGAATTTTTATACAGGAGAGGACGGGAAAACCTTAAGAAAAACTGGTTAAAGGCCCTGCATTACTTTTTAAAGACAAAGGATATTGCTCCTGAATTCCTGCCTTCCTATTATGAGATTGCCGAGATCTATTATAGAAGGGGTTTCATAGATGATGCTATAAAGATAGTCAATGAGGCCCTTGAGATTAATCCCAATGACCTTCAGGGTAATTTTGCACTTGCCAATCTCCTTTTTGCAAAAAACCAGCCAAAGGAGGCGCTCAAGGTCTATCTCAAGATAAATGAGGAACTCAGGGATACATCTGCTGAGCTCTGCTTCAATATGGCAATGGCCTATCATGCAATTGGTAACAGCAAGAAGGCAATTGATTCCCTGGAAAAGGCCATAGAACTTGACCCCTATTTCTTAGACGCATACGACATGGCAGGCAGGATATACTTTGAGAGGGGCGATATGGGAAGCTCGGAAGATGCATTCAAGATTATCCTTGAGTTAGAACCCGACCACCTCAATGCCCACCACATGCTCGGCATTATATACTCAAAGCAATTACTCTGGGAATCTGCCATAAAAGAGTGGGAACAGGTCATAAACCTTGCCCCTGAGACAGATGAGACATTAAGGGAGCTCGGCTGGGCATTAAACATGATAGGGCAGACAGACAGGTCAATAACGACCCTGAGAAAGGCAATCGAGATAAACCCGAAAAATACACAGGCAAGGATAGACCTCAGCGCTGTCCTTATTACCAGTATGCATTTTAAGGAGGCTATCGAGGAACTTCAAGAGGCCAAGAGAGACGATCCGAACAATCCCCTTGTAGATAAACTCCTGAAGGATGCAGCGAGATTCATAAATAAGAGGAGTTGATGCACCCAATCCTTTTCAGGATAGGCCCCCTTACTATATATACATATGGCGTGCTTGTAGCCACTGGTTTCTTTCTTGGACTCGGCCTTGCCATGAAGACTGCTGGCAGAGAAGGCATAGGAAAGGAGCAGATATTAGACCTAGGTTTCTTTATCCTTATAGCTGCACTTGTCGGCTCAAGGCTCCTTTTTGTGATTACAGAATGGAGATACTATCTCAAGAATCCCATAGGGATATTGAAGTTATGGGAGGGCGGGCTTGTATTCTACGGAGGACTTCTTTTGGCCATTCCAGTGGCCATATTTTATATAAGAAGGCATAGTCTCCCACTCTGGAAGACCGCTGATATCTTTGCACCTGCAATAGCTATTGGACATTCCATAGGCAGGCTCGGATGCTTTGCAGCGGGATGTTGTTATGGTAAACCGACAGACCTCCCCTGGGCAGTAACCTTTTCAAATCCAGAGTGCCTTGCGCCAAAAGGGGTTCCTCTGCATCCAACCCAGCTCTATGAATCCATCGGTGAATTTGCGATATTTATTGTATTAATGATTACACGGAGGGCTAAGTCCTTTGATGGGCAATTGTTCTGGCTCTATGTGATGCTCTATGCCCCCTTGCGCTTCCTTGTTGAATTCTTCAGGGGCGATGATATAAGGGGTTTTATATATGGCAGGATTTCTGTATCACAGGGTATAAGCGCTATTGTGTTTCCAATTGCCGTCTTCGTGTTCTTAATGCTCAGGATAGAGAATAAAAAAAAGGATAAAAAGGAGGTAGAAGGATGAAAAGGATACTGGTCGCCCATGATGGTTCAAGGCAGTCAGAAAAGGCGTTAAAAGAGGCTATAAGGCTTGCAACGAGCTTCGGCGCATCACTTACAGTTATCTCTGTTGTGCCTGAACTGTATCTCACAGAGATCACGGACATTGACAGGGAAAACCTATCAGAACTGCTTATTGCGGAGACAAAATCACTGATGAACAGGGTGAAGACATCGCTCAAAGGCAAGAAGATAAGACAGAAATTTTTGATAAGGCAGGGTAGCCCTGCTGATAGGATTATAGATACAGCCATAAAACAAAAAACAGACCTGATTGTTACAGGCTCCTATGGAAGGCATGGGGCAAAGAGATTCCTGATGGGAAGCGTCTCTTCAAAGATAGTTGACCATGCCCCCTGCTCTGTACTTGTGGTAAAATAGGATAGAACATATTTTTAATCCATTCGCTCTGTAAAAGAGCCAACGGCTCTCAGCCGCGCATACCTTTCATCAAGGAGATTGGGGATAGGGGTTTTTATAAGTTCTTGAAGGCTCTCCCTGATTATCACTGCAATGGCATCTGCTGCGACCTTTGGGTCTCTGTGGGCGCCTCCAAGGGGTTCTTCAATTATCCCATCGATTACCCCGAATTTCCGGAGATCGGCGGCTGTAAGCTTAAGGGCATCTGCTGCCTTTGCATAGTCATCAGGCCCTACCTCCCTGTCGTTCTTTTTCCACAGGATTGCAGCGCAGCCTTCAGGGGCTATAACCGAATACACAGAATGTTCAAGCATGAATACCCTGTCGCCAACTCCAAGGGCAAGCGCACCGCCGCTTCCCCCCTCGCCTATAACAACCACAATAATCGGGGTCTTGAGTTTTGACATCTCAAGGAGATTTGTTGCTATTGCCTCGCCCTGCCCCCTCTCCTCCGCGCCTATTCCAGGGAAAGCCCCAGGCGTATCTATAAATGTAATTATGGGCATTCTGAAGTGCTCTGCAAATTTCATGACCCTGAGCGCCTTTCTATATCCTTCTGGATGCGGCTGGCCAAAATTCCTTATAATCCTCTCCTTTGTCCCTCTTCCCTTCTGGTGTCCGATAACCACTACCGGCGCATCCTCAAACCTCCCAATCCCTGCAACAACAGCAGGGTCATCGGAAAACCTTCGGTCTCCGTGCATCTCAAGGAAATCGGTGAAGAGAAAATGGATGTAGTCCTCTGTGTAAGGCCGCTCTGGGTGTCTTGCAAGCAGTGTCTTTTGCCACGGGGTAAGGGAGGAGAATATCTCTGTGCGAAGTTCCTTGGCCTTCTTCTCAAGCCGTTTTATTTCTGCTGTAAGATTAATATCCCTTCCATCCGAGAGGCGCCTCAGGTCCTCGATCCTTCTTTCGAGTTCTGCTACAGGCTGTTCAAAATCAAGATAATAATGCATATTTTGTGTTGTTATGCAACATCTTTGTTTTTCACTTGAGTATCAATCTCACGCCGCCCTGCCCAAGGAGGGCCTCCACATCTGAAATCATTTCTGATGTAGGCTCTATTTCAACCTTTGTAGCTATGACAGCCTCCCACAGGTCAGGATAGGTGATCCTTATATAAAGCGGACAGTTACCGCTGTATCTATCAGCAATGGCCTTTAGTGCCGAAAGCTTTTCCCTGTCTGTTGCCGAATGAACTACTGCAATGTCAACCCTTGACACTGTCTTTTGGCCTTCAGGTCTTTGATGCCTGTATCCCCCTGAGGCCGCAGGATCTCTCTTTCTGCCCTGTTCTAAAGAGCCTGTCTGGCCGTTAGAGTCAATGGCAGAGAGCCTCCTTGCTATTATCTTACAGCCCTTGTCAGTCTTATCAAGGGTTCCTGATATGATTACCGGAATATCCCCTGAAAGCACATCCATCGAACCCTTGTAAAGCTCAGGAAACAGTATCACCTCGACAGTGCCATCAAGGTCCTCAAGGGTCAGATAGGCCATTGTTTCGCCCTTATTCTTTGTCTGAACCTTTTTTATCCCTCTCATAACCCCGCCAACAGTCACCTCCGATTTATCATCTATCTCTGAAAGCTCTGATGTGGGTATTACGGTCTTCATCAGTTGTTCTCTGTATTTGTTCAACGGATGTCCTGTGATATAAAATCCAAGTGCCTCCTTTTCCATCCTTAGCTGTTCGCTTTCATCCCATTCATCCATATCCGGCAGGTCATCATTCGATGGCGGTGTCAGGTCAAATATGTTTCCCTGGCCAATAGATATTGCCTTCTGAGCAATGGCGCCCTGCTGTATAGCCCTGTCTACAGCAGCCATGAGCTGTGCCCTCTTTCCCGTGGAATCAAATGCCCCTGCCTTTATCAGGGATTCGATTACCTTTCTGTTTACCCTTCTTGAATCTACCCTTGCAGAAAAGTCATACAAGGATTTGAATGTCCCTCCCTCAGCCCTTGCATTAAGTATTGCCTCTATAGCAGAGCCGCCAACACCCTTTACAGCCTCAAGTCCAAAGCGTATGGAATTGCCGCAGACCTTGAACTCCCTGTCGCTTTCGTTTATGTCAGGGGGAAGGATCTCGATACCCATCTCCTTACACTCATTGATAAAACTTACGACCTTTGTTGTGTTGTCCATATCTGCGCTCAGGCTTGCAGCCATGAATTCAACAGGATAGTGGGCCTTCAGATATGCGGTTTGATAGGCGATATAGGCATAGGCCGCTGAATGCGATTTATTAAAGCCGTATCCTGCAAAATAGGCCATGAGGTCAAAAATCCGCTCCGCTTTTTTTGGAGGTATCTTGTTTGCCTTTGCTCCATCTATAAATGTGCCCTTTAATCTTTCCATTACCTCAGGGTTTTTCTTGCCCATCGCCTTTCTCAATGTATCAGCCTGGCCCATTGTGAAGTTTGCAAGTTTATTGGCAATGCGCATGACCTGTTCCTGATACAGGATTACACCATAGGTTTCCTTCAATATCTCTTCAAGCTGTGGCAGCTCATACTTAATCGGCACCTCACCGCGCCTTCTCTTTATGAAATCATCCACCATGCCGCTTCCAAGCGGCCCTGGTCTATAAAGGGCTACAAGGGCAATAAGGTCTTCAAATCTTTCAGGCCGCATCCTGGTGAGAAAATCCCTCATGCCCCTGCTTTCAAGCTGGAATATTCCTGTTGTCTGACCAGAGCTTAATAGTTCAAAGGTCTTCCTGTCATCAAGTGGTATATCAGCAGCGGAAAATTCTGTCCCTGACTTCTTAAGGAGTTTTTCTGTCTTATCTATGATGGTAAGGGTCTTTAGGCCGAGGAAGTCAAACTTCAGAAGACCAAGCGACTCGATAGATTCCATATCAAACTGGGTTGTTATGGTTTCTTCGTTTGCACTTTTATAAAGCGGCGCAAAGCTGGTTAATGGCTCAGGAGATATGACCACCCCTGCTGCATGGGTGGAGGCGTGTCTGCAAAGGCCCTCAAGTCTCATGGCAATATCAATGAGTTCTCTTACCTTTTCATCTACATCATAGAGTTCCCTTAGCTTCGGCTCAAGTCCCAATGCCTCTTTCAATGTTATGTTCAGGACATTGGGGATAAGTTTTGCAACCCTATCAACATCGCCGTATGGTATGTTCATTGCCCTTCCAACATCCCTTACGGCTGCCCTCGCAGCCATCGTCCCGAATGTTATTATCTGCGATACATGGTCCTTGCCATATTTTTCAGCCACATAGTCTATTACCTCCTGCCTCCTGTCCTGACAGAAATCCACATCTATATCAGGCATGCTTATCCTTTCGGGATTAAGGAATCTCTCAAAGAGGAGGTCGTATCTTAATGGGTCAAGCTCAGTAATGCTGAGGCAATAGGCGACAAGACTACCCACTGCAGAGCCCCTTCCGGGGCCAACGGGGATACCCTTGTCTTTGGCAAACCTTATAAAATCCCAGACTATAAGGAAGTATGATGAAAAACCCATCTCCTTTATTATCTTAAGTTCCAGTTCAAGCCGCTCCTTATAAGACTGTGGGGCATCTCCATTAAATCTCTTTTCCAGACCATCCCATGCGAGTTTTTCAAGATAGGAGTTAAAGTCATGGCCTGGCATGACATTGTATTGCGGCAGATGGCTGCATCCAAACTTCAGGTCGAGGTTGCATCTCTCGGCAATGGCCCTTGTATTTTTTATTGCCTCTGGTATCTCCCTAAAGGCTGCCTTCATCTCATCAGGTGATTTAAAATAGAATTCATCTCCTGAAAACCTCATCCTGTCTTTGTCATCAAGGCTCTTGCCTGTCTGGATGCAGATAAGGACATCATGTGCCTTTGCATCCTCCCTGTTGAGGTAATGGCAGTCATTTGTTGCAACAAGCCCCAGGTGCAGGTCGCTGCTCAACTCAACCAAAAGCTTGTTTACCCTCTCTTGCTCAGGCAGCCCATTTGCCTGCAACTCTATGTAGAAGTTATCCGGTCCGAGTATATGCCTGTATTGAATTGCTGCCTCCCTTGCCTTGTCTATCAGCCCCTTTTCAAGAAGATATGGGACCTCTCCTTTGAGGCAGGATGTAAGACCGATAAGACCGCCGCTATACTGCTCGAGCAGATCCTTGTCTATTCTCGGTTTATAATAGAAACCCTCAAGATATGCCCTTGTAACAAGGGTAGTGAGGTTTCTGTAGCCATTTATATCCCTTGCAAGCAGGATAAGGTGGAAGGACTTTTCAGCACCATTGCCTGTATTAGGCTCCCTATCAAACCGTGAGCCTGGAGCAATATAGACCTCGCAGCCTATAATAGGTTTGATGCCTGCCTTTGAGACCTTTTTATAGAACTCGATTGCCCCAAAGAGGTTGCCGTGGTCTGTAATGGCCATGGCAGGCAGCTTATACTCGCTGGCCTTTTCAATCAGTTCCTCTATCCTTATAGCCCCATCAAGAAGGCTATAGTGTGTATGCAGATGAAGCGGGACATAATCGGAATGCATACAAAATTTTAAATCATATTGCTACGGAAGTCAAACAACAACTTTCCAGATGTTTTTAAGGGTTTGTTAGAGAACTATTTTCCAATAGTCCTATTATAAATCCACCCCATGATGGTAGCGCTGATAAGGCCGTCAATGAATCCGTAGAGGAGCCCGAGAAAACTGCCAAGGGGGGAGATTTTATATCCGGGATAGATCGATTGCGCAAGTACCTCAAGGAATAATCTTCCATAACCTGTGAAATATGAGAGCCATGTAGTGAGAAAAAGCGATACTCCCCACACGGTTCCAAGGGCAATGCCTAAGGCAAAGGGCTTTAGCTTCATAGGAGACCCATACACTTAAAAATATAGCATACAATTCATACGATGTGTATGTTGCAGGGATGATTTATTATCATTAATGTGTGGTTATTTTGATTAAGAAAAAAAAGGCTTGTCCTATTGACAGACACCATTTCTTTGTAATATGATTATGGGCATGTGAATTTATATCAGGTATTAGCTGCACAGGATATTAAAATTCTGTAGTAATAGGGAAAAGAGATTATGAATAAGAAGAGATATGTATTTATAACGATTGCATTGATCATCTGCGTAGTGAATGCCCATGCAGATCAGAAAAGACAGAATGCATGTATAACATGCCACGAATCACTCGGTGGTGAACTTGCGAAGCCTGTTTTAGACTGGAAGGGTTCGGTCCATCAACAGAATGGAGTTACATGTGATAATTGTCATGGTGGGAATGCAGATGTCAGCGTTGGTAATATAAAACAACTGTCCCAACAGGAACTTGCAGCCCAAAAAGCCCTTGCAATGTCGAAATCTCACGGCTTCGTTGGCATCCCTGATGGAAAGGCCATGTTTGATATGTGTAAGCAGTGTCACAGCGTATCTGTTAATAGATATGAAAATAGCATCATGGGTGAGGCATATCTCAATAAGAAGGGCGGGCCTTCATGCGTTACCTGTCATAATGCCCATAATAATTCCATGCCAGATGTTCCAAAGGCATGTGAGAGCTGTCATAAAGATACAGCGGGCTTTGACCAGATAGATCCAATGAATGTGAATGCTACAACCATTGAGAAACTATCGAAGATAAAGATAAAACTCGCCGAGGAGAAGGCAAAAGGCAAGCCACTGCTACCTGAATTTCCTGAAGAACTTGGTTCATTCCAAATAGGATTTGTAGCCTTTGGTGTGGTCCTTGTATTATTTATCATTGGTTATATTGTTTATATGATACTTGAAAAGGGGAGGTAATATGGGCTTTGAGGTTATAAAAGAAAGGAGGCCTTCATATTCAAAATCTGCTGCAGCCGTAATTGTAGTCCTTTCCATGATACTCCTTGGCATAGGGGTTGCCTTCGCCTATCTCTTTATATCAGGGGAAGGTAATGATTATATAATGGGCACACTGTTGGCCGCTGAATTTTTGGTTGCAGGCATTGAAGTTATTCTCTATGCAAGATATTTTATTGCATTCAGAGAGGTATCGGAGGACCGTAAGGAGGAACTATTATGGTAGATCAAGATACCGCTAAAATAGACAGGACAGCCACAACACGAAGAAGATTTATTTTTGGTGTTATCATTGCGTCTATCGCAGGTGCATTCGGTTCTCTACTATCGCTCCTTAAGGTCCTGTCCCCCTCGAAGAAAGGCGGGGGTTATGTGTCAACCATTACACCAGGGGACAAACTCGTCTATGCGGCAGGCAATAACTTAGGGGCATATATAAAGGCCTCAGCGCTAAATGTTGGTGATGCAGTGCTTGCCTATCCAGCAGGCAAATCATCAAACCCTGCAAACATTGTCCAGTTAATTAGATTAAATGCAGCAGACTTTGGCCCCCCCACCAACATTAAACTTACAGATAAGGGCTTTGTAGCTTACAGCGCAATATGTACGCATCTTGGATGTAATGTTTCATGGGTGAAAAATGAAAAATCACCCGATACATCGTATACCGAATGTTTCTGCCATAATAGCATATTCGATCCAGCAAAGGGAGCAAGGGTTATAGGCGGACCTGCACCAATTCCTCTCGCACAGATTGGTGTCAAGGTGACGGCTGATGAGACAATAGTCTTTACAAGCGATTTTACAGGCCCTATAGGACCACAACTATCATGAGACGAGGTTGGTAAAATGATCTTCAAATGGTTTGATGAAAGACTGGAGCTTAAAAAATTCAAGGATAAATTTTTAACTAAGACATTCCCGACACATCCAACATTTTTACTTGGAGAGATAGCGCTGTTCTCCTTTATCACACTTCTTATAACAGGCATCTTCCTCGGATTCCTCTATGAGCCTTCAAGCAAATTTGTTTCTTTGTTTGGTGCAATGGTTCCGTCAGCCTATGCAAGCGTGGTAAGAATAGACCTGCTCCCCATGGGTATGATCATAAGGCGCATACATCACTGGTCGGCAATGATAATGATAGCCGCTATCCTCGCTCATCTTATGAGGATCTATTTTACTGCATCATACAGAAAACCAAGGGAAATCAATTGGCTTGTTGGACTTACTCTATGGAGTATTTCAATGTTTGCGGCATTTACCGGCTACCTGCTGCCCTACAGTAATTTTTCTGTGACAGCCACATCCATAGTCTATTATACGGCGAAGTCAGTGCCATGGGTCGGCAACTGGATTGCAAGGCTGCTATTTGCAGGAGATTTCCCTTCCGATGCCACTGTCCCCCGCTTCTTCTTTATGCATGTGATGTTAATACCAATACTGCTTTTCAGCCTTATCGGCCTGCACATGCTGATCCTTGTAAAGCAGAAACACACAGAACCGCTTTCAAATAAAAATAAAAAGGAGGCTCAGGGCGGCAAGAGGCTTATAGGCATTCCAATCTGGCCAGAGCAAGCTGTCATCAGTATCTCTTACTACTTCTTTTTATTGTTCATAGTTGCTCTGATTGCCACATATATCCCTTTAAATCCAATAGAAACCTATGGCCCACCTTCGCCAGGGGCAGGAACGCCTGCCCTGCGGCCTGACTGGTACTTCCTTATTGTATACGGTTTTTTGAAGTTAATACCAGGCAACCTGTCATTTTCTATATTTGGAGGCCAGATTACACCTGAGACCATTGGTGGCGTTATCTTTCCAACACTCTCGATCCTTGTCTTTGCATTGATACCATTTCTTGACAGGGCGAAAGAGCCTGTAAAATATATTGAGAACCCACTTCACAGGCCTTTTATGACATCCTTCGGCATTGGAGGCGGGGTTTTCCTCTGCATGCTTGTAGTTGCCGGTTATATAGATGTGCTTCATATTACACCAAACACAATGATAATCTATACGATTGTGGCAAGCGTGGCAGCATGGGTTGTCCCATATCTGCTATTGCGGCTTTACAATAGAAAAAGAAATGGAGGCTATAATGTCAAGGCTTAGGTATATTGTAGGTTTCTTTATTATATTAAGCGGCATATTTATTCTATCAGCATCAGGCCGTGCGGCTAAGGTTAAAAAAACAGAAAATTCCTGTGTTGATTGTCATTCAAAACTCCCGAGCAGCAGCTTTGTAGGGGTAAAATCGCATGATTGGAAGGGCTCGATACATCAGAAACATGGTGTTACATGTGACAAGTGTCATGGCGGTAATCCCTCTGCTATGGATGAGAGAGAGGCACATGCAGGTGTCATGGGTTCAAGCAATCCACAAAGCAGGGTTTACTATAAGAATATCCCATCGACATGCGGCAGATGCCATGGCGCTGAGTTTTATAACTTTATCCAGAGCTATCATTTTAAAAAGCTTGAGGCAGCAGGTAAGGGGCCAAACTGTGTAACATGTCACGGCTCAATGGTTACATCTATCTTAACCCCTGATGATATTGCAAATGTATGCGACAGGTGTCATAATGAAAGGATAGGTATATTCCCGTATGTGCCACAAAAGGCAAAGGCAGTATTGCTTTTGCTCAAAGAAAGCCAGGCCCTTATTACGGCGGATAAACGGCTTTATCATCCTGCAAAAGGCACTAAAGACGCTTTTTATCTGGAGAAGGCTCAATCATCTCTTTACTCTGCAAAACTGGAATGGCATAGATTTGACCTTGACGCCATTATAAGGCACCTGCAGGATGTGGATGATTCTCTGAAAAACCTGTCGCCGAACAAGTTGCATCCATAGCTGCCATGTACTAAGAAGTTCACAAGTAAAACCACATCCTTACTAATGTCAATTCTGTCATTCTGGCCTGTCCAGAATCCTTCTGAAGAAAGATTCCCGACAAGCGGGAATGACATACAAGTGGCTTTACTTATGGTCTTATTAGTAACTACAATGGCCCAAGGTATAAATAGGGACACAGAGTAGTCGTTACCTTTCTTAACCTTATATGGCTGCCCTTCTGTCTAACCATTTGATAACCAAGTTTCTCAAGGAACTTCAGTAGATCTTGACCGCTATCTTCCTCTCCTCTGTTGCGCTGATAAATAAATAGAACAGATAAATCTTCAATCTTAAACCTTCTCCCATTTACTTAAATCATGCCATCTTTCAGCGGCAATTTGAAGGGATTGTTAATTGCTTGCAGCCATAAGCTTCATGCATTATAATGGCCTTATGTATCGCAGTATACTCACAACCGTCAATGAGCATGTAAACTCTGAGGTATCATCGAGGTATGCCATTCATCTCGCAAAGGCCTGCGGTGCAAGGCTGTATCTTGTCTTCATCGCTCCGAGGGATTTAACAATGCCTCTATTCAAACAGGTCGAGGAGGCCATGGAAAGGCTTTTTCTTGAGGCAAGGGCGATGGATGTAGATGTCCAGAGCATTATAAAAGAGGGCGATGTGCTTAAAGATATAAAGGATATTGTCAGGGATGAGGCGATAGATATTACCTTTGCAGCAGCGAGGAGAGAGGATGTAGAGAAAAGGTTTTTTGTCAGAACAGTTGCCAGAGGCCTTATGCTCCATCTGCCGTGTTCTGTTGCGGTTATAAGGGTTGTGCGCATGGGAAGGGTGCATCCAGGCAATATCCTTGTCCCTGTCAGGGGAGGGATAGGGCATCTAAGGGAGAGGGCATATTTTGTGGCAAAGCTTGCACAGGCATTCGGCTCAAAGGTCGTTGCCTTCCATTCCCCTGAGCCTATAAAAAGCTTTTTCAAAGGCGAGATGCACATAAGCCCTCTGGAATGGGAAAGGCGTCTTCCAAAGGATGTGGAGGATTTTATAGAATGCCTCCGCAGATACAGGGTCTCATATGACAAGAGGATTCGGCCTGGCAGGGCAGGAAGGGCAATAAGCATAGAGGCATCATTAAAGAGAAATGACCTGATTATAATGGGTGCAACAGCAAGAAGCCTTCTAAGCAGTATCCTCCGCGGAAACCCTGTGGAGGAGGTTATGAGGGAGACAAGGTGTGACCTCATCGTGTTAAAGCCGAGAGATGCTAATCCACAGCCTTAAGAAAGAGGATGTCCTAAGGAATCTTGTAACCTCAGAGGCAGGTCTCAGCGAAGAGGTTGCCTTAAGACGGCTCAAGGAATTCGGCCCGAATGAGATAAAAGAGGTAAGAAAAAGGCCTCTATATCTAAGGTTCCTTTCACAGCTTACGCATTTCCTTGCAGTGCTTCTGTGGATAGCCGCAATACTTTCCTTTATCTCAGAACACCTCCATCCAGGTGAGGGGATGCTCACCATGGGGATTGCCATTATTGCGGTCATATTTATAAATGCCATCTTCAGTTTTATCCAGGAATATAGGGCAGAAAAGGCGCTTGAGGCGCTTAAGAGGCTGCTGCCCTTTTATGTAAATGTGATAAGGGACGGTAAAGAAAGGAAGATCCTTGCTCAGGAGGTTGTGCCAGGGGATATTATACTTATAGGAGAGGGCGATAAGGTCCCTGCTGATGCAAGGCTGATAGAGGCCAATTTCCTCATGGTGAACAATGCCTCCCTTACAGGAGAATCAGATGCAAAACCAAGAGATGCAGATGCCTTCAGCGGCGAATTCCTTGAAAGTCTTAACATAGTATTTGCAGGGACATCTGTCTTAAGCGGCTCGGGCAAGGCCGCTGTATTTGCAACAGGCATGTCCACAGAGTTTGGCCGTATTGCCCACCTCACAAGTGCAGTAGAGCCAGGGCTCAGCCCCCTTCAGAAAGAGATAATTAAGGTCACAAGGGTTGTTGCTGTGATTGCGGCCATAACAGGTATATTCTTTTTTTCCATAGGCTTTATTATCGGCAGAAGTTTCTGGGAAAACTTTCTCTTTGCAGTCGGGATTATTATAGCCAATGTTCCTGAGGGTCTTCTGCCAACAGTCACGCTCTCCCTCGCAATGGGAAGCCAGAGGATGGCAAAGAGAAAGGCATTGATTAAAACCCTTACCTCTGTTGAGACACTCGGCTCTGTGACTGTTATATGCACGGATAAGACAGGGACACTCACGCAGAATATGATGTCTGTAACAAAAATAGCAGTTGGCCTGAAAGAGCTTAATATAAATGAGATGGATGTGGCTGATAAGGATATTGAAAGACTTATGCAGATTGCATATCTGTGTAATAACGCAAAGGAAAGGGATGGAAGAATCGTAGGCGATCCAACAGAGGTTGCCCTTTATCAGACATCAAGGGATGTCCTTGATAGGAGAATCCTCTC
Source organism: Nitrospirota bacterium (assembly GCA_021789595.1). Taxonomy (GTDB): domain Bacteria; phylum Nitrospirota; class Thermodesulfovibrionia; order UBA6902; family JAJYJJ01; genus JAJYJJ01. The sequence continues at coordinate 64,253 of JAJYJJ010000006.1, read as the reverse complement.
TCAGGAGCCCAACCCGATTATCCGTCTCTCTGAGATCCCATTTGACTCTGAAAGAAAGAGGATGACAACGCTGAATATTGTCAATGGCAAAAGGATTGGCCTTTCAAAGGGTGCGCCTGAATCCATAATGCCCCTGTGCTCCCATATCCTTGTCAACGGTATTCATGCCCCATTTGATAAGGACAGCCTTGAAAGGGTTTCATCATTATACCATGGCTTCATGGACATGGGGCTGAGGGTGCTTGCCTTTGCCTATAAGGAAGTACAGGGAGATGTTATTGAAAATGACATGGTCTTTGCAGGTTTGATCGGTCTTGAAGACCCGCCAAGGCATGAGGTTCCTGATGCAATAAAGAGATGCCATGAGGCAGGGATAAAGGTGATAATGATAACAGGCGATGGAAGCAGAACTGCCGCTGCCATTGCAAGGGAGATAGGGCTTATTCAGGATATGCCGAGGATTATTGAAGGGCATGAGTTTTCAACATTGAGCGATGCAGAGCTAAGGGATGCCCTCTCAGCAAGGGAGATAATCTTTGCGAGGATGACACCGAAGCACAAGATGAGGGTTGTGTCCATATTAAAGGAAGAAGGCGAGAGGGTTGCTGTAACAGGCGATGGGGTGAATGATGCACCTGCACTAAAAAAGGCAGACATAGGTATTGCCATGGGCATTACAGGAACAGATGTGGCAAAGGAGGCAGCGGACATGGTCCTGCTTGATGACAACTTTGCAACCATTGTAAATGCCGTGGAGGAGGGCAGGGCAGTATTCGATAATATAAAGAAGTTTATCACATATATCTTTGCGCATCTCACACCAGAGGCAGTGCCCTATATCCTTTTTGTATTGTTAAGGATACCCCTCCCCCTGACAGTGATGCAGATACTTGCCATAGACCTCGGCACAGAGACCATCCCTGCGCTCGGTCTCGGTATTGAACCGCCTGAGGCCGCTATAATGAAACATCCTCCAAGGCCAAAAGACAAAGGGCTCATAGACAGGGCGCTTCTTTTAAGAGGCTATCTATTCCTCGGACTTGTCAGCACAGCAGGAGTCTTGTTTGCCTATTTCCTTGTACTCTATAAAGGCGGCTGGCATTGGGGTATTGAATTGCCGCTGAACGACCCCTTAGTGCATCAGGCAACAACAGCTACATTTCTGGGGATAGTAATCATGCAGATAGGGAATGTCTTTGCATGCAGGACAAAGACGGAATCCGTATTCAGGGTTGGCATCTTCAGCAACAGACTAATACTCTGGGGCATTCTAACCGAGATAATCCTCAGCGCCTTTATCATCTACCATCCATGGGGGAATGCTGTATTCGGGACAGCCCCTGTAGACTTAAAGATATGGCTTATCCTTTTAACCTTTAGCCTCGGCCTGTTCGTACTTGAGGAGTTAAGAAAGGCCGTATCAAGAAGGCTGTAACCTTTACCCAAGCAAAGATGCCTTTGCAAGGTGGATAACAATGGACGGGAAGACGCCGAGGATTAATACCCCTGCAACAGTAATGGCAAGGGCAATGCCGAGGGGTGCAGATGTGCTCAACTCTACCTCCGCCTTTGGCTCCCTCATATACATATACATGACAATCCTCAGATAGAAGTAGGCAGATATGGCGCTGAAGATAACGGCAACTATAACGAGCCCTGTGTATCCTGCCCTTATTGCACTCATAAAGAGATAAAACTTTCCAACAAAACCAGCGGTTGGCGGTATACCAGTAAGTGAGAACATGAACACGAGCATGAGCCCGGCTGCAAGCGGGTGTCTCTTCGCAAGGCCGCTGTAATCATCTATATCCTCTCCTTTAAACCCTTCCCTTCTCAGCATTATGATTACTGCAAATGCACCAACATTCATAAAGGCATATATCAGGAGGTAGTTCATCATGCTTGACAGGCCTTCACTGCCGCCTGCAATGAGACCGAGCAGGGCATAGCCTGCATGTGCAATGGAGCTGTATGCGAGCATCCTCTTTATATTTGTCTGAGAAATGGCAATGATATTGCCAACAGCCATTGTGAGTATAGCAATCGGGATAATGACCGCCACCCAGTCCAGCCTTATTGGTCCGAGGGCATCAAAGAAGACCCTTCCCATTGCTGCAAAACCTGCAGCCTTTGGGCCGACAGACATGAATGCAGTAATGGATGTCGGTGCCCCCTCATATGTATCAGGTGCCCACATGTGAAACGGCGCCGCTGCAATCTTAAAGCCAAAGGCAATGATAAACATGATCATGGAGAGTGTGAATACTGGATTTTTAGCAATCCCGTGCTGGGTGACATAGGAGGCAATGTCCTTTAGGTTTGTCGTGCCTGTCATACCGTATGTAAGGGCTATGCCATAAAGGAGGAATGCAGATGAGAATGCACCTAAAAGGAAATATTTCAATGCAGCCTCGTTTGAGCGTATCTCATGCCTTAAAAAACCTGCAAGCACATATGTGCTTAAGGCCATGAGCTCAAGCCCCAGGTAGATGACTATGAGGTCTGTCCCCGATGCCATTATCATCATACCAAGCGTTGCAAACAGGATGAGGCTATAGTATTCTCCAAGGTTTACCCCCTCTATCTTCAGATACCTTATAGAGATTAATATTGTGAGGATAACATTAAGATAAAAGATGAGCTTGAAAAAGTTAGAATACCCATCCACTATAAACATATCTGAGAATGCACGGCCAGGATTGGTTATGAGCGTGAGATAGGCAGTTATGACAACGCCTATTATGCCTATAAACCCAATAAACTCCTTTTTCTTTGTTACAAGCTCCATCATCAACAGGAGGAGGGCCAGGGATGTAAGAAATATCTCTGGTATTATCCTTGCTACATCTGCATAGGAAGATTGCATCATTACCTCCATGGTAATAACCTGGCTATACTCAAAGATTCAGGCGCTATGTTTACCCTCTCCAGAAGGTGCTGAACAGAGGCATGCATATAGCTTAAGAATGTATTGGGATAAACGCCTATCCATACAATAAGTATCACAAGTGGAAGAAGGGTTACTATCTCCCTCAGATCCATATCAGGAATGGCTTCTATCTTTGGATTAACAGTCTGGAAGAATACCTTCTGATACAGCCAGAGCATATATGCTGCACCAATGACAACACCTGTTGCAGAGAACACCGCTATTGCCTTTTTCGCACTGAATGCGCCAAACAGGATAAGGAACTCTCCTATAAAGCCGTTCAGCCCTGGAAGCCCTATGGCAGCGAGGGTAAATATCATAAAAAACGCTGCATAGACAGGCATCCTGCTGGCAACCCCTCCATAATCTGCGATCTCCCTTGTATGCGTCCTTTCATAGATTATACCAACACCGAGGAATAGCGCACCTGTAACTATGCCGTGGTTTATCATCTGAAGGATGCCGCCTTCAAGGCCAGTTGCATTGAGCGCAAACAGTCCGAGTGTGACAAAGCCCATATGGCTTACGCTTGAGTAGGCAATAAGCCTCTTCAGGTCAGACTGGACAAGACATATGACTGCGCCATAGATTATTGCAATCATTGACAGGAGCATCATGGGCACAAGGTAGGTCTTTGTTGCCTCGGGGAAAAGTGGTATTGAGAACCTCAGAAAGCCGTATGCACCCATCTTTATCAGTATCGCGGCAAGGATAACACTGCCGGCAGTTGGGGCCTCTGTGTGTGCATCTGGAAGCCATGTATGCACCGGGAACATCGGCACCTTTACTGCAAAGGCAGCGAAGAATGCCCAGAAAAGCCAGAATTGCAGCCCGTATGGAAGGTTCTGCGATGAAAGCTGGACAATATCGAATGTCCTGCCGCCTGCAAAATAAAGCACTATAATCCCGACGAGCATAAGCACGCTTCCAACAAGTGTATACAGGAAAAATTTGATGGCTGCATAGAGTCTCCTCGGTCCGCCCCATACGCCTATAAGCAGATACATCGGGATGAGCATCGCCTCCCAGAACAGGTAGAATAGGAAGAAGTCGAGAGAAGAAAACACACCAACCATGGCCGTATCCACGATCAGAAGGGCTATATGGAACTCCTTGATCCTGTCCTTTATCGCCTTCCAGGAGATCAGGACGCAGAGGACAGTGATAAGGGTTGACAGCATAACAAAGAGGATGCTTATCCCATCTATGCCAACAGAGTATCTTATATTCCACTGAGGTATCCAGGTGTGGCTCTCAACAAACTGCATCTTTGATGTGGTCTTATCAAAATGTGTGAGAAGTGGTATGGCAAGGATAAAGGTCAATACCGAGGTAATGAGTGTAACCCATCTTATAAGGCTCTCATTCTTCCTGTTTATCAATAAAACCATCAGGGCTCCAAGGAGCGGCAGGAATATTACTACACTCAGGATTGGATAGCCCAATTGGTTCATTATCTCACCCTGCATTTTTCGGGGACCCTTTCCTTTACCATACGATTAATACCACCATTATTATAAGAATTCCGATAGCCATTACTGCAGCATATTCCTGGACAAGGCCTGTCTGTATCCGCCTGAACCTCGCACTAAACCAGCCTATCAGCCCTGGCACACCATTAACAACACCCTCTATGATTGTGCCATCAGTAACCTTCCCAAGGATGTTCTTACCAATCCAGAGCGTTGGTTTCACCACTGTGTAGCTATAGAGTTCGTCCACATAATACTTGTTGTAAAAGAGCGTATAAAGCGGTTTGAATGCGGCTGCGATTTTTTGCGGAAGCTCTGACCTCCTGCCATACATGATATATGAAAGCCCTATGCCTAAAATACCAAGTGCTGTGGAGAAGCCCATGACCATCATCTCCTGCATGCCTGTTCCTTCTCCCTTTGGATGTCCAAGCACATGTCCGAGATATCCAGCAATCTGATTTCCACCGCCAAGTAGCGATGGGATCCCAACCCATCCAGCAACAACTGCACCAGTTGCAAGGATTGCAAGCGGTATAGTCATCACCTTTGGGGATTCATGCAGGTGGTGCTCCTGTTCATGTGTCCCCCTGAATTCGCCGTGGAAGGCCATAAAAAATACCCTGAATGAATATAAGGCAGTCATAAAGGCAGTGATAGAACCTATTATCCATACGAGCCTCCCGGGGCCTCCTGATGAATATGCCTGCCAGAGTATCTCGTCCTTGCTGAAAAAGCCTGCAAAACCAGGGATACCAGAGATGCTGAGGGAGGCCAGAAGGAATGTCCAGTATGTCCAGGGCATGTATTTACGAAGCCCACCCATCTTCTGGATATTCAACTCTCCTTCCATGGCATGCATAACACTACCTGCGCCGAGGAATAGGAGTGCCTTGAAGAATGCATGGGTATAGAGATGAAATATGCCTGCTGAATATGCCCCAACACCCTCCGCGAGGAACATGTAGCCGAGCTGGCTTATAGTTGAATAGGCAATCACCCTCTTTATGTCATTCTGCACAAGTCCAATGGATGCGGCAAAGATGGCTGTCACTGCACCCACTACTGCAACAACATTCATGGCAAAAGGTGAGAGATTAAATATCGGGCTGCACCTTGCAACCATAAAGACACCTGCAGTAACCATAGTGGCAGCATGGATAAGTGCGCTGACAGGGGTTGGGCCTTCCATTGCATCAGGCAGCCACACATGAAGGGGTATCTGTGCAGATTTTCCAACCGCGCCGCAGAACAGTAAGAGGGCTATTAGTGTGAACAGGTTGACATCAACAGCGGTTATACCGAGGTTCATGTGGACAAGCGGGTCATTCAGGTGCATGGACAGGGAATTAAAGACAGTCCTGTAATCAAGGCTTCCAAAGGTAAGGTATATCATAAATACGCCGAGGGCAAAACCAAAGTCTCCAACCCTGTTTACTATAAAGGCCTTCTTGCCTGCGTCAGATGCAGATCTCTTTTCATACCAGAAGCCGATAAGCAGATATGAGCAGAGTCCAACGGCCTCCCATCCGAAGTAAAGCTGGAGGAAGTTATTTGACATGACAAGCATAAGCATGGAAAATGTAAAGAGGCTTAAGTATGAGAAGAACCTGTAATAGCCCTTATCCCCATGCATGTAGCCAACAGAGTATATATGGACAAGAGAGCTTATGGTTGTAACAACAATTAACATTATGGATGTCAGCTCATCAATATTGAATCCAACAGATGCCCTGAAATTCCCTGCAACAACCCAGGTATAGATATCGCCGTAGAATCTACTGCCAGAGATGACATCAAAGAGGCTCGACACCGCAATAACAAATGAACCGAGGACAGCGGCTATGGAAACCCATTGTGCATTGTCCTTTAGATACCTCCTGCCGAGGATGATGTTTATGAAAAAGGCCAGTAGCGGTAAGACAGGGATCAACAGGTATTTACTCATATCTCACTCCATGAGAATTCAATATTTATCTTCAATCTGTATATCATCCCTTCATCTCGTCTATATCATCCACATGTGCAGTTGCCTTGTTTCGGAAAAGAGATATGATAATGGCAAGGCCTATGGCCGCCTCTGCCGCAGCAACTGCTATAACAAAGAATACAAGTATCTGTCCCCTCATGTCCTGCAGATAATGGCTGAAGGCAACAAGGCTTATATTTACCCCATTGAGCATCAGCTCAATGGACATAAATATCACGATGATATTCCTCCTTGAGAGGAAGCCGAAGACACCAATGCTAAATACTATGACACTAAGCCATAGATACCACTGAATAGGAACCATCTAACTCCTCAGCCTTTTCTTTGCCAGGACTATAGCACCTATAATTGCCACAAGCAGTATTGTCGAGGCAATCTCAAAGGGGAAAAGAAATTCCGTATACATGACCCGGCCTATAATCGAGGAATTCCCTCCCTTTGTTGCCCTTATCATATCCATCGAGTATTGTCCAACCGGTCCAGGGGGTAAGAGTTTCATCGTTGAGGATATCACAACGGCCATCCCTATAGCCAGCACAAGGGCAATAACAAATATCCTGCTAAACGGCCTTCCCTTTATCTCCTCTTTCAGATTCAGCAGCAATACAACAAAAAGGAAGAGCACAAGGATTGCACCTGCATATATTATTATCTGTATTGCCGCAAGGAATTCAGCATCCAGCATAAGGTATAGTCCTGCTATATGAAAAAACAGCAGGAGCATCCATAGGACGCTGTGCACAGGGTTCCTGCTCGCTATAACGAGGATAGAAGTCAAAACTATAACTACTGCAAAATATGCAAAAAAGATCTCAGCAAGCATAATACTCCTTAATCCTTCATTTTTCTGAACACTGCCTGGTCTTTATGGGCTACGAAGTCCTCTGGCATCGGCCTCCAGAACCTCTTGAAATACTCTGCACCCTTTTGCCCTTCCATATACCTATCCCAGTTGGAGAGGAGTTTTTCCTTGGTCATATAGATCGCATCCCTTGAATAATCAGAGTATTCGTAGTGTTCTGTTAGAACCACTGCGCCAAACGGACATGCCTCAACGCATAACGCACAGTAGACGCATCTAAGAACCTCTATCTCATATCTCTCCACTATCTTCCTATGGTCTGGCCCGTCATCTGTGTAGATGTATATACATTTAGATGGACAAATGGCAGCGCAGAGGCAGCAGCCAACGCACTTCGCCTTGCCTGTATCAGGGTCCCTCACCAGCGCATGAAGCCCCCTGAAGCCAGGCTTTGCAGGCCGCTTTACCTTGGGGTAGCGCCTTGTAACAGCATGGGAAAACAGCCTGCTCAGGGTAAGCGACAGCCCCTGGATTATCTCTATAAAGAATATGGTCCTGAAAAATCTCTTAACCATCATTTTCTTTTCTTGAACCTTCATAGCATCAATTTCGCTATACCTGTAATCACGATATTTAGCAGTGCCAGAGGTATGAGCAGCTTCCAGCCCAGTGACATGAGCTGGTCGTACCTGTACCTCGGCAATGTCGCCCTTATCCAGTAGTAAAAGAATATAAAGAAATAGACCTTGAGCAGCAGCCATGCAAACGGCACATATGGTATGTCAAACGGGCCGCTCCATCCTCCAAGAAAACAGACAACTGCAATTAACGATATAACAATCATCCCTATATACTCTGACAGATAAAACATCGCAAACCTGATCCCGCTATACTCAACAAAATACCCTGCCACAAGCTCACTTTCTGCCTCCGGGAGGTCAAAAGGTGCACGGTTGGTCTCTGCGATGCCTGCAACCATGAAGACAAAGAAGCCGAGCATCTGTGGTATTGCATATACCCTTAGTGGATATGCTGCCTGGGCATTTACAATATCAGAAATATTAAGCGAGCCTGCCATCATCATTACACCAACAAGGCTCAGGCCCATTGCAATCTCATAACTTATTACCTGTGCAGATGACCTCAGCCCGCCGAGGAAGGAATACTTTGAATTGGATGCCCACCCTGATATGATTATCCCATAGGCACCGAGCGATGACATTGCCAGTATAAAGAGCAGCCCGATGTTTATATTGGCTATAACAAAGCCCTTAAAAAACGGAATAACCGACAGTGAAGACAGGGCTGCAACAAGCGAGATTACAGGGGCTATGTAGAATACAGGCTTATCCGCATCAGCAGGGATTATGTCCTCCTTGAAGAATAGTTTTACGCCATCTGCAATAGGCTGTAAAACACCGTGAGGCCCAACCTCCATCGGGCCAAGCCTGACCTGCATATGGCCTATAGACTTGCGCTCAAAGTATGTGGCATACATGACATGCAGCATTGCTGCTGCAACCACAATCACAATCTTCAACAATATAATCCCTATTTTTATCAGGACATCGAATGTGTCCGGCTGGATGATCGTCTCAAAGATGCTCATCTACCTTGGCTTTCCCTTCTCAATAGTAACCTCTGTCCCTTCAATGCCTGGAGCCTTTGTGACAGGGTCGAGTTTATATCCTAACAGACTGAATGCTCCCATGCCTTCAAAGTTGTTTGTGAGAAGCACCGCAGAATCATTCAATGAGATGTCCACCTTTGTCTTAACCTGAAGACTCCCTTTTACTGTTGAAACCTTTAGCACATCGCCGTCCTTGACAGATAGCCTTTCTGCAACAGCTCTGCTTATCCTTAAATATGGCTCAGAACATATATTGTTTAACGCATAAGACCTCCTGCTCAGTGTGCCTGAATGAAACAGCGGCCTTCTTACCATAAGATATAGCTTCCCTTTATCTGCAATAATGTTTTCATCTGATAGACTTAATGATGGCATCTCAGCCCTCAATGGCTCTCCCTTATACGGCCAGAGGGCATTGCCTTTATCCACATCCTCATAGGTAAGACCCGTATGAAGCGGCGATACCCTGACCATCTCTGCCATAATATCCTCAGAAGAGTTATAAGGCATGGAGACCTCAAGCCTCTTCCCTATCTCAGAGATTATCCTCCAGTCCTCCATCCCCTGTATATCTACAGCCCTTCTTACATGCTGCATCCTTCTTTCAAGGTTTGTATATGTGCCTTCCTTTTCTGACCATGCAAGGGCAGGCAGGACAACATCCGCTATCTTTGCCGTCTCTGAAAGAAAGATGTCCTGCACAACAAGGAACTCAAGGCTGCCCAGGGCCTTCTTTACAGCGTTGGAATCCGGGAGGTTAAACACGGGGTTTTCACCCATTATATACATTGCCTTTATCTGACCTGCCTCTGCTGCCTCAACCATCTCCATCAATGTAAGCCCAGGCCCTGATGGAATCTCTGTGCCAGCTAAACCCTCATACCTCTTCCTGAATGTCTCTATCTCAAGCGGTCTTCCGCCAGGAAGCATATCCGGCAGACAGCCCATATCTATTGTGCCCTGCTCATTCGGCCTTTCAGAAAGAAGTGTCATCCGGGCATTAAGCATATATCCTATGGATGAAAGCATGAACAGGTTTCTGTTACCATTGCTCCTCTGTATAATGTCCTGTCCTATAACAATGGATATTGATGAAACATTGCAAATCGCCTCTGCAGCCTTTCTTATGTCATCCTCTGCAAGCCTGCATATCTCTGCTATCTCCCTGGCAGGACGAAGGGAAAGCCCCTTTATCACGGATTCCAATGTCTGATTTTCGCCTGTAAATGGCTTAATCTTCAGTATCTCACATAGTATTCCGCTCAGCAGAATACCTTCTGTAAATATGCGGGGCTTAAGTCCTATGCTGTTAAATCTTTCAAGGCCCGGGGCATAGCCTATGGTTATAACCCTTGCACCGTTTCTTGATGCAGTTCTGATCTGAAGGCCCAGTATGGGATTTATGGCTGTAGGGTCTCCGCCTACGATAAGTATTGCCTCGGAGTTGGCTATCCCATAGATGGGGTTTGCTGTCACACCCTGGCCAAATATATTCTCAAGGTATCTCTGTGCACCACTGTATCCGAGCCGGGCAGATGAATCTATATTGTTTGTTCCAAGCCCGCATCTCATGAGCTTCTGAAATACATAGTTCTCCTCGTTTGTGCACCTGCCCGATGCAATCCCGGCTAAAGCCGAACCGCCGTATCTTTCCCTTAATGCCTTTAACCTGTCTGCCACCGTATTAAATGCCTCATTCCATGTTACAGGCTCAAGCTTCCCACCCTTTTTTACAAGGGGTGATTTAATCCTCTGTTCGTTCCCCACATAGTCATAACCAAAACGGCCACGCACACACAGCAGGCCATTATTTATGCCAAGCCCGAACCTCGGGACTACCCTGTTGATGGAATTATTCCTGACCTGTATGACCATTGAACAGCCGACGCCGCAGTATGAACATACAGTATTAACCTCTGTCTCAACAAGCCATGCCCTGTAGCTGTGCCTGTGAAGCCTTGACATGATGGCCCCGACAGGGCAGACTGTGAGACAATTGCCGCAGTATTCGCAGTTATACCTGCCGCCTGAGAAGGGCTCTATAAATGAATGACTGCCCCTGTTTGTAACTGCTATGGCAGAGTCCCCCTGTACCCCATCGCACATCCTCACGCACCGTGTGCACATGACGCATCGCTCCATATTCCTTACAATAATGGGGTCATCAAAGCTCTCAGGGTGTTTCCTCTTTCCCTCAGCAAATCTCCCTGCTGTCGGGCCGTATTTTTCAACGAGGTCCTGCAGATCACACTCGCCTGCCTTATCACAATAAGGGCAATCAAGCGGATGATTGATCAAGAGGAATTCAAGTATCCCCCTCCTTGCATCTGCAATCTGTTCTGACTCTGTCCTCACAACCATCCCGTCTGTGACATAGAGTGTGCATGCCGTCTGCAGCTTTGGCATCTTCTCCACCTCAACAAGACAGAGCCTGCAGCCGCCATATAGCTCAAGGGATTCGTGGTAACAGAGCGTAGGGATCTCTATGCCTGCCGTCCTTGCTGCCTCAAGGATGGTCACAGGCTTTTCAAGTTTGATGTCCTTACCGTTTATGGTTACTGTAATCATAGATCTTTAATTTTGCAATCTACACCCTGCATCCCTTATATGCCCTTCAAACTCTGGCCTGAAATGCCTTATAAAGTTCTGCACAACAGATGCTGCGCCGTCTCCGAGAGGACAGAATGTCTTGCCAAGCATATTGCCTGCCACATCGAGCAACAGTTCTATATCTCCATCCCTTCCCTTTCCATGCTCTATGCGGCCAAGGATGTTGCTAAGCCAGCCTGTGCCTTCCCTGCAGGGGGTGCACTTTCCACAGGATTCATGGTCAAAAAACCTCAATGCCCTGTAACACACCTTTACAAGGCATACCGTGTCATCAAATACCATCACAGCACCTGAACCGAGCATGCTGCCGTGCTTCGGCATGTTGACAAAATCCATAGGGCAGTCAATCTTATCAGGCGGCAGTATTGGGGTTGAGACCCCTCCAGGTATGACTGCCTTAAGTTTTTCCCCGCCTCTTATACCTCCTGCATGTGTATAGATTATATCCCTGAGGTTTATACCCATTGGAAGCTCATACACACCTGGCCTCTCGACATGGCCGCTTACACAGTAGAGCTTTGGCCCGGGGCAATCACGGCTGCCTATCTTTGAGTATGCCTCTGCGCCTGTCTCAATAATGTAAGGGATGTTAGATAATGTCTCCACATTGTTTATAACCGTCGGCTTTGACCATGCACCAACATTAACAGGGAATGGAGGCTTTATCCTCGGCTGTCCCCTCTCACCTTCCAGGGATTCGATGAGTGCTGTCTCCTCGCCGCAGATGTAGGCCCCTGCACCCTGGTGAACCGACAGGTGAAACCTAACTGCCCTGCCGAGGATATTATCGCCAAGAAGACCCCTGTCATATGCCTGTCTTATGGCCGTATCCAGTATATCCTTTGCCCCTGGATATTCTCCCCTCAGGTATATATAGCCGTATTCTGCACCAATCGCATAACCTGCTATTGCCATACCCTCTATTAACAGATGGGGATTCTTCTCCAGGATTGGCCTATCCTTAAATGTTCCGGGCTCTCCCTCGTCTGCATTGCACAGGAGATACCGCGGCGTCTTAGGGTCTGACGATGCAAAGGTCCATTTCATGCCTGTTGGAAAACCTGCACCGCCCCGTCCCCTGAGACCTGATTTTTTTACCTCATCTATGATAGCCTTTGGCTGCATCTCAATGGCCTTTTGAAGGCTCCTGTACCCCCCTGCCTTTATATACTCATCTATATCAGCAGAGTTTGGGTTTTCGATGTTCTTCAACAATATTGTTTCCATGAATCTATTTGTAATTCTCCAGTATCTTCACTATGTTTTCTTCCGTCAGGTTCTCATGAAAATCTGTATCCACAAGCATTGCAGGTGCAGTCCCGCATGCACCGATGCACTCCATAATCACAAGAGAAAACCTTCCGTCGGCTGTTGTGCCGCCGGCCTCAAGTCCGTACTTATTCTTAATAATATCAACGAGCCTCTCAGCGCCGAATATCATGCAGGAGACATTTGTGCACAACTGGATCAGATGCCTCCCTATCGGCTTATGTTTATACATTGCATAGAATGTGGCAACACCCTTAACAGTGGCCTTCGGCACGCCTGTAGCCTCGGACACCGCCTCTATTGCCTCTGGAGTCAGCCATCCAAATTCCATCTGCGCTATATAGAGGGCAGGCATCACGGCTGACCTCTTTGCAGGGTATCTCGCAATTATCTCATCTACCTGTTTTATTGCCTTCTCGCTTAACATCAGACCTGTCCTGCTATCTATCGCATTCTCCAAGCACGATATCAATCGTCCCTATATTTGCAATAACATCTGCCACAAGGCCTCCTTCGCATAGTCTCGGAAGAACAGAGGCATGCACAAAGGACGGCGCCCTGACCCTCATCCTGTAAGGCCTGCCTGTGCCGTCGCTTACAAAGTAGAAGCCGAGCTCACCCTTTGGGACCTCTGTTGCAACATATATCTCACCCTCAGGAGCAGCCATCGGCCCCTTGGTAATCAGGACAAAATGATGTATTAATGACTCCATGTCCTTAAGCACACGGTCTTTTGGCGGGAGTGTAAATTTGGGCGCATCAGGCGCCATGATAGGGCCTTCTGGAAGCTTCTCTATACACTGCTTTAAGATCCTGTTTGCCTGCCTCATCTCTGCCATCCTGACCCTGTATCTGTCATAGACATCGCCATTTTCCCCAATCGGGATATCAAACTCGACCTTGTCATATGCATCATAGGGTGCATATTTTCTCACATCGTAAGGGACGCCTGAGCCCCTGAGGGTGGCGCCTGTGAGCCCCCAGTTTATTGCCTCCTCCTTGGATATAATGCCAATACCCTTTGTCCTCTTGAGCCATATGCGGTTCTTGTCTATCAGGGTCTCATATTCTTCAATCCTCTTTGGAAACTCTTCAGCAAACCTATAGAGGCTGTCAAGGAACTCCTGTGTTACATCATTGCGGACACCGCCTATCCTCGGATAACTGACTGTAAGCCTCGCACCACAGAGCATCTCAAAGAGGTCGAGGATCCATTCCCTCTCCCTGAATGCATAAAGAAACGGCGTCATAGCCCCGATGTCAAGGGCGTGGGTGCCAAGCCAGATTATATGGCTCGATATCCTTGACATCTCGGCAACCATTGTCCTGATAAACTTTGCCCTTTCAGGTGCCTCTATTCCAAAGAGTTTTTCTACTGCAACAACATAGCCGACATTGTTTGACATGGATGCGATATAGTCAAGCCTGTCTGTAAGTGGAAGGGCGGAGAGGTATGTCATGTTTTCTCCAAGCTTTTCAATCCCCCTGTGGAGATATCCTACATGCGGAGTGCACTTGACAACGGTCTCTCCGTCAAGTTGAAGCACAAGCCTCAAGACCCCGTGTGTTGCAGGATGCTGGGGGCCCATGTTTACTACAAGCTCTTTTACCTCATTCACCTCTGCCACCTTCGCCTGCTTTTATGCTGACCCACTGGAATTCCTTAAACCTCTCTGCCTTCTCAAGCACCTCGACAAAACCTGACCATTCCTTTTCAGGACCCTTAACCGGATAATCCTTCCTCAGGGGATGGCCTTCCCAGTCCTCAGGCATCAAAAGCCTTCTCAGGTCAGGATGGCCTTTGAAGACAACCCCATACATGTCAAAGCATTCCCTCTCATGCCAGTTTGCTCCAATCCAGACCGGCATAACGCTGTCAATAGTACAGTCATCCTCTGTAACCTCTGCCTTAAGTCTGATCATATGCCTGTGCCTTATGGAATAGAGATGATATACTATTTCAAACCTCTTTCCCTTCTTTCCAAGATAATCCACGCCGCAGAGGTCTTTCAGGTAGTCAAAATAGAGTTCAGGCTCATCGTGCAGGTATCTGCATATCTCAAGTATCCTGTCCTTTTTAAGGACAACAGATACCTGCCCCCTGAATTCGGTTATATTCAAAACCTCTTCAGGGCATCTCTCTTTTAACCTCTGTGCTACCGCCAGCGGCTCCATCTAAGGTGTTCCTTCTTTATCTTCTCCTGCAGTTTGATAATCCCATGCATCAATGCTTCAGGCCTTGGCGGGCATCCAGGGACATACACATCCACAGGCAAAAATGTATCAACGCCCTGAACAGTGCTGTATGTATTGAAGATTCCACCTGAACATGCACAACTACCCATGGATATAACATATTTCGGCTCTGGCATCTGGTCATAGACCCTTCTGACAACCGGGGCAATCTTCTTTGTGACAGTTCCTGCCACAATCATAAAATCTGCCTGTCTCGGTGAGCCCCTGAATATAATACCGAACCTGTCAAGGTCGTAATGGCTTGAGCCTGTTGTCATCATCTCTATAGCACAGCATGCGAGGCCAAATGTCATCGGCCAAAGCGATGATGCCCTGCCCCAGTTTATAAGTTTATCCATTGTAGTGATAATCGTATTTGCCCCAGGGATTATCTTTACCCCTTCCTCAACCTCTACCACTGCTGTTACGCCGTCTATTATCACTTGCCATCACCTCTGTGTTCTGCTATTAATCCCAATTGAATGCCTCTTTTTTCCAGGCATATACATAACCTACAACCAGGATAACAATAAAGACCATCATCTCTACAAAGGCATAAAAACCTATACTGCCGAAGACAACTGCCCATGGGTAGAGGAACACAGCCTCAACATCAAATACAACAAAGAGCATGGCGATAATATAAAATCTGACAGAGAATCTATATCGTGGCTCGCCAACAGGCAGGTTTCCAGATTCATAGGGCATGAGTTTTTCAGGGTAGGGTCTTTTTAATCTAAAAATACTGCCAGCAATGAGAACACCAAGACCGACGGCTGTTGCAACCATGAGAAAGATAAGTATCGGCAGATAATCAGATGGGATATATTTTCCTGGCATGGTTACTTTTATACTCAAAATGCATCTAACTTGTCAAGCAAAAACTTAAAGCTGTGATTTTAGGTTTTGCTACATTTTGGCTTTTAAGTTTGCAATGTTATATAATATTTTTAACAGGCTAAAGGCTTAATTTAAAATTATGATAAAGAAATCTATACACTCTCTGGCCTCCAAGCTGATAATTACTATCGCCTGTCTTATGTTTGCCGGCAGTACCATTTTCGGGTATATCTTTATCCGCTATGAAGAGAATGTCCTTATGAAAAACCTCATCAACTATGCCGGTTCTTCTGCCGACCTTGCTAAGAAGGCAGTATATTACGGCATGCTTACACGGCATCGGGAGGCCATACAGCAGACTGTGGAGGTTATTGGCAAAGGGGAAGACATTCAGGTAATCAGGGTATTCAATTCGAAAGGCAAGATATTTTATTCATCTAAACGGGCAGAGATAGGCCTTCAGGTTGATAAAAACTCCCCTGTCTGTCGTTCCTGCCATTCCAATCCCCAGAGACCACGGGAGACATTATTCAACAAAAAGAACTGGAGCATAACAGACAACAAGGGTGTCAGGCTTCTTAAGTTTGTAGTTCCAATCTATAACGAGCCGTCCTGCTATACAGCGGCCTGTCATGTCCACCAAAAAGGCCAGAGGGTACTTGGCCTGCTTGAGACCGAGTTCAGCACCACTACCGTAGATGCAGCCATCGAGAGAAACCGACTTGCCATTATCCTTTATGGCGCCTCATTCATATTCGTTATATCAATCTCGCTTTGCATCATACTCTATATATTTGTCTCAAAACCTGTAGCGCTTCTTGAGGAGGGAATGAAGAGATTGGGAAAGGGTGATTTAGATTACGCCATACCAATACAGTCAAAGGACGAGATGGGGCTGCTGGCGAGGACTTTCAACTCTATGTCCAAGGACATAAAGGCATATAGGGAAAACATGGAGAACTGGACAAAGACATTGGAGGAAGAGGTTCGGAAGAAAACGGCAGAGATTATGAAGACACAGGAGCAGATGATAGCCTCGGAAAAACTGGCCTCCCTTGGAAGGATGGCAGCAGGTGTGGCGCATGAATTAAACAGTCCGCTTACAGGGATTGTTACATTTGCCCATCTGATGCTCAAAAGAACCCCTCCTGGAAATAAGCTCGACAGAGAAGACCTGGAGGTCATCATCGAACAGGCAGAGAGATGCTCAAAGATAATCAAGGGACTTCTCGGTTTTTCAAGGTCAATCGCGTCTGAGAAAACTGAAATGGATGTAAATGAAACCCTGAGACACACCCTCGATATGGTTCAGAATCAGGCAAAATTCCACAATATAAAGATTATTAAAGAGATCGATAGCTCTCTTCCTCCAATAGCAGGAGACGCATCACAGCTTGAACAGGTATTCTTAAATCTCCTTATCAATGCAGCAGATGCCATGAATGACAGGGGCACAATAAATATTGCAACAAGGACAATCAGTGAAGATGCAGAGGGCTATATCGAGATAGAATTTACCGACACAGGGCCTGGAATAAGCGAGGACTACATAGGCAAGATATTTGAGCCGTTCTTTACAACAAAACCTGTTGGGAAAGGCACGGGTCTTGGGCTTGCAGTAAGCCACGGCATCGTCAAAAAACACGGAGGCTATATACATGTGGAGAGCAGACCAGGCAAGGGTGCAAGCTTCTTTGTGAGACTTCCCGTTAATAAGAGCAGTTGATTGATGCTAAGGGATGACTATTCATTAAACGGAATGAAACATACATGCCGGCAAGTCAGCACAAAGGAGCATGAAAAAATCCCCCCTCGCCCCCCTTTGGTAAAGGGGGGAATAAATGAGGGATTCCCCCTCTTTGGAAAAGAGGGGCTGGGGAAGATTTTCAGGTGAAGACAAATAAAACAGATGCAGAAAGGCAAAGGGTCCTTGTAATAGATGACGAGGAGGTCGTGAGGATAAGCTGTAAGAGGATACTTGAACCTGAAGGATATGAGGTACAACTGTTAGCAGGACCTGAGGAGGCATTCAAGATCTTAGGGCAGAAGCCGTTTGACCTCGTCCTTACCGACCTGAAGATGCCCGGCATCGGCGGCATTGAGATATTAAAGAGGGTCAAGGAGGACTATCCAGACACAGAAGTAATCATCATAACAGGATACGGAACCGTAGATACAGCGGTCTCTGCGATGAAATTGGGCGCCTATGACTACATAGAAAAACCCTTTACCCCTGAGACGCTTAGTGCAGTGGTTAGAAGGGCTATTGAAAGAAGACAGCTCCTCTTTGAAAACCTTCAACTGAAGAGGGAATTAAGCACGCGATACATCCGCAATATCGTCGGCTCTTCAAAGGCCATGGAGATGGTCTTTCAGTTGATAGCATATGTTGCACCCACAGGGAGCACTGTCCTCATCACAGGCGAGACCGGAACAGGCAAGGAACTTGTCGCAAGGGCAATCCACTACAATAGTCCGCGAAAGGACCAGCCTTTTGTTGTGGTTGACTGCGGGACCATACCCGACAACCTGATAGAATCAGAACTGTTCGGTTATACAAAGGGCTCATTCACAGGAGCAGTC
The DNA here is from genome assembly GCA_021789595.1 of Nitrospirota bacterium. Taxonomy (GTDB): domain Bacteria; phylum Nitrospirota; class Thermodesulfovibrionia; order UBA6902; family JAJYJJ01; genus JAJYJJ01. Next base: position 45,893 of record JAJYJJ010000006.1, on the reverse strand, counting down.
GCTGACAAAAAAGGACTTATAGAGGAAGCAACCGCTGGAACGCTCTTTTTAGATGAGGTCGGCAACATAGGGCCGTCCACGCAGGCAAAGCTTTTGAGGGTGCTTCAGGAGAAGGAATTTAGGCCGATAGGCTCTAAAAAGAGTATTAAGGTAGATATTAGATTTATTGCTGCAACAAACAAAGACCTCAAGGCAATGACAGAGAAGGGCTTATTCAGGGAAGACCTCTTTTACAGGCTCAACATATTCCCCATCCACATACCTCTGTTGAGGGATAGAAAAGAGGATATCCCAATCCTTGCAAACCACTTTTTGAAGAAATACTCAAACGAGTTGGATAAGCCGTCTGTAAGCCGCATCTCTGCTGAAGCAATGCGGCTCCTGCTTTCTCATGACTGGCCTGGCAATGTGAGAGAGTTAGAAAGTTCTATACAGAGGGCAATACTCCTATGCACAGGTAAAACCATTGAGATAGAACACCTCAGTTTTATTCAGCCTCCAAAAAGCTTAGCAACAATACCACAAAACAGCGAAGAGCTAAGGCAGGTGAAAAAGAATCTAAGGCACAGATCCATAGAGGAGATTGAACGGGCATTTATCATAGAGGCATTGAGGAGAAATAACTGGAACATAACACATGCTGCAAGGGATGTGGGTATGCAGAGGACAAATTTCCAGGCGCTTGTAAAAAAATACCGGATCACCCAGGATTGCTCATAGAAGCCGGTGAAGGGGGGAGCGATGGATAAGCAGAGGATACTTGTTATCGATGACGAGGCGATTGTGAGGGTCAGTTGTGATAGGGTGCTTGGGCCTGAAGGCTATGATGTTGAATTAACCTCAAGGGGGGATGAGGCATTAAGACGGCTTGATGCTGAGAGGTTTGACCTTGTCCTTACTGATCTAAAGATGCCTGACATGGATGGGCTTGAGGTCCTGAAAAAGATTAAGGAGAAATGGCCGCACATCCCTGTGATTATTATCACAGGATACGGCACCATCAGCACTGCTGTCCAGGCCATAAAACTTGGCGCATATGAGTATATTGAAAAGCCTTTCAATCCTGAAGATATACTCAGTGCAGTAAAAAGGTCATTAGAGGATAAAAAATAACATGCTGTGTATAAAAATAAAATACACCTGTTTTGCTCCATAATACTGCCTTTATAAAAAAGCGCTGTATAAAAGATCTATACATAAACACACCGTCTGTTTAATCAGTTTGTTGTTTTACGCCTGTTTATGGCCATTTTCTGTTTTGGCATAAGGAATGCTATCCTTTCGGCAGAAAGGAGGGCAACATGGAAAAAGGAAAAATACTCGTACTGGACGATGACCCTGTAGTAACCCTCAGTTGCAAAAGGATACTAGGGGCCGAGGGCTATACAATAATCCCTGCTGGCAGGGGAGAAGATGCCCTGAATAAACTTTCAAAGGATGAGTTTGACCTGTTGATTACAGACATAAGACTGCCTGATATCAATGGGATAACGGTCCTCAAAGAGGCAAGGGTTATCCAACCCAGCACTGATGTAGTTGTTATCACAGGCTATCCCACGCTTGAAGATGCCAAGGAATCCATAAGGCTTGGGGCCTTTGAGTATATAGAGAAGCCCTTTACCCCTGATTTCATGATCAATGTTGCCAAGAAGGTCTTTGACAAAAGGGGCTGGATATTGAGGCAGGCATACATCGCAGAGTTCAGGGATTATATTGTGCCGTTAAGGGATAGAGAAAACCCTGTCATATTCTATAAAGAAGGGGTATGGGCAAGACCTATGAAGGACAGTGGACTCTGGGAGATTGGATGTGACATCAGGTATGAGATGCTGTCAGGAGAGCTGCTCTATGTGGACTTTGTAAAAGATCTGTCCATGGTAAATGCAGGTGAACCATTTGCAAGGCTTCTTTCAGGCACAGGTAAGATAATCGAGCTTCCTTCCCCGATGACTGCAGAGATAAAGGAAACGAATGTAAGGGCAAATGATGTTATATGCTCCCTGTTTAAGGAGCATCTCTCTGAGGGCTGGCTTATATGGCTGGCAAGGGTCTTACCCCTGGAAATATAATCCATCAAGGAGGATATCTATGGCAGGCAATATTCTAATTGTCGATGACGAGCCTGTAGTGATAAAAAGCTGCGAAAGGATACTTCAGCCCGAAGGGTATATGGTAAAGGGCTCATCAGGCGCACAAGAGGCAATGGGGCTTCTTAAAAACAACGCCTTTGACATCATTATAACAGACCTGAAGATGCCAGAGGTGGACGGCATTGAACTCATCCGCTGGCTCAGGAATATCAATCCATCTGTAGGGATTATAGTTATTACAGGTTATCCCTCGCAGGAAAGCATAAAGGATGCCCTTGAACTCGGGATTATTGATTACCTTCCAAAACCATTTTCCCCTGAGATCTTGATAGATGTCGCATCAAAGGCCATGTCTGTTGTCAAGGCAATGGCCCATGTAAAGGAGACGACAGAAGAGGAGGAGATTGAAAAAAAATCCATGGAACTCCTAAGCATTATCGAGAAAAACAAATATAAACCTGGCAGTCTTATCCCTGTTTTGCAACAGGCACAGGAGCTTATAGGCTATTTACCACCGTCAGTCCAGAGATTGATTGCAAAGGGATTGAATATCCCCGTAAGTGAGGTCCATGCAGTTGTCTCATTCTACTCGTTCTTTACCATGAAACCAAAGGGGAAACATAACCTCAGGGTATGTCTCGGGACAGCATGTTATGTAAAGAGGTCTGCAGAGATACTGGAGAAACTAAAAGACTTTCTAAAGATACAGCAGGGCGAGATAACACCTGATAAAAGATTCTCCCTCGAAACTGTTAGATGCCTCGGTGCATGCGGCCTTGCACCCGTGGTAGTGGTAGACCATGATACATATGGGGCAGTAGACCCTGTGAAGGCAACAGAAATCCTTGAGCAATACAAATAAGGAGGTTTAGATGCCAGAATTGACAATAGCAGACCTTAAAAAGATAAAGGAAGAATATAAGTCAGCCCTTGCCTTAAGGGAAGGGGCCTATAGGGCAAAGGTTACGGTTCATATGGGCACATGCGGTCTTGCTGCAGGCGCAAGAAAGGTAATGGATGCGTTGCTTGATGAGGTTACAAAGAGCGGTGTGAGGGATATAATCGTGACTACATCCGGATGCGCAGGGCTTTGTAGCAGAGAACCGATGGCAACCGTGGAGATTATTAACAAGTCGCCAGTAATATACTGCTATCTTAACGGGGATAAGACAAGGAGGATATTCAAGGAACACCTTATGGAAGGAAGGGTGGTGGAAGAATATGCATCCCCATCAGATATTCCCTTCTTTAATCTACAGTTTCTGAGGGCATTAAGGAACAAGGGTCTTATAGATGCAGAAAAGGTAGAAGAATATATTGCAAGGGACGGCTATCAGGCAGCGGCAAAGGCACTTACAGAGATGTCCCCCGATGACATTATAAAAGAGGTAAAGGCATCAGGTCTTAGAGGCAGGGGAGGTGCAGGCTTTCCAACAGGGCTCAAGTGGGAATTATGTTCCATGTCCAAGGCAGACCAGAAGTATATCCTCTGTAATGGAGACGAGGGAGACCCAGGTGCATTCATGGACAGGTCTGTTATGGAGGCAGACCCCCATGTTGTGCTTGAAGGTATGATAATAGGTGCAAAGGCCATTGGAGCAACTAAGGGCTACATATATGTAAGGGCAGAATATCCCCTGGCTGTAAAGAGACTCCAGATGGCCATAGACCAGGCAAAGGAATACGGCCTGTTAGGCGACAATATCCTCGGTACAGGTTTTAATCTTGACATCGAGATCTATCAGGGTGCAGGTGCATTTGTCTGCGGTGAAGAGACAGCCCTGATGCGGTCGCTTGAAGGCAAAAGGGGCATGCCTATACCAAGACCGCCCTTCCCTGTTAATAAGGGGCTCTGGGGAAAACCCACGGTGCTTAACAATGTGGAGACATACGCAAATATACCCCCGATAATCCTGAATGGTGCTGACTGGTTTAAGAGCCTTGGCACAGAAAAGTCAACAGGCACAAAGGTCTTTGCACTGACAGGTGCTATAAAGAACATTGGACTGATCGAGGTGCCGATGGGTATACCGTTAAAGACAATAATCTATGACATTGGCGGCGGCATCAAAAAAGGCAGGAGGTTTAAGGCAGTCCAACTTGGAGGTCCTTCTGGCGGATGCATCCCTGAGCATCTGCTTGATACCCCTGTTACCTACGAGGATATTGTCCAGACAGGCGCAATCGTGGGTTCAGGAGGGATGGTAGTAATGGATGATTCTAACTGCATGGTTAATGTGGCCAGGTTCTTTCTTGAATTCACAACCGATGAGTCCTGCGGCAAATGCCCTCCATGCAGGATAGGCACAAAGGTCATGCTGGACAAACTCATAGATATCACTGAAGGCAGGGGTAAAGATGGGGATATAGAGCTTCTTGAAGACCTATCAAGGGATATAATAGTGACTGCACTCTGCGGTCTTGGCCAGACAGCGCCAAACCCTGTATTGACAACTATACGGTATTTCAGAAACGAATACGAGGCTCACATAAAAGAGAAATGGTGTCATGCAGGTGTATGCAGGGTATTGTCAACATTCTATATAGATGAGGAGGCATGCAAAGGCTGCATGGCATGTCTGAGGGCATGCCCTCAGAAGGCGATTACAGGGGAGAAGAAAAAACCCCATACCATCAACCAGGAACTATGCATAAAGTGCAGGACATGCTATGAGGCATGCAAGTTTGGCGCTGTAAAGGTAGGGCCTGCTGACATGTTCAAGGACAAAAAGTCCCAGGGAAAATCTGAGATTCCCTTAAATGAAAGTGAGGTCAAGGCATGATAGAGCTAACAATAGATGACAGAAAGATCAGGGGAGAAAAGGGTACAACCATTCTTAAGGCAGCCATACAGAATGACATCTATATACCTCACCTCTGTTATGACAGACGGCTCAAACCATATGGCGGCTGCAGGCTGTGTATTGTTGAGGTAGAAGGCCAGAGAAAACTGCTTGCCTCATGCTCTACACCGGCAGAAAACGGCATGGTTGTTCATACAGACACCCCAAACCTGAGAAAGGCAAGGAAGACAGTGCTTGAACTCCTGTTGATACACCATCCCCTTGACTGTCCCATATGCGATAAGGCAGGGGAATGCAGGCTCCAGGACTTTGCATATCAGTATGGCCCTGCAACAAGCAGATTCTATGGTGAGAGGAAACACGAGCCTGAGGCCACAGGCAGCCCGCTCATAGAAAGAAACCCAAACAGGTGCATACTCTGTGGAAGGTGTGTAAGGGTATGCTGGGAGCATCAGGGCGTTGGTGCTATCAACTTCATAGGCAGGGGTTTTAAGACAAAGATAAGCCCTGCGTTTGAGGAAACGCTCGACTGCGAATTCTGCGGCCAGTGCATTGATGCATGCCCTGTAGGTGCCCTTGGAAGTAAACCTTACAAACACAGGGCAAGGGCATGGTTTCTTGAAGAGCATGATACTATATGTCCTTACTGCGGTGTCGGCTGTACTGTAACGCTTGATACAAGGGAAGGTAGGATCCTCAGGGCAAGGGGTGTAGATGGTAAGGGTGTAAATCAAGGCGACCTCTGCGGTAAAGGCAGATTCGGCTTTGACTTTATATATGCAGAAAACCGTCTCAAGAGCCCGCTTATAAGAAAAGATGGACAACTAAAGGAGACCTCATGGGAAGAGGCACTCTATTATGCATCTACACGGCTCAAAGAGGTTATAGACCGTCATAGTGCCTTTTCGGTTGGTGCTATTGGCTCACCAAGGTGCACCATTGAAGACAACTACATGCTCCAGAAGTTTATGCGCAACGCCATAGGCTCAAATAATATAGATTCCTCTTTAAGACTCGGATATGCAAAGGCGTTAAGGGCTGTTGAAATGGCATTCGGGCTTAAGAGGTTTCCGATAAGAATAGACTCTCCAATTGGAAAAGAGGCAATACTTGTTATTGAGTCTGATATTACATCCACAAACCCTGTATGGGGATTGAAGTTTCTCGAGGCAAAACAGGAGGGTTCAAGACTCATTGTGGCAGACCCGAGAGAGACCAAGCTTACAAGGCACAGCAGTACATGGTTAAGGATTAAACCTGGCACATCTACAGCACTTATAAACGGGATAATGAATATCGCACTTACCAGGGGTCTGCACTATGAAAAAGAAACGGTTACTGCAACTGAAAACTTCTCCGCCCTTGAAACCATGCTGAGGGGATACACCCCTGAGAAGGTAGCTGAGATAACAGGCATCAGTGAGGATGAGTTGCTTGCCGCTGCTACCGAGTTTCTCCGTGCAGAAAGCAGAATGGTTGTCTTAACAATGGGGGCTGCGGAGAATACAAAAGGACTCAACACAGTCCTTGCTGCCTCAAACCTGATGATGCTTACAGGCGACGGCCATTCATCGCTACAGATACCTGCGGAGTATTGCAATACCTATGGATTGTGGCAGATGGGTATTGCACCGGATATGGCACCTGGTGGGAAACAAATAAGAGGCAGTGAAGGCAATGACCTCATTGAAATGCTCTACACGCCCGGGGCAGTAAATGCCCTTTATATAATGGGAGAAGACCCGCTTACAGTATTCCCTGATGCAGTTACCCTGGAGAAAAACCTCCGCAATCTCGACCTCCTCATTGTACAGGATATCCGCCTTACAGAGACAGCCAAACTTGCCCATGTTGTATTGCCTGCAGCAGGCTGGGCAGAAAAGGACGGCACATTTATCAATGCAGGAGGGCTGCCGCAGCCTGTTAATAGGGTTGTCCCTGTAACAGGGGACAGCATTCCTGACTGGCAGATTATAAGAAACCTTTCAAGGGTAATGGGGGTAGACCTCGGTGCAAGGGACCTTGGTGCATTGAAAGAGGAGATAGTTCAAATAAAGATGAAGGACGCTGCTGAGAAGTGGTCATTTGTCCCTGCCCCATATCTGGCTGGCGAGGAGCCGGATAAAGAATATCCCCTTATCATGGTGACAGGCAATATAATGCAGCACTCAGGGGCATTGTCTGTAATGTCCAAGAGCCTCAGCCATGTTCTCTCAGACGCATTTATCCAGATTAATCATGCTGACGCAGAAAGATACAACCTGCATGACGGCGAATTTGCAAGGATTACATCACGAAGGGGCGCTGTATTTATCAAGACAAGGGTATCTACAGAGGTGCCAGAGGGTATGCTCTTTGTCCCTGTGCATTTTCCACATGCAAAGGTAAATGCACTGACCCATCCATCGAAAGATGGACAGAACTCTACAGATGCTGTGAGGATTGAGGCAGCAAAATAAAACAACCTTGTCGCAGTGCTGGTTTGTATAGTTACATTTCACATTAAGGGGGCTGTTATTATCCTATGTTGCCTCCACAAAGTTTCTGAGCCACTTGCTCCTTGCAGGGTGTCGAAGTTTCCTTAATGCCTTCATCTCTATCTGCCTTATCCTCTCCCTTGTGACTTCAAACTCCTGCCCGACCTCCTCGAGTGTCTTTGCAGCGCCGTCCCCTATCCCGAATCTCCTGCGTATAATCTGTTCTTCCTTCGGGGCAAGGCTCTGAAGCACCTTTTCTATGTTTGCCTGCAGGTCGCCCTTTATTGCAATATCAAGGGGTGAAAGCGTTGCCCTGTCCTCTATGAAATCCCTCAGGTGGGTATCTTCTTCTCCGATAGGCGTCTCAAGGGATATGGGCTCTTTCGAGATCTTTAATATGCCCTTGACCTTATCTACCGTAAGTCCCATTCTCTCTGCTATCTCTTCAGGTGAAGGCTCCCTCCCTAATTCCTGGACAAGCTCCCTTGATACCCTCTGCAGCCTGTTCATGGTCTCCACCATATGCACTGGAATCCTTATTGTCCTTGCCTGGTCAGCCAATGCCCTTGTTATTGCCTGCCTTATCCACCATGTGGCATATGTGCTGAATTTGTATCCCCTCTTGTATTCAAATTTATCCACCGCCCTCATCAACCCTATATTCCCTTCCTGTATGAGGTCAGAAAGATTCAAACCCTTGCCGATATACTTCTTCGCAATGCTTACAACAAGCCTCAGGTTTGCCTCCACCAGCGTCATCTTTGCCTCAAGCACCTCCTTTTCGCCTGCCTGAAGGATGCGAAGGGCCTTCTTCATCTCTGCATAGGGAAGACTATACTGCACCTCGATGTCCTGTATCTCCTTACGCAGTTTCCTGTATTGTTCCGCAGCCTTCAGGATTGCCTCAGCCCTCCCGGTCTTCTTCTGGATGGCCTTGAGTTTCCTGTTGCTTTCAAGGTCAGAAACAGGGATTTTTATCTTCCTCAGGATACCGGAGATATGCCTCTGTCTCTCCTCAATCTTTGAAACTGCTGTCTTAAACTGTTCTAAGAATGCCTCTATTATCTCCTCCTTGAGATTCAACTCTCCCATTAAACCTATTATCCTGTTTCTGTTGTCCTTAAGCTTGTGCATGATCTCTCTCTTGCTATTTACGCCCAGCCTCCTATCACAGAGCTTTTTAAGTATATTCCTCCTCTGTATAGAAAGGCCCTTTATCTTTCTTATGGCCTCGATAAATGCATCCTTTATCACCTCATCTATCTCTTCCGTTTCCATCTCACAGCCTGAGATTACCTCGTTTATCGGGATACTTCCTTTATTCAGCATGTCGCCAAGGGAAAGTATCTTTTGAAGACAATACGGAATGGTAAAGATAACCTTTGCAATCCTGTTTTTGCCTGCCTCTATCTTTTTTGCGATCTCTACCTCGCCGTCCTTTGTCAGCAAGGGCACACTGCCCATCTCCCTCAGGTATATCTTTATTGGGTCATCCAGAACAGTCTCCTCCTGCGTCTCTTCCTCAAGCAGAGTATCATCTTCTATCTGTTCTATGATGCGTTCACTGTAACCGTCTTCTTCAAAATCAAAGACATCAAAGTGCTCCAACATCCTTGGCCCTCCTTTTATATAAGAGATTCCTCTCGTTCAAAAGGTTATTGAGAAGGACTGTATTGCCTGCATCCTCTGCCGTCCTTATCTTTTTTTGTAATTCCTCAAGCACCTGTTTAAACCTGCGGTCATTAATCCTTTTTATGCAATCGGTCACGGCCTTCTCTGGCTCTTCCTGCGACTCTGCCATCGACAGCTCGGTTATGAGCGCCCTTTCCTCATCTGTGGCCTCCTTAATAACATGGTTGATCTCTTTTAAAGAGCACAGTTTCTTATAGAGTTCCTTGAGAAGTGGATCATTGAAATCCTCCTCTGATATCAACTGAGAAACCTTATTCAAAAACCCTATATCATTAAGGATTATCTTTAAGATAAGCTCCTCATGCTTTGGCCTCGATTTCTTTGGGACTAAGGACATGCGTTTTGTAGCTGTGTTTTGCGGCACCTTAATCCGCTTTAGTTCCTCCCTTAAAAACCCTTCATTTATACCGAGTCTGTCAGACAGATCATTTATATAATGCCCTTGCCGCATCCTGTTAGGTATCCTTGCTATTATCTCTACTGCCTCTGTAGCAATGGCAACATTATCCCCCGAGTCTCTGGTAAGGGAAAGGAAGAATTCAGGAAGATGCATTGCCTTTTTCAGAAGCCCTGACATTTGTTCTCTGCCCTCTTGCCTGAGAAAACTATCAGGGTCATGCCCGTTGGGAAGTATAAGAACCTTTGCCTCCATTCCGGCTTCAAGTAAAAGTCCAATCCCTCTTTTAGCGGCCCTTATTCCTGCCTCATCAGAATCAAAAACAAGGATAGCCCTATCTGTAAACCGTCTAAGCAGTTTTATGTGGCCTTGGGTGAGCGAGGTTCCAAGGGGAGCAACTACATTCCTGAATCCATACTGGTGAGAGGTCACAACATCCATATATCCCTCAACTATGATTGCATATCCCTTCTGCCTGATTGCTTCCTTTGCGAGATTGAGGGCATAAAGTATATTGCCCTTATTGTATATGAGGGTATCAGGGGAGTTGAGGTATTTTGGCTCTGATGCATCCATCACCCTTCCGCCAAAGGCAATAACATCGTCCTGAAGGTTGATGATAGGAAAGATTATCCTGTCGCGGAATATATCATATGGATTTCCTTTTCCGGTGGTTACAACGCCTGCCTCCTTCATGACATCTGCTGTATAGCCCTTTGCCTTCATCTCTCTATAAAGGGCATCCCAGTTTTTTTGAGCATATCCAATAGAAAAAGTATTGGTGGACTCATCGGTAATGCCCCTGTTTTTTAGATAATCCATTGCCCTTCTGTCACGGGAGAGATTTCTCCTGTAAAAATCTGCTGCATCACTGCATAATCTTATGAGGACATCCCTCTTTTCCCTTATCCTATGGTCTATCTTCGCCTCTCTGAGGGATACTCCTGCCCTTTTTGCAAGGGACCTCATCGCCTCCTGGAAGGTTATATTCTCATGCTTTATAAGAAAACTGAAGACATCTCCACCTGCACCACAGCCAAAGCAGTGGAACATCTGTTTTGATGGGCTTACCGCAAAAGATGGAGTTTTCTCAGCATGGAATGGGCACAGCCCCTTCCAGTTCTGGCCTGCCTTTTTAAGAGGCACATATTCTGAGATTATATCAACTATATCGAGCCTGCTCTTTATATCCTCTAATACCCTGTCATCTGACATGTTTCCCCTGTATAGTTATAGGGTATCTCTCAGGAAAGCCTGCTAAATCTTCTAAACCCCGAGCAGGGCAGTATTTCAAAGGCAACCCTCTGCTCTTTCACTATCTCATCTATAAGGAGATTCACTCCAAGATTATCGCTGCTGATATGCCCTGCAATGACAATATTTATGTGGTTCTTCTCTGCCTCTTTCTTGTGCTCCTCGCTGAGGTGCATTGCAACAATCGTTCCTATACCAGAATTGGCGATGCTCTGGAATATGTCCTTAGAACCCTCTGTGCCTCCTGTCATATCGACAAAGACCTTGCCTGCCTTTCTTTCCCTGGAGCCAATGAGAAGCCTCGGGCCTGCATTGTTCCTTATTGCCTCTTTGTACTCAGGTATCTCCTTGAGGATATCTATAATATCACCAACTGTATCAGGTCTTTTCTCATCGAAGGTCTTTTGAAGATGTGTGGCAACCATATTGTCTGCAGGGGTATGAGCACACATAAATGGGATATCAAGGAGTCTTGCAGCATCAACCGCCCTTGTATGATTGACAGGAGAGAGTTTTCTCCCTACCTCCTTTATCCTTTCCTCGATGAGGTCTTCGGCAATATTGATTGGGACGCCGAACCTGTTAAGTATATCGGCCTGCATATGCATGACCTCGTAGAAGTTTGCATATGCCCTTCCCTCGGGATGATGTGATAGGATAAGGTCTATCTTCATACCCTTTTCCCTGAGCCTATCGCACAAAACAACTTCACCCACCTCCATATCAATGCCTACAATGACCCCCTTAATATCCTCATCTCCTGTGCCGTTAAGTATCCTTGTATCAGCATATGGATTTTCTAGGGACTCCATATCAAATGTCTCTTTTTCCTTTTCCTTAAGCTCCTCATACTGCCTCTTTTTCTTGTCAAGCTCCTTGAGGACATTGTCCTTTCCTCTTGGGTCAAAATCAATGCCTTTGGATACTACCTGGTTGTATAGGTCTTTTAAGAGCATCATGCCTCCTCGGTTTTTATATAGCAAAGATCAGCCGCCAAGGACATCTTTGACGAATTGGTTTATAAGTTTGCCATCAGCACGGCCTTTCAGCCTCGACATAACCTCTTTCATAACCCGCCCCATGTCTTTAACAGATGTGGCGTTGATCTCCCTTATAACCTTTTCTACCTCAGTTTTTACTTCATCTGGAGAAAGCTGCTGCGGAAGATAGGACTGTATAATAGCAAGCTCCTCAGACTCCTTCTGGACAAGGTCCTGTCTGCCGCCTTTTGAGAATTGTTCGATAGAGTCTTTTACCTGTTTGCTTATAGAATGAATGACCGCAGTTATCTCATCATCGGAAAGAGGGGAACCTTTCTCTATCTCCCTGTTTTTTACGGCCGATTTAACCATCCTGATAACAGAGACCTTCGCCCTGTCGCCCGACTTCATGGCCGACTTTAAATCATCAGCAAGCTTTTCAGATAAGGACATTGCTACCTCGATACGAGCCTCACACGCTTCAGAGCCTTTTTACGAGCAGCAATGGCCTTCTTTTTCTTTTTGACACTGGGCTTATCGTAGTGTTCTCGTTTTTTTACCTCAGAGAGGATACCCTCCTTCTCGCACTGCTTCTTAAATTTCTTAAGGGCATTCTCGAAGGACTCATTCTCTCTAACCCTGACAGAGGGCATTTCGCCTCCCTCCCCCCTTTTTTTAGATTTTACTAAAAGTTAGACAGGATAATTTACCAATAATAAAGTGGAAATGTCAATGCTTCCTCCTGAATTTGCCGCTCTTATCGATGATATATGAGCGAATTAAAAATTGACATAAGGTAATATATCATCTAAAATTAATCTGTTGGAAATCTCTGAATATAAAGACTAAGGGGGAACCATTAAAGAAAGATTCAGATTTATCAAAATAGCCCATTTATTTACTTTATTAGTGGCTCTATCTCTAACTTCTCCTTTAAAGGCACAAAATCCTCCGGAGCTAAAAGATGATAGACATACCTATGTCCTTGCTGTTTTGCCACAGTTTCCGCCTCTTGATATCTACAGAAGATGGGCACCCTTTGTGGAGAGGCTTTCTAAGGAATTGGGTGTAAATATTCAACTGAGGGTCTATGAGGCAACTTCGCAATTTGAAGATGATATAATGAACGGCGTGCCTGATTTTGCCTTCATGAATCCATATGAGGTTGTCGTGGTAAGAAAGACAGAGGGTTACATCCCATTGGTTAGAGATAAGAAGACAATTAAAGGCATGATCTCTGTTCGTAAGGATTCACCTATTCAATCAATAAAGGATCTAAACGGTAAGAGGATTACTTTTGTTTCATCAAAAACAATCTGTAGCCTTTTGCTCAGACGTGGATTATCAACAAGGAAGGAGAAGATTCATTTTATACCGCAATATGTTGGGACAGCCAGCAATGTATATAGAAATGTCATCCTCGGCAAAGCATCTGCTGGGGGGACACTTGATACATCGTTTAAAAAAGAGCCAGATGAAGTGAGGTCTCAGCTCCGAACAATCTATGAGACACCTCCTATAGCATCACACCCGTTGGCTGCTCATCCCAGGGTTCCAGAAAATTTACGGCAGGCTGTGATTGATGCGGTATTGCGACTTGCCAGAGAAAGGGATAATCACGATATGCTAAACAGAATCCAGATGCCAGAGCCTGTTAAGGCAGATTATAAAAGAGATTATATGCCTCTGGAAAGGCTTGGCCTTGGGAAATTTATAGTCAATGGAGCAGAGTAATATGGTATTGATGCCCCGAGGGTTATATGGGAGACTTGTTTTAGTTGTGTCATTGATATTGATTGCGGGCATTTTTGGTTATGGCTGGATCAACTCCACGACACAATCAAGACACTCTGAAGAAGTGATAAAACAAAATGCAATGCTGATGGCAAAGAATCTGGCCATTAGCTGTGCGGATTATCTTGTTGTCAATGATTATGCTGGCATGGAGGTATTTCTTAAAAGGTTCGCTGAGTTTCCTGACGTTTTAGAGATTCAGGTCTATGACAGTAAGGGGCATAGCCTAAGCGATATTGTTCACGAGAAAGGACAATCCCCGGCGATTAGATTTGGATTGTTAATGTTAAAAATTCCTGAGTCGGTGCAGACCTCCCTCCAGTTTAAAGATAGCAAAATGATCATTCTTCAGCCGATAGCTGCTGGTAGTGTGCTCGGTTGGGTAAAGGTCACCTATAGCTTGGATACGATTAAAGAGGCCCAGAGAATTATTTGGAAAAACAGTCTGTTTGTCGGCATCATTGGAATTATTATAAGCTTTATAGCCCTTCTGATCATCCTTGAACCGCCTGTCCGTTCCATAAAGAGGATCGCTGATTTTGCAAGAAGGCTTGATGAGATAAAGGGTGAGAGAATCTCTGTGGAACATGGTTTCATTGAGATTGAACAGCTTAGCAATGCACTCAATTATGCCTCGCAGAAATTAAGTTCAACCGAAAGGTCTCTGGTTTCGGAGAAAAACCGTTATCAAATGCTCCATGATATTGCTGTAGAAATTAACAGGAGCACGGACATTAGTGAAATTCTTGATATGATAGTCTGTTTTTCAAGGGATATGTTAAGAACTGAATTTGCTGCCCTCGCCCTCTATGACGATGCAGGCGTGGTAAAAAAGCTCATAACAAGGGGTGTGAAGACAACACAGGAGAAGGAAGTTCTTGAGGGGAGTATCTTGAGGTTCATGCAGTGTTCATTGGTTCCGGTGAGCATATCCGATGTAAAAACCCATCCGGCCTTTAATGGCGAATTCCAGGAAGGCAATTCTGTAATAAAAAATCTTCTCGGTTTTCCTCTGTTTTCAGGCAAAGGCAAACCTCTTGGCTCTCTACATCTTGCGAATAAATTTAAAGATGATTTCACCGACGATGATATGAATATCCTTGCAGGAATAGCGGCCGATGCGGCAATTATAATTGAGAGGGGATTTTTCATTGAAGAACTGGAGCGATTCAAGAGGATTATTGATGGCGCCTTTGATATTATTACCATAACAGATAAGGAAGACAATATAGTCTATGTAAATCGGGCATTTGAGAGTATAACAGGATATAAAAGGGATGAAGTGATAGGGGAAAAACCGAATATCCTCAGAAGCGGACTTCATGATACAGAATTTTACAAAGGATTATGGGGAAAGATAACAAGCGGATTGCCATGGAGGGGTGAGCTTATAAACAGGAGAAAAGATGGGGGGTTATTCATGACCTCAGCCATTATATTCCCTGTTACTTCTACAGATGGCTCTATAACCAATTTTGTCTCCATTCAGAGAGACATAACCGAAGAAAAGAAACTCTATGAGCAACTTCTAAGGGCCCAAAAGATGGAGGCTATAGGTACGCTCGCTGGAGGAATCGCCCATGACTTTAATAACATCCTCACCAGTGTTCTCGGGTATGCAGAACTCCTTAAGTCCTTTATGTCTCCCGACAGTAAGCTTTTCAGGTATGTAGATATTATAGAGAAATCTGCGAATAGGGGTACTGACCTTTCAAAGAGGATAATGAGCATCACAAGAAAAGAGCACCTCGAGTTTAAGTCTGTGAATCTAAATTCCATTGTAATGGAGACGGTTGAACTCCTTAAAAGAAGCATACCTAAGGAGATAGAGCTTGATGTAAAGCTCGATGGAGGGCTCCCGAATATAAAGGCTGATCGCTCACAGATCAGTCAGGTCATACTGAATCTTGCAATAAATGCCAGGGATGCCATGCCTCAGGGTGGAAGGCTTTTGATAGCAACGAGCCTTGTTGGGAGTGAAAATGGCGCTGCTAATGGCCTTAGGCCTGAAGGGGGTGTGAACTTTGTTAGGTTGACTGTCGAGGATACAGGCACAGGCATACCCAAGGATTACCAGAGTAAGATCTTTGACCCATTCTTTACCACCAAAGACCCTGGCAAAGGCACAGGTCTGGGACTCTATATGGTGCATTCCATTATCACAAATTACGGTGGTTATATCAACCTTTACAGCGAGCCAAACAAGGGCTCAAGGTTCAATGTTTATTTTTCTGCATACCTTGGAACAATAGAAGAAACTGAGGGAAGGGAAGAGGTCTTAGAGGCTAAGGGAGAGACGATACTTGTGATAGATGATGAGGCATACATATGCGATCTCTATTGCGATGTCCTTACAAATGCCGGATATAAGGTGCTTAGGGCAACAGATGCAAGGGAAGGGGTAAAGATATTTAAAGAAAATCCTGAGATTGATGTAGTGATATTAGACCTTATTATGCCTCAGATGAGTGGAAGGGAGGCCTTTCAGATATTGATGCAGTTGAGTCCAAAGGCCAGAGTTATACTTTCATCAGGATACAGCGCAGAGATATACCCCGATATAGATAAGATGATAGCATCAGGTGCGATGATGTTTATACAAAAACCTGTTTCACCGATGACACTCCTAACAGCTATCTCGAAGGTTCTGAGACAGTGAATGGGCTTCTATGAGAGTCGATGCACCTGTTAGCTGTAATAGAGTGCTCTACTTGACAATGACACCTTTTGGTGATAGTCTTTATTTAATTAAATAGAGCGATAGAATTTTCCAAGATAGATTAGAATAACTAAGCAGGTTTCACAAGGGGGTGAAAGACCATCCTGATTTAATCCTGATATTTAGTCCTTAAAAACATTTTTAGTAAGGAGGTCTCCGATGGGATTTACAAGGAGGGATTTTCTAAAAATCTCTGGAGGAACTGCTATAGCAAGCACCATGGGGATTGAGTTTGAGCCACAGAGGGCTAATGCTCAAACCTTGCCTCTCAAACTCGCCAAACAAACAACGAGCATCTGCCCTTATTGTGCAGTAGGGTGTGGCGTTATAATCTACACCCTCAATGGCAAGGTTATTGATGCAGAAGGTGACCCTGACCACCCGATCAATGAGGGAACTCTTTGTTCAAAAGGAGCTTCCTTATACCAGATTATAAACAATCCACTGAGATTGACAAAACCAAGGTATCGCGCCCCTGGTGCAACAGAATGGAAGGAGGTTGAGTGGGACTGGGCACTGGATGAAATAGCAAAGAGGATTAAAGAGACCCGTGACAGAACCTTCAAGACAAGATCCAGGTCAAAGGTGAAAGAAAAAAGACCCGATGGTAAAGAGGTCACTGTAGAGAAGGAATTTGTAGTAAACAGGACAGACAGTATAGCCCATGTCGGAAGTGCAGCGCTGGACAACGAAGAATGCTATATGCTCCAGAAACTTCTCCGCTCATGGGGCCTTGTCTACATAGAACATCAGGCCAGAATATGACACTCTGCAACCGTAGCGGCTCTGGCAGAGTCGTTTGGTCGCGGGGCAATGACAAACCACTGGATCGATATTAAGAATGCGGATGTAATCCTTATAATGGGAAGTAATGCCGCAGAGAATCATCCTATCTCCATGAAATGGGTTATGAAGGCAAAAGACAATGGTGCAAAGCTTATTGTCGTTGACCCTCGTTTCACAAGGACTGCAGCGAAGGCAGACATCTATGCACCAATGCGTTCTGGTACTGATATAGCATTCCTTGGCGGCATGATCAATTACATCCTGGATAACAATCTTTACTTCAGGGAATATGTTGTCAATTATACCAATGCCGCTTTCCTCGTAAACCCTGAATTTAAAGGACCTGGAGAACTGAATGGCCTATTTTCAGGATATGACCCGAAGGCAAGGAAATATGATACGAAAACATGGTCATATCAGATGGATGAAAATGGTATTCCTAAAAAAGATATGACTATGAGGAATCCTCACTGCGTATTCCAACTTCTTAAGAAACAATACTCGCGCTATACCCTTGATGAGGTTTCAGCAATTACAGGCACTCCAAAAGAAAAACTCATAGAGGTCTATAAGACCTATGCATCAACAGGAAGGCCTTACAGGGTCGGCACTGAGCTTTATGCAATGGGCTGGACACAGCATACAGTAGGGACGCAGAACATAAGGGCAATGGCAATGATACAGCTTCTCCTCGGCAATATTGGAATGGCTGGTGGCGGTATAAATGCCCTGAGGGGGGAATCTAATGTTCAGGGTTCTACAGACCATGGACTTCTTTTCAATACACTGCCAGGGTATAATCCTATGCCAACTGCTTCTATTGTAGATCTCAAATCCTATATCGAAAAATTCACCCCTAAGACAAAAGACCCAAAAAGTGTAAACTGGTGGGCTAACAGAGGCAAATATATTGCGAGCTATCTCAAGGCCATATGGGGAAATAAAGCTACTAAGGATAATGACTTCGGCTATTCCTGGCTTCCAAAGCTTGATGAAGGTATGAATGCATCGTGGCTCATGCTCTTTGACCAGATGTATAAGGGCAAGTTTGAAGGCTTTTTCGCATGGGGGCAGAATCCTACCTGTTCAAGCGCCAACGCTGGGAAGATAAGAAAGGCATTATCTATGCTGAAATGGATGGTGAATGTGAACCTCTTTGACAATGAAACAGGTTCCTTCTGGAGGGGTCCTGAAATGAATCCTAAAGAGATACAGACAGAGGTCTTTCAGCTTCCTGCCTGCTCATGTGTGGAAAAAGAAGGCAGTATCACCAATTCAGGCAGACTTGCACAATGGAGATATAAAGCCATAGAACCAATCGGAGAATCAAGACCTGATTCTGAGATAATGAATGAGTTTTATTTCAGAGTCAAGCGGCTCTACCAGAACAAGGGTAGCAAATCCCCTGCACCTATACTTAACCTGACATGGGACTATGGCGAGAAGGGACCTGATGGCAGGATAAAGAAGATTGATATACACCGTGTGGCAAAGGAGATTAACGGCTACTATATAGAAGATGTTTATGACAAGACAGTCACCCCGCCAAAGCAGGTCGGCAAAAAGGGGGAACTCTGTACAAACTTTGTTACCTTACAGGCAGATGGGACGACCTCGTGTGGAAACTGGATATATAGCGGAAGTTATATACAGAAGGATGGTAAGGTCATAAACATGATGGCACGGAGGAAAAAGACCGATCCAACAGGCCTTGGCCTCCTCCCTGAGTGGGCATGGTGCTGGCCTGTAAACAGAAAGATTCTATACAATCGTGCCTCGGTAGACCCCCAGGGGAGACCCTGGGACCCGAAGCGGGCAGTCATAAAATGGAATCCGACAAAGATAAATCCACTGACCAACAAGCCAGGCACATGGGAAGGCGATGTCCCAGACGGCCCTGCACCGCCTATGGCTATGGAAGGCGGGAAGTATCCGTTTATCATGAGGGCCGATGGTATGGGTGCCATATTCGGGCCCGGGCTTGTAGACGGGCCATTCCCTGAGCATTATGAGCCGTTGGAGTCTCCGCTTAAAGAGAATCCACTTTCAGGGCAGAGGATAAATCCAACCATCAAGATATTCTCCGGCCCAGAGGATGTCTTTTACTTTGATGATCCTAAATATCCCTATGTAGCGACCACATATCGGGTAACTGAACACTGGCAGACAGGAGTTCTGACAAGACACGAGTCATGGCAGCTTGAGATGATGCCTCAGCAGTTTGTGGAGATCAGCGAAGAGCTTGCAAAAGACAAGGGGATAAAGAGCGGCGATAAGGTTACTGTATCTTCAGCCCGCGGCAGGGTCTGGGCAATCGCCATTGTTACCGAAAGGTTTAAACCCTTTAAGGTGATGGACAGCACAATCCATCAGATCGGCCTTCCATGGTGTTTTGGCTGGCAGTACCCAGAGGATGGAAGTGCTGGAGACAGCTCAAACCTCCTTACGCCTACAGTCGGCGATCCCAATACAATGATTCCTGAATCCAAGGCCTTTATGGCCAATGTTGAGAAGGCATAGAAGTGACGAGATGAAGGCTATAAGGATAGGAAATAGCTTTTTTCTCCTAATGCTATTTGTAGTAGCACTTCTAACCTCCTCTGCCTATGCTCGGGGCTGGCTCTATCAGAATCCCTATCCAACATCATACACACTCACCGATGTTAAATTTGTCAGTCCTGATAAAGGGTGGCTTGTTGGTCAGGTTGGGACCATTCTATACACAGAAGATGGCGGCAATACATGGGGATTACAAGAAAGTAGTACCAATTTGGGTTTAACAAATCTGTTTTTTATTAACGATAAAATAGGATGGATTGTGGGAGCGGGGGGAACAATTTTATATACAGCGGATGGAGGCAAAAAATGGGTATCACAGAATAGCGGCTTTAACAACTATGAGTTGTATAAAGTCTTTTTTGTAGATCCAAAAAGAAGGCTGGATTATTGGATGCGATATAGATAAAAACGAGAGTATTATACTTCACACTAAGGATGGGGGGGAGACATGGGGAAAACAATCGCATAATTTCAGACAGATAAATGGCATATTTTTTATGGATTCAAATATTGGCTGGATACTTGCAGACAATGAAGTCTTCAAAACCACAGATGGAGGAAAGACCTGGAAATCGGCTGGACTTTCAGTGAAAGACCCTGTAACACAAGGTAGACCCTTGTCACTATTCCTACCACCTACACCACCCCAACCTTGTGTTCCAATGGCAGGAGGAGATATCTACTTTGCAAATAACAATGAAGGATGGGTTTTGATTTCCACAATCCTTGGCAGTCAGATATTCCATACGGGGGATGGTGGAAAGACATGGAAATTTCAATTCTCTGGGGGCATGAGAACATATAACCCACCTAAGCCCTGTATTGTCCCGGGTGGCATACAGGCACCTGGGTTAGGTTCTTTTACAGGCCAGGCCCTTTTTATGAACTCTTTCTTTTTTACTGATAACAAAAAGGGCTGTGCAATAGGTGACACTATCTTTTGCACAGAAGATGGAGGATTGACATGGAAAGAACGTCTCGGGATTGAATTAGGCAACCCATATAAACCAATAAATGGTTTTTCAGTCAAGTTATTCGCAGGAGGTTTTGGAGATAACACGGGTTGGGTTGTGGGAAGAGATGGGCTGATAATGAAGACTGAGGATGGGGGAAAGAAATGGAAAGTAGCGACACGCGGTGCAAAGGATCTTCATTATATTGATTTTATTAATCCAAAGACAGGCTGGGGAGTAAGAGGCGGCAGTTTCCTTTATCGCGAGATAGGCGCAGGTGGTGTTATTATGAGGACAGATGATGGAGGTGATACATGGGAAGTCCAGAAAAAATTTGCTCTACCTACTACTATAAATAGTTCTTTTTTTATTAATTCTTCTACTGGTTGGATGGTTGGCTGGCAATGGAAAGATACACAAGGAGGACCTATGATACAAAACTCTCTTATCCTTCATACAACAAATGGAGGCAATACATGGGAAGTCCAATCTAAAAGACCAGTAGTTGAGCTTCTCAATGTGTACTTTACAGATACTGACACAGGCTGGGTAGTAGGGGATGGTGGACTTATACTTCATACAAAAGATGCTGGGAAGACATGGAAATCTCAAAAGAGTGGAACCAAGCTTACTTTAAATAGGGTATATTTTGTTAATAATGATGAAGGTTGGATTATAGGAGGAGGCTACACAGATAAAAATGACTTCGAGACAGAGGATATTATTCTGCATACAAGAGATGGAGGAGGGCACTGGCATATACAGTGGTTAAAGAAAAATGAATGGTTATATGGTATGTTCTTTGTAAACTCTACCGAAGGGTGGATAACTGGAGACAACCTGCTTCTCTATACAGATGATGGCGGGAAAACCTGGCACAAGAGAGAGATTGAACGAGGTAGTTTCATCTCTCCATTCTTCGTTAATGAGAGAAAGGGGTGGATTTTAGTAGACGAATCTGTGGAGGGCGAGGGATTAGATGTTTATGTTAGGGGTATACTTCTTACAGAGGATGACGGAAAGACATGGAGAAAACAAAAACTAGGACTCCATAAATATCCATGGAGACCTTTTTGATTTAATGATAATAACAATCGAATAATAAGTGAAGGTGTTTATGGGTAAAAGATATTTTTTAATAACATGGATTGTATTTTCACTTTTTTTAACAGCTTTTAACTCTACTACTCATGCAGCTTTATCTTCCGACTACCAGCTATATTTATATCCATACTGGCAGTTTGACCCACAATGGGCAAATGTGCTATATGATCATACCAACAATACAATAAGACAAAAGGGATGTGCTCTTACATCGCTTTCTATGCTTTTTACATATTGGGGATTAAGCTATCTCCCTATCTCTTGGCCTTACTGCGGAATTGATTCAAGTCCCACAAACCCATTATTTTTAAATGACTGGCTGAATTACCACAATGGCTACGACAGTAAAGGAAATGTCCAGTGGCTATCCATGAAGAAATTTTATTACTGTGGGGTATATCCTGGATGGTTTTATCAATACCTCATACCTGTTAAAAGTTGTTATCCTTCAAGTTTGCAAGGTAACTGTTTTCTTGTTGATTGGTCTTCTCAGGCGGAGAAGCTTCTGGATTTCGACCTTTTGATATACCAACCTGATATGGGGAAGATTAAGTATTGTAAGAAAAGAAATTCTGATGGCTCTTGTGCAGCGTGGGGTAATCACTTTGTTGTAATATCCGGCTATAATTCTCAAAAACTTTCCTACACAATTCACGATCCTGGGAAAAGTTATATTCCGCCTACTCAAGAGGGTGAGTTGGCACCCGCTCTTAGTGATTTTTATCCAGGGGCTAAAATCCTTCGGATTTATAGATACGAGGGTGTTTACACCAATCTTGCCCCAAGTGTAGGATATTTATATTTCTATGACCTATCACCAATACAATACCAGATCATCAACCCTCAAGGATTGATAACAGGTTACGACCCTGCTACTGGAGGTACGATCAAAAACATCCCCAGTGCGAATTACTTTGAAGAGTCGATAGATTCTATTGACCCAGAAGCCCCTCCATCAGAGCCAAGCAATGTTCTTATGATAGATGAACCGCCTTCAGGCAATTATATAATAAGGGTTTTTGGTATAGGTGACGGACCTTTTACTGTTATGATGTCAGGGACGAGTGATTCTGGCACCAACATCCCTGATACATCTATCATTACCGGCACAGCATATCCAGGAATGGTAGAGGTCTATCGCCTTCAATACTCACCTACAACAGGTCAGACAATAATTACTACTACTAATCAATCTCCTATTGCCAATGCAGGAACAGATCAGACTGTATTGATAGACGACACTGTTACCCTTGATGGAAGTGGAAGTTATGACCTTGATGGAGACCCATTAAAATACACGTGGGCTATAATATCAAAACCTACTGGAAGTATAGCTACTTTAACAAATTCAGAGACCAAGACTCCAAGTTTTGTTCCGGATATTGCTAGCCAGTATATTATTCAACTTACAGTAAGCGATTTCTTTGTTAATAGCAGTTCTTCAGATACTGTAATTGTTACAGCCATTGAGCCTACATATATAGACATTAGCCTTAGGTCACTGAGAGCACCATCAAGAATGGTTATAGGAGATACCAAAGAAGTAACTATTGTTGTTAAAAACCTATCATCAATAGATGCAAGCTTTAAGGTCACTCTGGAAGATGTGACAGAAGGTAAAATCATAGGAACTGCAACGGGAATAGAGAGTGCTGGCAGAGGTGGAATAAGGGTCAAGATTCCTTATAGTCCAACTACCGCAGGCACTCATACATTAAGGGCAACAGTGATGGTAACAAATCCTTATTCAAGAGACCCAAATATGGAAAACAATACATTAACTGATACAACCCTGGTGGTTGTGAGATAATTAAAAGAGGCTGTTCAATAACTGGCAATATTTATCAAGATAGGGATATTTGGGACATCAAAGCAAAGGCAAGGATATGAAAACAAGGGTTACATCATATAATCACCTCGCAAAACAGAACCGTTATCTTAAAGAAGGCAGTCTTATACCTTCTGAAGATACATTGCCCCCTTTCTTAGTTGATAAATCGCCTCTGTTATCTATCTTAGATAGGCAGAAGCCCTATTTTCAGTTTCATCCCGGCAATGAGTCTACTGAGATACGCACATATACTCATAAACACATGGATGCTGACTTCCTTTATTGCACTAAATCTGAGTGCTTCAAGGCTATGGTTTCCCTTAAGGATACTGAAGAATCTCTCGACAGTAGTTGTTTTCTTATAGATTCTCTTAAAGGAACGGGTAGCACGCAGCGTCTTCAAAATATCCTGAGCCTCATGGTCTTCTTTAAGGTAGAAGGTAGGGCCGTATTTGCCCTTCCAGCATTCATTTTTAAAGAGACAATCCATAGATTTTTCTTTATAATGACCACAACGGAATTTGAATCTCTTTCTTGTTTTCTCTTTTCCCCAGTAGCAAAGCTCCACACCGGCTTTGCAGAAGAATTTGCCGTCAGTGGAGATAGTGATGTCTCCACGATGGATGGGGTTTTCCCTTCCCCTTGGGTTCATTGCTATATAAGGAAGGATACTCTCTTTAATAAGATAAGAGGCATTGTCAGTAGAATCATACCCTGCATCAGCAATAACCGCTTTGATACTCTTTTCAGTATGACCGAAGATTTCCTTTGCATTTTCAGTCAAAGGGGGCAGAAATTTTCCGTCCCATTCATTACCTTCTGTTATCTTTATGGAAGCTGTGATGGGCAGCTCAGTAGTGGTAACTTGAAGATGGATCTTATAACCAAAAAAGGAGAACTCCGCAGTCTTGTATCCCCATTTGGCATCGGTGTCTTTTGGGAATGCCTCGATGTGAGAGGAATCTGTAGAGAGATTGAGGTTTTTGCCTTTAACGAGGCAGAGGCACTGAGCGATAAGATTAATAAGGATTTCATGGAATATCTCTTTGCCAATTCTGTTACGGAAATAATGGAAGGTGTTATGTTTTGGAGTTTCCCCATAGGAGAAGCCGCAGAGGAAAGCAAGTCTTCCATCAAAGCAGAGTCTTCTGGCAAGGTCTCTTTCAGAGGATGCAAAACCGAGATAAAGGAGAAGGAGGGCTTTAAAGAGTGCCTGTGGATCATAACCCTTAGGCCCTTCATTTGTGTATTTGTCTTTAAGAAGGTCATAGATGAAAGAAAAGTCCACAGTTTCAAAGAGTACTTTAAGGGGGTCGTTGGATGGAATGAGAGAGGATATTTTAAGGTCAACAAAATTAAGCTGTCTTTCGGTTCTCATTCAATGTCCTCCTTTCGGAATTGATGAGATATTTTAACAGATTTTGCGGTAGAAGGAAATTAAAAAATGCTCACGGAGCCTTGTTTCACAAGGGTTTGTGAGATATTGAACAGGCTCGATTGAAAAAGGAGGTAATACTATGGCAAGAAAGGCGTTGTTAATTTCTCCTGAATTGTGCATAGGCTGCAGGGGCTGCCAGACAGCCTGTAAGGAATGGAACCAGCTTCCTGCTGATAAGACAACAGAAACAGGGACATATGAAAATCCACCTGACCTTACGCCTTATCTATACAATAAGATACACTTTATTGAGATGTCTTCTGTAAATTCAGAAAGAGGTATGCGATGGCTCTTTGTGAGCCAGAGGTGTATGCACTGCGATGATGCAGGATGCATGAAGATATGTCCTGCGCCTGATGCCTTATTTAAAACCAAGGAAGGTATAGTGGCATTTAATAAGGATAAGTGTATCGGATGTAAACTCTGTATTGCTGCATGTCCATTTGACATCCCTAGATATGATGCTAAGGATAAGATCTCGAAATGTCACCTCTGCTATGACAGAATCTCTGAAGGACTTATGCCTGCCTGCGCAAAGACCTGTCCTACAGGTGCAATATCTTATGGCGATAGGGATACTATGATTGGCAGGGCACAGAAAGCGGGCTATCAAAAACTTTACGGCGAGGCAGACCTCGGAGGACTCGGTGTGCTTTATGCTTTTAAAGACGCGCCAAAGACCTACGACATGAATGAGCATCCTGCAATCCCCGAGACAGTGGTGTTCTGGCACAATGTTTTAAAACCTCTTGCATATATCGGGCTTGGAGGCGCAGTAGCTGCATCCCTGCTTCACTATATTGTCTTTGGTCCCAAGAAGGACGAGGAGGTGAAAAAAGATGGATAAAATGATAAAAAAGGCAACAGCATTTGAAATAGTAAACCACTGGGCCCTGGCTGTAAGCTTCTTTGTCCTTGCCATAACCGGATTTGGTTTCCTTTTTCACCTTGAACAGTTAAATTCCATTTTCGGCAGCTTTAATCAGATGAGGGTAGTGCACAACTGGGCAGGGGTTGTTTTTGCTGTATCCCTCGTTCTCACAGTATTTGATTACCTGCCTGTCTCTCTCAGATTTAGTTCTGATGATGTTACATGGATTCTAAAGGGTGGCGGATATTTCTCTAAAAAGGTTAAGTCACCGCCACAGGACAGGCTGAACGCAGGGCAGAAACTTTACTATCTCGCTATCCTCTTACTTGGCATAGCGGCTGCAGCATCAGGCCTTGTAATCTGGCTAAGGCCAGATGTCAGCGATATAAAAAAGTGGGTTCTGCTTTCTCATCTCATTCATAACATAAGCTTTGACCTGCTTGTTATAGCCATTCCGCTTCACATATATCTGGCGAGCCTTGCAAATCCAGGGACATTCAGGATAATGGTGTACGGCACTGTTCCACTTGACTGGGCAAAGAAAAGACATGAGAAGTGGATTAAAGAGATAGGGGCTGAATAGCATAAACATAATGGAGGAAGAAAATGGCTGAAGAACATTCGTTTGACATTGTTTCAAAGGTTGATCTGCAGGAGGTCAGCAATGC
>JAJYJJ010000006.1:0-19376 GCA_021789595.1 Nitrospirota bacterium | reverse complement strand
GCTGCTGCTATCTCTGCGGCAAGACTTATGGGCAAAGGTGACAGACATGGCGCAGATCAGGCAGCCGTGCAAGCTATGAGGACGGCGCTCAGTGATCTTCCTATACGCGGCAGGATTGTTATCGGAGAAGGGGAAAGGGATGAGGCGCCGATGCTCTATATCGGAGAGGAGGTTGGCTCAGGCGGAGACCACATAGATATAGCAGTAGACCCACTTGAAGGGACAAACCTCGTGGCAACCGGAAGCCCGAACGCACTTGCAGTTATGGCAGTTACAGAGCGAAACGGGCTGCTTCACTGCCCTGATACATATATGGAAAAGCTTGTTGTCAGACCCTCTGCAAAGGGGATAGTTGATATACGGGCCTCTGCGAAGGAGAATCTCGATGCCATTGCAAAGGCTGAGGACAGGGAAATCGGGGATCTGACAGTTGTAATCCTTGACAGGCCTAGGCATGAACAGCTTATAAAGGATGTCAGGGACGCAGGTGCAAGGATAAAGCTCATAAGCGATGGTGATATAACCCCTGCCATAGCAGCGGTTGTTGAGGGCACGAATATACATGCGCTTATGGGCATAGGCGGTGCGCCAGAAGGGGTTCTTTCAGCAGCAGCAGTAAAGGGCCTCGGCGGTGAGATACAGGCCAGGATAAGATGGCGCAATGAGGAGGAAAAGAAAAGGGCAGAGAAGATGGGGATGGATCTCAGCGAGGAAAGGGTCTATAAAACAGATGATCTTGCCCCGGGTGAAAACATAATCTTTGTTGCAACAGGCGTAACCGCAGGCGACATACTTGAGGGAGTCAGCTTCTTCGGAGGCGGTGCAAGAACGCACTCCATGGTTCTCACATCAAGGCTAAAACAGATAAGGTTTATTGACACAGTTCATATATTTGAGAAGATTGGGATGATAAAACTGAGGTAAGGATAAGGTATTAGTGGCTGTTCTTATGCCTCAAACTTTGTTGCAACCTTTTCTACGAGGTAGTTTTCCAGGATATCGCCGACCTTCACATCATTAAAGTTCTCTATCATAATACCACATTCATAACCTGTCTGAACCTCTTTTACATCTTCTTTGAATCTCTTTAAGGATGCAAGCTTACCGTCATAGATAAGAATGCCATCTCTGACAACCCTTATACCAGTGCTATTTCTGCTTATGGTCCCGTCAAGGACATAACAGCCTGCAATGGTCCCGACCCTTGATATATTAAATATGTTCCTTACCTCAGCCCTGCCAAGGATCTTTTCTTTAAGGGTTGGTTCCAGCAGGCCCTCAAGGGCCTTTTTGACATTCTCTATGGCATCATAGATTACAGTATAAAGCCGTATGTCAACACCCTCTTTTTCTGCCAGGGTGTATGCCTTTGGCTCGGGTCTTACATTAAAACCTATAATTACTGCATTTGAGGCAGAGGCAAGCATAACATCCGACTCGTTTATTCCACCAACTGCTGTATGGATGACCGTTACCTTTACCTGAGGATGTGTTATGTGTTCAAGGGCATCCTTTATAGCCTCCACAGAGCCCTGGACATCGCCCTTTATGACGACATTTAGTTCCTTTATCTCTCCTTCCTTTATCTTGGTATAGAGGGCATCAAGTGTAACCTTGCCTGCCTTTGCTATCTCTGCAAGCCTCTGTTTCTGAAGGCGGCTTAACGCTATCTGCCTTGCCTTTCGTTCATCCTCCATTACGATAAACATATCGCCTGCCTGCGGCACCTCTGGGAAACCTATTACCTCAACAGGCATTGCTGGCCCGGCAGCATCGAGCCTCTTACCATCATCGTTTATAAGCGCCCTTATCTTCCCTGCTATTGTTCCTGCAAGGAAGGCATCGCCTACCTTCACGGTGCCTGACTGCACAAGCACCGTAGCAACTGGGCCGCGGCCTTTGTCGAGCTTTGCCTCTATTATTGCACCCCGTGCCAATTTGTCTGGATTTGCCTTTAACTCCATGACCTCTGCCTGAAGAAGTATCATCTCAAGGAGATGCTCAATACCAATCCTCTTTTTAGCCGATACCTCAACAAGAATATTTTGCCCACCCCATTCCTCAGGGATAATGCCATGTTCCGCAAGTTCATTTTTAACCTTTGAGGGGTTTGCCTCTGGTTTGTCTATCTTATTTATGGCAACGATAATCGGGACATTTGCTGCTTTAGCGTGGTCTATGGCCTCTATGGTCTGCGGCATAACCCCATCGTCAGCAGCAACTACAAGGATGACTATATCTGTGACCTTTGCACCCCTTGCACGCATAGCAGTGAACGCCTCATGCCCGGGGGTATCTAAAAAGACAATATCCCTGTCATTGAGTCTTACCTTATACGCCCCTATATGTTGTGTTATACCGCCTGCCTCCATCTCTGTAAGTTTTGTCTGTCTTATGGCATCAAGGAGGGATGTCTTGCCATGGTCAACATGGCCCATAATTGTTATTATCGGCGGTTTTGGCTTGAGAAGAGAGGCGTCCTCTGCTGCCTCTTCAAGTATGCTCTCCACCTCTTCAATAGGCGCCATCTCCACCTTGATTCCAAAGCCTTCTGCAACAAGCTGGGCAGAATCAGTGTCAACAGGTTGATTTATGGTTGGCATGTATCCAAGCTCCATGAATTTTTTGATCACCTCAGAGAGTTTCTGTCCTATAAGATCAGCGAACTCCTTGACAGTAATGCCTTCTTGAAGTTTGATAACCTTCTTCCGGGGTTGGGTAGGAGTCGGAGCAATTGTAGGCTCTGCTTTAACAGTAGCTGTAGTCCGTTTATCTATTCGTTTTGCAGGCTTTATCTCATGCCATCTCTTTGGCTCTATCCGCTTTACTGTTTCAAACGCCCTCTGCATCCCTGGTTTAACCTTGAATTTTTCTACCTTCTCTCCCTCTATCTCTTTCTTAAACCTGTCAGGCAGAGTTATATCTTCCTCTTCTATTTTCTCAACTGCTGAAATATCTACTTTTGGCTCTGGCTCAGATATAACCTCAGGCTTTACAGGCTCTTCTTTGGGGATCTCCTTACGCACTGTCTCTTTTACTGCCTTCGCCTTTACCTCTTTTTCTACCTTAATCTCCTCTTTCTTGCCCCTGAAGATGTTCGTTATCTTTTTTGCAGTATCCTCATCTATATTTGATGCGTGGGTTTTGTCTTCAATGCCAAGTTTCTTGAGCTCCGTAAGCACATCTTTATTGGCTACATTTAATCTCTTTGCCAACTCATAAACCCTAATATTTTGCATCTATCCTGTATCCCCCTTCTTCTATAACCCTCAAGAAATCATCAGGCCCAAGGTTTTTTATCCTTCCCTTCAATGCCTTTGCGAGTCGGCGCCCCTTTAACGCCCCTGCTATACATCTCAGGTTTCTGCATATATATGCCCCTCTTCCAGAAAGCCCTTCACCGGCACCAACATCGTCTTTACATGCGACGACCCGTACAAGATGCTTTTTCTCTGCCTTTCTGCGGCATGAGATGCATGTCCTTAAAGGCACTTGTAACTTTTGCATTTTTAATGGTATCATAAAAAACATTTTAAAAGCAATTATGCAGGAGGATACACCATGGCTGTATGTTCAATGTGTGGTAAAAAGAGGACTGTGGGCAATAATGTTAGTCATGCCCATAACAAGACAAAGAGGGTCTTTCACCCAAATCTCCAGCGGATAAAGGTCATGGATAATGGTTCAGCAAAAACTCTATATGTGTGCACCCGCTGTCTGCGAACAGGCGCGATAAAAAAAGCTGTATAGCTGCCATCTGTCCGTGGAAAGGGTCGGAAATATCCTGCAAGGTCTTGTCAAGAGTTTTGGCCTTGACCGCAGTCTTGCCATTGCTACCATAAGGAAACAGTGGAAGTCCATTGTTGGTGAACCCATTGCCCTGCATTCAGAACCGCAGGAAATAAAAGCAGGTATCATCTTTATAACGGTTGATGTAAATCCATGGATGCAGCAACTGTCTTTTTATAAGGCTGATATGCTGGAAAAACTAAGGCCATTTCATATCAGGGATGTACGCTTCAGGCTTGGAGAAATAGACAGGCCAAAGGGGCAGATGGATGGCATGGACATGGCACATCCTGCCTTTTCAGATGAAGAAAGACTCTACATCAATGGTGTGATTGAGACAATACAGGACGATGAACTCAAAAAAAAGATACGGTCCATCATTGAGAAGGACCTTATCACAAAGAAGATTCGGGCTCGCAGCCCATAAAAGTCAAAAGACCTTCCATGTGGCAGAGAATCGTTAAGCAGACTCGGCCTCTGTCTCGTAGATCAATATGGGTTTTTCCCTCTTGTGTATCACATCCTCGTTTATCAGGCACTCCCTTATCTTGCCCTGTGAAGGTATATCGTACATGACATCGAGCATCACATCTTCAAGTATAGCCCTCAGTCCCCTGGCGCCTGTCTTCTGCATTATGGCCTTCTTTGCAATGGCAGAGATGGCCCCATCTGTGAATCTGAGTTTAACATTGTCAAAGGAAAGCAGCCGTTGATATTGTTTAATAAGGGCATTTTTGGGCTGCCTTAATATCCTTACAAGGGCATCCTCGTCGAGTTCATCAAGGGTAGCGATAACAGGAAGTCTTCCAATAAACTCAGGGATGAGGCCGTATTTCAGAAGGTCTTCTGGCTGGACAAGCTGCAGCATCTCCCCTACTTTCTTTTCCTTTTTGCTCTTTATCTCAGAGCCAAAACCAACAGTCTTTTTCCCCAGCCGCTGTTCAATCATGGCATCAAGCCCGACAAATGCACCACCGCAAATAAAGAGTATGTTGGATGTGTCAACCTGTATAAACTCTTGGTGTGGATGTTTTCTGCCGCCCTGCGGAGGTATATTTGCTATTGTCCCTTCGATTATCTTTAGAAGGGCCTGCTGAACCCCCTCCCCTGAGACATCCCTCGTTATAGAAGGGTTTTCTGATTTCCTGCTTATCTTGTCTATCTCGTCTATATAGATAATGCCCCTCTGGGTCCTTTCCACATCGTAGTCTGCTGCCTGAAGGAGTTTTAAGATTATATTCTCTACATCCTCGCCAACATAGCCTGCCTCTGTCAGGGTTGTTGCATCGGTTATGGTAAATGGCACATCAAGGAGTTTTGCAAGGGTCTGCGCAAGGAGTGTCTTGCCTGTTCCTGTAGGGCCTATCAAAAGTATATTGCTTTTCTGCAGCTCTATGTCCATTTCTATAGGGTTATTTATCCTTTTATAGTGGTTGTGCACAGCAACCGAGAGTATCTTTTTTGCCTTTTCCTGACCGATGACATAATCAGCCAGAAACCTGTTTATCTCCTTTGGTGCAGGAAGTTTTGGCAGTGCTGAAACCTCAACCTCATTCTCTAACTCCTCTGCTATTATCTCGTTACACAGCCCTACGCATTCATCGCAGATATATACTGTTGGACCTGCTATGAGTTTCTTTACCTCCTCCTGGCCTTTGCCGCAGAAGGAACATTTAAAGGAATTATCCGACTTCTTTCCCATCTAAACCTCCATCCCATCTACTCTCTTTTTTTCTTTATTGTAACAATAACCTCATCAACAACGCCGTATGCCTTTGCCTCTTCGCCTGACATGAAGAAATCCCTTTCAGTATCGGCCTGGATCCTTTCAAAGGGCTGTCCTGTATGCCTTGAGAGGATATTATTAAGGTTTTCCTTCATCTTCAATATCTCCCTTGCATGGATCTCGACATCTGTTGCCTGGCCGTAGAAGCCGCCCATGGGCTGGTGTATCATTATGCGGCTGTTGGGCAGGGCATAACGTTTACCATTTGTCCCTGCAGTAAGCAGCAGTGCCCCCATGCTTGCTGCCTGACCAATACAGTAGGTTGCGATGTCAGGCTTTACATACTGCATGGTATCATAGATTGCGAGACCAGCAGATACTACTCCTCCAGGACTGTTTATGTAGATGCTTATCTCCTTGTCAGGGTCTTCTGCCTGGAGAAATAAAAGCTGGGCTATAACCACATTGGCAACAGAATCATCAATAGGCGTGCCTATAAAGATTATCCTGTCTTTTAGCAGCCTTGAATATATATCATAGGCCCGTTCTGTCCTTCCTGTCTGCTCGATTACTATTGGTATAAGGCTCATCTATTCTCCTTTCAATGTGCTGGCGATATGCTGGCCTTTGACAGGACAAGGTCAATTACCCTGTCCTCAAATATCTCCCGCTTTAGGCCGTCAAGAGAGCCCTCCCTTGATATAATTACCTTCATCAGCTCCTCGGGCCTGACATTGTATTTGTGCGCCATTGCCTTCAGCCTGTTTCTTACATCCTCTTCTGTAACATTAATGCCTTCCTTCTCAGCAATGGCATCTATGATAAACATTGCCTTTAGATTCCTCCTTGCAGCGCCTTCGCATCCTGCCCTCAGTTCGTCATCTGTCCTGGCAGCCTCTCCTTTTTTGAGGGCATTTCTCTTCTCATCAAGCATCATATACTCTATCTCCTTGCCAAGCATGGTCTGGGGAAGCTCAAAATCAATTGACTCCACAAGCCTTCCAAGGAGCTCTCTTTTATATCCAGCAGTTATGACCTCTGACCTGTATCCCTCTATATCCTTTTTCAGCTTTTCTCTCATATCAGCAATATCACTGTATCCATGGCCATTGGCAAATTCGTCGTCTATTGAAGGGAGCCTTTTCCTCTTTATCTCCTTTATTGTTATCCTGAACCGTATACTTTTGCCAGCAATGGCCTTGTTGTGGAAGTCCGCAGGGAATGAGGTGTAAACATCAAAACTGTCCCCTTTATTCTTCCCGATAATCCCGCTGCTGAATTCCTCTGGCAGTCTCTCATCGCCATGGATAAAGGAATAGTCTTCAGCCTTAAGCCCATCCACTATGCGGTCTTCATCAAAACCTTCAAAACTTATAACTGACAGGTCAGATTCCCTTACACTGTCGTCAACCACCTCGTATACCGCAGCCTGCTCCTGGAAACCCTTTATAGCGTCATCAATATCTTTGTCATCTACAGAGAGGGGGACTTCCTTTAGTGCAAAGCCATCATAATTTAGCCCCTCTATCTTTGGCCTGACCTCAACTGTGACCGTAAATGAAAGCGGCTGGTTTCTCTTCATCTCTATCTTGCTGTCAAATACAGGGTAGGTTACAGGCGCAAGCCCAACCTCTCTTACTGCCTCAGTGTAGAACTCTGGTACAAGCTTCTCTATCACCTCTGTCTCAACGGATTTGCCGAACCTCTTTTCAAGCACCAGTCTTGGAACCTTGCCAGGCCTGAATCCTGGGATCTTTGCAGAGACGCTTAGTTTCTTGTAGACATTCTCGATCTCTCCCTCGATAACATCTGAGGGGATATCTATAGTTAACTTCTTCTTTGTTAAACTTATATCCTCTAACTCAACTGCCATTATTTTCTCATTTTAAAATAACAGGAGAGGGATTGTCAATTTGATGTGCTGTTAGCTTACAGCGATTATTATTGATGCTTCGACTATGTCAAGGAGGCTTTTAAGCTCTTTATCTGTTATGCTGATAGGCGGCATGAGAACAACTACATTGCCAAGTGGTCTGATAAAGAGACCCATTGCCATTGCCCTGTTTGCAACCTTCCAGCCCATCTTTTCCTCAAATGGATAAGGCTCTCTGGTCTGCTTATCCCTAACAAGCTCTATGCCGACCATGAACCCCTTATTCCTTGCCCCACCAACATGGGGAAGACCCTCCATCTGCCTTAGTCTTTCCTCAAGGAGTTTAATATTTTTCTGCATTGATTCAAGCGTCTTATGCCTTTTGAATATCTCAAGACTGGCAATGGCCGCTGCACAGCACAGGGGATTGCCTGTATATGTATGGCCGTGGAAAAAGGTCTTCAGGTCCTTGTACTCGCCCAGGAATGTATCGTATATCTTATCTGTCGTTATTGTGGCTGCAAGGGGGAGGTATCCTCCTGTTATGCCCTTTGATACACACATTATGTCAGGGCTTATACCTTCATGTTCACATGCAAACATCTTCCCTGTCCTTCCAAAACCTGTTGCAACCTCATCTGCGATAAGCAGCACATCATATCTATTACAGAGTTCCCTTACTCCACTCAGATAACCATCTGGAGACACAATCATGCCGCCTGCTGCTTGGACAAGGGGCTCTATAATCACTGCTGCAATCTCATCGGAATGTTCCTTCAGGATCTCCTCCATCCTTTCAAGGCATGCAAGGGCGCAGTCCTCTTTGTTTAAGCCAAGCTCGCAGCGATAACAGTAAGGCGATGGAGCCTTATATGTCTTAAACAGCAGAGGGGAGAACACCTTATGAAATGTATTGACACCGCCCACACTAACAGCACCTATCGTATCTCCATGATATGCATTATTAAGCGACAAAAACCTTGTTCGATTATGTTCGCCCTTGTGCTGCCAGTACTGGAATGCCATCTTTAATGCCACCTCAACTGCTGTAGAGCCGTTGTCAGAATAAAAGACCTTTTCAAGTCCCTCTGGGGTTATCTCAACAAGCGCCTCTGCCAGTTTAATTGCAGGCGGGTTTGAAAGGCCAAGCAAGGTTGAATGTGCTATCTTGTTTAACTGTAAGCTTATAGCCTCATTTATCTCTTTATTCCTGTGGCCGTGTATATTCGCCCACATGGATGAGACACCATCGATATACCACCTGCCATAGACATCCTTTAAGAATACCCCGCGGCCATCTTCTATAATTACTGGTTCTTCCTTTTCCCAATCACGCATCTGCGTAAAGGGATGCCATATGTATTTTCTGTCATCCTCGGCAAATTTCTTGTTTTCCTCAATGATTCCCATAGGGGATTATATTTGGCAGTTTTAAGAAATGTCAACATAGCGCAACATAGCCGGGTATTTCATGCATTTCGATGGGAGGCTGTCCCTAATTTATCCTCTCGACGGAAAGTAACAAGACAACAAATAATTACACTTAAATCCTTCAGGCCTATTTTGCCCAAAGCCCGTTAGTCTTTTTGCCTCAATGGCGCAAAAAATGTTAGCATAGTCATAGCACTGTAAGATAGTAAAACTCAGGTACCAGAGGTATCAGCTCAAATAATGTATAACACTGCTGTTTTTGATAAGATTGGATGCCCTCAGCGGGTGGTTGAACATTGCCTTGCTGTCTGCAGGCTTGCCCTGTCTATATCGGAGAAGGTCAGGATAGAGATAGACAGGGACTTAATCCATGATGGCGCCATGTATCATGATATTGGCAGATGCATGACCCATGGAATTGAACATGCAGTTATAGGAGCCAGGATTGCAAGTGAAATGGGGTTGCCTGAAAAAGTTGTAAGGATTATAGAAAGGCACATAGGCGCGGGTATAACCGCTGAGGAGGCGGAGAGACTGGGTCTTCCAAAAAAGGACTACATCCCTCAGACACCTGAGGAAAAGATAGTCTCGTATGCTGACAACCTCATAAAGGGCACTCAGGTTGTAAGCTTTGAAGAGGCCATGGAGAGGTTTCGCTATGTCCTTGGAGAAAACCACCTGTCCATCAGGATGTTTGAAGAGATGCATAAAGAGATCCAGTCGTGGATGATCCTGTAATTCTACATACTGTTTAATATAAAGGCCATCTCATTATAGATGGCGTTACCAATAGCGATGCCCGTATCTATGATCTCTGGGCCATATCTTTTGCCTGTCTCGGTTCTGAAGGTTTCCTTTATCTGTTCTATATACCTTAAGTTTTCCATAAAATGTTCGAATAGCGCCTCCAAGGGCATATTGGTAGAATCCAGAAGTAACCAGAGGGTTTTTGTAAAATTGTCAGGCCCCCATCTGAATTTATCTGCGTCGTAAAGCGAATCAGCGATAAGCCTGGCTGTCGCATCCTCGGATTCCGCAACCTCTTTAAACGCCTCGTGGTTTCTGATGGCAGCTACAATGTATCTCTTATAGCGGTCTTCTATCTGAAAAGCATTCAGGATCTTCCTGGCCTCATTGCTTCCTGCGATGGCATGGTCTCTTTCTGTCCGCCTGATGTCGTGCAGGAGCCCTGAAATCTCCGCATATACAATAAGCCTGCCAGCCTCCTCACGGTCAATATTGCGAATTCTACTTTCTGCCTGTATAATTGCCCCCGCATCAAGGGCAACTGCCTCTGAATGTTCCATACCATGTCCGCATCCCATCGTCTCCGGATTCAGATAGGTGCGGCATTGTTTTATTAAACTGTTTGTTCTTAAAGATACATCGGCAAGTTCTATCTCAGCCTTGTGATTACGATAAAACAGAGGCACATTTAGCAATGCCGCTGTTTTTAGCGCTGTTTGTCTCAGTTTCAGGTAAACTAATTCGCTCAACTATTAATCCCCTCTGCCATCATTAATGCTATGCATTGATACTATTATACTATTTTTAGGCCCAAGAAAAGACAAAAGCAGCTCGTTCTCACGCTCCTGAATTCTTCCACACCACAGAGAGAAGCCCGGCAGTAAAAAACAAACCCGTCCAGAAACATTTGTTGTCTTAATATAAACGACTGTTTATGATAGTGCTACAATCGTGCCTTTTATGGCAACGTTTACAAAATGTAACTTTTTGTTCAAATATTGCATTTTTTTGTTGACAAATAGAAAACTCTGTTATAGAATTTTATACAGCATGTTAGACAAACTTTTTACATCAGGAATAAGAGTAGATATACTGTCGTTGCTCTTCAATAACCCCGATGAGCAATTCTATATCAGAGAAATCGCAAAACTCCTCAGAAAAAATCCCTCAGGTGTCAAAAGAGAATTAGATAAACTCGAAAAGATGGGCCTTGTAGTAAGTGAGAGGGAAGGTAATCTCAGATACTTTAAGGTCGTTAAAGACTCGCCCCTTTTCCCCGAGCTAAAGGGACTGATTGCAAAGTCCCTTGGTCTGCCTGGTGCACTTAAGGCAATGCTTAAGGCATCAGGGGTAAAGACTGCATTTATCCATGGTTCATATGTCAATGATGAGGATGCAGAAGAGATCGAGGTCTTCATCGTAGGTGGACCTGATATAAATAAGGGTATCCGTGAGCTTGAGCGGAGATTCGATAAAAAGATCTCCTACACCCAGATGGATGAGGAAGAATACAAACTCAAGAAAAAGAAAAAGGATGCCAGGCTCATGCGACTGCTCGGGATAAACAGGGTTTTCCTCTTCGGGAAGATCTGACCTGCCCCGCTTTTGCGGGGTTAGAAAGGGGGTGAGAGATAATGGCAACAAAGAAGGCAGCAGCCAAGAAACCAGCCGCAAAGAAGGCAACAGCTAAGAAGACAGCAAAGAAGAAATAAGAACACTCTGTCGACTTACCTTGGCTGGAGGGATACTACCTCCAGCCTTTTTTTATCTCTTTTAAGCTGGCGGGCTAGTATACAGCGGCCTTAGCTGTTGCCTGATAATCTTCGGATGAAATGATTTTCCAACAATCCACTGCAGAGAGGATCTTTCTCATGAATTTTATATTTATGTAATGACCTGACCTGTTTGCTATTATATGACCCTCTATAGGGATGCCGCCAAGGGAAAAATCACCTACTGCATCTAATATCTTATGCCTTACAAATTCATCGGCATATCGAAGGCCTTCTTCATTTAAGACCCTGTCCTTTCCAATTACGATTGCATTATCAAGGGAACCGCCCATTGCCAGCCCCATCTTCCTTAATGCCTTGACATCGTCAAGAAAACCAAATGTCCTTGCTGGGGCAATTTCTTTTACAAAATTTGACTCCGTTATGTCAATACCGAGCGTCTGTTCTCCAATAAGCAGGTGGTTGAAGTAAACCCTATAGGAGATGCGCATACCTTCATACGGCACTATGGCTATCTCGCTCTGTCCTTCCTTATGTGCTATAGGCTTGGTTATCCTGAGATATGGGACATTCTTGCCCTGCTTGGCTATGCCTGCCTGGATTATAAGATTTACATACCCAAAAGCGCTGCCGTCCATTATTGGAATCTCAGGGCCGTCAACCTCTATATAGACATTATCTATCTTCAATCCTGCAAGCGCAGAAAGGATGTGTTCTGTTGTATTAACCCTGACACCGTCAACCCCTAAATTTGTTGCAAAGGATGTGTTTATTACATTATCGAGATTGGCCTTGATTGCAGCACCGCCCTTATCCTTTCTTATAAAGACAATACCCGTATCCCGTGGGGCAGACATAAGGCATATAGAGCACTCCCTCCCTGTGTGGAGCCCTATCCCTTTTACAGACACCTCCCTTTTTATTGTCCTTTGTAGACGCATAACTGACCTTGAATAAGCAATTTAGATACCACATTAAGTACTAAGGAAATCAAGGATTTCTGGAGTTAGCTGTATCAGGATTGCCTCAAATGTGTATCTATTTATACACAAATTGGGTGTATTTGGTTTAAACCTTGCCCCCAACCACCATCTCGGGAATCCTGATTGTCGGCATAGCGTCTGAGACAGGCACGCCCTGGCCATCCTTGCCGCATGTTCCTATGGAAAAGCCGAGGTCTGAACCAGCCATATCTATGGACATCAAGATTTGAGGGCCATTGCCAGTCAGGGTTGCTCCGCGGACTGGCTCTCCGACCTGACCTCTTTCTATCAGATAGCCCTCTGATACCTCAAAGACAAAATCCCCTGTCACAGTGTTTACCTGCCCCCCTCCCATCTTCTTGACAAAAAGCCCTGTTTCAACTGAGCGGATTATCTCATCCGGGGACATGTCTTTAGGGGCGATAAATGTATTTGTCATCCTTGGGATTGGCCTGTGCTGATAGGATTCCCTACGACCATTGCCTGTTGATCTGACACCGTCTTTCATTGCGGTGAGCCTGTCATACATGTACCTTTTAAGAATCCCATCCTCTACAAGTACAGTCCGCTGGGCAGCAACTCCCTCATCATCAAACCTGAAAGAGCCTCGCTTATTTGGAAGGGTTGCATCGTCTATGACAGTAATCGCAGATGAGGCAATCCTCTGACCAATCTTACCTGAATATACCGAAATCCCCTGCTGGGCAAGGTCTGCCTCAAGTCCATGCCCAATGGCCTCATGGATCATAGTCCCTCCTGCATCAGAGGAGATTACAACAGGCATACGGCCGCCATGGATGCGCATTGCACCAAGCAGCATCGCAGCCTTTTTTGCTGCCTTGAGTGCAACCTCATCAAATGGGTTTTCTTCAAAGAGCTCAAAGCCTATCAGTCCTCCGATGGGCTCATACCCTGTCTGTATTACATCACCCTCTGATGCTACAACCTGGACAAGGGCAAGTGTGTATATACGTTTATCCTCTGCAACAAAGCCGTCAGATGTCACGATCTTAACCCTTTGGATTGTATCCCTGTATATGGCTGAAACCTGTCTAATCCTCCTATCAATAGCCCTTGCAACCCTGTTTGCATCCTCAACAAGTGCTATCTTCCTCTCCATAGGGACATCCCTCGGCATAAGTTTTATGGGATAATCAATATTGGCCTTCTTTTTTCTAAGGGCTATAACGATATTACCGTCTTCCCTTTGCACAGCATTACTAACCGTATCTGCAAGGTCAATAAGGGATTTTTCAGAGAGGTCGTTACTGTATGCATATGCAGATTTCTCACCGAATATAACCCTTACACCCACGCCTGCCTCAATGCCTGTAATGACCTTCTCAGGTTTGTTGTCCTCAAAATGGATGGTAGTAGGCATGGAATGCTCTATGTATATATCGGCGAAATCTCCGCCCTTTGACAATGCCTTCTTTATAACCTTTGCCAGATATCCTTCATCAAACATATTGCCTCCAGCCATACATTATAGTAGACTATTATAACCTAAAAAGTCTGCCGCCTACATCATGACGGCTGTCATAAGGAGGAATCGGGTGGAGCTTGGTATTATCGCAGGAAGCGGGATCTATGCGATGCAGGGGTTTCACATAAAAGAGGAAAGGGAAATTGTAACCCCTTTTGGAGAGCCATCTGATAGATACCGAATAGTCGAGATTGAAGGTATTGTGACTGCATTCCTGAACCGCCACGGCCCATCCCACATAATACCACCGCATATGATCAATTACAGGGCCAATATCTGGGGGTTTAAAGAGCTTGGTGTTGAGAGGATTATATCCATCAGTGCTGTTGGTGGGATAGCGGACAATATGAATCCAGGGGATATTGTGCTGCCGGACCAGATAATAGACATAACCTCAGGGAGAAGTTCCACATTCTATGATGGGCCAGAGGTTGTTCATATAGATTTCACAGAACCATATTGCCTTGAGATGAGGGATGCCATTATAAAGGCTGGGCTTAAGGCAGGGGTGTTATTGATAGATAAAGGCACATATATATGCACAAATGGGCCAAGGCTTGAATCTCGAGCAGAGATAAAGGCATACAGGGCATTGGGAGCGCATGTTGTTGGGATGACAGGCATGCCTGAGGCATGCCTGTCGAGGGAGCTCGGGCTTTGCTTTGCAGGCTTATCTGTTATCACAAACTACGCAGCAGGCATTGGAAAGGCAAGGCTTACAACCACAGAGGTCTTGGAGACAATGAGGGGATCTACAAGCAGGCTGAAAAGCCTTTTGAAAGAGGCATGTCTTCTGATACCACAGAAAAGGTCATGCGCATGCAAGGATGTACTCAAAGAGGCAAAGATGTCAGATTAAGTTGTATGGAATAAGTTATTAGATAACCATGAGGTGTGCAAAATTTAGCCTCTTTTAATCCTGCTTTATAAGCATTCACAATATCTAAGCAGCCTGTAAATTGCTTCAGGAATGTCCTCACTTCTACAAAAATGTCGGATTTAAGATGACACTTATCTAATCAAGCCGTTGATATTGCTTGCTTTGCTGTCTGGCATCATAATTGCGTTGTCCATTACTCAGGTGGACAATGGAGTTAACAATTACACCTGACAGAGGGTACTTAAAGGACGATCCCTCCAGCCCTGATATGGTCTATTACATAGAGGGCGCAGGCTATAGATGGAGGGTTGATGTCAAGGCCTTCAGGTTAAAAGAGACAGGTCAGTCAATATACAAGGCCCATTCAATATCCCAGGGCATGGATACCTATGGCCTAACTGCAAATGAGGCGGTTAATGAGATGAGGGATGTGATGAGGCTCTTCATTTCCAAATGGCAAAAAGAGGATTCCCCTGAGCTTGAGTTTGAGAGGATCAAATACTACCTTGCACCTGATGATGCCCTGAGGATAAAGGAGGAGATTAAAGGGAGGCGAT
This sequence comes from Nitrospirota bacterium, assembly GCA_021789595.1. GTDB lineage: Bacteria > Nitrospirota > Thermodesulfovibrionia > UBA6902 > JAJYJJ01 > JAJYJJ01. The sequence goes on along the minus strand of JAJYJJ010000006.1, from coordinate 4,171 downwards.
GATTGAAATGGCACAGGGAGAAATTAAGCCATCGGCCTTGAAAGATAAGGTGGAGGAGATAGAGAAGGAGATGATACTCGATGCCCTTGAGCAGTCTAACTGGGTAAAGGCAAAGGCTGCTAAGATGCTCGGTATTACGGAGAGGATTATCGACTATAAGATGAAAAAATATGGGCTCAAAAAGGTATATATCTACAAAGATGGTGTATCCCATACAAAATTGTAGGCGATAATTATTGCCCTCTCTTGTAAAAACCCTTTAATCTCAATAAGTTACATCCTGGCATGGTTTTGGCTTTCTCAAATATGGTTCGATGCATGCTAAGAACCAAAAAAATGAAAGGAGAGAAAAAATGAAAAGGATAGTTGGTGTCTTTCTTTTACTCATGGCCATGGCAGTCTCAACATCTTCATTTGCAGATGAGCAGGGGAAGGCTGCTGTAACAGCGGATGATATTAAAAAGGCCATTGGTTTAAGCATCTACCTGCAGGGAGGCTATACCTATAATCTCAAAGATCCTGACAGCGGGCAGAATGACCTGAGGGTCTTTGACCATGATGCAAGGAGTTTTACGCTTGACCTTGCCGAGGTCATCTTTTCAAGGGATGCAGCAAAACCTGGTGATATTGGCTATAAGGTAAAACTGTCAGCAGGGGAGATTGCCAAGTGGATCCATGCAAGGGGACTCGGCAATCCTGACAGCCCATTTGACCTAACAGAAGCATACATAGATTATAATGCCCCTATCGGCAAAGGCCTGCATATCGTTTTTGGGAAGTGGGTCACACAGATGGGCGCTGAGGTAATCGAGGCCGCATCGGACTACAACTACTCAAGGTCATTGCTCTTTAACTACGCCATACCCTTTACCCATACAGGACTGAAACTGAGCTATGCCTTTAACGACCAATTGACCGGGGTTGCGGCTGTGGTTAATGGCTGGGACAATTTTAACGACAACAACAAGGCCAAGACCTTTCACTGGGAGGTTGATTATACACCCGTAGAACAGGCATCCATAGCCTTAAAGTTTATGCACGGGCCTGAACAGGACAATAACACATCCAACCAGAGGTATCTGTTCGATACAGTAGCAACAGTAAAACCTCTAAAGAATCTGACCCTTCAGCTTAACTACGACTATGCAAAGGAACAGAAGGCAGTTGCTGGTGCAGATGCCAAATGGCAGGGCATTGCAGCCATAGTTAGATATGATGTAAATAGTTGGTTTTCAGGAGCTATAAGGGCAGAATGGTTTGACGACCCTCAGGGCTTCAGGACAGGCACCCCGCAGAAGGTAAAGGAGATTACAGTTACCCCTGAGTTCAGGCCAAAGGACAATCTCATTATAAGGCCTGAATACAGACACGATTGGTCAGATAAAGCGGTCTTTAACAGCTCAAAGGACAAACATCAGGACACCATTGCCCTTGGGGTTATGTATACATGGTAGGTCAAAAAGTATGAATAAAGATATAAGGAGAAGCGAGATGAAACGGTTATTAAGCATAATAGTGTTAATAGGTTTTCTATGTGTTGCAGGCATTGTATTGGCGGATGAACAGATGCAGCCTAACCCAACAGCCCCTCCAACGGCTGAGCAGGTACAGCCCGCTCAGCCGGCACCTGCACCTGCTGCGGCAGCCCCCGCACCGGCGCCGGAGCTTAAACCCGATCCATCAGGTGCCAATACAGGGGGTGCTGCAGATATAATTGGAGCTACTGCCAATGCTCCCACAAAAGAAGATATGGAAAAGCTCTCCAAGAATGAGCCTCTTGCAACCAAACTGGCGGACGTAGTCGGCCATAACAGGGTCGCGATCAACATGGTCTGGACTCTCATATGCGGCTTCCTCGTCTTTTTCATGCAGGCGGGCTTTGCTCTCGTGGAGACTGGTTTTACGAGGGCGAAGAATGCAGGCCATACCATGGCAATGAACCTCATGGTGTTTGTCTTTGGGGTGCTCGGTTATTGGGTCATTGGATATGCACTCCAGATGGGTGGTGTCGGCGCCAATCCTCTCGCCGGCGGAACAGGACTACTGGATGGTGAATTTACTTTGCACCTCTTCGGAAAGGACTTCGGCCTCTGGGGCACAAAGGGATTTTTCCTTTCAGGTGTGACCTATGATGCTTCAATTATCACACTCTTTCTGTTCCAGGTGGTTTTTATGGATACTGCGGCCACAATTCCGACCGGTGCAATGGCTGAGCGTTGGACATTTAAGTCATTCGTCTTCTTCGGGTTCTTTATCTCTATGATTACATACCCGCTTTATGCAAACTGGGTATGGGGCGGGGGGTGGCTGTCACAGCTCGGCAAGAATTTTGGTCTCGGCCATGGGGTCCTCGATTTCGCTGGTTCATCAGTGGTTCATATGGTTGGGGGCGTCTCGGCTTTAGCAGGAGCGATCGTCCTTGGTCCTCGGATTGGAAAATTTAAAGCCGACGGAACTCCCAATGCAATACCGGGCCACCATATACCGATGGCCGTGCTCGGGACCTTGATACTCGCCTTTGGGTGGTTCGGGTTTAATCCTGGCTCGACCCTCGCCGGCACTGATTTGAGAATCGGTGTGATAGCAGTAAATACTATGCTTGCAGCCGTAGCAGCTTCCTTCTCGGCAATGCTCTACATGTGGGTCTTTTACGGCAAGCCGGATATTTCCATGTCCGCGAACGGACTCCTTGCGGGACTCGTTGCAATCACAGCGCCGTGCGCATTCGTGAGTACAGTTGGAGCGGTCATTATAGGCCTTATTGCAGGCTTCCTATGCTGCGCGAGCGTATTTTTTGTTGAGAGGAAGTTAAAGGTTGATGATCCTGTCGGTGCAATATCTGTTCATGGTGCGTGCGGCGCCTGGGGCCTTATTGCGCTAGGACTCTTTGCAGACGGGACATACGGTGATGGGCTGAACAACGTTACAGGTACGGTAAAGGGACTGTTTTATGGCGACGCATCACAGTTTGCGGCAGAGATTGTCGGCGTTGTCGTAAACTTTGTCTTTGTATTCGTCTTGATGTTCGTGTTCTTCAAATTGCTGAATATGATAGTACCGCTCAGAGTCTCGGAAGAGGTCGAAATGGAAGGTCTCGATCAGAGCGAAGTCGCGGTCACCGCTTATCCCGACTTCAACCTGACGAAGACTCATAGATAAGGAGGAACCATGAAAAAGATAGAAGCTATAATCAAACCCTTCAAGCTCGATGAGGTCAAGGACGCATTGAATGCGATAGGGGTCCAGGGAATGACCGTAACAGAGGTTAAGGGATTCGGCAGACAGAAAGGACATGTCGAACTTTACCGGGGAGCGGAATACGATATCACCTTTATCCCCAAGGTAAAGATAGAGATTGCAGTGCCTGACAGCCTTTATCAAAAGGTTGTTGAGACCATTGAGGCTACAGCAAAAACAGGGAAGATAGGCGATGGGAAGATATTCATCAGTCATATAGAAGAATCTATAAGGATAAGGACAGGTGAGAGAGGCGATATCGCCCTCTGAGCCCATTGATGTTATTATATATAGGGACAGGCAATTGCCTGTCCCTATTAAAAAACAAAGATGATCACATATATACTTTTATTGATTTTTTTCCTTATTCTCATCCTCCCTCTGTTAATAAAAAGGGTTGAGAGGAACATTGAGATATTTCTCCTCATCATGGCAGTTGTCACCCTCACCCTCTCCCACATCCTTGGTCCTGAGCCTGCATGGAGCCTCAAACTAATATTGTCCTCTGTTGTTGAGCCGATAAAACTCTCTTTGGCAACCCTTATCTTCGGTCTCATATTTAAGGCCTTCAGAGAGCCTCTTAAAAAGAAGGTAATATCCATAGAGGAGGTCATTGGACCGAGGCTATTTGCCTGCCTGCTCATATTCTCCCTCGGCATAATCTCAAGTGTTATAACTGCAATAATCGCTGCCCTGATACTTTCTGAGATAATAAGTGCCCTTAATATGGATGAGAAATATGAGAGGGTCTTTACAATACTCGCATGTTTCTCCATTGGTATGGGGGCTGCCCTTACCCCGATAGGGGAGCCTTTATCAACCATAGCGATAGCCAAACTCAAGGGCGGCAGCCATAATGCAGATTTCTTTTTTCTGCTGAGGTTAATCGGAACCTATATCATTCCAGGGTTGATATTGCTTGCAGTGTTTGGCG
>JAJYJJ010000019.1 GCA_021789595.1 Nitrospirota bacterium | reverse complement strand
CCTGGTGACAATGTAAATGTAGTAGGGGAGCTGATAACGCCGATAGCGATGGAGAAGGAATTAAGGTTTGCAATAAGGGAAGGCGGAAGGACAGTGGGTGCAGGCGTTGTTACGGAGATTATAGAGTGAGTCAAAAGATAAGAATAAAACTTAAGGCATACGACCACAAGGTTCTTGACCAGTCGGTAAAGGAGATAGTGGATACGGTCCAGAGGACAGGGGCAAGATTGTCAGGCCCTATACCTCTACCAACAAGGATTAATAAGATAACTGTTCTTCGTTCTCCGCATGTGGATAAGAAATCAAGGGAGCAGTTTGAGATAAGGACACACAAGAGGCTGATTGATATCTTTGATGCAACACCGCAAACAGTAGAAGCCCTCATGAAACTGGACATAGCTGCAGGTGTTGATGTGGAGATAAAGCTATGATAGGGCTTTTGGGGAAAAAGATAGGTACGACGCAGATCTTTACCGATGACGGCCGCTCTATACCAGTAACAGTAATAGAGGCAGGGCCGTGCAAGGCTATACAGGTAAAAACCAATGAGAGGGATGGCTATGAGGCTGTCCAGCTCGGTTTTGATGAGATAAGAAAGCAAAAGAATGTCCCTAAGGCCATGCTCAGTCATTTCAAGAAGACAGGGGTAGAACCACAGAGGTTTATCAGGGAGTTAAAGGTTGATGGACTTAAGGCAGGTGATACCCTGACTGTTGACATCTTTAATAAAGGAGACAGGGTTTCTGTCTCAGGCATATCAAAGGGCAAGGGTTTTCAGGGTGTGATGAAGAGGCATAATTATAAAGGCGGCCCTGGCTCGCACGGCTCGATGTTCAACAGGGCACCCGGCTCTATCGGCAGCAGTTCTTTCCCATCAAGGGTTTGGAAGAACAAGGGTCTGCCAGGGCACATGGGCTCGGAGAATGTTACGATAAAAAACCTAAAGGTGGTTGACATAAAAAAAGAGCAGAACCTTCTTCTTGTCATGGGCGCTGTACCTGGGACAAGGGGAACATATCTGGTTATAAGGAAGGAAGGATAGTGCCGGAGATAGAGGTTATAAACAAGGAAAGCACTGTTACAGGCAGGATAGTTCTGCCTGATGAGATATTCTCTGTGGAGGTAAGGAAGGATATACTGCACCAGGTGGCTGTAAACTATCTTGCCAATCAGAGACAGGGCACTGCTGCTACAAAGACAAAGGGGCTTGTCAGAGGTGGCGGGAAGAAACCATGGAAGCAGAAAGGTACTGGCAGGGCAAGGGCTGGAAGTATTCGCTCTCCTTTGTGGAGGGGTGGGGGGGCTATCTTTGGACCGCAGCCGAGGGACTATTATTATAAGCTTCCCAAAAAGGTAAAGTGGTTTGCCCTTAATTCAGCGCTTTCGGCAAAGCTGAAGGATGGCGAGTTGATAGTGATAGACGATATAGATCTGATAGAGCCTAAGACAAAGGCTATGAATTCTATAATAAATAAGGTTGCGACTGAGGGCAAGGTTCTTTTAGTTATTCCAGAAAAGGATGATAAGGTAGAGCTGGCATCAAGAAATATTCCAAGACTAAAGGTTGCAAGGGTTGGACAATTAAATGCCTATGATGTACTTGCCTCCGGCAGACTTATAGTTACAACAAAGGCAGTTGAAAAAATGAAGGAGGTTTATCTATAATGATAAGTCCTCAGGATATAATCATAAGACCTCTCCTTACTGAAAAAGGTCATAAGATGAAAGAAGCTGAAAACAAGGTGCTTTTTAAGGTCAGGAGAGATGCTAATAAGATAGAGATAAAAAAGGCAGTGGAGGAGTTGTTCAAGGTTAAGGTGGAAAAGGTTGCTACTATAAATTATAGCGGTAAACTGAAGAGACTTGGTAAACACGAAGGAAGAAGATCTAACTGGAAAAAGGCCATAGTTACGCTGATGCCTGATCAGAAATTAGACTTTATCGAAGGTGTATAATGGGTATAAAAAGCTTTAAACCGACATCCCCTGGAGTGAGATTCAAGTCTGTCTCAGATTTCGCTGAGATAACAAGAGAGAAACCATACTGCCCGCTTGTTGTCCCTTTAAATAAAACAGGCGGAAGAAACTGTTATGGCCGTGTAACCGTCTGGCAGAAGGGCGGGGGCAACAAGAGGATGTATAGGATAATAGATTTTAAAAGGGATAAGGCTGGCATCCCGGCGGTGGTTGAGTCCATAGAGTATGATCCAAACAGGTATGCGAGGATTGCCCTTTTAAAGTATGTTGATGGCGAAAAGAGGTACATCCTTGCCCCGCAGGGACTTAAGGTTGGAGATGCTGTTAAATCCGGTGCGGATGCTGATATAAAGACAGGCAATGCCCTTGCTTTAAAGGATATACCCCTTGGCACACAGCTTCATAACATAGAGATGAGGCCTGGCCAGGGTGGAAGGCTTGCAAGGGGTGCTGGCGGTTATGCACAACTTGTGGCAAAGGAAGAGAAATATTGTCAGGTGAAATTGCCATCCGGCGAGGTAAGACTTATCCCATCGAATTGTATGGCGACTATAGGGCAGGTAAGCAATACAGAACATGAAAACATCTCTATTGGAAAGGCAGGAAGAAACCGATGGCTTGGTAAGAGACCAAAGGTAAGGGGTGTTGCCATGAACCCTATAGACCATCCACTTGGTGGCGGAGAAGGCCGTTCTTCTGGTGGAAGACCTGCATGTTCTCCATGGGGGAAACCTGAAGGCGTCAAAACAAGGAAGAACAAGAGAACAGACAAATTTATTGTGAAGAGGAGGAAGTAGCTTGCCAAGGTCTCTTAAGAAAGGTCCGTTTGTTGATGAGAAGCTTATAAAAAAGATAAATGCCATGAATGAATCAGGCGACAAGAAGATGATAAAGACCTGGTCAAGACGCTCTACCATTACACCTGATTTTATAGGGCTTACAATTGCTGTTCATAATGGACGGAAGTTCATCCCTGTCTATATCACAGAGAATATGGTCGGGCATAAACTCGGCGAGTTCTCGCCTACGAGAACATTTAGAAGCCATTCTGGCTCTGAAAAAACTACCGCGGCAAAAGGCTAAGATATGGAATCAAAGGCTGTATTAAGATATGCAAGGCTTGCACCGAGAAAGGTGCGAAGGGTTACAGACATTATAAAGGGTAAGAGGGCAGGAGAGGCAATGGTTGCTCTTAAGTTTATGCCGTATCGCTCTGCAAAAACCCTGGCGAAGCTCCTTAAATCTGCCATGGCGAATGCCGAGCAGAAAAAGGTTACAGACCCTGAGACGATGAAGATAAAAACTGCAGTTGTAGATCAGGGTCCATCCATGAAGAGGGTTATGCCGAGGGCGATGGGCAGGGCTAATATAATAAAGAAGAGGACAAGCCATATAACCCTGATACTTTCAGAGGAATAAGGAGGAATTTTGGGGCAGAAGACTCATCCGACAGGGAATAGATTGGGGATCATAAAGACATGGGACTCGAGGTGGTTTGCCACTAAGGATTATGCCAATTACCTCCATGAGGATCTGAAGATAAGGAAGATGATAAAGGGGAAGCTTTTCCATGCAGGTGTTCCTAAGGTTGAACTGGAAAGGACAGTGCAAAAACTCAGGGTGATAATCCATACTGCCAGGCCGGGGATCATAATAGGTAAAAGGGGCGCAGAGGTTGATAAATTAAAGAAGGATATTGAGGATGTTACATCCAAACAGATTACAGTTGATATTAAAGAGGTCAGAAAGCCTGAACTGGATGCCCAGCTTGTTGCAGAGAATATTGCCCTTCAATTGGAAAAAAGGGTTGCCTTCAGGAGGGCAATGAAGAAGGCAGTTTCCTCTGCCCGCCGCTTTGGTGCGAAGGGGATTAAGGTTGCCTGTGCTGGTCGGCTTGCTGGAGCCGAGATTGCAAGGAGTGAATGGTACCGTGAAGGGCAGGTGCCTCTGCATACCTTCAGGGCAGATATAGATTATGGTTTTTCCGAGGCAAGGACAACCTACGGTGCTATAGGTATCAAGGTCTGGATTTATAAGGGTGAAATCCTACCAGAAGCAAATCCAAGGGAAGCAACCGCTTAGGGGAAATATCTATGTTAATGCCTAAAAAAGTCAAATACAGAAAGATGCAGAAGGGAAGGATGACAGGAAAGGCGTATAGAGGTTCGGATATCTCCTTTGGCGAGTACGGTCTTAAGGCATTGGAACCTGGCTGGATCTCAAGTCGCCAGATAGAGGCTGCAAGGATTGCTATAACCCGATATGTCAAAAGGGGCTGTAAGGTGTGGATAAGGATATTCCCTGACAAACCTATAACAAAAAAGCCTGCCGAGACAAGGATGGGAAAAGGTAAGGGTGCGCCTGAATACTGGGTTGCTGTTGTTAAGCCAGGCAGGATGATTTACGAGATGTCAGGTATTACGGAGGATGTTGCAAAAGAGGCCTTTCGGCTTGCTGCCCATAAGCTCCCAATAGCAACGAAGTTTGTCAAGAGGGGAGGGGAAGTGGCTATATGAAACCCTCTGAGTTAAGGGCGCTTACTATTGATGAACTGAGGCTTAAGGAACTTGAGATGAAGAAAGAGCTCTTTAATCTCAGGTTTCAGAAGGCCACCGGCGAGATAGAAAATCCCAAAAGGATATATTTTGTAAGAAAGGACATCGCACGGATAAAGACCGTTATCAGGGAAAAGGAAAATGCCTAAAAAGATATACACAGGGAAGGTTATAAGCGACAGGATGGACAAGACCGTAGTTGTTGCTGTCAAAAGGCTTGTTCAGGATCAGCGGTACAAGAAGACCATAAAGAAGATAACCAAATTCAAGGCCCATGACGAGACCAATAAGGCCAAGATCGGCGACACTGTCTCTATTGTTGAGACAAGGCCTCTAAGCAAGGAAAAAAGATGGGCTGTTGTTGATGTAATACAGAGCGCTTCACCTGCTGAGAGGATAGGGGAATGATCCAACTGAGGAGCATCTTGGAGGTTGCAGATAATTCAGGGGCCAAGAAGGTGCAGTGTATACAGGTCTCTGGCAGTTCTCATAGGAGATACGCCTATCTTGGCGATATTGTTGTCGTTAGCGTAAGGGAGGCCATTGCGAACAGCAATGTAAAAAAAGGCTCTGTTCAGAAGGCAGTGGTTGTAAGGACAAAGAAGGAGATGAGGAGAGAGGACGGCTCATACATAAGGTTTGATCAAAATGCGGTTGTACTTATAAATGCACAGAAAGAGCCAATAGGCACAAGGATATTCGGACCTGTCGCAAGGGAACTCAGGTGGAAGGAATTCATGAAGATTATTTCCTTGGCACCGGAGGTTATTTAAGGGGGGCAGTATGGCGTTAAGCATAAAGAAAAATGATATGGTAAAGGTTATAACTGGCAAGGAAAAGGGTAAGACCGGCAGGGTCTTCGCCGTGCATCCCTCAAAGGATGCGGTGCTCATAGAAAAGCTTAATATAGTTAAAAGGCATATGAAACCAAACAAGACATATACACAGGGCGGTATTATTGAGAAAGAGGCGCCGATTCACAGGTCAAATGTGATGCTTGTATGCCCTAAATGTAATGAGCCTACAAGGATTGCCCATGCCTTTCTTGGAGATGGTAAGAAGGTCAGGGTTTGTAAAAAGTGTAAGGAGGTTATTGACGAGTAGATGGCCCGGTTTAAGGAGATATACAGAGAAAAGGTAGTGCCATCCCTGATGAAGGAATTTTCTTATAAAAACCCTATGCAGGTCCCGCGGCTTGAAAGGATTGTTGTTAATATTGCGATGGGAGAGGCTGTCTCAAATGTAAAGCTCCTGGATGCTGCTGTAAAAGAGCTCAGTTTGATAACAGGACAGATGCCTGTAGTTACAAAGGCCAAGAAATCCATTGCTGGATTCAAACTGAGAAAAGGTATGCCCATAGGCTGCAAGGTAACCTTGAGGGGGGATATAATGTACGAATTCCTTGACAGGCTTATAAGTGTTGCACTGCCGAGGATAAGGGACTTCAGGGGTGTATCAGGAAAGGCATTTGACGGCAGGGGGAACTATTCCCTTGGTATAAAGGAGCAATTTATCTTTCCAGAGATAGAGTATGACAAGGTAGAATATGTTCATGGCATGGATATAATATTTGTTACAACGGCAGGGACAGACAAAGAGGCCAAGTCCCTTCTTGGTTATTTAGGGATGCCTTTTAGATAAGGAGTTGTTAATGGCTAAAACATGTCTTATTGAGAAGGCCAACAGGCCGCCAAAGTTTAAGGTGAGGGGGTATCATAGATGCAAGATCTGCGGCCGCCCTCGTGGTTATCTGCGGAGATTTGAGATGTGCAGGATTTGCTTTAGAAATCTTTCCCTCAGGGGGCAGATCCCCGGGGTAACAAAGTCGAGCTGGTGAGGAGATATAATGACTGATCCTATTGCAGATATGCTTACAAGGATAAGGAATGCAAACCAGGTAAGGGCTGAAAAGGTTGATATGCCTGCCTCGCGGCTTAAGCTGGAAATAGCCAAGATACTAAAGGAAGAAGGCTTCATAAGGGGTTACAAGGTCTTAAAGGATAAGAAGCAGGGGATAATAAGACTTTCGCTTAAATACATAACAGAAAACGATAAGGCTACGGCTGTCATATCCGGACTTAAAAGGGTAAGTAGACCCGCAAGAAGGTTTTATGTTGGCAAAGGTGATGTGCCGAGGGTTATGGGAGGCGTTGGAATAGCAATTGTCTCTACATCAAAGGGTATCCTCACGGACAAGGCATGCAGATTACAAAACCTTGGCGGAGAGGTGCTTTGCTATGTGTGGTGAGGTGGGCAAATGTCGAGAATAGGTAAGGCACCAATAGGGGTTCCAAAGGGGGTCTCTGTAAATATAACAGATAATAATACTATTGCTATAAAGGGCCCAAAAGGCGAGATGAAATGGCAGTTTCCAGAGGCTATGAAGGTTTCTACTACAGGTGAGACAGTTACGATTGAAAGACCAGATGATACAACGCAGAACAGGACGCTTCATGGGCTTACCAGGAGCATAATAGCCAATATGGTCACAGGCGTTGGCCATGGATACCATAAGGTTCTTGAGATCTCAGGGGTTGGTTATAGGGCACAGGTTCAGGGGAAAAAACTCATATTTACACTCGGATATTCCCATCCTGTGGAGTTTGCCCTGCCAGAGGGCATTCAGGCATCTGTTGATCAGAAGCAGACACAGATAACACTTACAGGTATTGATAAACAGCTCCTCGGACAGGTGGCTGCTGATATAAGGGCACTAAGGAAGCCAAACATATACAAGGGCAAAGGGATAAGATACGCAGGCGAGAGGATAAAGCTCAAGGTTGGTAAGGCAGGTAAAAAATAAATAAGGTTTCTGAATTTTTTGTTCTTATTTTTGATAAGAGGAGGCATTGTGGTTAGGGAAAATGAGCTTGCCAGAGCTCGAAGGCATAGTAGGATAAGAAAAAGGGTATCTGGAACTGTAGCAAGACCGAGGCTAAGCGTCTCAAGAAGTCTGAACCATATATATGCCCAGATTATAGACGATACAGGAGGCAATACCCTTTGCTCTGCCTCTACGGTAGATAAGGAGTTGAAGGCCTTATTAAAAACAGGCGGCAATGTAGCAGCATCAAAGGCTGTAGGCACCCTTATTGCAAAAAAGGCAATCCAGAAAGGCATAACAAAGGTTGTCTTTGACAGAGGTGGTTATCCATACCACGGCAGGATTAAGGCATTGGCTGATGCAGCCAGAGAAGCTGGATTGGAGTTTTAGATTTAAAGTGCAAAAGTTTAAGATTATGGAATCAGTTTTTTTGAATAGGAGGTAAGGTGGGCAGGATAGACCCCGAGGGGCTTGCATTAAAGGACAAGGTAGTTTATATAAATAGGGTTGCCAAGGTTGTAAAGGGTGGTAGACGATTTTCTTTTAGTGCGCTTGTTGTGGTTGGTGATGGCAATGGCCATGTTGGCGTAGGAAAGGGAAAGGCAGGAGAAGTGCCTGAGGCCATAAGAAAGGCGGTAGAACAGGCAAGAAAGGGTCTGATAAAGGTGCCTATAAAGGATAGCACAATCCCCCATCAGGTGACTGGCGAATTTGGGGCAGGCAAGGTAGTAATGAAGCCCGCCAGGGAAGGAACAGGGCTTATTGCAGGCGGTGCGGTCAGGGCTGTTATGGAGGTTGCGGGTGTGCACAACATAGTGGCAAAATCCCTTGGAAACCACAACCCATTTAATACAGTGTGGGCTACGATTGATGGTCTTAGACAGCTCAAAGACCCTGAAGAGGTTATAAGAATGAGGAAAAAGATAGAGACAGAGAAGGTTGGAGGATAGATGAGGTTAAGCGAGTTAAGCCCTGGGAAAGGGAGCAAAAAAGTAAAGAGGGTTGGAAGAGGGCCGGGTTCAGGCCATGGCAAGACCTCATGTAAGGGGCACAAGGGCCAGAAGGCAAGGTCTGGCGGCACCAAATGCCCCGGCTTTGAAGGCGGGCAGACGCCGCTTCAGAGGCGGCTGCCAAAGAGGGGATTTAATAATATCTTTAGAAAAGAGTTTGCTATCATTAACCTAAGGGATATCGAAAGGATTGCAGATACCTCTATTATTTCTCCTGAAACCCTTATTGAAATGGGATTGATAAGAGATATAAAGGATGGCCTTAAAGTCCTGGGCGACGGGGATATAAAGAGAAAGATTACCATGAGGGCTCATGCCTTTAGCGCCGCTGCAAAGGAAAAGATTGCCAAGGCTGGCGGAACCGCTGAGGTGATTTAGTTGGGTCTGCTTCAGAGCTTCCAGAATATCTTCAAGATAGCCGAACTGAAAAGCAGGGTGTTTTTTACTATTGTCCTTCTCGCTGTATACAGGATAGGCGCCCATATACCGACGCCTGGCATAAATGGCGATGAGTTAAATAGATTTCTCACAGCAAAGGCAGGCGGTATTGGCGGCCTCATGAACTTCTTTGATATGTTCTCTGGCGGTGCATTAACGAGGCTTACCATCTTTGCCCTCGGCATAATGCCCTATATAAGCGCATCCATCATATTACAGCTCCTGACTGTTGTAATACCGGCCCTTGGAAAGCTTGCAAAGGAAGGGGAGCATGGAAGAAAGAAGATTGTCCAGTATACGCGGTATGGAACTGTTATAATAAGCGCTATCCAGTCCCTCGGCATTGCTATTGGCATCGAGAATATGAATAACGGCGCCTTTATTCAGCATGGCGGCTGGGGTTTCAGACTTATGACAATGGTAACCCTTACATCAGGAACTGCCTTTATAATGTGGCTTGGAGAGCAGATTACAGAAAGAGGCATTGGTAATGGTATCTCGCTTATAATCTTTGCAGGTATTGTGGCACGGTTTCCAAATGCAATAATCAATACCTTCAGGATGGTAAGGGCAGGGGAGCTATCACTGATCCTTCTTATTGTCATTGTTGCAATGATGGTTGCAGTTGTGGCTATCATAGTTTTTGTTGAGAGGGGACAGAGGAAGATCCCTGTGCAGTATGCAAAGAGGATCGTCGGCAGGAAGGTCTACGGCGGACAGAGCACACATCTTCCATTGAAGGTAAACACATCAGGGGTTATCCCGCCGATCTTTGCCTCCTCCATATTGGTATTTCCAGCTACCATAGCTGGTTTTACCCCGATACCATGGGTTCAGTCCATTGCAAAACAGTTTGCCCCCGGCACAGTTTTGCATACTATCCTCTATGTTGGGATGATATTCTTCTTCTGTTATTTTTATACAGCAATTATATTCAATCCTGTTGACATTGCGGATAATCTTAAAAAATACGGAGGTTTTATACCGGGTGTGCGGCCGGGTAATAGGACATCTGATTATATATATAAGGTGCTGTCCCGTATTACATTTGGCGGTGCTGTATACCTTGCGGTAATATGCGTATTGCCAGAATTTCTTATAACAAATTTTGGTGTACCGTTTTATTTTGGAGGCACATCCCTCCTTATTGTTGTTGGTGTTGCATTGGATACAATATCACAGATAGAGTCTCACCTTGTTACCCGCTCCTACGAGGGATTCCTTAGGAAGGGGAGGCTCAGGGGAAGAAGGGGATGAGATATACATCTGTCTTCATTTACTTTGAATGGGTGTAGCAAAAGGGGTTCTTTGAAAAGGCACTTGAGGTCATTTTCTGCGTTGACAGGCTTTGATGATAATACTCAAATCTAATGATGAACTATCCAGGATGGCCCGTGCCTGTAAGATAGTGGCAGAGGCATTGCAGGGATTGAAGGAGGTGGTAAGGCCAGGGGTTACAACAGCAGAACTTGACAGTTATGTCGAATCCTTTATACGGAAGAGGGGTGCAATTCCTGCATTTAAAGGCTATAGAGGTTATCCTGCAAGCCTTTGCACCTCTGTAAATGATCAGGTGGTTCACGGAATACCATCGGCACGGAGATTAGGGGAAGGAGATATAATAAGCCTTGACCTTGGCGTCTATCTTGATGGATTCTATGGAGATGCGGCAATCAGCCTGCCTGTTGGCTCTGTGGGTCCTGAGGCCAAGAGGCTACTACAGATTACAGAGGAGGCCCTCTATAGAGGCATAGATATGGCACGGGTTAATAAAAGGGTATCAGATATATCAAATGCAATACAGGGATTTGTTGAGGCTGCAGGCTATTCTGTTGTGAGGCATTTTGTGGGACATGGCATAGGGATGGAGCTTCACGAAGACCCCCAGGTTCCAAACTTTGGCCCTCCGGGCCAGGGGCCTGTATTAAAGGAGGGGATGACATTGGCGATAGAGCCGATGGTTAATAGGGGAGGTTGTGAAATAGCCATACTTGATGATGGTTGGACCGCTGTAACAAAGGATGGCAGCCTCTCGGCACATTTTGAGCACACAGTGGCTGTTACAAACAATGGACCAAGTATCTTGACTAAAATATGAATTATTTGTATGATACAAATTCAACCTTAACTGGATGTTTGTTATTAGAATGAAAAAATCGGATCCTTTTGGTACTGGTTTAACAATTCATGCAGCACGGAGATTAGATGCCTAAGGAGGATATTATTGAGGTTCAGGGAACAATCCTTGAGACATTACCCAATGCCATGTTCAGGGTTGAACTGGAAAATGGCCAGAGGATATTGGCATATGTCTCTGGAAAGATGAGGATGCACTTTATTAAGATACTACCTGGAGACAAGGTGACCATTGAGCTTTCACCTTATGACCTGACAAAGGGCAGGATAACCTACAGGTTTAAATAGGAGAGTATATGAAGGTACGTTCTTCAGTGAAACCGATATGTGATAAGTGTAAGGTTGTTAAAAGGAAGGGTATAATCAGGATAGTATGTGAAAACCCAAGGCACAAGCAGCGCCAGGGCTAAGCTGTAATATTTCTATAACATTTTAAGGAGAAGATATGGCAAGGATTGCTGGAGTTGACCTCCCGAAAAAGGCGAGGATAGAATTTGCCCTCACAAAGATCTATGGCATTGGCAGGGTATCATCGCAGAGGATCATTAAGGAAACAGGTGTTAACCCTGATGTAAGGGTCAGCGACCTTAAGGATAACGATGTTGTAAAGATAAGGAGCCTCATCGAGAAGGAATATAAGGTAGAGGGCGACCTTAGACGTGACAACTCTATGAACATAAAGAGGCTTATTGATATTAGCTGCTATAGGGGAACACGTCATAAACTTGGTCTGCCTGTTAGGGGGCAGAGGACAAGGACTAATGCAAGGACGAGAAAAGGCCCAAGAAAAGCAGCAGTTAGCGCCAAGAAGAAGGAGGCCTAATGGCTCAGAGGAAAAAGGGGACAAAGAAGGAGAAAAAGACAATCCATTCAGGTGTGGCCCATATCCAGGCGACCTTTAACAATACGGTTGTTACCATAACAGACCAGAGCGGCAATGTTGTTACATGGGCGAGCTCAGGGAGTCAGGGTTTTAAAGGTTCACGAAAAGGCACCCCATATGCGGCACAGATAGCTGCCGAGGCTGCTGCCAAGAAGGCTATGGATTTTGGCATGAGGCAGGTTGATGTATATGTAAAGGGGCCTGGTGGAGGCAGAGAATCTGCGATAAGGGCATTACAGGGCGCTGGCCTTGAGATAAATCTTATAAAGGATGTAACGCCAGTTCCACATAATGGTTGTAGACCTCCAAAGAGGAGGAGGGTATAATGGCAAGATATACTGGCGCCCTTTGCAGGCTTTGCAGAAGGGAGGGTGAGAAGCTCTTCCTGAAGGGTGATAGGTGTTATACGGAAAAGTGTGCGATTGAGAGGCGTAAATATGCCCCAGGCCTTCATGGCCAGAATAAGGCCAAACCATCTGATTACGGCTTACAGTTAAGGGAAAAACAGAAGGTGAAAAGGATATATGGTGTGCTTGAACGGCAATTCAAAAGATACTTCTTAATGGCTGAAAGGATGGATGGCATAACAGGAGCCAACCTCCTTCAACTCCTCGAAAGGAGGTTGGACAATGTGGTCTACAGGCTTGGCTTTGCCTCAAGCAGGCGAGAGGCAAGGGAGATGGTAAGCCATGGCCATTTTCGTGTAAATGACAGAAAGGTCAATATCCCATCCTTTATAGTCCGTCCCGGGAATGTTGTGGAACTAAAGGATAAAAGTCGTTCTATAGAGAGGATAAAGGAGAGTCTTGTGAAGGCAGAACACAGAGGACTGCCAACATGGATGGAGATAGATAGGGAGGGCTTCAAGGGAAAGATAACCCATCTTCCATCGAGGGAAGAGATACCGCTGCCTGTGCAAGAGCAACTTATTGTTGAACTATATTCCAAGTAAAATCATATCCCCTATATTAGAGATAGGGAGCTGAAGGAGGCCTTAATGGATCTCAGAAAAAAGGGCTTTCAGTTGCCGGAGAAGATTCGCTTTGATGAAGAGAGCTTGACTCCCACTTATGGAAAGCTTTACGCAGAGCCTTTTGAAAGAGGCTTTGGTACTACTATTGGCAATTCCTTGCGCAGGGTGTTGCTGTCTTCTTTGGAAGGTGCTGCTGTAACATCCATACGGATACCAGGGGTCTTCCATGAATTTTCAGCTATTAACGGCGTGAAGGAGGATATTGTTGATGTTGTCCTGAATGTCAAGAATCTCAGATTCAAGATGTATGGAGATGGACAAAGGACGGTTTCTATTAAGGTCAAAGGTGTGAGGGAGGTAACCGGAAAGGACATTATTACTGATGGCTCGGTAGAGGTGTTAACCCCCAATCTGCCTATTGCAACCCTTGATAAGGATGCAGCCTTTGAGATGACAATGACTATAAAGAAAGACAAGAGCTATGTGCCTGCAGAAAAGAATAAGGAGGAAGGATTACCTATAGATACGATCTTTGTTGATTCCATATTTACTCCTATCTCCAAGGTTAATTTCTGGGTAGAGGGTGCAAGGGTTGGCCAGGCAACAGACTATGACCGGTTGATAATGGAGATATGGACAGATGGCAGTGTTACACCGCCAAAGGCTATATCTCAAGCAGCCTCTATACTTATGGAACATCTCTCGCTGTTTCAATTAGAAGAGGAACAGGAAGATTCAGAGATGACCTACCACCTGTCTGGAGAGGCAAAGGATTATTCATTAAATGAAAACCTCCTTAAAAGTGTTGAAGAGCTTGAACTGTCTGTCCGCTCCTATAACTGTCTTAAGAATGCAAATATAAAGACTATTGCAGACCTTGTGCAGAGGACAGAGCATGAGATGCTCAGGACAAAGAACTTCGGCAGGAAATCCCTCAATGAAATAAGGGCGATATTGGGCGGCATGGGCCTGCATTTTGGCATGAGGATAGATATGGATAGTCTGCAGCAGAAGGCGATCTCTTCTGGAGGTGAGAAGAATGCGTCATAAGGTTGCTGGGAGAGGTTTTTCAAGGACTGCCAACCAGAGAAAGGCGCTTTTAAGGGGGCTTGTGGCCTCATTGTTTGAGCGCCAGAGGATAGAGACGACCCTTGCCAGGGCAAAGGAGATAAAGAGTATTTCGGAGAGGATAATATCATTTGCCAAAAGAGGAGATCTTGCTTCAAGGAGGTTGGCTCTTGCCTATGTCGGGAATAAAGGTATTGTGGCTACACTCTTTGAGAAGATTGCGCCCAGGATCAAGGATAGAAATGGCGGATATCTCCGCATTGTAAAGACGAGGAACAGGTCAGGCGACAGTGCTCCCATGGCAGTTATAGAGTTTACAGATATAGATGTTATAAAGAAGGAAGAAAAGGTAGAGGAGAAAAAGGAAGCGAAATGAACCTTGGCGATATCCTGACGGTCATTGGTATTGTCCTTTTATGGGTTCTTCTGCAGTACTGGATATTCCCGAAGCTTGGTGTCCAAACCTGAGGTGTTAATTCCAAGGGTCAGGATGGCCTCAAGAAAAAAGATAGACCTTAAAAAGCTCAGAACCTATAGCATAAAGGACAGACAGAGCAAGGTCTCACTGAAGGAGTTCGCAAGACCGCACAGTCCATCATCTTCCTTTAAGGCATTTCTTGATTCCCTGCCAGATACCCTCGCAGCAAAGGCACTAAGGGAGATAGCCCTTGATATAATAAATGCCCACAAAGGCAAAAGGCCTGTAGTCCTCGGCATGGGTGCACATCCAATAAAGGTTGGTTTGAACCCTGTAATCATAGACCTTCTAAAAAGGGGGATAATCAATGCCATGGTATTAAACGGTGCCTGTATTGTGCATGACTTTGAACTCGCCTATGCAGGCAAGACATCAGAAGATGTTGACCATTCAATTATAGACGGCTCCTTTGGAATGGCTGAGGAGACAGGCAGGATGCTCAATGATGCAATAAAAAAAGGGGTAAAGGAAGGAAGGGGCATAGGTGAGGCCGTTGGCAGAATGATATACAATAGCAGGTTCCCGAACAAGGACCTTAGCATACTGCACACATGCTATGTCCTTAAAACCCCTGCGACAGTTCATGTAGCCATTGGAACAGATATAATCCACATGCATCCAGAGGCAGACGGCTCTGCTATAGGAGATGGAAGCCTCAGGGACTTCAGGACATTGGCAGGCATAGTTGCAGACCTCGAAGGAGGTGTATATATAAATCTCGGCTCTGCAGTGCTCCTTCCAGAGGTCTTTCTTAAGGCATTAACCCTTGCAAGAAATCTCGGCTATAAGGTAGAGAACTTTACAACGGCAAACATGGACTTTATCCAGCACTACAGGCCGAGAGAGAATGTCCTGAGGAGACCAACCATAAAGGGTGGAAGGGCATACAGCCTTACAGGCCACCACGAGATAATGTTTCCTTTACTGGCGGCAGCAGTAATTGAGGGAACTTAGAATGTGCTGCCGATTATTTCTTTTCCTCCCTGAGATAAACTGTCCGATGAGGATACGGTATCTCTATGCCTTCTTCTTTAAATCTCTTAAAGATCTTTTTTCTCAACTCATGCTGAACAAGATACTGATCAACAAACTCCCGAACCTGACAGCTCAGGGTAAGGTCAAGGGAGCTATCGCCAAAACCAGGGATAAACCTCACAGAGGGTTCCGGGTCTCCCAGCAGTCCCGGGATTTCGCCTACTGCATTTTTTGCCTCTTCGATAAGTATTCTTTCTACCTTTTCGATATCCGAGCTATAGCTTACCGATATAGGGATGGACAAGGACATCCGCTTTTCAGGGAGATAGTAGTTGGTCACAATACTCTGTGAAAGCTTGCCATTGGGAATTACGACCATGTTATCAGAAAGCATCCTTATCCTCGTCGTCCTCCATGTGATGTCCTCTACATAGCCTTCCTGCCCTGTCTCAAGCCTTATAAAGTCTCCAACCCTTATAGACTTTTCAACGAGGATATGAATCCCTGCAAAAAGGTTTGCAAGGGTATCCTGAAGAGCGAGCACAACGGCAAGACCTCCAACACCAAGGGCCGTAATAAGAGGAGTTATGGATATTCCCAGAACGCTGAGTATAATCAGAAAGCCTATAACGAGGACCGTCCCTTTTAATATACCGTATGCAAGTCCTGTAGTTGGAATTGGCAGGTCTGATTTCTGAATATAATTTTTGAATATCTTACCTGACAGATTTGCAGCAGCAATGGTAATAGACAATATCACAATTACATGGATTGCCCTGCTGAAATAAAAAACATATTTTTCAGGGAAATCGGAGACAGCGACACCTATGTAAAGCCCGATGGCTATGCACCAGTAAACAGAGGGAACTTTTAATGATCTGATGATTATATCGTCAATCCTTGTCTCTGTTTTCTCTGCCCATCTGTGGAGGAGCCTAAATGCAATGGTTCTAATGACAAGTAATCCAGACGATGAAATCAGGGCTATGATTGCAGGGATGAATATCCTCTTAAGATTAAACTCCACTTATTCCTCCTCCTAATATCAAGCTATCAGACAATATTTTTGTTGTCAATTTCCAAAACGGTCAAGCTATTCTTCAAACCGTTATACCATCAATCCTTTTCAAACCTGCATCCAGTGCCATTTTTACTGCCTCTGCGTATTCCCTTGATGTTATTCTTCTATTTAGAGGGGGATATTCAAATGCCTTATAACACGGGTAATACTGGTCCATGATGTTTATGTAGGTGTTTTTAGAGATCTCATCTGCTATGAACCGCACGACCTCTTTTGTCCCTGCAATGCCTTCGGGAAGCACAAGGTGTCTGACAAGGAGGCCATGAAGGGCTATCCCTCTTTCATCCATTATAAGGTCTCCCACCTGTCTGTGCATCTCCTTGATCGCAGCCTTTGCTACCTGGGGATAATCCTTTGCCTTTGAGTATTTTAGAGCCATTTCAGGGTCTGAATATTTAAAGTCAGGCATGTATAGGTCAATGACCCCTTCGAGGATCTTTATTGCCTCTATGGATTCGTATCCTCCGCAATTATACACAATCGGGATATTCAACCCCGTTTCTGCAGCAACGGCCATGGAATGAAGTATCATGGGCATCTGGTGTGTTGGCGTTACAAGGTTTATGTTGTGACATCCCATCTCCTGAAGCTCCGTCATTATCCTGGCAAGTCTTTCAAAGGATATTTCACTGCCTTCCCCCAGATGGCTTATGGTCCAGTTCTGGCAGAATATGCACCTGAGATTACAGTGGCTGAAAAATATGGTCCCTGAACCGGATCTGCCGACAAGGGGTCTTTCCTCTCCAAAATGGGACCCCCAGCTTGCAACGAATGGCTTATCCCCTGTCTTACACACACCCACCTCCCCGGATGTCCTGTCAACCTTGCAGTTTCTCGGACAAAGGGTGCATTCCTTCAATATCTCTTCAGCAGCACGAACCCTTTCCCATAAATCGGCATGGGTTAACTTGAGGTAAGAAACCATAAATAATATTTTGCTAAATGCCACCAGGCTAATAGCTCATTCGGCAAGTTTTATAGCTATCTGCTTTGCATGCCATGCAATGCCTTTTACCGCATCAAGCATGCTTATATAAAGTGATGATGCCACAGGAAGACACAAACCCTCAATCAACCTCTCTTCATGGAATGTGGCATATTCTATTGCCCTTCTAATCACGCCTGCCTCTGATTCCTGGACATACCTGGTCAGGATTGTGTTTCTTGCAAGGATTATATCTGATGTGGGTCTCAGTATATCAATCAGCCTCTGCAGGAGAAATGTTATTTCAGTGAGTGCCCTGTCGCTGAAAAGGATATTCTCCCTTGCTTTTCTGTCTATAAGTTCAGCAAGTTTCTCTATGTTTTCTCCAATCCTCAGGAGATGGACAGGAACAGAGACATATTGTTTCATATCTGGATTATCTCTGACAAGTTCTGCTACCGTTTTTGTAAGCTGAGGCTCCTTCTTTTTAATGCCTTCGATCTTTAACTTACAATCATTTAGAGGCTTTGGATTGTTGTAAATAAATGCAGTCTGCAATGATGATATACAATCTTCAGCATTATTCCCCATCTCATGCAAGGTTTTCAATGCATCCTTAATCGCTTCTTTCATATCCCGCATCCTCCTTTTTTATTTTTACCCGAATTTTTGCCTCCTGCTTTTACATTACTACTCCTTTAAAATTTGTGCAACATTAAGGTTTATTCACTGCTTGAGAGTATTGTCCCTTCATATGACACAAGATGGGTGCTTACAGGGATACCTTCTGTAATGCGTTCAGCATATGTTTTCGCTGCTGTGCAGACCTTTAAAAAAAATGTTGGGTGTTGAGTTTTGAGTGTTGAGCTAATAAGATCAAAGACCTCACGTGCGGTATTAAATTCACGAGCCAAGAGCCATGGGCCAAGACCCAGATCCCTTAAGAACTCTATGGCCTTTTTTATATCAATTGCTCCATGTCTTACATGGGTTTGAGGTATTGCCATTGCAATCTTGAGCATCTTTGCCCACTGTGCACATAGGTGGATCTTTTTGAATCGGTGCCTTTTAGCCTCAAGAAGGGAGAATTCGAGATAGTCGCCCATCATCACATAAGATTCCTCACGGAGATGATATTTTTTTATATGTGCATTCTCAGATACCCTTCCTGTAGAGAGGACTATCTCGTTATGCCCCACTGCCTTTGCAACATCCATTGATGCTGTAATAGTTGCAGTCCATGCCTCAGAAGACAGCGGTTTAACAATGCCTGTTGTGCCGAGTATGGAGATGCCGCCAATTATCCCAAGCCTCGGATTCATGGTTTTTTTTGCAAGGCTTTCACCATCAGGAACAGAGATGGTTACTTCAATAGCTCGGCAGCTCGGAAGTTCGGAAGTTCGGAAGTTGAAGACTTCTGCACTTCTGCACTTCAGCGCTTCAGGACTTTCCGAAAGTGCTTCCATCACAGCCTCCTTTATCATCCTTCTCGGCACAGGATTTATTGCTGGCTCACCCACAGGCACAGGAAGGCCTGGCTTTGTGACAATGCCAATGCCCTTGCCGCCATTTATAAGGACAGCGTCCAGAGTCCAGAGCCCAGAGCCCAGACTCTCACCCCCTCCCTTGCCCTCCCCCCTTGAGGGGGAGGGGTGGGTGGTGGGGCTGTATTCTGTCTTCTGAAATCTGGCTTCTGCTACTATCTCTGCCCCATTGGTTACATCAGGGTCGTCCCCCGCATCTTTAATTACCGATGCCCGTGCAACGAGTTGCGAGTTGCGAGTTATGAGTTTAGAGTTATGAATTTTGAATGTATGTCTACTGCCGTCAGGAAATGGGATATCAACTTCAGCGTCCAGAGTCCAGAGACCAGAATCCAGACTCTCACCCCCTCCCTTGCCCTCCCCCCTTGAGGGGGAGGGATGGGTGGTGGGGCTGTATTCTGTGTTCTGGAGTAAAAGCATTGCTGCTGCCTTTGCAGCCGCTGCTGCACATGCCCCTGTTGTATAACCTGAACGCAGTTTTTTCATCCTAAATCTTTAATCTTGCCTCCTGCATCGTCTTTAGCATCTCCCTTCGGGCCTCTCCGATGGTAAGCGGTATTCTATCAAATGCAACCCCATCTTCATGCTTCAGTCGGTATATCAGTTCAGCAATCTGTGGTAATCTTAGTTTTACACTTTCCATATCCTCAGGTGCTGTAAAGACATCCTCTGGGGTGCCACCCCTCACAATTTTGCCTCTACTTAGGATATAGAGTCGGTCGAGGAAAAGCGGCACAAGGTCAACACTGTGTGTGGCCATGACTATGGTCACACCATTTTCTTTGTTGAGTCTTCTCAGAAGACGCATCATCTTATATTCACCCATTGGATCAAGCCCTGCAGTTGGCTCATCTAACAATAAGATTTCATGGCCCATGGCAAGGAGTCCAGCTATGCATGCCCTTTTTCTCTGCCCAAAGCTGAGATTGTGAATGGATTTTTTCTCAAGGCCATGAAGTTCGACCTCCTGCAAGGCAGTTAAGACCAGTGTTTCAACCTCTTTAATGCCAATCCCCATATTTATCGGACCAAAGGCAACATCCTCAAAAAGGGTTGTTGCGAAAAGCTGGTCATCTGGATTCTGAAATACAAGGCCGATCTTTTTATATATCTCCTTAGGGGTGAGCTTCCTTATATCAGTGCCGTCAAGATGTACTTTGCCATCAAATCCTCTGAGGAGGCCGTCCATTGCCTTAAGAAGGGTTGTCTTGCCCGAGCCATTGGAGCCCAGTATGCCAATGAATTCAGCCTTTCTAACCTCTATGCTGATGTCAGAGAGGGCGGCTGTGCCATCAGGATATTTGAAGGAAAGACCCTTGACTTCAAGCCTTACGGCATCTTCCATAATACCCCCATTGTAACAATAACTATTAAGGCGATCACTACCTCCGCCATGTTAAAAGGGCCATTCAGTGTAACAGGCATCTCACCTGTGTATCCCCTTTGGGTCATTGCTATTGCTGTTTGTTGGCTGTGTTCAAACGCCCTCAGCGTAAGCTCACCCGAGAGTGTGCCAAAGGATTTCAATCCCCGCCTCATGCCTGAATAACCAAGCCGATTCTTTTGTGCGTTATAGATGATATTGGCGTCCTCAAGGAGGACGAAGATATACCTGTATGTAAACATCAGGAGTTCTATAAACGGTTTTGGTATCCTGAGCCATGAAAGGGCAGCGATGAATTCTGTAAAAGAAGTGGCAAACCCGAGTGTGGCAAGAAGTGATACAGCACCTATTATACGGGTCGAGATCCTCAGCCCTTCCATAAACCCATCCCTGTATCCTACAACCTTGATTCCTATGAGGTTGATGGAAAATAGTATATCCTGCCCTGAGAAGAACAATTTCAGAAGAACCAATACTGTAGCAATGAACAGCGGTTCTGAAAACCTGAGCACAAAGACCCTTAGTGGTATCTGCATTCTGATGCAGAGGAATATACAGAACAATGTTACAAGTAGCTGAAATGCAAAACCATTGTAACTCACTACCATTATCAGTATTATCAAGGTGACAAGGAGTTTTACTCTTGCATCTATCCTTGAGAGCATATGGTCTTTTTTTAAGTATTCAGAAAATAGTTCCATTTATATTCCTGATACCATATCTCCAGAATCTATACTCGATATTCTGGAGGAGATAATTAATATTTATATCTATTGGGGAAAGGTCTTTTCTGCATCCTGGCCATGGGACAAACATCTGCAAAAAGTAACTTTTCACCCTTAAGGTACATAGTTCCATCATCATTTCAATAAGACTATCTGTAGAGAGACCGTTGAAAATAGTAGTTCTCATCTCGTATAGGATCTCACTACTTATCACCAGTTCTATAGACCTTTTAATATTCTGGGTTTTCACCACAACCCCTGTAATTTTTCTGTATGCCCTGAGAGGTGCCTTATAGTCAATGGCAATGTAATCGAGCAGCCCCTCTTTTAATAAGTGCTCGAGCATTGCAGGATTTGAGCCATTGGTGTCAAACTTCACAAGATACCCCGTCTTTTTAATCCCTTTTATAAAATCTTTCACATCAGGTTGTAGCAGAGGCTCACCACCTGTTATGACAACCCCGTCCATCAATCCCTTTCTCCTCTCAAGAAAGGACAAAATCTCCTCCACGGGAATCGGCTTGTTAAAAAGCTCAGGATTTACAAGCTCCGGGTTATGGCAGTAAGGGCATCTAAAATTACATCCCTGGGTAAAAACTACAGCACTAACCTTTCCTGGATAATCTATTAGTGAAAACCTTTGAAATCCGCCTATATGCATGTTAAACCCTGAATTCCCTTCGCATCTTAAACTCTTCTTTTTTGCCTTTATTCCATTGTTTTACAGGGCGCAGATAACCGACTATGCGGGAATATACCTCTGTTTCTTTATGGCAGGTCGGACATTTCTTGTGTTCACCTGCAATGTATCCATGAGCAGGACATACGCTGAAAGTGGGTGTAACAGTAAAATATGGCAGGTGATAATTTTCACAGACCTTGCGTACCAGGCCTTTCACTGTCTCTGGATCGTCAATCCTTTCTCCCACAAAGATATGGACAACTGTCCCGCCTGTATATCTCGTCTGCATCTCATCTTGCAAATCCAATACCTCAAAAACATCGTCAGCGAAATTCACAGGGAGTTGAGTGGAATTGGTATAGAATGGCTCTGCCCCTTTCTTATATTCCTTGTCGTCAGCACAGATTATATCGGGGAATTTTTCCTTATCAATCCTGGCGAGGCGATAGCTTGTCCCTTCAGCAGGTGTGGCTTCAAGATTGTAAATATTTCCCGTCTCGTTCTGGAATTTGAACAACTTATCCCTCATAAAATCCAGAACCTTTAAGGTAAATTCACGGCCCTTTGGAGATGTAATATTTTCGCCGAATAAATTCAGGCATGCCTCATTCATCCCTATCAGACCGATGGTAGAAAAATGGTTCTTCCAGTACTCATTAAAACGCTCTTTCACACCCCTCAAATAAAATTTTATATAAGGATAAAGATTCCCCTCTATAAATCTCTCCAGAACCTTTCGCTTTATCTCCAGGCTCTTCTTAGCAAGAATCATTAACCTCTCAAGCATGGACATAAACTCATCTCTATCCTTTGCTATATATCCGAGTCTCGGCATATTGATGGTTACCACGCCGATGGAGCCAGTGAGGGGATTGGCGCCAAAGAGCCCACCTCCTCTTTTCTGTAATTCCCTGTTATCAAGCCTCAACCTGCAGCACATGGAACGTGCATCTTCAGGTTTCATGTCGGAATTTATAAAGTTCGAGAAATAGGGGATCCCGTACCTTGCGGTCACCTTCCATAACAAATCGATATTTGAATTTTCCCAGTCAAAATCCCTGGTGATGTTGTAAGTAGGAATTGGGAAGGTGAAGACCCTGCCTTTTGCATCGCCCTCTAACATCACCTCTATGAATGCCCTGTTGAATAAATCCATCTCCTTCTGGAACTCCTTATAGGTCTCCTTTTGAGGTTTACCGCCGATAATAACAGGCTGGTCAGCAAAGATGGAAGGAACGGTCAGGTCTAAGGTTATATTTGTAAATGGTGTCTGGAATCCCACCCTCGTCGGGACATTGACATTAAAAATAAACTCCTGTAATGCCTGTTTAACCTCTTTATAATTCAGTCCGTCGTATCTTATAAAAGGGCTCAAAAGCGTATCAAAATTAGAGAATGCCTGTGCACCTGCAGCCTCGCCCTGAAGGGTATAGAAAAAATTCACCACCTGCCCGAGGGCGCTTCTGAAATGTCTCGAAGGTCTGCTTTCGACCTTTCCTGGCGCACCTTTAAATCCTTCCATCAACAGGTCATAAAGGTCCCATCCAACGCAGTAAACAGAAAGGATGTTCAGATCATGGATGTGGAAGTCACCATCTAAGTGGGCCTGCCTGATCTCCGGCGGATAGATCTTGTTTAACCAGTAAATCTTGCTGATCTCCGAGGAGATATAGTTATTTAATCCCTGTAAGGAAAATGCCATATTGCTGTTTTCGTTGACCTGCCAGTCAAGCCTCTGCAAGTAGTTATCTACTAAATCAATAGTGGACTTTGTGGTAATTTCCCTGATCCTTGCATGCTGGTTACGGTAGAGGATATATGCCCTGGCAGTCTTACGATAAGGGGAAGACAAAAGGACCTCTTCCACAATATCCTGGATTTCTTCAACTGTCGGGGTCTTGCGGCCAATTACCTGCTCTGCTAAATTCAGGACCTTTAGGGTTAATCTTTTGGCAGCTTTATAATCAAATTCACCTGTTGCATTTCCTGCCTTTGCAATTGCATTTGTAATCTTTTCTGCATCAAACTTGACGGCTCTGCCATCTCTCTTTTTAATCTTCTTGAACATGCCTTCTCCTCAGCAATTCCTCAATTTGTTTTATCATTTCTCTATATTCCCGGCACTTTTCCTCGTGTTCCTCATGCATTGCCATTGCCTGTTGTCCGCCAATATGCACGGAGCACTTACTGAAAGTAAAGGTATAAAGTTCTTCCGCATCCCTCAAGCATTCCTTTGTAAATTCCAGCTCTTTTTTAAGTTCCTCTACTGTCATGTCTTCCAATCTCTTTTTCATATTCGCCTCCCGATGAACATGCAGATGTGATGCAGACCATTCGAGATGGCCTACACCACATCCGTAATAAAGGCAACCTGTTATTCTCTACTTTCCCGTATAGGTCTCTTTTCAACCATGAGTATCCTCCAGTAATAGCCTCCGATAAAACCGCCGATTGCGCCTGCAAGCAGAAATACGAAGAGGAGGAGGTCTCCCTGGTCAGTGTTTATTAAGGGCGTCATCGCCTCTCTGCCGTGCTCCTTTGCGTATTTCTCGACAATCGACTCATCAATGCCCTGCCATTTCTCAGCACTGAAGGCTAAAGGCTGAAGGCTGAAAATGAGCAGTAGTACAGCAGTGCAAAAGAGCAATAGTTTTTTTATTTTAACTCTAAACTCTAAACTCTGAACTCCGAGCTTCATGCTGTCACCTCCTCCGGCTTTATCACCCGCATCTTCACCAGGAGGTCAGGACGCTTCTTGTAAAGCAGAACAACCATACCTCCTGTCATCGCCCCTTCGAGGATTCCAAGAGGAAGCTGTGTCGGTATAAAGGCGATGAGGATCTTCCAGAAAAGCGGCATAAAGGGCGAGTTCCCTCTTATGCCTGAGGCAAGCTCAACAGATGTGGCGGCATATGTTGCCCAGTCTGCAAATAATCCTGCCATGAAGCCTGCAACTGCTAATCCCACCTGCCCCCCTTTAATAAAGGGGGGAATAGGGGGGATTTTTATTGCTCGAAATAATTTAAATGTCAAATATCCTGCAAATGAGCCCATCACGCCCATGGATACTATATTCGCTCCCCATGTGCTTAGGCCACCATGGGCAAGAAAAAGCGCCTGGATAAGGAGGGCTACTGCAGTGATCAGTATGCTGATAGTAGGACCGAGAAGTATCCCTGACATCCCTGTTCCGCACGGGTGGGAGCATGTGCCTGCTGTTGGAACGGGGATGGGCATGCAGGAGATGATGAAGACTACCGCTGCCATTAGTCCAACAAGAGGTTTAAAGGATATATCATCCTTTGAGATTGCCTTGAGCCTGAATATCCCATAGGCAACAAATGGTATGGCAACAGCAAACCACAATGCACACCAGTTGAAAGGCAATATCCCTTCTGAGATATGCATGGCATAGGCATTGTTAGCAAACAGCAAATAACCAAATAGCATGGTAAGACAAACTTTTGTTTTTGAAATATTCATTGTCTCCTCCTAAAACCTTACTGTTAGACCTGCAAGGATTGAGTAATCAGGCGCTGTTTTGGTAGCCCTGCCTTTATCCCGCAGTCAACATCAAAATTTTCATTGACGCTGTAGATAATACCTCCCAGCAAAAACGCTGGATTAATGTCTGACTCTTTATCTGGGTTTGTCTCACCTCCAATGTTTGCAACAATCCTCAATGGCTTTGTCACCCTGTATTCTCCTGCCAGGGAATAATGCCATATGTCCCTGAGATCTTTTCTGTTCTTTATGTAGCCCAGATTCAGGTCGATAGTAAGAGGTTCTATCTCCTTTGTGGCAATAAAGAAAAGGCTGTAGCTGGTTTTCCCATCGCCAAGCCCCTTATTCTCATTGCCTGTTGGGAGGATAATGCCTGGTTTCAAAGCAAAACTGAGGCCGTCTTTCTCATAGAATCTCCACTTCATCTCAATGCCAATATCACTTATGCCATCCTCACTGCTGCCATCTTCTATGTTCTGAAAAAGATAGGGTGCTGTGATGACAAGGTCAATATTATCCCTGAGTCCTGCGGATAAGATAGTATTAACCTCTGTCTCTTTATTGCCATTGTCATTTGAATATCCGCCATTCAATTCAAACTGAAACCTGCCTTTGCCCTGTGTGCCTGTGTCGTCTGTGATAAGCGGATGGGCTGCAAAAGCCAACCCTGACCATAAAAGCACAATAACCATTATAGCTATTCTCTTGAACATATTTTTCTCCTTTCATCGAGGTTTCGGGAATGAGAGGTCTTCCGGCTTAGAACATTTATAAAACCCTTAAAAATTCGTTTTCAGGGTTCCCTTTTCTATTCACCCGCCTTCCCATCCTTCGTCAAGCTCAGGACAGTGGCTCCCTCTGGGTTTTCGTTTTCTTCACGGCTGCGTGACAGCAGGGGATTTTCACCCCTTTCCGCTTCTTCATTCCCTGGATTTCACACTTCCACACTTCACCCTGTACTTACAAGATTTTTCGGTCTAACTATCTCATTTTTCGTCACCTCCTTCTGCCATCTTCAATAATGCATTTACGATTGCTACTGCCACAGGTGTGCCACCCTTTCTACCCAATGCTGTTATGAATGGAAAACTCTGCGATGCAAGTAGTGCCTTTGACTCCAGTGCCTTAACAAAGCCAACTGGAACACCAACAACGAGAATGGGTGAATGGGTGAACACCCCCCCCGGCCCCCCCTTGCTAAGGGGGGGAGTAGGGGGGGTAAAAATTTCAATAACTTTTAATAATGCAGTTGGTGCATTCCCAATGGCTATAATGCCAATGTTGTTATTTTCTTTTAATGCCATTTCGATTCCCATCTCAGCCCTTGTCTGCATTCTGGGCTCAAATCCCCCCATCCCCCCTTTGCTAAAGGGGGGTGAGGGGGGATTTTCTGTGTTCTGGATATTACAGATTACCCTTCCGCCCCACTTTTCAAGCAACCTTTTATTTATCCCTGCCTTCACCATCTCAACATCGGTGAGGATGTCTCTGCCTGTTTTTATTGCAGTGATTCCTGTCTTTATGGCATCAGGATGGAATAATAGGGTCTTTTTAAAATCAAAGTCGGCAGTTGCATGGATCACACGCTTTACAACTGGTAATTGTTCTGGTGGGATATCGCTTAAATCAATCTCTCCTGAGATTATATCGAAACTCTTATCTTCTATCTCGTGAGGTTTTAATCTCTTTGTAGAATTGATCCGCTCTAAGATCACATCCGCTAATTTTTCATGGATACCTGTGGGCTCGGTAAGGATGAATTCAACATCAGGATAAAAGGCCTTTGCATTATCTATAATCTCAGGGATATCCTTTGTCACATGCATGCCTGATGTGAGAAAGAAGGGATGCACTATCACCTTCTTTGCCCCCTTATTCACAGCATCTCTTAAAGCAGTCATAAGGTCGGGTTCTGCAAATTGCAGGTATGCAGTCTCAACAGACTCTATGCCGCATATGCAGCGAAGGATGTTTGCCATATGTCCTATATTGTTTGCCTCTTTACGGGGGCTTCCGTGTCCAATGAGTATTATGCTTTCCATTTATATCTCCTTTATGAACCTTACAATATTATTTGCAATCGATAGATTGCTTCCAAAATGTATATGAATATAGCTTGCAAGTGTATTATTGAGTATCCACTGTTTTGCATTGTTCTTACAGCCTACTATATCGCTATAGTGAAATTCGTGTCCCCTGCACTTAGCACCCTTCCTGCCGATTATGCAGTCTTGTATGAGGGTTACATCCCTGTAACCGAGTGTGGGCCTTTCCCGCATTTCGGTCTTAAACGGGAAGACTCCTGACATATTAGAAAAATCTCTGTTGAGGTCATAGATTCCCTCGGAAAGGTACATCAAACCTCCGCATTCTGCATAAAGTGGTCTGCCTGAATTTGACCATGCACGGATGGATTCAAGCATTGTTTTATTTTTGGATAGAACTGATGCGTAAAGCTCTGGATAGCCTCCACCGAGATAGATAGCATGGATTCCATCCGGGATGGATCTATCCCTTAAGGGACTGAATGGAACTATCTCTGCCCCTGCATCTCTCAACAAATCAAGATTATCCGCATAATAAAAACAAAAGGCTTTGTCATAGGCGATGGCAATTTTTGTTTTATTGTCATTGCGGCTTGTCCGCAATCCTTCTTTATCGGCACAAGAAAGATTCCCGACAAGCGGGAATGACAGAACTGTAGTCTTGGCAGTTAACTTAACTAACATGTCAACATCTATATATTTAAGAACTGCATCTGTGAGTTTCTGTATCCTCTCTTCATTGATCGGATTTTCTTCAGCAACCATCAGTCCTAAGTGCCTGTGAGGAATTTCGAAATCTAAATCCCTTGGAAGATATCCTAAAACTGGAATATTACGAACGCTGTTTTTAAGCCTTTTATAATGGCTCTCTGACGCTACTCGGTTGAAGATAACGCCTGCAATTAGCTCGGAAGTTATATTATGGGAATTTTTTCCTCCTGGACTTCTGGGCTTCTGGACTTCTGCAGTATAATCCACAAATCCCTTCACAACTGCCCCTGCACTTTCTGCCATGCCATAGGCATCAACAACAAGGATGATGGAGAGGTCAAGAATATCTGCAAGGGCTGCTGTGCTGAATTCACCATCATACATGCCCATTACACCTTCTACAATGGATATATCTGTATCCATAGAATGCCTATGAAGACAATCCCTGACATAATCCTCACCGCACATCCATAAGTCGAGATTTCTTGACGGCCTGCCTGTAATGAGTCTGTGAAGCCCTGCATCAATGAAATCAGGACCCGCCTTAAAGGATTGGACGCTGAGTCCTTTCTTTTTCAGGGCTGCAAGGACTCCGATGGTTATGGTAGTCTTTCCGCAGCCACTGTGGGTTCCTGCTATAACTATGCCTTTCATAATCTCCTCAGCAAGTTCAATAATGTTCTGTCTATCTTCTGAATAAGCTCTTTGAACATGCCGCCGTAATGTTTTGCATTGCCAAAGAGCTTTTCTCTTAATGAGTCGATCTCCACAATTCCACTTTTTACAGGATTTACAGGCCCTGCATCCATGGCCTCTTTTTCCTTTATTAATAATCTCCTTGCCATATCAAGGAATTGTGCTATGTGCTCTTTGAGTTCATCATCCAGATCTGCCCCACGGTAAAGCAGTTCCTTAATCAGGATATATAAGGTATTATACTCCAGCCCCCTTATGCCCCTTTGCCATTGCAGGAGCCATGGATTTCTTCTAAACCAGAGGTTGTTCTTTATGCCAAAATCAATGAGTTCTTCTAATTCAGCCATGGGTGACATCTCAGTGGCACGGGAGAATAAGCGGTGATTATCTTCATTGGCCTTTGCGCCGCCTTGTGACGGTGAGATTGCATTTATCCTATCAGATATTTTTGAACTGTTGCCTGGATAAGTCAGATATACAAGTAGATTCTCCAATGCCCTCTGGCCATAAATGTCATCAGGTGTATCAAAATGGAGCATTGAAAGGATTACATTGCCCTTCTCATATCTGCCTTCAATAATTGCTGGTTCACCCTTCAGCATCGAGGGATTAAGATTAATTCCATAAATCATTTCCCATCTTTTCCAGTCATCAGACTTAACACCGGCTATCTTCAAATCAGCAACATATGCATTATCTTCTGGTTCTCCGTAATCTGCGATTGTAATCACCGCAGCATTATCCACAATCTCAAACTGAGACGGCCACCATGCATGAAAAACAGTTGGCTCTGGCAATCCATTCCAGATAGGGTGTTGCAATGCTGTGCGTTTAAGCCTCACCTGACCGCTGAAACTTGGAATCCTGTCTTTTGTAGATCTTCTTTTAACAGGCAGTAGCCCTAATCCATCTCTCTCCATCAAGGCCATACCAGCTCCGCCGCATATTCCGAGGTAATTACCACCACTTTTAACAAACATCCTTATAGGATCTTTTCCTCCATCACCCAGTGCCATAGTTTTGTCAGATGCCCAGCCACCAGGGACAAAGAGCAGCCGGTAATTGTCGAGAATACCGCTATTGATATCATTTGCTGTTATAAGGTCAAACGGTATGGAAAGCCCTTTGAGAACATTATACGCCATGATTCCCCAGAGATAGGACTCATCCCATAAAAATGCAATGTGTGTTTTTTTCATAAAAAAATCCCCAAGGCATTAGCCTTGAGGATTGCACCCTGTTTCGCTTCATCCCCATCATCATGCCTTCTTCCGCGAGAAGGTTTTTTAGTCTGGAGTTCTATCCCCAAACTAAAAACTCCTAACTAATTACTGTCGTTCACAGGCAGGTCTTCTGGCTCCTGGCTTATCCTACTCCCCACGCCTTCCCATCCTTCGTCAAGCTCAGGACAGTGGCTTTATTGGTTTTCGTCCCCAGTTACAGCGGCGGGACCGCTCCTGAATCTGGAATCCCAGAGTGAGTGACTTCCGGGATATTCCATCACAGGATTCCCTCTTATGCCTTCTCAGGCACCTGCTTAAGACACCTATATTTTCTCCAAGTAGTGGGTAAATGTCAAGTAAACGAATTGTCTCTCAGAAAGTGGGGCATGGAAATATAAAGGTTTTCCTCTGGAAGACACAATACAGAAGGCGTTAAAAAGGACGGGGCTATGCCCCGTCCTTTTAAGTTGTCTAAGGCACGAGCTACGAATCCCTTTTAATGTCCGCCGATTAAGGACATCCCTGTCCCAAATGGTCCTGGCTTTGGGATACTTTCCCCATGACAAGCTGTACAGTTATTCTGAGAAGGTATGTGGTTTGCCATAACAGGAGCTGTATGGACAGGTTTGAATTTGCCATCTGCCCACGCATTTAAAAATTCCACTGTCTTCATCGCAACATCTGCTGAAAGCCTGCCGCACCTCTCCATCTGTTGTGGGCTGAGGAATCCAACACCCTCCGGGCCCTTCCCTTCTTCAAGCCCTTCCTCCTTCATCCATTTACCAACCGAGATGTGGCAAACAGGGGTATGGCTTATGCTCTTTGCCTTGATGTCCGCTTTTGGGTGGTCTGGCATATAAATTGGCAGTGCCGTGTCTGAATAGAAAACCATCACTTCATTAACTATCTGCTCGCCTGTCTTATGCCCGGATGCAAGGGACGCAGCAATGCCTGAGCCAATTAATGTTCCACAGGTTGCACCCCAACCGGCTGTTCCGCCGTGGGCAAATATAAACGCCTCCGTGGGGAATGAGGTGTACGGTCCTCCTACCTTTTCCCGAAGCACATCGACTATTCCGCTTAAGACCGCATAAGTGCAGAAACCCTTGAACCAGTTATCATGGGCAATCTCAGCTACTTTCTTAATCTCCTTGGAATTCAATTTCTTGTACGGCCATGGAAGCTCTGAAGCATTCTTCTTAGCAGCTTCAGCCTTTGAAAGCAGTGTCAGTCCCCCAGATGATACAACAGCTATTCCGGCTGCCCCCACTGCAAGTTTACCTGCGCCTACAAGAAGACCCCTTCTTGATAAGATTTTTCCTTCTTTTATTTCTTCCAACATAATTTTTGCCTCCTCACTTTTTGAATCTGGAATTTTAACTACCACATACCGACTCCTTTCTGCGGCTTACTACCCTATAACATATTCCATCACCTCCTTTCCAATTCATTTTCAACATAATTTTTGCCTCCAATGGTTGGTGCTGTAAATGTATGACATACATCGAGGTTTAAGAGGGCTGTATGAGCATTTACTAAGTTTATTGAAAGATTGGCAGGCAAAAACAGGGTTACTTCCATAGCCATAAATAGAAACATCGGCAGCAATATTCCTCTGGCCTTCATATTTAAACCATACTAAATTTCCTGTTTCCTGTCAAGATAAAATTATAACTTTAGCTTATCTGAATGACGACCCTGTCCCTGCACCTTAACATTACCAACAATCGATAATTTTTTCTAACTGGCAGGTGTATTCTGGAAAGGATATTCATAACTCGATTTTTTGCTCCTAATTTTTAATTAAAAGGGTTTATACTATTATCCATGAAACCTCACATTGCCCTTATAGCTGCCACATACGGAGAGTCTGACAGACTTGAAAAAGCCCTCTCTGATCGCAATCGTAAGTCTATAAGGCTTGCAGGCAAGAGGCTTATTAAGGCAAAACACCTTGGCCGTGATGTATTGCTGATGAACTCAGGTGTTGGCAAGGTCAATGCTGCCCATGCTGCAACCCTGCTTTTTGAAAACTACAGTGTCAATCCTGTTGTCGCCTTTGGTATTGGTGGGGCATATCCATATACCATGCTCTATCCTGGCGATATCGCAATTGCTGATAGAGAGATATACGGCGATGAAGGGGTAATAACACTGAAAGGCTGGAAGGGGTTAAAAGATATGGGGTTTCCCTCAGTCCTCTGCGGAAGGAGGAGGTTCTTTAATGAGTTTTCAATGGATATGAAGTTGGTTAAGAAGGCGGATAATGTAGCAGCGGCGATGGGGTTAAATAAAAAGGTTGGCCCCTTTGTTACTGTGTCAACATGCACAGGGACGGCTGAAAGGGCTGTTGAGCTTGCGAAGAGATTCAATGCCATATGCGAGAACATGGAAGGGGCTGCAATTGCACATATCTGTACAATATATGGTGTGCCTATGATCGAGATAAGGGGGATAAGCAACATCGCTACAGACAGGGATACATCAAGCTGGGATCTAAGGCTTGCATCAGAAAACTGCCAGAAGGTGGTTTTTGAGTTTCTTAAAGGAATCTGTAGCCGCTTGCTAACCCCGTAGCAAGCCGCGGGCAATACGCTTGCTATCCATTTATTCTGATGGCGGAGCCATATGCCTTATTATTCTGCCTTCAACATTATAGATGACCATCTCTGCGATATTGGTTGCGTGGTCTGCAATCCTCTCCAGATACTTTGCAATGTATGTTATCTTTACCGCCCTTGAAACAGCCCTTGGGTCCTGAATCATGAAGAACATAAGTTCATTGAATATCTGTACGGTGAGATTATCAACCGCATCATCCCTCTTAATGATATCGTATGCAATGGATGTTTCTTTCCTCACAAAGGCGTCCAGCACATCTATCAGCATACCCTGTGCGATCTCTGCCATCCTCGGTATGTCAATGTAAGGCTTAAGTGGCGGCTCCTCGTTAAGCTCTATTGCCCTTTCACATACATCTTCTGCCAGATCGCCCATTCTTTCAAGGTCTGTTGTAATCTTCATGGCAGTGGTTATAAATCTCAAATCCCCTGCCTTCGGCTGTCTCAGTGCAATAAGCCTTATACATTCCTCATCTATCTCAACATCAACGGCATTTATCTGGTGGTCTCTCCTTATAACCTCTCTGGCAAGCTCGCTGTCTCTATCCACAAGGGACTTTATAGAATCCCTTATAGCCGCCTCCACGAGAAGCCCCATCCTTAGTATCTTCTCTTTAAGATCTCTGAGTTCGTCATCAAAGATTGTCATCAGCCGAACCTCCCTGTTATATAGTCTTCTGTCAATTTGTTTGACGGATTAGTGAATATCTTATCCGTGTTGTCAAACTCTATAAGCTCCCCCAGGAGGAAAAATCCTGTATATTCCGAGACCCTTGCAGCCTGCTGCATGTTATGGGTCACTATAACAATAGTATAATCCTTTTTAAGTTCCTGCACCAACTCCTCTATCTTTGATGTTGATATGGGGTCAAGGGCAGAGGTTGGCTCATCAAAGAGGATGACCTCAGGCTCAACTGCCAATGCCCTTGCAATACAGAGCCTCTGCTGCTGCCCTCCTGAAAGGCTCGCCCCTGATTGATAGAGTTTGTCCTTTACCTCATCCCACAGGGCAGCGAGTTTTAAGAACCTCTCTACCGCCTCATCAAGCTCTGCCCTTCTCTTCTTGCCGTCGAGTATAAGGCCTGCCACCACATTATCATAGACGGTCATAGCCGGAAATGGATTTGGCTTCTGAAAGACCATGCCTATCCTTCTTCTGATAAGCACAGGGTCTACATCAGGGTCATAGATGTTTTTCCCATCAAATATGATCTTCCCTTCGCATCTTGCTCCGACTATCTCTTCGTGGAGCCTATTGAGACATCTGACAAATGTTGACTTCCCACAGCCAGATGGCCCTATGATAGCAGTAATCTCGTTCTGTGTGATGCACATGTTGATATTCTTTAGTGCCTGGTTTTTGCCAAACCACGCATTAAGTCCATCGATAATAAATTTTGTCTTATCTCCTAACCCTTTACTTTTTTCTTGCATAGACCCTCGCTATTATATTTGTAATAAGGACAATTCCCATGAGGACAAGGGCCGCTGCCCATGCCTTCTGGTGCCAGTCCTCATAGGGTGAGCTGGCATAGACATAGATCTGAACGGGAAGGCTTGCTATTGGCTGATCAGGTCTCCAGTTCATAAAAGAATTACCAAAGGCAGTGAAAAGAAGTGGTGCAGCCTCACCCCCAACCCTTGCAATAGCAAGCATTATGCCTGTTATAACTCCTGATTTAGCCGTGCTTAAGACTACCTTTAAAATAGTCTTCCACCGTGGTATCCCCAGGGCAAGGGATGCCTCCCTCAAATCATTAGGGACCATTTTTAATAATTCCTCTGTAGACTTTACAATTATAGGCAGCATGAGGAGAGATAATGCAAATGCCCCTGCAAGTGCTGAAAACCTGCCCATTGGTATTACAACTATAGAGTAGGCAAATATCCCCATAACAATAGATGGCACACCTGTAAGGGTTTCTGATACGAATCTCACGGCAGAGGCGAAGGCTCCCCTGCCAAACTCTGAGAGATAAACACCTATGAGGATTCCAACAGGAATGGAAAGAAGGCTTGCAAGGCCAATGAGATAAGTACTCCCTATCAGGGCATTCACCATTCCTCCACCAGGAACACCAACAGGGGTTGGCAGTTTTGTAAAGAAATCAAGATTAATCCCATGACCTCCTTTATATATAATATAGCCGAGTATAAGGAAGAGCATCGCAATACCGATAAACGCAGACACTACAGAGAGGAAAAACATTACCTTCTGGGTTAATTTACGCCTTGTGTATTTTAGGTTTTTCATAGGGTTCTGTCCTCTGTGCTCTGTTTATTCATCCTACACCTTGACCTCTTCAAATCTCTTCATCCTCCATAATAAAAACCTTGCAAGGGCATTGAGGGTGAAGGTTATAACAAAGAGGATAAGACTAAGCTCGATCAGAGAGGATATGTAGAGTTTATATGTAGCTTCTGTAAACTCATTGGCAATCACGCTTGCGATAGTGTAAGCAGGGGCAAACAGAGAAAGGGATAAGGAAGGCGTATTACCGATGACCATAGTGACAGCCATCGTCTCCCCCAGTGCACGGCCATAGCCGAGGAGGATTGCACCAACTATACCGCTTCTTCCATAAGGCAGCATGACCTTCCATATGGTCTCCCATCTTGTCATGCCGATGGCAAGGGCAGCCTCCTTCTGGTTTTCAGGAACCGCTGCCAGTATTTCCCTTGAGATGGATGAGATTGTAGGTATTATCATTATTGCTATAATAATCCCACCTGTAAGCATGCCAACTCCAAGTGGATAACCCTTAAAGAGGGGAAGAAAACCAAGGTATTTAGCAAGAACTGGCTCTACCCAGTGCTGCATCACAGGGACGAGCACAAAAAGTCCCCATAGGCCGTAAACAACACTCGGTATGGCCGCAAGAAGCTCGATAATAAAAGAGACAGGCTGCCTCATCCAAATAGGTGCAAGCTCGGAAAGAAATATGGCGATGCCGATGCTTATAGGGAGGGCAAAGATAAGTGCCAGTGTTGCTGAAAAAAATGTTCCCCACATGAATGGCAATGCACCAAATAGTTTCTGGACAGGGTCCCAATCCTTTGAGAGTAGAAACTTAAAACCAAAGGCATTAAATGATAAGTTTGATGAAATAATTAACTTAAATAGAATACCGATGCTTAGTAAGAGAAGGATGAGGGATAGTAAGGCTGTAAGCCCCCTGAATGCATGGTCTTTGTTTAGTTTAATATTATGCTTTTGCAAACAATCCCCTTCTGTCTGGATGCTTCTGCTATATTTAATAGCCTTCTAAATCGTCAGGGTATGATTTTTGGGGTGCACATACAGGCCACCCCAAAAATTTTAGAATATTATAACTTTTTTAATGCTGTCAATGCCTTATGTTTTAAGCTATCAGGCATTGGGACATAGTCAAGGGCCTTTGCATCCGCATTTCCATGTTTATATGCCCATTCCACAAACTTTATGAAGGTGGATAACTTATTCCTATCCATATTTTTTCTTACGATGTAATATGTAAACCCTGCTATAGGATAGGAGTTCTTACCTTTGGAATATGTGAACTTTACATAAAAATCGGGTGGTACATTTGCATTAGATGCGGCTGCAACTGTAGTTTCTATGGAGGGGTAGAGATAATGCCCATCCCTGTTGCGGACTAAGGCATGGGTCATCTTTGTCTCGATGACATATGCAAGTTCTACATAACCTACAGCTCCTGCGGTCTGTTTTACGAGGCCGGCTACGCCTTCGTTCCCTTTACCTCCAATGCCAACGGGCCATTTAACAGATGTGCCTGAGCCAACCTTTGTTTTCCATTCCGAGCTTACATCACCCAGAAACCATGTGAATATATTTGTTGTGCCGCTTCCGTCTGAACGGTGTACAACTATTACAGGCATGTCCGGCAAATTCAGGTTTGGATTGAGTTCCTTAATCCTCTGGTCATTCCATTTTGTAATCTTACCCAGATACATATCTGCAATAACCTCAGGTGTTAATTTTAGGCCTGTTGGAATTCCTGGCAGATTATAGGCTATTGCCTCTGAACCTGCCACTGTTGGAAATTGGAACAGGCCATGTTTATCGAGTTCTTCCTTTGGTAGTGGTGCATCACTTGCTCCAAAATCAACAGTGCCTGCCTCTATCTGCTGAATACCACCGCCACTGCCAATGGACTGATAGTTTATCTTTACACCAGTCTGTTTCTCATAGTTATAGAACCATTTTGAGTATAATGGATACGGGAATGTTGCCCCTGCTCCATTCAGGATTTCTGCGGCATAGGCTGTCGTGAAAGACAGAACTATGGCGATTACCAGTGCTAATTTTAAGGCTCTTTTCATGTTTCCTCCTTAATTGTCTAATTGTTTAGTCTAATGTCGGAATATTACAAGAATGTTACAGATATGTTAAATTTCTGTTACATTTATCTCACCCCCCCTCTTCATCAAATACGCACTCATCTGAGATCAAGCCTCCACTTCTTTTTCCACGGCGGTGTTCTTTAAAAAGAAGGGGCATTTTTTATGATGCTTTGTCTTGCAGTATTCCTGAAGTTCGAAATTACTCGGGACATAGTTATTACTTACAGCCTTACAGACAGACACAACCCATTCTTTAAGATAGGGGCATCTCATGGCCTCCTCCATATGTTTCTAAAGGGTTTTGATCTCCTTAAACTTATATCTTTCGATATCTCCTTCTCCCTCATAACTAATGGACACCTTTCAGGTCTTGCCTCGCAGAAGAACTTGCTGAATCGTTGGGTAACAGGAATTCCCTTCAAGCACCACGAATCTGAAACCAAATAATCAAGGCATGCCATCTTTTACCTCCTTCTTAAGACCTTTGCCAAGAATATCGGACAATCATCATAGTTTTCGGTGTCACAAAAGGTTGCTCTTTCCCTTGCCGTTGGCATCAGAAAACCAATAGAGGCACTGCATACATCTGATCTGTTACAGTATGGACACCACGACTCATATTCGTTTGTGAGTTGCATTGACAATGCAATATCAACAATGCTGCTCATCTTTGTCCCCTTCCCGATTATGGTTTGTTAAATTCACTGTCCAGTCTCCAGTGCAACATTTGACCCGATAGAATTGAGTGCTATCCTTCTTAGTGATAAAACATATAGGGAACATACTTCATAGCGTCTGTTCATGCACAGCCTTATGTCGGCATCCTCCATAGCCATGATAAATTTACTGACAACGCTGCATGTTGCCCCATCAGAGCTTCCCTGCAAATTGGGACATATTACATTGCTTTTCATATACATCACTTCCCTCCTGTATTCAGGACTTTTTAGACTTACCTAATAAGCATAAAATTTTTCTGTTACAGGATTATTAAGGCAAGATGAAATCTTTGTGACAAAATAAGAGGGGGGACCCCGGGAATTTCCAGGGATCCCAGGGGAGGGACTGCGGGAAGGTCTTAGGATTCACGCCGCAGCACTTAAGGTGCCTTTATAATTATTTATGGGATATTCAGCTACATAGAGCCTGCATCGTTCGTATTCCCGCGCATTCTTGTAACAGCAGCTCTCATCCACGCATTCAACATACTCCGGCTCGATTCCTGCAATCTCACATAGGCCGTCTCTAAATTTTGGACACATACCTATCACCTCCTTCTTAAGACTTTAGCTTCTCTTCAGACATGGGGAGATTTATTACTTTGAGGGCTCAGATAATAGGCGACCTTTTCCTTCAACTCAAAGATATTGCCCTTAGAGATGTATCCACTGACCCCGTGTTTAACTACGGCCTCCCTCAGGCTGTCTTCATCATTAGACGAATAGAAAACAATAGGAATATCCTTAGTCTTTTCATTAGAAAGAAGAAGTGATGAAAGTCTATCGCCGGAAAGGGCAGGCATATTGACATCGAGCAGGACGAGGTCAGGTTGAAGTTCTCTAATAACATTGGTAGAACCAAATGCGTTATGGTGGATAATCACCTCGTATCCTTCATCCCCCAGTAGTTCCTTTGTGGCAATGAGATGCCTTTCATCGTCGTCAATTACTAGGATCTTCTTTTTAATCCTTTCCATAAAATTCCTCCTGTTTCTTGAGATTGCCACGCACCCTTTTGGGTGCTCGCAATGACATTTAACAATCCCCCTTTAACCCCCCTTAGTAAAGGGGGAATGGGGGGATTTGTCATTGCGAGTGAAACGAAGCAATCGCTTCATTTTTAAATTGGTTTAACGGTAAATAGACCTCAAAGGTCGTCCCTTCACCAAATTTGCTTGAAACAGAGATACTCCCATCTAACAAGTTTAACAGGTTCTTAGTGATCGTCAGTCCAAGCCCTGTCCCTTCATGTCTTTTGGTCTTTGTGTCCTCTAATTGACTGAATGCAACGAAAAGCTTATTAAGGTCATCTTCTTTTATTCCAATCCCTGTGTCGCTGACTAATATCTTAAGCCTATCCTCTTCCTTGCCGAGTGTCAGAACAATCTTTCCCCTGTCCGTGAATTTCGCAGCATTGCTTGCAAGGTTGGTTAATATCTGTCGAACCTTGATAGGGTCTGAGACAATAAATACTGGCCCATCATGAGCAACTACCTCAACATCAACAGGTTTGCTTCCGATAAGTATGCGTGTGGTTTCTGCCACCTCGCGAAGTATTGACACCACATCAAAATGTTCAGAAATGATATCCATCTTACCTGCCTCGATCTTTGATAGGTCGAGGATGTTAGTTATAACAGCTCTGAGATTGGTAGCACTGGACATCAGTAAAGACAGACGGTCCTTTAACTGATCCACATATCCCTTTTCACATGAAATCTTCATGAGCTCAGCCAGTCCGATTATGGCGTTCACAGGCGACCTGAGTTCATGGGTGACATTTGCAATAAACCGGGATTTTATCAGGCTTATCTTCTCAAGTTCCTTTGCCCTCTCACTTGCCATCTCTTTCTGAATAATGCTGTTTGCAAGGGCATTGCTCTGTTGTATCACCATCTGTTTTACAGAAAGAAGGCCTCTGTATTGGCCTCTACCATCCACAACTACAATCTCGTCATAGATATCCTCAGCAGGCCTGTCCAGTGCCTTATCTATGGCAACATCAAGTCGTTCGTCCTCCTGTATTGTAAGCGGTTCTGCATCAGCTATTGTGATAATCTGTTTTCTCCCATACAACTCAAACCCATATCTTCTAAACAATGTAAAAAGGAGTTTGGGCCTTGTGACAAGACCTACAGGCTCTCTACCTTCAACCAGTGCTAAGGCATCTATCTGGGTTGAGTTAAAAAACCTATCAGCCACTTGACGAACAGGGGTGTATGGCGGTACACATTCGTTGGATGTAATCAGTCTTCCAACCGAGGGTGATTCGGTCTGCAACATTTCCATCTTATATCCCCCTTTAAACTAACCATTAATCAGATGTCCTAAGCCTTATGATCACTTTTTGCATGTTGTCTTGCTGTGAGGCATTAAATATATAGCAATTGTTATATCTCGAACTCGCACATACATCTATGTCTACACCGTCTATATATTCCACACATACCCCAGCAGCCTTACAGTGGACGCATCCGATATCCTCTTCGAGAAAAGAACATCCCGTCATCTCTTTGCTCCTCTTACATTTGTAAAGCTCCATGTTCCTCCAGAATGGATCTCAAGCCCCCATCTTGCTTCTGTGCCCTTAATTCAACTTCATCTACCACATACACATCATATAGACCCCCCTCCTTTCCGTAAATGCTGATAAGGTAGAGACCTTCTTTTGCTTCAATCATCGCCTTCATTCAGTTTCCTCCTTCAGATTTTATAAAGATAGATTAGAACGTGAATGTTACAGGGATATTTCATCAATATTAAATTTATGTTCACCTCCAGTGCATGACAATTAACAAAATCCCAATTATAAGAACAATGGTGAGTATAATGTCTTCTAATCGCTCTGAAAATTCTCTATTCATGTTTTACTACCTCCTCCTTT
The DNA here is from genome assembly GCA_021789595.1 of Nitrospirota bacterium. Taxonomy (GTDB): domain Bacteria; phylum Nitrospirota; class Thermodesulfovibrionia; order UBA6902; family JAJYJJ01; genus JAJYJJ01. The sequence goes on along the minus strand of JAJYJJ010000019.1, from coordinate 468 downwards.
GTTTTGTCTGGCGAATATACGATAGCTAATGCCCTTGTGCCACCAATTACGAGAAGAAGCACAGCAAGGGAGGCTATCTCAATAGCGCCCATTTTATGCTGATAAATACCGACCATGACCTCCCTTAAAATAAAGACCATGGCAGCATCCACGATGAATGTTATCCTGAGCCTATGGATCTCGAAATATTCGATTATGCTTCTTAGAAGCTCTATAACAATAAACATTGACAGTATATTCGTAACCATAATGTCAAAACCAGCAGATATTGTCGGGCTCTTAAAGACCGCCTTAAGATCAAGGAATATCCTCGCAATACCTATCATAAGGGCAAGGATTACAAGGGGGATCATCATCTTGATGATTATGTCCACAATTTTTTTGAAGTATCGCATGTGTGATTATAAAGGGCTGGATGTTAAGAGATTATGAAAGGGAAGTTAAATTCCGGTATCATCTGCCAAGTCG
>JAJYJJ010000005.1 GCA_021789595.1 Nitrospirota bacterium | reverse complement strand
TTGCTACCTTTTCTACATCATAGGGTATTCTTAAAAATTCTGTTTTCACATTATCTGGGGTAATATCCACAATGCATACACATGTCCTTGCATCTCCGTCCTTTGCCTTTCCTACACTGCCGGCATTTATGAATATCTTATTGTTAAGATTTTTCCTATATGGGATATGCGTATGTCCATAAATCATTATATCTGCATCAGCCTTTCTTGCCATATGGAGGAAAAAGTCATCATCCCTGTCCTCATACCAGTAAATATTATTTTTAAGCGGAGTGGCATGGAATATCTTTACTTTTTTACCGTGAACAGAAAAGGCTATTTCAAACGGGAGGCTTTTCATATAATCTTTGCTCTTCTCGGTCGTATGCTTCTTTGTCCATTCAAATGACATGGTTGCCATCTCAGCCTGAAGCTGGTCTTCGTATTTGCACCCGCAGTGCTCTTTGTCGTTCGCCACGGCATCATCATAATTGCCCTGAACCCCCTCGATTTCATGATCAATAAGAAAATCGACAACCTCGTTTACGAACGGGGCATAACCGCCGAGGTCGCCGAGGTGGTAAATCTTTTCCACATTATTAGCCATGGCAGCATCATAGGCAACCCTTAGTGCCTCAATATTTCCGTGAATATCTCCGAGTATCGCTATTTTCATTGTCTTATTATGCAATCCTTGCCCTTATCGCATCAACAAGCCGGTATCTCCATGACCACATCCCAGTGTCAGGACACGGTGACAGTACCGAATCCTTGCCGATAAGATATCTGTTGCCCCTCCAGACAACCGTATTACTTAAGATTGGGACGAACCAGATGAGACCTATGATTATGTCTTTTACCGGAGATAAAAGATAAACCAGGGGATTTGAGTCGGAGTCCGTTATCTTCCCGAGATATAAATCTCCGGCAACCTTTGTCAAAGATATGAAAAGTGCGAAGAAAAGTGTTGTTCTCGAAAACTCCCATAACAGCATTGGAAGAAAGGACATGAATACAGGGTTGCTGATTAATTCGGTTAAATATTTAATGCCACCGATCTTCCACCTCAGCCTTCCCCACCTCGTATGCCTGTTAATGAACTTCTTTAACCCCCAATATTCATTCACATTCTTTATCATGTGGCTTGACAATACCACCTTCTTTCCCTTCTTATGCATCTTCTTCCCTATGATATAATCCTCTGCAAGGACATCCTTTACAGCCTTGAATCCACCGATGGCCTCGAGGTCACTTTTCCTCATGAGCATGGATTTCCCAACAACACAGGGCATCTTCAGAAATTTATCAAGGAAGCAGACACTCCCAAGGATAAAAGAATTAAGGTGGAGATTTTCTAATACAGAGCCGATAGTGCGTCCTCCAACGCCTCTTATTATATTGCTTACAAGGCCGACATCAGGATCATCCATATGTTTAATTATCTCCTTTAAGTAATTCTTTTCAACCATTACATTGCTATCGCTTATGAGAATTAATTCGTATTTCGAGGTATCATAAGCTGGGATGAGATTATTAATCTTTGGATTCAGTCCGGCATTGCATTGTTTGACCACGACAGAGATGTCTTTATCAGGATATTTGTCTTTTATCTTTCGGGCCACTTTATAGGCAGGGTCATTATAATCCTGTAAAGAGAAAATAATCTCATATTCAGGGTAATCCTGCACGCAGAAGCTTTCGAGATTGTCAAACAGGTTGTCATCAAGCCCTTTGAGGGGCTTGAGGATCGAGACAGGAGGATGGGAATGATGGAGTAATGGAGTGCTGGGGCATTTAATTCCATCACTCCAATACTCCAGTACTCCGGTATTTTTCTTCAGTGTTGACCGCACTGCCCATATCTGAAGCCCATAGGCTAAAAGTCCTAAAATTGTAAGACCTGCAAAAACATAGAATATTTCCATGGCTCCTCCTTGTCTCATCTGTCATTCCGAGCGAAGCGAGGAATCTCATCTTTGAGATTGACCTATACCCAAAAAATCATTCGACTTTTTGGTGACCCCTTCTTCGGACTTTATCCTCGCAATGACGTTTATTTGTTAATTTCTAAAAAGCGTTATCGCAACCCCTTTGTTATGCCTTATACACTGCTTTATTGACTCAACGCTCTTTTCGCAGTTGAGGAGTGTTTTCCATGAATATAAATGCCTTGCCCTGTGGAAATCGCTATTTGCGATGTAAGGATATTTCTTGAGACTTATTACATTAAAGACATCGTCCCTGTTCGCTATCTCCCAGGCATCTATATATTTGGCGTATTTATCCCTGTTGTTCCACAGAAAGAGGGTTTCCCTGCTGAAATCAGACATATGATGAGGGTGACAGGCAATTATCAAAGCTTCCTGCTCTTTTGCTGCAAGGAATATCTTTTCAAAACTCCAGGAGGCAGAGATGAATTCCTTTATATCGATGAGGAGGATATGGGCAGACTTCTCAGAAGACAGATAGTTCTTGCTTATCTCGACTCCAGGGACGACAAGCATTCCATATTTGTCCAGAGCCCTTTCGGCTTCCTGTCTGACATTGGAAATATATTCATCGAAATTGTTTTCTCTTACAGATAATCTGAACCTGTGGGCGAGTTTTCCGATACCATTGTCCCCATTCACCACATGGTCTGTTATGGCTATTACATCAAACCCTGCCTGACCAAAGAGGTCAATTGTCCTTCTTAACTCCACCGAGCCGTCGGAGTATTTTGTGTGAATGTGAAAATCACACAATAACATTGCTAACTATTTACCAACATATTTGCTAACATGTTATTAACATGATAAGTTGTTTTTAGTTACAGGATTATTAAAGGAGGGTTAAGTTTTGGTTAAAAATCCCTGCTCTTTATAAGATACGAATAGTACGCTGCTGCATTGGTGGGCCTGCGTTTTAGTGTATCAAAATCAACCCTGTAAAGCCCGAATCTTGCATCAAGCCCCTGAAGCCATTCGTAGTTGTCAATGAGGGACCAGTAAAAATACCCTCTGACATCAATACCATCTTTGATGCATCTCTCAAGCACATCCACATGTCTCTTCATAAACTTTATCTTCTTCTCGCTATCGTGAGTTGCTATGCCGTTCTCTGTAATGATTAATGGAACTTCGAGTTTTGATGCATATCTCAAAACCTTTTCAAGTCCATGGGGATGTATCTCCCATCCCATGTCTGTGAGGCCGTATCCATCAATATCCCTGTGCCTCAATTCAACTCCCATCTTTTTGAAAGGATTGAACCTCATGTGAATCCTTGTATAATAATTTACGCCAAAGAAATCCAGTTTATCTTTTATAGGAACAACAATTTCAATAGCCTTTTTAAACGGGAATTTTATATGGAGCGTCCCGGTCAGAAATGCATCTATAAGGGAATGATTATAAAAATGTTTTGCAATCCTTGAGAGGAGACTATCTAAAGGGTTCCATATTCGCCATGGTGCAAGGGCTGCCATATTGTGTGCAACGCTCACCTTTGCATCAGGGATATGTGAATGGATGATGTCGTATGCCTTCCCGTGAGAGGTGAGAATATTTTTTAATGCCTTAACTCCCAGCGAAACATCTTTAATCCCTGGAGGGGTGCATCCCTCAAAATAACCACCGAGGATAAGGACATAGGGCTCATTAAAGGTTATCCAGTGGCGTATACCTTTCAGTGTTGAAACTATCCTCTCTATAAACAATAAGAACTTTTCGATAGATGCAGCCTCATGCCAGGGATATTTTTTAATAAACCAGATGGGATGGGTGAAATGGTGAAGAGTGACTATCGGCTCGATATTATTCTTGACAAGTATGTCTACCACCTCCTGATAATGTGCTATTGCACTATCATCCCATGCATGTTCTCGGGGTTGTATCCTGCTCCATTCCAGAGAGAAGCGATAGGCATTAACACCGAGGTCTTTAAGGAGATTTAAATCTTCTTTATAGAGAGCATAATGGTTTGTAACATCCGGTTTTGTATCTAAAAGTGCATCCCATGATGCCCAATCCGCATAAGGAGAACCTTCAAGCTGAAAGGCAGATGTGGCAACACCCCAGAGGAAATTATCTGGAAATATCTTCTCTTTTACCATTCTAAGCGATGGCACCTCCCAGTAAGCTGTTACTGAATCTCTAATTATTCTCCTCCTTAATTATCAGACACCCTTTTTAAAGTAACACGATATTGTTACAGCAATATTAAGGGGATATTAAGTTCTCAGTTGGCCTACTGTGGCCTTTGTGAAGTAAATCCTCTATTTTTTTGATATAATATGCAATGTTATTATAACCATATAGCAGGAGGATTCGATGGCTAAAAAGGTTTCTGGAGAAGAGCTTTCCAGTTGTTGCGACCCCTCTTTCTTTACCTTTAACACAACAAATGACATTCTGCCCCTTGAGGGAACCATAGGCCAGGAAAGGGCGCTTAAGGCGCTTGATTTTGGCTTAGACCTTAATAGCGCTGGATTTAATATATACATCCTTGGCGACAGCGGCACAGGAAAGATGACGACTATAACGAATATCCTTGAGAAGAAGGCAAAGGAGGAGCCAGTTCCAGATGACTGGTGCTATGTCTATAACTACTCTGACCCCGATGTGCCAGAGGCCATTTCCCTGCCGGCAGGCACAGGCAGTATATTTCAGAGGGACATGGATGGGCTTGTAAAGATACTGAAGGTGGAGATTCCAAAGGCATTTGAATCAAAGGAGTATGAAAAGCAGAAGACAAGGATATTCGAGGAATTTCAGCAAAAGCAAAAGGAATACTTCTCTGAACTTGAGCTTGATGCCCAGTCAAAGAGCTTTTCCATAAGAAAGACTGTTAGCGGCCTTATCATGGTTCCCGTGAAAAAGGGGGGAGAGCCTCTTACAGGCGAAGATTATGAGGCACTCGATGAAAATACAAGGGCAAGGATAGAAGCCATAGGTAAACAGTTACAGGAAAAGCTTGATGATGTAACGAGGCTTGTAAGAGAGGAGGAGAAGAGGGTTAAGGAGAGGCTTAACAAGCTTGAAAGGGAGGCGGCACTTGCAGCGGTTGGACATCTTATAGATGAGCTTAAAAGCAAATACAGGACATTTGACTTCGTATTAAATTACCTGAATAATGTACAGGAGGATATCCTTGAACACCTCGATGATTTCAAGCCACAGGAACAGGCTGATACCACACTGCCTTTTCTCAGACCACCGAGGGTCGAACCCTCTTTCCAGAGATACAGCGTCAATGTGCTTGTCAACAACGCAGAAGCAAAGGGTGCGCCTGTGGTTGTTGTAAGCAATCCCACATATTACAACCTTTTTGGCAGGGTTGAACACAAGGTGCAGTTCGGTATTGCCATGACAGATTTTACCATGATAAAGGCAGGGGCACTCCACAGGGCTAATGGAGGCTATATAGTAATAAATGCACTTGACCTGCTTAAAAACCTTTTTGCCTACGATGCACTAAAACGAACTATAAGAAATGGCTCTATAAAGATAGAGGATGTATGGGAGCAATATCGACTTGTTTCTACAGTCACCCTGAGGCCAGAGGCAATACCGTTGAGTATAAAGGTTGTCCTTGTGGGAAGCCCATACCTCTATTACCTCCTCTACAACCTTGATGAGGAATACCGGGAGCTTTTCAAGGTCAAGGCAGATTTTGACAACAGGATGGACAGAACAAAGGGCAACATGCATAGATATGCCTCATTCATTGCTACCCGATGTAAAGAGGAGAAGCTGCTGCCGTTTGACAGAACAGGAATTGCAAAGGTTGTTGAGTACGGCTCAAGGCTTGCCGGCCACCAGGAAAAACTCTCTGCAAAATTTAGTGATATTTCAGACCTCTTGAGGGAGGCGCATTACTGGGCAACCATCAATAAGAGCCCCATAGTGAAGGCTGAGCATGTGGAGATGGCCTTAACAGAAAAGATATTGAGGAATAACAAGATAGAGGAGAGGCTGCGGGAGATGATAAAGGACGGGACTATAATCGTTGATGTGGCAGGTTCGGTTGTCGGACAGGTGAATGGCCTTGCTGTTATAGACATCGGCGATTATAGTTTTGGAAAGCCCTCAAGGATTACTGCAAAGACCTATGCAGGCAAGGCAGGTGTTGTGAATATCGAGAGGGAGACAAAGATGAGCGGGAAGATACACGAAAAGGCCATCCTTACACTCTCTGCCTATCTCGGTGGTAAGTATGCCCAGAATCAGACACTGAGCCTTTCTGCATCCATAGCCTTTGAGCAGTTATACGAAGAGATAGAAGGTGACAGCGCCACATGTGCAGAGACATATGCGCTTTTAAGCAGTATTGCGGCTATACCGCTTAAACAGGGCATTGCAGTGACAGGCTCTATGGATCAACATGGAGATGTGCAGCCCATTGGCGGTGTGAATGAGAAGATAGAGGGTTTTTTTGAGGTCTGTAAGATAAATGGCCTGAACCGCGAGCAAGGCGTAATAATACCAGGAAGAAATCTCAAACACCTGATGTTAAAGGCCGAGGTTATTGATGCAGTCAAGCAGGGGATGTTCCATATCTATGCCATTGATAATGTTGAGGAGGGAATGGAGATACTGTGCGGCATGCCTAAGGGAGAGCTTCAGTCAGATGGCACCTACCCTGAAGACACATTCAATTATCTTATCTCCAAGCGGCTGAAAGAGTTCTCGGAGGTTCTTAAGGGAAAAAAAGGAGAAAACGAGGAAGAAAAAAGTAGATAGGTGAGGAAGATTGGATGGATTATAGAGGTTGGTCTTGTTTCGTGTCTCATGTCTCTCTTTGCAGTCCTGCCGTTTAGGGTTTCCCTCAGCTTAGGAGAGTTTCTTGGCACCCTGTGCTCAATTCCCTTTAAAAGAAGAAGGAGCATTGCCCTTGACAACATAAAGGGGACAATTGACAGGGGACATCTAAGGATAGACAGTACGCCGGAGGATATTGTTGCAAGACATTTTGCAAACCTCGGCCGCTCCTTTGCAGAGATATCAAGGGTTCTCCTTAAGAAAGACAGAAGGGTCATTGAGAACATTACATTTGAAGGGATAGAAGATTACATCAATGCAAGACAGAGAGGTAAGGGTGTTATATTCATAACAGGGCATTGCGGAAACTGGGAGCTTATGGCAATTGCAATGGCATGGAAAGGCTATCCAGTTTCTGTTATAGCAAGGCCGCTTGACAACCCTTACATGGATAGGGTAATTGGAGCCCTGAGGACGAGGTTTGGAAACAAGGTTATATCGAAATGGGGGGCATTGAGAGGGAGCCTTAGGGCGCTCAGGGCAGGTGAGACCATAGGTATACTGATTGACCAGAGCGTTGTGCCTGATGAAGGTGTTATCATAGAATTTCTTGGAAAGAAGGCGTATACCACAAAGATGCCTGCCCTTATTGCCATGAAGACAGGTGCAGCGGTTATCCCTGCATTTATAAACTATCTCGGTGATGGAAGACACAAGTTTTCCGTAGGAAAAGAGATCGGCCTTCAGGATACAGGTAATAACGAACAGGATATAATAGAAAATACAAGGAGATTCTCAGCGTATATAGAGGATTACATAAGGCAGACCCCTTCAGAATGGCTCTGGATGCACAGAAGATGGAAACCGATAAGGCAATAAAGAGGATCCTTATCCGCGGGGTTAACTGGATTGGCGACGGTGTCCTCACGACTCCTGCAATTAAAAATATAAGAAGGGCATATCCTGACAGCCATATAAGCCTTCTGGTTAAGCCATGGGTCTCAGGATTATTTGAAAACAATCCTGATATAGACGAGCTCATCACATATGAAAAAAGGCATGAGGGGTTTTTAGGTAAGATCCAGCTTGTAAGGGAATTAAGAAAGAGGCGTTTTGATACGGCAATCCTTCTTCAGAATGCCTTTGATGCAGCCCTGATAGCATTTCTCTCAGGCATACCTGAGAGGATCGGCTATAGCAGGGATGCCAGGGGGGTGCTTCTCACAAAACAGGTTAGATATGAAGGCGATGACAGGAGGATTCACCATGTTGACTACTACCTGAATCTCCTCAAGGCAGCAGGAATAGCAATAGAGTATTTGCAACCCAGTTCCCCCTGGATCTATCTATCCCTTAAAGAAAGACTCCTTGCAAGAGAGACACTCAAAGGATTGAAAAGGCCTATCATAGGGATAAATCCTGGTGCTGCATACGGCTCTGCAAAAAGGTGGATGCCTGAGAGATTTGCCTGGGTTGCAGGCAGGATAATAGATGAGCTTGGCGGAAGCGTTGTGATATTCGGTGGGCCGTTAGAGGTTGAGATGGCAGAGAAAATATGTAAGAGTGCAGACATCGAACACCTAAACCCAAATCATGGGCCTATCTCGTTACTAAATATGGTCGGGAAGACCACAATCAGGGAGCTTGCTGCCTTCATCTCTGAATGCGATGCCATGGTTACAAACGATTCTGGAGCAATGCACATTGGATATGCTGTCGGGACTCCTCTTGTTTGTATATTCGGCTCAACAGACCCTGCGCTTACAGGGCCGCCCATTAATGGAAACAGCATTGTAATAAAGAAGGACATTGAATGCAGCCCGTGCTTTGAGAGGAAATGCAGGAAGGGAAATCTCCTCTGTATGGATCTCATTACATCTGATGAGGTCTTTGACGCAGTAAAAAGACTTATCCCTCAGAATAAGGCGGTGTTCTTTGACAGGGATGGGACGCTCTGCAGAGATGTGGGATATTTAAACAGGATGGAAGACCTCGAAATATTTCCTGAAGTAAAGAGTCTAACAAGATTAAAGGAAAAAGGCTTCTTCCTGATAGGCATATCAAACCAATCAGGGATAGCAAGGGGAATGGTTGATGAAGATTTAGTAAGAAAGGTCAATAATATCTTTATAGAGAGATACGGATTTGATGGATTCTATTACTGCCCACATCACCCGGATGAACACTGCCCGTGCAGAAAACCAGAACCCAGGATGCTTTATAAGGCAAGGGCAGATTACAGGATAGACCTGAAAAAATCCTTTGTTGTAGGTGATAAGGACTCGGACATGATTTTTGCAAAGGCAGTGGGAGCAACAGGCATCCTTGTGAAAACAGGAGAGGCAAAGGAACCAAAAAGTGCGGATTATACAGTTGAGGCCATGAAAGAGGCGGTAGATTTTATTATTAACCAGGAACTATAATATCCTCTCAGGGATGCTGTAAACATTCAGCCTCTGGCCCCTCAGGAACCCAACAATGGTAATATTGGCCTTCTCTGCAATGGCAATTGCCATATCTGTTGGTGCTGTCCTGCTGACAATAATCGGTATGCCTGCACGTGCACCCTTGCTGATAATCTCAGAGGACAGCCTTCCGCTTACAAGCAGAATCCTGTCCTGCGTTGAGATGCCCTCAAGAAAACAATAACCTATTACCTTATCCACTGCATTGTGCCTTCCTATGTCCTCTGCAAAACACAGGATGGTATTTTCATCTGAAAGGGCAGCGCTGTGCACACCACCTGTCAGCTTGTAGAGGTTAGACCGTGCCTGAAAGTTGTGGAATAGCCCAAACAGCGTATCGGTCTTTACTCTCAGACGGGTATTTATGGGTGATATGGAATTATCCTTCCTGGAAAATGTTATGCCCTTTGCACAGCCAGATGTCATGGTTGGCGTTGACACAGGCACAGAGAGCGGAAGGTGTGCCTCTATCTCCTCATCCTTCCAGTATATCTCTATGCTCTCAGGACACCACTGCCCTGTTGTCAGAAGGCCCTCTGACAGGGCAAATCCGACAATGAGTTCCTTAACCATCGTGGGTGTGCACAGGAGATTGAGGATCTCTTTGCCGTCAGAAAATATCCTCAGCCTCCTTTCTGTTGCAACCTTATCGGTTATATCCGAGAGATTGTTGTTATACCGCTTTATCCTCAATTCCTCATACGGGTTCATAGAAAAAAGTTTAACATATTTCCTTGCAATTAAACTCAAGCCTTGCTTAAAATAATCTGCTACATGGCTAACCGAATGTCAGGCAAGGTCTATATAGTTGGAGCTGGCCCTGGTGATGTGGGGCTTCTCACTGTCAAGGGCCTCAGGTGTCTTCAGAAGGCAGAGGTTGTGCTCTATGATTTTCATCTTAATGCGCAGATATTGAACTATATAAATCAGGATGCGGAGTTCATCTACGCTGGAAAGTGCGGTGGACATCATGCAATGACGCAGGATGAGATAAACCAGAGCCTCATCAACAAGGCGAAGCAGGGGAAGGTCGTGTGCAGGCTTAAAGGCGGAGACCCCTTTGTCTTTGGCCGCGGTGGTGAGGAGGCAGAGGCCATTGCAAAGGAGGGCATCCCATTTGAGATTGTCCCTGGTGTGAGCTCTGCCATAGCAGCCCCGGCATATGCAGGGATCCCCCTGACCCACAGGCTCTATTCATCCTCATTTGCAGTTGTCCCGGGCCATGAAGACCCGACAAAAAAGGAAAGCTCCATAGACTATGAAAAACTCTCTACAGGCGTTGGCACAATAGTCTTTCTCATGACAGTAAAGAATATTGCAGATGTTACAAGAAAACTCGTAGAAGGCGGAAGAGACCCCAAGACGCCGGTTGCTGTAATCAGGTGGGGCACAAGGGCTGACCAGAGGACTATCATCAGCAGCCTTGATGAGATTGCAGGGGTAGTAATGGAGGAGGACATAAGACCGCCATCAGTCATGGTTGTCGGCGATGTGGTCAGGTTGAGGGATACGCTCAAATGGTATGAGTCCTTACCCATGTTCGGCCACAGGGTCCTTGTTACAAGGGAACATTCAGAGGGCTTTGAGGTGATCGAGGAGCTTGGCGCAGAGATAATAGAATTTCCTACAATCGAGGTCGTTCCGCCTGAAAGCTATGCAGAACTTGATAATGCAATAGATGAGATTGGGACATATAACTGGCTCATCTTCACAAGTGCCACTGCAGTCAGGTTCTTCTTTGAAAGGTATTTTCAGAAAGGCAAAGACATAAGGGACCTAAAGGGCATAAAGCTCTGTGCCATAGGCTCCAAGACAGGCGAGGCCATATCCCGATACGGCATAAGGGTTGACCTTATCCCCAGGTCTTTTAATGCAGAGGGTTTGATAGAGGCATTCTTAAAAGCAGCCAGAAGTCAGAAGTCAGAAGTCAGAAGTCTTAAAGGAATTAGAATTTTACTTCCAAGGGCAGAGAAGGCAAGGGAGATATTCCCTGAGGAGGTAAGGAAGATGGGTGGCCGTATAGATGTTGTCACGGCATACAGGACAATAAGACCGGATACAAAGGGCAGGAGGCTAAGGAGGTTTTTAAGGGAGGGAAGGATTACAGTGGCTACATTTACAAGTGCGGCAACCTTTGAGAATTTCCTGGCCATATTCGGGGATGAGGCCATAGATTTCCTCAGGGATACAATCATTGCAGTGATAGGCCCTGTGACAGCAAAGGCCATAGAGAAGGCAGGGTTAAAGGTTCACATCATGCCTGAGGAGGCAACCATAGATGCCCTCGTAAAAGGGATCATAGGATATGTATTGACATAATAAACGGTAGCAGTATAAAATTAGATTACCTTTAAAAACAGCCCGGTGAGGCTGGGAAGGTAGAGGAGGCAGCGTGAGCTGCAAATGGTTTAACAGATCAAAATCAGGCCTTCTCCCCATATATAGGGGTGGAAGGTTTTTTTATGCCTGAAATGACAAAGGAACTTCTCAACAAAAAAGACATAGAGCGGATCACCTCAAGGATAGCCCACGAGATTATCGAAAAAAATAGGGGGACTGAAAACCTGTGCCTTGTAGGGATTCAGCGTGGGGGGGTTCATCTTGCTAAAAGGCTTTCCGAAAAGATAAGGGCTGTTGAGCATTTTGACATCCCAGTCGGCTCTCTTGATATAGCCCTTTACAGGGATGACCTTGGCATCAGAAAAGAGCATCCTGCTGTCAGAAAGACAGATATTCCGTGGGACATCACTGACAAAAAGATAATCCTTGTAGATGATGTGCTGTTTACAGGTCGTTCAATAAGGGCGGCAATGGATGCGCTCATGGATTTTGGAAGACCTGCCCAGATACAGCTTGCAGTCCTCATTGACAGAGGCCACAGGGAATTGCCCATCAGGGCTGATTATGTCGGGAAAAACATACCGACTTCAAGGTTAGAAAGTATAGAGGTGCAGCTTGAAGAAGATGGACTTGAAGATAAGGTGTTGCTGCAGACAAAGCAATGAAGGATCTGGTCGGAATTAAAGAGCTTTCTAAAGATGTTATTGAGTTGATACTCAATACAGCCTTGTCCTTTAAGGATGTCTTGAAAAGGGATATTAAAAAGGTTCCTGCCTTAAGGGGCAAGACAGTTGTAAATCTCTTTTTTGAGCCCTCTACAAGGACAAGGACATCCTTTGAACTGGCAGAAAAGAGGTTGAGCACAGATGTGTTGAATTTCTCTGTGCCTACAAGCAGCGTTGTTAAGGGAGAAAGCCTTTTTGATACAGTTAAGACCATAGAGGCATACGGCGTTGATTATATTGTGATAAGGCATTCCTCAAGCGGCGTGCCCCATTTTATTGCAGGCAATGTAAATGCATCTGTTATCAATGCTGGTGATGGCACGAATGAACATCCAACCCAGGCATTGCTTGATGCCTTCAGTATCATTGAAAAAAAAGGCAGCCTTGATGGACTCAGGATTGCAATAGTTGGAGATATACTCCATAGCAGGGTTGCAAAGTCAAATATATACCTCCTTTCAATGTTCGGGACAAATATCAGGCTCATAGGCCCCTCGACCCTGATACCTGACATGAGACAATACGGTGTTGAGGTTTTTTATGATATGGATGAGGGACTCAGGGATGTTGATGCAATCATGATGCTGAGGATTCAGATGGAAAGGCAGGGGAAGGGATTTTTCCCATCCACTCAGGAATATTTTAAAAACTGGGGACTGAATATGGGGAGGCTTAAAATCGCCAAGAGGGATGCTATAGTGATGCATCCAGGGCCTATGAACCGCGGGGTTGAGATAGCCTCTGATGTTGCAGACTGTCCTCAATCCGTAATCCTTGACCAGGTGACAAACGGAATAGCTGTGAGGATGGCAGTGATGTATCTGCTAAGCGGGATAAAAGACAATGGGTAGCAGCATACTTATTAAAAACGGCCATATCATAGACCCATCTCAGGGCATTGATGGCGTGGGAGATATTTTGATTGAGGATGGGAAAATAAAAGAAATTAAGAAGATAAGAAGTTCAGAGGATAAGAAAAAAATAAAAAATGAAGAAATCTTAACCTCTCAACCTCTTAACCTCTTATCTCCTCAACTTAAGATTATTGATGCCGCAGGTTTATATGTATTACCAGGTCTTATTGATATGCACACCCATCTGAGGGAGCCTGGTTTTGAATACAAGGAAACAATCAAGACAGGCACAATGGCGGCTGTAATGGGAGGATTTACAGCACTCTGCTGTATGCCCAATACAAACCCTGTGAATGACAATGAGACAGTTACAGAGTTTATACTGCGAAGGACCTATGCTGAGGGTGCGTGTCATGTCTATCCTGTAGGTGCTATTACCAAGGGACAAACAGGGGAAGAACTTGCAGAATTGGGAATGATGCATGATGCAGGGTGTGTGGCATTCTCTGATGATGGAAGACCTGTGATGAATGGCCTTATCATGAGAAGGGCACTGGAATACTCAAGGATATTTAATGTGCCCATTATTTCCCACTGCGAAGACTTAGACCTGTCTGAAAGTGGTGTGATGAATGAAGGAAGTCTTTCCACAATACTGGGGCTGAAAGGGATCCCTTCTGCATCGGAAGAGGTAATGGTTGCAAGGGACATAATACTTGCAGGGCTTACACGCGGGAGGCTTCACATCGCCCATGTCTCAACAGCAGGCTCTGTGGAACTGATCAGAAGGGCAAAGAATGATGGGGTAGATGTCACAGCAGAGACATGCCCTCATTATTTCAGCATCACAGAGGATGCGGTGAAAAACTATGATACAAATGCAAAGGTAACCCCCCCATTAAGGACGCAGAGGGATGTGGAGGCAATAAAAGAAGGATTAAGGGACGGCACAATTGATGTCATAGCAACAGACCATGCACCTCACCACAGGGATGAAAAGCTTCAGGAGTTTGACAGGGCGCCTTCTGGCATATCAGGGCTTGAGACAGCACTCGGTTTGAGTCTCAGGCTTGTTGAGGAAGGTATTCTCACAATAAGCCAATTGGTCGAAAAGATGGCGATTAACCCTGCAAGGATTTTAGGGCTTAATATGGCCACATTGAAGGTTGGTGCTGATGCTGATGCTGTAATAATGGATATAAATAAAGAATTCAAGGTTGAATCCAAAAAGTTCGCATCAATGGGCAAAAATACACCTTTTGATGGGTGGGTTCTGAAAGGGATGCCTGTGCTGACAATATGTAAGGGAAAGGTTTTTGATTGGATGATAGATGAATAGCTTTAAGACATACACTATCCCGATTGAAGATAAAGAGAGGGTAATTTCTATTATTAGAGATGAACTTTTAAAACATGAGGAGATTGTATTTGCCTATATCTACGGCTCATTTGTTGACCCTGAGATGCCATTCTTCAGGGATATAGACATTGGGATTTATGTAGTTAAAAATACAATATCCGCAAAGCAGTTTATGGACTATTCCATAAATCTTTCATTGGAACTTGAATCAGCACTTAAGAAATATCCTGTTGATGTGGTTATATTGAATAATGCTTCATTAAATCTTGCATTTAAAATTACACAAGGTAAATTGCTTTTTATCAGGAATGATGATATTTGGACGGATTTTGTTACAAAGACATGTTCTTTGTATCATGATCATGCTATTACAAGCAGAAACATTCTGGAGGAGATAATAACAGCCTGATGATAGACAGGGATAGAGTAACAGCATATATATCTGAAATAAAAGTTGCCCTTGATAATCTGAAGAATTATGCAGGGTTTGACAGGCAGACTTTTTTGTCTTCGCCTATAACAATCAGGGATACAAAATATTGCTTTATTATAGCAGAGCAGGCGGCTATAGATCTGTGTTATCACCTTACAGCCAAACTGCTCAAAAAGGCTCCTTCTGATTATGGCAATTGTTTTGAGCTTCTTGAGGAGACAGGCAAATTTGACAAAGAAACCCTGAGATGTATGGCGAATATTGCAAAATTCAGGAATCTGCTTGTTCATCATTATATAAGAGTTGATGATGATCGTGTGTATGATAAGCTCAATGAGATAGATTGTTTTGAAAGGTTTATACAAGAGCTTGAAGCGGTTGTAAAAGAATAAGATTTGCTGGAGGATAGATGAGTAAGGCTTTGCTTGTATTATCGGATGGCACTGTTTTTGAGGGCATGAGCTTTGGCAATGAAGGTGAGGCCATTGGAGAGGTTGTATTCAATACCTCTATGACAGGCTATCAGGAGATACTTACTGACCCTTCATACAAAGGACAGATTGTCACCATGACATATACCCAGATGGGCAACTATGGGATTAATATGGAAGATGTTGAGTCATCAGGCGGCCCGAAAGTGGAGGGTTTTGTGGTCAAGGAGTTTCTTGATTTTCCGAGCAACTGGCGGTCTCAGATGTCCCTTGGTCAGTATCTTAAAGAACATAAAATAGTAGGAATTGAGGCTATTGATACAAGGGCACTGACAGGGCATTTGAGAAACAACGGCGCACAGATGGGAATTATCTCTACTGTAGATTTAAATCCTGAAAGCCTTTTGGAAAAGGTGACAAGACACCCCGGGATTTCTGCCTTTGACCTTGTAAAGGAGGTTACTACGAAGCATTCTTATAGATGGGAAGAGGGTCTGTGGAGGTGGCAGGCAAATCCCCCCTTACTACCTAATAATCCTCCCATCCACCCTTTAGTAAAGGGGGGATTTGAAAAAGGGGGGCATGGGGGGATTATAAACTCTGAACTCAAGAAGGTAGTCGTCTATGACTTCGGTGTTAAATATAACATCCTCAGAAACCTTGTTGAGGCAGGGTTTGATGTAACTGTTGTGCCTGCCAAAACACCTGCAGAGGCAGTGATTGAGATGAATCCTGACGGCATAGTATTAAGCAATGGCCCAGGAGATCCGCAGATAGTGACTTATGCAATTGAAAATACTAAAAAACTTATGGGCAAAAAACCTATATTCGGCATCTGCCTTGGCCACCAGATATTAGGGCTGGCCATGGGCGGCAGGACATATAAATTAAAATTCGGACATCACGGCGGCAATCACCCTGTCAAGGATCTATCAACAGGCAGGGTTGAGATAACCTCCCAGAACCACAACTACTGCGTTGATATTGAGAGTGTTAAAGGCCAGGCCAGGCTTACGCATAAGAATCTCTATGATGGAACTGAAGAGGGCATGCAGCATGTTGAACTTCCCATATTCTCTGTCCAGCACCATCCAGAGGCAGGGCCGGGGCCAAATGACTCATCGCATCTGTTCAAGAGGTTCAGGGGGATGATAGGGGAAAAATGCAATGCAAGATAGCATCATAAAAAGGGAGAATATAATTTCAGCGTTGAAGACGTATTTCCAAAGAAAAGCTGATACATATGATATAAATATGGCATTTTTGTATGGCTCATGGGCATGTGGTTATCCAAAAGAAGAATCTGATATTGATGTTGCAGTTCTATTCAATCGCCTGATGAGCGAGGATACAACATTTGACATAGTAAACGATATAGCATTAGAACTTACAAATATCTTGAGACGTGAAACAAATGTGCTTTGTATAGATAGAGAATTATCTAAACCTATGCTTCATTATAATGTGATTGTTCATGGGATAGCTGTCTATATGAAGGAGTTTCCAGAATATGTTGATATGAGATTAAAAGCAATAGTTCAGATGGAAGACTTTAGCATTTTTGGTACACAATGGCAGGCCGAGATTGTAAGAAAGCGGATGGAGGTGATTAACCGTGCCTGAATTCAGATATGCTAAGGGGAGAGTAATGGAATCCCTTGCTTACATCACGCAAGAGATGAATGAGTTTGAAACTGAATATGTATCCAAGACATGGCAGGAATATGCGGCTGATACAAAGCTCCAGAAACTTATTGACAGAACTATTGAGAATATATTGACTGCCGTTATAGAGGTTAGCGGAGTAATATTAACTGAAAAGAATATATCGGCGGAGAGTTATTCTGATGTGATGCAAAAGATCGGTGATTATTTTAAATTTGATAAGACTGAGACAGAGATACTTTCAAAATTCGCTATTCAGAGAAATAGATTGGCACATCGGTATCTTAATTTCAGATGGCAGGTTGTGAAGTTTTATATGCAGAATAAAGATATTATAAAGAAACTTATAAATTCTATTTACGAATATGAGAAATCAAGGGAAGAAGGAACATAGTCTTTTTCGAGAGATTCAGGGAGATGATAGAGGGGAAGAAATAAATGGAATTGGATTTTAAGTCGATATTTAAGGGACTTAATGAAGTGTAAGTTGATTACCTTTTTGAAATCAATAAAAGAAGAACAAAAAACAAAAAATTTCTTGCCTTTGTGTTTTTCAATCCTGTATAATTAAACAAATAACCTTAAAGGAGGACATCGTGGTTACAATAACTGACTTGGCTGCAAAGAAGGGCATGGAGGTACTTGATGCAGAAGGAAAGGCTGGTTGGGGTTTTAGGATTTTTCTTGCAGGCGGCGGCTGCTGCCCAAGCTATGGTATAGACATTGATGAGAGGGCAAAGGAAGGCGACCATATCATGGAAAAGGATGGATTAAAGGTATTTATAGATGAGGCAACATACGGCA
This sequence comes from Nitrospirota bacterium, assembly GCA_021789595.1. GTDB lineage: Bacteria > Nitrospirota > Thermodesulfovibrionia > UBA6902 > JAJYJJ01 > JAJYJJ01. The sequence goes on along the minus strand of JAJYJJ010000005.1, from coordinate 131,861 downwards.
GACTCAGAGGAATGGATATTGATTATATATCAGGTCCTGATGGAGAGGGTTTTGTCTTGAAGGGCGGGGTCCCTTCTTCTGGCTGTAGTTGCTCTTAGCATCCAGATTTTATAGCGGATGATAGCCGTTGGCTGATAGAAAGGAATTAGCAATGCCTTTCCCTATTCACCGTCCAAGAAGGCTCAGACAGAGCGAGACCATCAGAAGGATGGTCAGAGAGACAAGGCTTTCCCCTGATAATCTCATCTATCCTCTATTTGTTGTCCCTGGAAGCTCTGTAAGAAGAGAGATACCCTCTATGCCAGGTTGTTATCAGCAGTCTGTGGATGAGATAGCAAAGGAGGCAAAGGAGGTCTATTCACTCGGCATACCTGCTATAATCCTTTTTGGAATACCCGAACACAAGGATGAGATTGCCTCAGAGGCATACGACCCCAATGGCGTTGTGCAGACGGCTATAAAGGCTTTGAAGGACAGAGTCCCAGAGCTCATGGTCATTACTGATGTCTGCCTCTGCGAATATACAAGCCACGGACATTGCGGCATTGTTAAAGATGGAAGGGTCATTAATGACCCGACACTCGAGCTTCTCTCAAAAGAGGCACTGTCCCATGTCAAGGCAGGCGCTGATATGGTTGCCCCTTCAGATATGATGGATGGAAGGGTAGCTGCCATAAGAAATGCCCTTGATTCTGAGGGCTTTGAGAATATCCCGATAATGAGCTATGCTGCAAAATATGCCTCGGCATTTTACGGTCCATTCAGGGAGGCCGCTGAATCAACCCCACAGTTTGGCGATAGGCGTTCATACCAGATGGACTCCACAAACAGGAGAGAGGCCATTAAAGAGGTCAGCCTCGATATAGAGGAGGGCGCTGATATTGTTATGGTCAAACCTGCCCTTTCATATCTTGATATTATCTCTGATATAAAGGATGCCTTTGATGTCCCTGTTGCCGCATATAATGTGAGTGGTGAGTATTCAATGATCAAGGCTGCTTCAAGTCTTGGATGGCTTGATGAGGACAGGGCAATCCTTGAGGTTCTCACCTCTATAAGAAGGGCGGGGGCGGATATGATTCTTACCTACTTTGCAAAGGATGCAGCAAGGCTGCTAAAAAGGTATTGAGGCTGAGCCTATCTGATATTAAATCCTGCTGTCTTTAACTCCTTACCGAGGACATGCCTTAGATGTTCATCAAGAAGGGCTATGAGCTCGCCTACTATATCTGCAGACGGCTTGACCCTCATGAGGTTTGAAAGAGGCCATGTAAGGCCATGCTCATAAAAACTTACAGCAGCCTTTGAGGTCTGCATCGGCCTTGCACCGATTGGTGCACACCTCACACACAGGACAGCACCCTCGGATGGATAAAATAGACCTCTTTGCCCGCATCTGCCGCATTGCTTTAGCATCGGTGCATACCCGAGGATGGCTATTAGTCTTATCTTAAATAACAGATAGAGGGCGTTCTTATCCACTTCAGCACAGAAGATCTGTGCTGCTGCCTGTTCCAGATAACTCAGGCATTGCAGGAAGAGATAGAATATCTTTTTGTTTGAGATGCCCTCTGGATAGAGAGAAAGGAGGAGCTCTATGATATGCGACAGCCTGAGAAAATCGTTTATATCCTCCCTCACATGACTGAACGGCTGTATTATATCTGACTGCACTATTTTGGGGAGATTGGAATGTTCCTTCCCCCAAAAAGATACCCTTGCATGGGTAAAGGGTTCAAGGCTGCTTCCAAACCGGCTCTTTATCTTTCTCGGACTTTTGGCAAAGCCTTTTATAATCCCCCTGTCTGCGGTGAGATAGGTAACTATCAGGTCTGCTTCACCATAATTGAATGCCCTTAAAACAATACCCTCGGTCTTAAATCTCATTACATGATATTTCCAAAGTCCTCTGGTTTAAGGTTTTTTAGCCATTCCTCAAGCTCATCGTTATTCCTGCGCTCTATCACAAGCTCATCCACAAATATAGGGGAGTTCATCCTCAGGGCAACTGCAACTGCATCGCTTGGCCTTGAGTCTATGGCGGTCTCCTTTCCATTCTTGTCAAGATATATTAGGGCATAGAAGGTATTGTCAACAATCTCGGTTATAACAATCCTGCTTACCTTCATCTTCAATCCATGAACAATATTTTTTATAAGGTCGTGGGTTAACGGCCTTGGGGTTATTACCTTGCCGATGGCAAGGGCAATAGAATCTGCCTCTGGTTTTCCTATCCATATGGGCAGTGTCTCTGTGCCGTTTATCTCCTTGAGCAGGAGGATGTACATCCCACTTCTTGGGTCAAAGAGAAGCCCCTCAACCTTCATCTGAATAAGCATTGTTTCTCCTATATATATCCGAGGACACTCAGGGTCTTTTCGTCCTTTCTCCAGTGTCCTTTGACCTTTACCCAGAGTTCAAGGAAGAGCTTTGTTCCGAGTAGCTCCTCAATGTCCTGCCTTGCTGCAGTTGCTATATCCTTCAGCCTGCCGCCGCCTTTCCCTATTATAATACCTTTCTGGCTTTCCTTTTCAATATAAATATTTGCCCTTATATATACCACCCTTATCCTCTCTTCGCCCTCCCTGCGTCTCTCCTTCATCTCTTCTATGTTAACTGCAACACAGTGGGGTATTTCCTCCTCTGTCAGGGCCATCACCTTTTCCCGTATTATCTCTGCCACCATAAACCTCTCAATCTGGTCTGTTATAAGGTCATCTGAATAATATTTTGGCCCTTCTGGCAGATACTGAACAATCTTATCGAGCACAATGGAAACCCCATTACCCTTCAGGGCAGATATTGGGATTATCTCCTTAAACGGATATAGATTCTTATATTCATCAATTACTGGAAGGAGCGCAGATTTCTTTACAAGATCAACCTTGTTTATTATAAGCAAGACATCCTTATTGATCTGTTTTATGGCATCAATAATAAACCTGTCTCCTGGGCCCGGGAGTTCGGGCTTCACCATTAAGAGAATTATGTCCGCCTCTTTATACGCATCAAATGCTGTCTTTACCATAATCTCTCCGAGCCTGTGTCTTGGCTTGTGAATGCCTGGTGTATCTATAAAGACTATCTGGGCCGTGGGCAATGTCTTGATGCCGAGTATGCGGTTCCTTGTGGTCTGGGGCTTTGATGTGGTAATAGCAATCTTTTCTCCGACTATGGCATTCAAGAGCGTTGATTTACCAACATTTGGTCTTCCAATTATTGATACAAAACCTGAACGGAAGATGGGTTTCTGTGCCTCCATTAACTCTGCTTTCGATAGGGTGTCAGTCATGTAGATATTGGGATTAACTAAGCTGTTCGCAGGCCTTTTTCAGCCGCTCAACACCTTTCTTTATCTGGCCTATGGATGTTGCATAGGAGAGCCTTATATATGCGTCCTTTCCAAAAGCCGCTCCAGGGACAACCGCAACCTCTGCCTCTTCAAGCAGATATAGCGAGAGTTCAGAGGAGCTGGTTATGCTCCATCCATTAAAGCCCTTGCCGTATAAACCATCCACCCTTGGAAATACATAAAAGGCGCCCTGCGGCATTGGACATGAGAGGCCCCTTATCTTATTTAATTCAGCAACTATAAAATCGCGTCTGTCTTTAAATTCAGATACCATCCTTTTTATAGAGTCCTGGTTGCCCTTCAATGCCTCTACAGCGGCCTTCTGTGCTATTGAATTGGGGTTGGATGTGCTCTGACTCTGGATGTTTGTCATTGCCTTTATAATGTCCCTTGGCCCTGCTGCATAGCCTATCCTCCAGCCTGTCATGCAGTGGGATTTTGAAAGGCCGTTGACGGTTATTGTAATAGCCTTTACATCATCCCCAAGGGATGCAATGCTTATATGTCTGAACCCATCGTATATTATCTTCTCATATATCTCATCCGAGATTATAAATATCCCTTTCTCTATAGCAATCTCGGCAACCCTCTCAAGCGTTTCCCTGGCATAGGCAAACCCTGTAGGGTTGGACGGACTGTTGAGTATAAGGGCCTTTGTCCTGTCTGTTATATGCCTTTCAAGGGATTCAGGGTTTAGCTTAAAATTGTCCTTTTCTTCTGTATCTACAATCACAGGCACTGCGTCGTTTAATATCACCTGGTCAGGATATGACACCCAGTACGGCGATGGTATCAATACCTCATCTCCCGGGCTCAGGATGGCCTGTGCAATATTATAGAGGCTGTGCTTTGCCCCGCATGAGACAACGATCTCGTCCCTTGTATAATCGAGGCCATTGTCATTCTTTAACTTCTCGATTATTGCATCCTTTAATTCGACTATGCCTGAGGCAGGTGTGTATTTTGTAAAGCCGTCCCTTATTGCCTTTATGGCAGCCTCTTTTATATTCTCAGGCGTATCAAAGTCAGGTTCACCAATACCAAAGTTCACTATATCAACGCCTGATGACTTCAGCTCCTTTGCCTTTGCATCTATGGCAAGTGTTGGCGATGGCTTTATTGACCGAACCCTGTTTGCAAGCATGGACAATTATAACACAATCTCAGTCCGATTTTCTCCAGAAAGTTGACTCCTTTGGCCTCAAAATGATAATTTTATATATGCCAAATGCTATTGCCCTTCTATCAGGAGGTCTTGACAGCACCCTTTCAATCATTGTCCTGTTAAGACAGGGGATTGATGTTACTGCCCTGACCTTTCTTACCCATTTTGGCTGCGATATTACCGACAGCTCAAGCTGCTCAAAGGACCCGTTCCCGGCGGCTGAGAGGTTCGGCTTTAAGGTAAAACTGAGCCATCTCGGAGAAAGGTTTCTTGCCATTGTGAAAAATCCGAAATTTGGACACGGCAGGAACATGAACCCGTGTATAGACTGCCGTATACTCATGCTCAAGGAAGCAAAGGATCTGATGGATGCAGTTGGTGCGGATTTTATTATCACAGGCGAGGTGCTTGGACAGCGTCCCATGAGCCAGAAAAAGGATACCCTTGCAATAATAGCAAGAGAGGCAGGGCTTGATGGTCTTGTCCTGAGGCCTCTTTCTGCAAGACTCCTTCCAATCACCATTCCAGAGGAAAGGGGCATTGTGGATAGGGAAAGGCTGTATGACTTTCATGGAAGGTCGAGGAAATCACAGATGGCCATTGCAAGGGAGTTTGGATTAACCGAATATCCTGCGCCTGCAGGTGGATGTCTGCTGACAGACCCGATATATTCAAGGAGGCTTAAAGACCTCCTGCTGTATACGCCTGAGCCGGATTTCAGCGATTTAAATCTCCTGAAGGTTGGAAGGCATTTCAGGATATCAGACAGGTGTAAGGTAATAGTCGGCAGGGACAAAAGAGAGAATGGACAGATAAACGGCCTCCTTAAGACAGGTGATTATCTACTTGAGGTAAAAGATACAGGAAGCCCTCTGGTAATTTTAAGGGGCGAGGGGGCAGATGGACATATTGGTCTTACAGCCTCCATATGCGCAAGATACAGCGATAAAAAGAATGAACCGCAGGTTGAGGTCACAATCTCAAGAAACGGCTCAGTTATAAAAGAGACTGTTAGACCGGCGCATGACGATATGCTAAATAAGATGAGAATCAATTAGTTATCCTAACAGGCACTCCCTTATTCTTCAAATACTCCTTTGCCTCCCTTACAGTATATTCCCTGTAATGGAATATGGATGCAGCAAGAACCGCATCAGCCTTGCCGTAAACAATTCCCTCATATAGATGTTCGAGATTCCCAACACCGCCTGATGCTATGACAGGAATTGTGACAGACTCGGAAACCGCCCTTGTGAGATCTAAATCATATCCGTCCTTTGTTCCATCCTTATCCATGCTTGTAAGGAGGATTTCGCCAGCACCGAGTTCTTCCATGTATCTTGCCCATTGCACTGCATTGATGCCTTTTGGTTTTCTTCCTCCGTGGGTATAGACCTCCCACAGCGCTGAAGGCTGACGGCTGAAGGCTGGAGGCTGAGAGATAAGGAGTTTATCTTTAAGTTCTTCTGATGTAATTAGCCATTCAGGTAGTTCCTCAAGACTCCTGATTTCAAATCTTGAATCATGCACACGCTTTGCGTCTATGGCAACAACTATGCACTGGCTTCCAAACCTTTCTGCAGCCTCCCTTATAAAATCAGGATTATTTACAGCAGTTGTATTTATGGAAACCTTGTCGCATCCTGCCTTAAGAAGCCCCCTGATACCATCAAGCGTCTTTATTCCGCCTCCAACTGTCAGAGGCATAAAGACCTCTTCAGCGGTTCTCATTACAACATCTATTATTATATTCCTCTTTTCGTGGGATGCCGTTATATCAAGGAAAACAAGCTCATCTGCACCCTGTTCATCGTAAAATCTTGCGTTCTCCACAGGGTCTCCTGCGTCCCTCAGGTTTATAAAGCTCACACCCTTGACAATCCTTCCTTCCTTTACATCAAGACAGGGTATTATCCTCTTTGCAAGCATAATGCTATAATATAGCCTGAAATGCTTCCTGATAACAAGGGCACTACATCTCCACTCAATATAGACATGGGATAGGCAGTTCAGATCTATGTAAAATTCTCGCCTTACGAGTCGTTGACCAGCCATCACTGTTGAAATCTAATTGATTCAACAAACTGCTTCAGCACTTGAAAATCCAATATGTTTTAGGATATATTGTAAAAACAGTGGCTAATGCAATGTTCCAAAGGAGCATCTAAAGGGGCATCTTCAGTCATTGTCATCCGTTATTTACTTCTATAGTTCTTAAAAAGGAGGACGCATGTCAGATCTCATCGAAATAAGGTGGCATGGTCGTGGTGGCCAGGGGACAGTTACTGCTGCAAAGGTTCTTGCAGATGCGGCATTAAGTGGTGGAAGACATGTCCAGGCATTTCCAGAATACGGGCCAGAAAGGGCAGGTGCCCCTCTCAGGGCATATAATCGTATAGGCGACAGGCCGCTTCGGCTTCACTGCCCAGTTACAAGACCGAATATCATAATGGTAGTGGATGTAACACTTCTTGACGGCGTAAATGTTACAGATGGCGCAAAGGACGATGCCATCTTTATTATTAATTCACCCAGGGATCCAAAGGAGATAAAACAGAAACTTTCTCTCAGCAATAATCAAAAGGTCTTCACAGTGGATGCAACAAAGATATCCCTTGAAACCATTGGCAGGGCGCTGCCCAATTCATGCATGCTCGGGGCACTGGCAAAGGCATCGAACATCATTCCGCTTGATATACTTCTTGAGGATGTGAGGGCGAGTTTTGGAAAGAAGTTTTCTTCAAAGATAATCGAGGCAAATATCGAGGCCACAAGACGTGGCTATAATGAACTGAAGGCGGGATAACGGAGGAATAAATGAAACCAAAGGGATGGAAGGACCTTACACCAGGCGGCGGAGTCATCCTTGAGGCAGGTAATGCCGATGAGTATAATACAGGTTCATGGAGGGCATTTAGACCTGAATGGAAAGAGGAAAACTGTATTCAGTGCCTTTTCTGCTGGGTCTTCTGCCCTGATTCTGCTGTTATTACTAAGGATGGAAAGATGACAGGTTTTGATTACAAGCACTGCAAGGGCTGCGGTGTATGTGCTTATGAATGCCCTGGCAAAAAAGGACAGAAGGCAATAGTAATGGTAGAGGAGGGGAAATAGATGGCTAAGGCAGTTGCGGTAACAGGCAATCAGGCAGTTGCAGAAGCATTGAGGCAGATAGATCCGGATGTGTGTGCGGCCTATCCAATTACTCCCTCCACAGAGATAATGCAGAGGTTCGCTGCATTTGTTGCAGACGGTGATGTGAACACTATACTTGTGACTGTTGAAAGCGAGCACAGCGCAATGAGCGCATGCATTGGCGCTGCCGCCGCTGGCGGAAGGGTGGTAACTGCAACATCATCCCAGGGCCTTGCCCTGATGTGGGAGATGCTCTATATAGCATCAGGCATGAGGTTCCCTATCCTTATGGCGCTGGTAAACAGGGCACTTTCTGCGCCAATAAACATCCACGGCGACCATTCAGATGGCATGGGTGCAAGGGATGCAGGCTGGATACAACTGTACTCTGAGAATGCACAGGAGGCATATGACAACACTATCCAGGCCCTAAGGATTGCAGAGCACATGGACATAAGGCTTCCGATAATGACCTGCATGGATGGTTTTATCATAAGCCATTCTATAGAGAGGATGGAGTATCTGAAGGATGAGGAGGTCAAGGATTTTATTGGCGAGTATAAGGCATTGAACCCCCTGCTTGATATAGATAACCCAAAGACCATTGGTGCACTTGTTCTCCCTGATTACTTTATGGAACACAAGAAGGCACAGGCAGATGCCATGGGAAAGGTCAAGGCCGTGGTCCTTGATGTAGCAGAGCGATTCGGGAAACTGAGCGGAAGGTCATATGGCCTCTTTGAGGACTACAGGCTTGGCGATGCTGATATTACACTTGTAATAATGGGCTCAGCAGCAGGCACGGCCAAGGATGTAATCGATGACCTCAGAAACAGGGGCATCAAGGCAGGGCTTTTAAAGCCGAGGCTCTTCAGGCCATTCCCGTATGAGGAGATAGCAGATGCCCTTAAAGGTGTAAAGGCAATATGTGTTATGGACAGGGCAGATTCCTCTGGAGGTTACGGCCCCCTGTTTATGGAGATAAGCTCTGCATTGATACATATAAAGGAGAGGCCTGTTATGATAAATAAGGTCTATGGGCTTGGAGGAAGGGATTTCCTTCCAGAACATGCAGAGACTGTACTGAATGAACTTGCTGAAATAGCCAATACAGGAAAGGCAAAAACCTTTAAAGAATACATCACTGTGAGGGAATAACATGACAACACCCCTTGTATTAAAAGAGTTATCAAAGAAGGAAGACCTCCTTACAGGAGGGCACAGGCTTTGCGCAGGCTGCGGTGCATCCATCATTGTCAGACAGGTTTTGATGGCTGCTGAACAGCCTGTTATTGCATCCAATGCAACTGGATGCCTTGAGGTTGCAACAACCATCTACCCTTATACTGCGTGGAAGATACCCTGGATACACAGTGCCTTTGAAAATGCAGCCGCAACCATCTCCGGTGTGGAATCCATGTACAGGGCATTGAAGAAAAGGGGCAGGATACAGAGAGATATTAAGTTCATTGCCTTTGGGGGCGATGGTGGGACATACGACATAGGGCTTCAGAGCCTCTCAGGTGCAATGGAAAGGGGACACAATATCCTCTATGTATGCTATGACAACGGTGCATATATGAACACAGGGATACAGCGCTCAAGTGCAACGCCCCTCGGCGCTGATACAACAACGAGTCCTGTTGGAAATGTTCAGCCAGGGAAGACACAGGTGAGGAAGGACCTTACAAAGATAATGATAGCCCACAATGTCCCATATGTTGCTCAGGCATCTCCTTCGCACTGGAAGGACCTTATGACAAAGGTGAAAAAGGCGCTCTCCATTGATGGACCGTCCTTTTTGAATATTATCTCGCCCTGTAACCGCGGATGGAGGACTGCTACCAACAACACCATAGAGCTTTGCAGGTTAGCGGTTGATACATGTTATTGGCCGCTGTATGAGGCAGAGGATGGGATCATAAAACTGAACTACACGCCCAAGGAAAAGAAGCCGATTACAGAGTGGCTTAAGCCTCAGGGAAGGTTTAAACACCTGTTTAAACCCGACAACGAGGCCCTGCTCAAAAAGGTTCAGGAAGATGTGGACAAAAATTGGGAGGCCGTCTTGAGATTAGCAAAAGGACAATAAGGACTTGATAAAGCTAAATATTTATGCTATTTTTAGTAGCAAATGGCTAGTCCAGATTTAGTAATGTATGAAGAGGAGTTCAGCCAGATAGATGCTGAACTCCAGAAACTCCACCAGCAGGCAAATGCAAAGGTGGTGTTTCTCGTTGATAAAAACGGTCAGCTTATAGCATCTGCAGGAGAAACCCGCAACATAGATACTACATCCCTTGCATCGCTTACAGCAGGCAATATCGCTGCCACAGGCGGTATTGCAAGACTCCTTGGAGAGAAAGAATTTACCATACTCTTCCATGAGGGCGAGAAGGACAATATCCATATATCCCTTATCGGGCAGAGGGTCATCCTTGTTGTTATCTTTGACCAGCGTTCCTCGCTCGGCCTTGTTCGGCTGAGGGTGAAAAAGACATCTGACGCCCTCGTAAGGATATTTGATTCCATTGCCGCAAAGACAGAAAAGGAAAAGGTGGAAGGGAGCGTAGAGGTATCTCCATTTGCGGAGATCAGCGACGAAGACATTGACAACCTCTTCAGGTAGGTACTGCAAGTGTCCTTTATAAACTATTCCTCCCGTGAGATAAACTGCAAGATAGTCTATTACGGCCCTGGGCTGGGCGGCAAGACAACAAACCTGCAATACATATATAAAAGGACGAATCCCGAACAGAAAGGCAAGCTTATATCGCTTGCCACAGAAACAGAAAGGACACTCTTTTTCGATTTTCTTCCACTTGCCCTCGGTGATATAAAGGGCTTCAGGGTAAGGTTTCATCTCTACACCGTCCCCGGGCAGGTCTTCTATGCAGCAAGCAGAAAGCTGATACTTAAAGGTGTCGATGGAGTTGTATTTGTTGCAGACAGTCAGATAGAGAGGATGGATGCAAATATCGAGAGCCTGGATGACCTAAGGGTAAACCTTGCCGAGCAGGGCTATGACCTTGAAAAACTGGCTTTCATCATACAGTATAACAAGAGAGACCTCCCGAATGTCGCACCGCTTGAGGAGATGAACCAGATACTAAACCCCAACGGCATTCAATGGTTTGAGGGTGTTGCAGTTGAAGGCATAGGAGTTTTCGAGACCCTGAAGAGTGTGGCCAAACAGGTGCTGTTTGAATTAAAGAAGCATTACTAACCTATAATTTTTGTTACTTCTTATCAGATAACAACTTTACTGCTATCCCAATCTGTCAGCCTTAAAGGGATTATCCCTATGTAACCCTAACCTCCTTAAAAGTTTGGGTTACATTTTATCAGATGATTCAATGCGTTAGCTTGACAGCGCTAGAAGGAGTTGATAATATTTCACAAAGGGGAGATAACATGGGGTGACCGTCAGCAAAGATAACTCAGACAGGATAATAGTTGCTTTTCGTTACAATCCTGATTATGTCACGAAGGTTAAGACCATTCCGGGCCACAGATGGCATCCTGCTCACGTCAGCACAAAAAGTCTTGGTAAGATAAAGAGTCCATTGGACAGCTTAAGTCTGAGAGAAGGAGGTGATGAGTGACATATTTTGTCAGAGGGAAGGGATTTTTGGCCTTCAGCCAGAATCGGGATAAACGAAACAAGTTCGTCTATAACCCTAAAAACAGGGGGATATACGCACCTATTTCGCTTATGAACAAGTTAGGCAAAAGATTTTGCCCAATATAAAATAAGGGGCAAGAGCCATGAAAAAGGTTGACCTCAAAAAAGAACTCAAACACCTATATAATCCCTCTCCAAAAGAAGTTATGATAGTTGATGTTCCCAAAATGAATTTTCTCATGATTGATGGTACCGGTGACCCAAACACATCCCAAGAGTTCAAAGACGCAGTAGAAGCATTATATGCCGTATCTTATACCCTCAAATTTACAATTAAAAAAGGGAAGACAGCTATTGATTATGGTGTTATGCCTCTTGAAGGTCTTTGGTGGACTGATGATATGACCAAATTCAGCATGGAAAATAAAGATGCGTGGAAATGGATAGTAATGATTATGCAGCCAGAATATGTAACAAGAGACCTGGTCAATAAAGCTCTTGAACAAGTGGAGAAAAAGAAAAATCCCCCGGCTCTTTCCAAAGTAAGATTTGAAAGTTTTCATGAAGGGCTGTCAGCTCAGATAATGCATATTGGTCCTTATTCTGCCGAGGGTCCAACCATTGAGAAGATTCATAATTTCGTAAAGAGCAAAGGGCATAATTTAACAGGGAAACATCACGAAATATACTTGAGCGACCCTCGTAAAACTGCACCAGAAAAAATGAAAACAGTTTTAAGACATCCGATAAAATGAATGGGCAAAATCCATCGCCTAACAGCAGGCTAAAAGGAAATAGATTAATCGGCAAATGCTAACGCACTTCTTTTAGCCTGCAACCGTTAGTTGCAATGCCGTGCCGAAAAGGATACAATACCTATACGTTAGGAGAAGTAAATGAAGCCAAAACTAACGATTGATGCATTGATTAAAGAAGCAAAGGCTTTTTGTGAAAGAGAATCTAACTTTGATAACAAGGATTTGTTTGGAGTAACGGATGGGAAGGCTGTCGGTACATTCATAGAACACAAATTTACAGATCATCTTGAGAAAAATTATGATGTTGAAATCGGTTCCTCCGCAAACGCTATTGATATACCTTCTGGTGATATCAGTACTGATATCAAAGTAACCTCGATTGAACAGCCTAAATCATCTTGCCCCTTCAAGAATGCAAGACAAAAAATCTATGGTCTAGGTTATAACTTACTACTCTTTGTATACGAGAAGACCGACGACCCCGCTAAAAAGGTTGCACGCCTCAACTTTGTCAGTTGTTCGTTTATCCATAAGCACAGAACTGCTGACTTCCAAATAACAAAAACAATCCGGCAAATGCTCGACAACAATGCAAATTCCGAAGATATAATCGCTTATCTTACAGACAGAAATCTTCCAGCAGATGAAATAACAATGCGCGATTTAGCTGAAGAAATATTGCGCAATAAGCCTGAGCAGGGCTACCTAACAATTTCTAACGCCCTACAGTGGCGATTGCAGTACGGGCGCATCGTCAAACTCGCTGAAAGCGTTGACGGAATAATTCGTATAGTAAACAAGATATGAAAAAAGCCTTACAGAATATAAAACTTTCGACCCTTGATTCCTTAAGAAGCCATTTCCATCATATTCAAACTTTCAAGGAAGCAAATAATTCTCTTATGCAGCTTTGTGGAATCAATGACTTCTTCAGAAATGAGCATGATTTCTTGCTTTTCTTAGAACTTCTTGAACCTAAACACATCATTTCTGAAGACATGGAAAGAAGAGAATTTGGCGATTTCCAAACACCAAGTATTCTAAGCGACTTAGTGTGCAGTATTCTTTTGAAAGAAGGCTTTACTCCTGAAATAGTCGTGGAACCTACCTTCGGCAAAGGTTCGTTTATCATATCAGCTCTTAAAGCGTTCCAAAAACTTAAACAAGTGTATGGCGTAGAAATCTATGAACCTTATTTTTGGTTTACAAAATTTGCAATACTCGAATTATTCGTTGAGAATCCTCATTTGAACAAACCTTCGATTTTTTTATACTGTGAAGACGTTTTTGAGTTTGATTTTTCACATATAGAAAAAGCCACAACTAAAGAAAAAGTTCTTGTTCTCGGTAACCCACCATGGGTTACTAATTCGGAATTGAGCACTTTGAATTCCAGTAATCTACCAACAAAAAGTAATTTCAAGTCTTACAATGGACTTGATGCTATCACTGGGAAAGGGAATTTTGATATTGGGGAATATATCATCTTAATGATGCTCAAATCATTTGCGAAACACTGCGGATACATTGCAATGCTTGCAAAAAATTCCGTCATTAAAAATTTGATATTTGACCTTCCGAAAACGAATTATGACATTTCTGATATGACTGCTTTAAGATTTGATACTAAGGCATATTTCAACGCATCCGTGGAAGCGTCTTTGTTCAAATGCAGGTTAGGAAGAAGTTCTCATGAGTATATCTGTAAAGTATCTCTTTTTGATTCACCAAATGTAGTTGAAAGTGAGTTTGGTTGGGCTGGTCGTAAATTTGTATCTGACGTCGATCTTTATCATGACAGTAAAGCCTTTGACGGGACCTGTCCTTTTATTTGGCGACAAGGTATAAAGCATGATTGCTCTAAAATACTTGAACTTGAGACGATGGATGGTAAATATATCAATGGCTTTAACGAAGAGCTTACCTTAGAAGATGACCTGATTTTCGCTTTAATAAAAAGCTCTGACATTCAATCACCTTTGATTGCAAAGCCCAGAAAATTTACTATCTTAACTCAAAAGAAGGTTGGAGAAGATACAAAATACCTTGAGAATAAATTCCCGAATATTTACAAATACCTTACAGATAATATCCGTTTTTTCACAGAGAGACGGTCAAGTATTTATAAGGGTAAACCGTCATTTTCTATTTTTGGGATCGGGGAATACTCCTTTAAACCTTATAAAATAGCAATTTCTGGTTTATATAAAAAACCTTTTTTTTCATTGATTTTACCTTATAAGAATAAACCAATGATGTTAGATGATACCTGCTATTTCTTAGGCTTTGACGACATATCAGAAGCACTAATCACATTGGCAATCCTTAATAGCTCATATACTCAAGATTTACTAAGAGCTATTACGTTCATTGACGCTAAGCGTCCATACACTAAGGACATGCTAATGCGTATCAATCTTTTCAAAATAGCTGACTATCTCGGCTTTGAAAATGCAAGAAGACTACTTAGTAATTTACCGGATGACATTTCGCAAAATATGACGAGAGAAGAGTGGGATGTCTTTTTTGCAAAAGACGGAAAAGAACAAGAGGAACAATTTCAATACTCTCTCTTTGAAAAAGCCTCAAATCGGCAACATCCTACTTTTACTCAATCAATATAATCGGCACGGCACTGCAACTATTGATAGCTACATAAGTAATGTCCTATTTGAGACGTAAAGGAAGGTCACTTTGAAAGCCTTTGAGGATTTCAGTAGAGACGAATTAGAACATGCGAGGATGTTAATAAGGTATATCCTTAACAAGGAAGGGAAGCCTGTTTTTATAATGCCAGAAGTAAATCAAGAACAGGATGAGATAAAGCTGCTTGTTTTGAGCATGGCATCTGAGGAATCAGCAGTGAAGAAACATACCATGATACAGCAACTCATTGATGACCCATCAGACAAGGAGATGTTTGGTAGAACAATTGAAGTAGAAAGGCAACAGTATGAAATATTAAAGGGGATAATGGAAAAATTGAAGGAAGTTTACAAATTCCCTTATAAGCCTGCCATTTAGAATTAAAAAAGCATTACCCATTTTGCAGTAACTTTACAACCTTTATCAGGTCAACCATGTCATCTATCATAAAATCCGCATCCATCAGGACATCTCTCGGCCTGTATCCATAGGTAACGGCAATGGTTCTGATATGCGCTGCCTTTCCCGCCTCTATATCGAGGTTGCTGTCGCCAACAATAATCGTCTCTTCAGCCCTGGCCCCGAGGCAGTCCATGACCCTTTGTACAGGTATGGGTGATGGTTTTTTTGCCCCTGCACTATCGCTTCCAAGGATAAGGTCAAAATATCTTAAAAGTCCAAGCCCATCGAGGATTGAGATGGAAAGCCCTTCACGCTTATTTGATATGACTGCCCTTTTATAGTCATTGAGGGCCTTCAGTACTTCCTCCACATGCGGGTATGCCCTTGTGAAATCTAACAGATGCGCCGAGTAATAATCTATAAACCTTTTGGTTGTCTCTGCTCTGTCTTCAGAGAGTTCTTCAGGCAGAAGTTTCTCTATAAGCCTTGTTATGCCTTCGCCAACTATCTTTATTGTATCGGAAGGCTGAACAGGCTTCATGCCCAGTGGTTTTATTGCATAATTTATTGCATTTGTGATGTCTATACTTGAATCGACAATAGTCCCATCAAGGTCAAAGATTATAAGCCTCAGCATTAAACTCCTTTTTAATAATCTATTGAATCTTGTGAGGGAACAATGTCCCTGTGCAATCGCTATCCCTATTGAATAATAACATCCCTGCTAAAAATTTTCCCTCCTGTGCTATTATTATCCTATGCTTGATGCACTCTTTAACCCTGAATCCATAGCCCTCATAGGTGCAGCAAGAGAGCCAGATAAGGTAGGCCACAGCATATTAAAAAACCTGATAGAATTTAGCTTTAAGGGGGATATCTATCCAATAAACCCCAAGGCACGGGAGCTGCTTGGCTTAAAGGTATATCCCAGTATACTTGATGTCGCCAATGATGTAGAACAGGCGATAATTGCCATACCCCCCAATCTTATTCTCGATGTCCTTCCGCAGTGCGCAAAAAAGGGGATTAAGGTAGCCATAGTCATCACTGCTGGATTTAAAGAGGCTGGCGGTGATGGAACCAGACTTGAAGAGGAATTAAAGGATAGAGCGAAAGGGCTTGGCATAAGGCTTCTTGGGCCAAACTGTCTTGGGATTATAAATACCAAAAACAATCTCAATGCAACATTTGCTGCAGGTATGCTCCCCAGAGGCGAGATCGCCTTTTTCTCCCAGTCAGGCGCGCTCGGGATTGCGATACTGGATTGGGCTGTTGGTAATAGGGTTGGTTTTTCAAAGTTTATAAGTCTCGGCAATAAGGCTGACCTGAGCGAGATAGATATGATCGAATATCTCGCCAATGACCCGGATACAAAGGTCATTCTCGGATATATCGAGGGTGTTGTTGATGGAAGGAGGTTCCTCGATGTCGCCTCCAATGCTGTAAGGTCAAAACCAATCATCATTGTGAAGGCAGGCGGCACATCTGCCGGTGCAAGGGCAGCATCGTCACATACAGGTGCGCTTGCTGGCTCTGAGCAGGCGTTTAGTGCGGCATTCAAACAGACAGGCATCTTACGGGTTGAAGGGATTGAGGATCTGTTTGAGACCGCAAAGGCATTTGCCTCATGTCCCATGCCAGGGGGCAGCAGACTTCTAATCCTTACAAATGCAGGCGGCCCGGGGATCCTTGCTGCTGACGAGGCAGAGAGATTAGGCATAACCCTGTCAAACCTTTCCATTGATACCATCACCAAACTTCATGGATTGCTTCCAAAGAATGCCTCGCTCTATAACCCTGTTGATATAATAGGAGATGCAACCCACGAGAGATACAGGGACAGCCTTGATGTGGTTATTAATGATGCAAACATCGATGGCATCCTGATAATCCTTACACCGCAGGCAATGATAGATGTAAACAGGACAGCAGATGAGGTCATAGCCGTATCTAAAAGGACAAGGATACCGATCCTTACATGCTTTA
This sequence comes from Nitrospirota bacterium, assembly GCA_021789595.1. Taxonomy (GTDB): domain Bacteria; phylum Nitrospirota; class Thermodesulfovibrionia; order UBA6902; family JAJYJJ01; genus JAJYJJ01. Next base: position 114,792 of record JAJYJJ010000005.1, on the reverse strand, counting down.
TGGGTCACGAAAGGGTCATATCAGCAGTAGAGATGCTGAAGAATGAGGGTATACCTAACTTTTCCTATCCTGAGCCTGCTGTAAAGGCATTTAGAAGGATGGTTGATTACTCAAGCGAAAGAGGACTCGGTGCCCAGGAGATACCGAGGTTTGAGGTTGATAAGGAAAAGGCAAGGGCATTGGTTATGAACGCCATTGATGCCGGCATGGGGCAGCTTTCAGATGAGCAGATAAAAGAGGTTCTTAAGGTATATGGGTTTGTCTTCCCAAAGGCTGTTTTTGCAAGGACTGTAAAGGAGGCATTAAAGGCAGCCAGCGGAATAGGCTATCCTGTTGTCATGAAGGTATCATCCCCTGATATACTGCATAAGACAGATGTTGGAGGTGTTAAGACAGGGCTCAATGGACCAAAGGATATAGAGGATGCATTCTTTGAGATAACATCAAATGTCAGAAGGCTTATGCCGGATGCACATATAGATGGTGTGATGCTCTATGAGATGATCTCCACGGGTAAGGAGGTAATACTTGGTCTCAGCCTTGATTCAACCTTTGGCCCCATGCTTATGTTTGGCCTTGGCGGTATATATGTGGAGGCATTAAAGGATATATCCTTCAGGATTGCACCCCTTACAAGACAGGATGCAAAGGAGATGACAAGGGAAATCCGCTCATATCCGATTCTTAGGGGTGTAAGGGGCGAAAGGCCTGTTGACATTGATAGTCTTGAGGATGCAATACTCAGGCTGTCACAGCTCTCAATTGATATCCCAGAGGTTATCGAGCTTGATATAAATCCATTGGTGGTGAAGGAGAGAGGGACTGTTGCACTTGATGCAAGGGCAACGCTGCGGAATGTGTCTTAAAGGTTTGGAAATAAAGATAACCATAAAAGGAGGACAGAGATGATAGCCCTTTATGTGGGTTCAAATGTTGGTTATTCAGGTAAGAGTCTCCTTATCCTTGGTCTTGGATTGAGGCTGAAGCAAGAGGGTATAAAGATTGGCTACATAAAGCCATTCGGGAATATCCCTGTAAAGGAAGGCAGAGATGTTATTGATGCCGATGCTAAATTTATGAAGGAGGCACTGGGCATTGATGACCCTGCAACAGACATGTCCCCTGTTGTGCTCACATTCGATCTCCATAAGCGGGCGCTCAAGGGTGAGATAAAGGGGACAAGGGGAAAGGTGATAAAGGCATTCAGGTCAGTAAAAAAGGGCAAGGATATTGTATTTGTCGGAGGCGCTTTAAACCTTTATGATGGTGCATTCCTCGGTATAAGCGGCCCTTCCATTATCAATGCCTTTAATGCGAGGCTCATTATGGTTGAACCTTATAGGGCAGAGTCTTCTATAGACTCCCTTCTTGAATCAAAGGAACTGTTAAAGGACAGGCTCTTAGGAGGTGTTATAAATAAGATACCTGCGGCCGCTGTGCGGTCTGTTAAGGATGAATTCATCCCATTCCTCAAGAGAAAGGGCATACCTGTTTTTGGTGCCATACCAAAGGACAGTCTGCTTGATGCCATTACAGTAAGGCAGCTTAATGAGGTAGTCTCAGGCAGGGTATTATGCTCAGAGGAGCACATGGATGAGTTTATTGAAGGTTTTCTGATCGGGGCAATGGATGTTGACAGTGCAATAAAGTACTTCAGGAAGGTTGCAAATAAGGCTGTTATAACAGGCGGTCACAGGGCTGATATACAGCTTGCAGCCATGGAGACATCAACAAGATGCCTTGTTCTCACAGGCGGCATGCTCCCAAACGATGTCATCATAGGAAAGGCAAGGCTTATGGGTATTCCCATAATATCGGTCAAAGAGGATACCTTCAGCATTGTTGAAAGGATAGAGTCTGTCCTTGGAAAGATAAGGATAAGGGAGGAAAAGAAGGTAAAAAGGGCGGCTGAGCTTATAGAGGGATTTTTCGACTACAGGGCATTCAGGAAGGCAATAGGGATATGATGAATAATTCAATAGATATAACTGAAAGGCCTAATCCCCTTTCAAGACATGTCGATTCTATGAAGGTGGAGGATATTGTAGAATTGATTGCCTCTGAGGAGATTAAGGCAATCGGGCAGGTCAGCAAGGCTAAAAGTGCGATTGGACGGTTAGTTAAAGATGTGATGAAGGCCATAAAGGCCAAAGGAAGGGTGTTTTATGTTGGTGCAGGGACAAGCGGGAGGCTCGGTGTAATGGATGCTGCTGAGGTTCCGCCGACCTTTGGCGTCCCGCAGAACTTATTTAATGCAATTATGGCAGGAGGAAAAAAGGCATTTACAAAGGCAGTGGAAGGTGCAGAGGATGATGTGAGAGAAGGCAGAAGGGCCATGGCACGGATAACATCAAAGGACATTGCCATAGGCATATCTGCAAGTGGAAGGACACCATTTGTCCTTTCCTGCCTGAAAGAGGCAAAGGATAAAGGGGCAAGGACATGGCTTATAACCTTTAACCCTATAAAGAGGCATCCCTTTTTAGATGGCCTCATAAAGGTAATTGTTGGCCCTGAGGTAATAGCAGGCTCCACAAGGCTTAAGGCAGGGACTGCAACAAAGGTGATGCTCAATATCATATCAACTGCCTCTATGATAGGCATTGGAAAGGTCTATAGAAACTACATGGTTGATGTCAAGCCGACAAACAGGAAACTCCAGGAAAGGGCAAAAAGGATAATCACAGAGCTTACAGGCGCATCTCTGGATGAGGCGGAGGTATTATTGAATACTGCCCGTGGAAGGGTAAAGGTGGCTGTATTGATGAAGAAGAGGGGATTGAATCCGAAAGAGGCAGAGAGGCTATTAATGGGTAATGAAGGGATTCTGTAAAAGTAGTATTAGAGAAAATACAGAAATAACCAGGTTATATAGGGCAGGCTGTCTCAGAATTTTTATAATAGAGGAGATATTTATATGGCATATCTTAATCTGTTTAACTTGCAATTCCCTGTGGCCTTGCCACAGGGTTACCATGCTCTGTCATTCTGGCTTGTCCAGAATCTTTCTGAAGGATTCCCGACAAGCGGGAATGACAATGACAACAACACAAATATAGGATTCTTTGATACCCTGCGGCTTGCCGCAAGGTTCTTCATTGTTGCATATATGGCGATTAGATTATGACACTCTCAGTTGCTGACTGGTCAATAGTTGTGTTATACATGCTGTTGTCGCTTGCTATCGGGCTTTATTTTACCCGCAGGGCATCATCAAGCATGAGCGAGTTTTTCATCTCTGGCAGGAATCTCCCATGGTGGCTTGCAGGGACATCAATGGTGGCAACGACATTTTCCTCAGATACCCCACTATATGTGACAGGCCTTGTAAGGGCAAACGGGATCTACGAGAACTGGCAGTGGTGGTGTTTTATAGCATCAGGAATGATGTCTGTTTTTTTCTTTGCAAGGCTCTGGAGGCGCCTCGGCGTCATTACTGATGTTGAGTTCATTGAGCTGAGATATTCAGGCAGATCAGCAGCCGTACTCAGGGGCTTTAAGGCTGTTTATCTTGCCCTGGCAATACATACTATAATCAAGGCCCAGGTTATCCTTGCCATGGTAAAGATACTTGATGTCTCTATAGGCTGGGGCAGATGGGAAAGCATTGCAATATCCAGTGCAGTTACCATTACCTATTCCATGCTCTCTGGCTACTGGGGGGTAGTGACAACGGACTTCTTCCAGTTTATCATAGCAATGGTTGGAGCCATCTTGCTGTGCATTGCCTCTGTAAACAAGGCAGGCGGCATCGGACAGATAAAACTGCATCTGTCCTCTGCCCAGCTCGGTTTCTTTCCGCCAATGGATGGCGGTGTTCTTGGGACAGCATTCCTCACATTCTTAGGATATGTCGGCCTGAGCTGGTGGTCTAAGTATTCATCAGACGGCGGTGGTGTGATAGTCCAGAGGATGGCATCATGCAGGGATGAAAGGCAAAGCCTTTTTGCAACATTCTATTTCAATATAGCCAACTATGCCCTTCGTTCCTGGCCGTGGATACTGGCTGCCCTTGCCTCGCTCATCCTGTATCCGTCTGTCAAGGACAATGAGGCAGTATATCCGCGGATGATGGTGGACCTGCTTCCATCAGGATTGAAGGGGCTCATGCTGGCATCGTTCTTTGCCGCCTTTATGTCCACCCTGAGCACATACCTGAACCTCTCATCTGCATATCTTGTAAACGACTTCTATAAGAGGTTTATCAAGAAGGAGGCGTCTGAAAGGCACTATATAAATATCTCAAGGATTGCTACCCTTATACTGTCTGTCATCACAGGGATTATCGCCTACCAGGTTACATCCATTATCGGGGTCTTTAAATTTCTCATAGCCTTTGGCTCAGGCACAGGACTTGTCTATATCATCAGGTGGTACTGGTGGAGGGTGAATGCATGGTCAGAGATATCCGCCATGATCAGTTCGACAGTAATGACTATAATTGTCTATACCCATCCTCTATTTAAGGCTTCGCCGTATTATGAAAGGCTTTCCCTTATCATTGCGGTATCAACTGTTGTATGGGTCGTAGTGACACTGATAACAAGGCCTGCACCTGATGAAAAGCTGATGGAGTTTTACAGAAAGACAAACCCCGGGGGACCTGGCTGGAGGCCGATTAAAAAGGCACTCGGCGACCAGAAGGCTAATAAGAGTTTCAGGAGGGATGTGTTTAATTTCATCTATGGTGTTACGCTTGTAGTAGGTTATACGCTTGGCCTTGGAAAGCTCCTCCTTGGATTCTACATGTCAGGGGCAATCTACATGGCAGTGGCTATATGGGCATCAATAATGGTTTATAAAAATTCATCGGATACTACATGGGTTCGATGATAAAGATTTCTCTTGACCTATAGATAGGCTTTTGCATAAACTGGTTCTTAATCAAGGACTACGAGGAGGTAAAGATGTTTAAGGGTTCAATAGTCGCAATAGTAACCCCTTTCAGTGGCGGCAAGGTGGATGAAAAGGCCCTCGGTGATCTGATTGAGTGGCACATAAAGGAGGGGACAGATGCCATAGTGCCCTGCGGCACGACAGGAGAATCAGCAACCCTTGAATATGATGAGCACTACAGGGTAATTGAGGTGGCGATTCGGACTGCTAACAGGAGGGTGCCTGTTATTGCAGGCACAGGCGCCAACTCAACAGATGAAACGATCATGATGACAAAAAAGGCAAAACAACTGGGCGCAGATGGGGCATTGCTTGTCTCGCCCTATTATAACAAACCCACACAGGAAGGACTTTTCCTGCATTACAAGGCAGTTGCTGAGGCTGTGGATATACCCATAGTGCTTTACAATGTCCCTGGCAGGACTGCAGTGAATATCCTTCCCTCGACAGTTGCAAGGCTTGCAGAGATTAAAAACATAGTTGCCATAAAAGAGGCAACAGGAGATATGAAACAGGTCAGCGAGGTCATAAGGCTGTGCGGCGAAAGGATTGATGTTATATCAGGGGACGACTTTACAACCCTGCCACTTCTTGCCCTCGGCGGCAAAGGGGTGATCTCCGTAACCGCCAATATTGCGCCCTCAGATGTATCAGCCATGTGCAGGGCATGGGAAGAAGGAGACATTGAAAGGGCAAGGACACTTCACTACAAACTCGAGCCTCTTAACCAGGCGATGTTCATTGAGACAAATCCAATCCCTGTGAAGACTGCACTGTCCATGATGGGAATGATTAAGGAGGAATTCAGGCTTCCACTCTGCTTCATGGCTGATACAAACAGGGAGAAGCTCAGGAAGACGCTTGAGGGCTACGGCCTTTTAAGGTGATCGGCCTCAGATTAATCGGCCAGAACCTGGGTTCAACAAAAAAGGATTTCCCCCAGGGCCAGGCCACTTATCAGGGACCCCACCCAGGAGTCCTTTTTTTATTCTTCCTTTTGAGAGGCATCTTTTACAGAATCTTTCTTGATATGCAGATAAAAGGCACTAAAAGAAATTACCAGCAGGGAGAGAGAGAACACTACAAGAAAGATTATCTGTAATAGAGAGAGCGAATTTTCTTTGCAGTAAGTAGAAACTAATGCCGCAATCACAGCCTTTAGCATGAGCTTATACCCTCCGTCACAACTATAGGTTAATATAGCACATCAGCTTTGTCAATACAATAATTCTATTACTTCTTCTTGGGGTTTTCAAACAATATCTCTTCGACTATCTGGCACAGGATATGGCCGATGGTTATATGGGTTTCCTGGATTCTGGGGGTATTATCAGATGGCACTACAAAGGCATAATCTGCCTTTGCTGCGAATTTGTCGCCCTTTGAACCTGTAAAGACTATGACCTTAAGCCTCCTTTTCTTTGCCGCATCAACAGCCTTGAGGACATTGGGCGAGCTTCCACTTGTGCTTATAGCGATAGCTATGTCGCCTTCCACAGCAAGCGCCTTCAGTTGTCGGGCAAATACCTCGGAATAGTCATAGTCATTCGCGATGGATGTTATAACAGCCATATCTGTGTTAAGCGCAATGGCTGGAAGTCCTGGCCGGTCTCTCTTAAACCTGTTTATAAACTCCCCTGCTATGTGTGATGCATCGGTTGCGCTTCCGCCATTGCCAAAGAGGACGAGTTTATTGCCCTTTATAAAGGTATCTGCAATAAGCCTCGATACATCTATTATGTTGGCAATGTTGTCCCTGAAGAACCTCTCTTTTACCCGAATGCTCTCCTGAAATGCCCTTGTTATGCTTTCTTCCATTAGATAAAAAATAATTTAATTGACGCTAATAAGTCAAGGGGAGGCCGTCATGAGAAACCTTTGGCTATGAAGATTCTGTTATACTAAAACATGCTTCCAGGGGATGTTGCACAGCTTGTCATTGCAAGGCTTGATGGGGACAGACTCCATGAGAGATTTGACCACTACCTGAGCCTTGTTAAACAAGGCATAGGTGGATTCATACTCTTTGGCGGTGGATTGGAAGAGGTTATAAGGGCAATCAATGACCTCCAGAAGGCATCCGAGATTCCACTGTTTATAGCCTCAGACCTTGAGCAGGGGCTTGGCCAGCAGGTAAAAGGCGGTACATTGTTTCCAAAGGCAAGGGCCATTGCAGAGGCAATAGACCACGAGGATAAGGAGGATGTAAGACTTCTCAGAGATGCTATATACATCATGGCGATGGAGGCAAGGGCTGTCGGTATTAATGTAATCCTGTCGCCTGTCCTTGATGTAGATACAAACCCCAGGAATCCTATCATATGCACCCGTTCATTTTCCAGCGACCCTGAAAAGGTTGCATGGTTTGGGAAGGAGTTTATTAAAGGGATTCAGCATCAAAGGACCTCGGCTGTGGAAACGCAGTCCCTGCCAGATTTCCCGATAGGACTTTCTGCATGTGCAAAACACTTCCCCGGGCATGGCGACACTGAGATGGATTCACACAATGCCCTGCCGATTCTAAAGGCTGATATGGAAAGGCTCAAGAAGGTAGAGCTGATGCCCTTTTTACAGGCGATAAAACAGGGGGTTGACATGATAATGGTGGGTCATCTCAGAGTAGATGCAGTAGACCCGGACATGCCCTCAAGCCTCTCAGAAAAGGTTATCCGGGGACTTCTTAGAAGGCAGATGGGTTTCAACGGCCTTGTCCTTACTGATGCCATGAACATGGGAGGGATAAGGAATTATTATTCCGAGCAAGAGGCATGTCTCCTGGCCATTAAGTCAGGCGCTGACATACTGCTTCATCCAACCTCTGCAGAGACTATTATAGGGTCACTGTTATCAAATGCCCCTGGCATAAATAAGAGGGTGGAGGAGTCTAATATCCGTATAAAGGCCATAAAACAGAAGTTAAAGCTATCGCAGTATCCTGTCCTGTCCAGGAAAGAGTGGGAATCTTTTATAGGCAAACATCGGCATCAGGAGATTTCGAGGCTTATAACAGAAAAGGCTGTCAGGGTGATTAAAGGCAGGGCATCTCTTGTCAGCAATTCAGTAGTGGTGATTGTAGATGACGATAATTCAGGCGCAGGAGATTTCTTCACAGATGCCGTCAGGGAAGGATTTCCAGATGTCAATTCCTTTTATATTGATAGAGACAATCTCAATAAGGAGAAGCAGGAGATGCTGAATCATATAAAGGACAGGGATACTGTTATAGCAATATTTTCAAAGATAGCGGCATGGAAAGGCAGAAGTGGACTTGACAGTTCCCTTCATGATTTTTTGACCGATGCCCTGGCCATTGCAAAACGCTCAACCATAGTCTCTTTTGGCTCGCCCTATATCCTTGATGGGTTAAAAGCAGACAACCTTATTGCTGCCTATTGGGATTCAGAGCTTGCACAGAGGGCAGTTGCAAGGGTAATGATAGGCAAGGGTTTGATGCATAGATAAAGATTCCTCCTTCTATTTATACTTGTCGCATCCTTTACAATGCCATTGTCCAAATGATAGAATTTAATATGAGAAAATGGTTTTATATATTGACGGTGATTGTCGTGTCTATAGCAGGATTCATTTTTCTCCACAAGGATAAACCCTTTACAGTGAGAATCAGACAAGAAGGTTCATCTATCAGCGGGCTAAAGCTAAATCATTCAGAAAACGGTGCCCTGAAGTGGGAGCTCACATCAAGGAGGGCCGAGATAGGGCAGGGAGGCGAGGATGCACATCTATATGCCCTGACCTTAAATATCTACCAGGGCAGGAGTCTTGTCCTTAATGGTAAAGAGGGGATATATGATTTTAAGAATAAAAACTTGAAGATAAAGGATGTCAGGGCAACTGTTGATGATATGTCCCTTGATACGGATTCCCTGTTATGGAAGGCCGCTGATGAAGAGATAACCACAGAAGACACTATAAATATTAAGGGCAAGAATTTCTCCATAGACGGCAAGGGGCTGATAATAAAGGCAAGGGAGCAGAAGGTGAGGGTCTTACAGGATGTCAAGGGTATCTTCTATAATTAGCCTGTCTCTTATGGCAGTTCTTATACTCGTGGTCTCCTCAGAGGCAGATAGCAAGAGCACCGTGGTTATTACATCAAGGAGCCTCACCGCAGATAATAAGGCCCATACAGCGCTCTTTGAGGGTTCTGTTGTTGCAAAGACAGATGATATGACGATATATGCAGACAGGATGCTCGTATATTACGATGAGAAAAAAGGCGAGATCAGAAAGATTGATGCATCAGGCAATGTAAAGGTGGTAAAGGGTGACAGGATAATAACATCAAAAGAGGCAACATACTGGCAGGACGGCAGGGTCATATTTACAGGTGAGCCAATGGCTACGCAGGGCGACAATATCATTACTGGAAGCGAGATACTCTACATCATCAAGGAGGACATGGCCGTAGTGAAGGACAGTAAGGCTATCCTCAAGAAAAAGGATTAAGATGCATGTTCTTGAGACTAAGGGACTCAGAAAGGGCTATGATGGTAAAATAGTAGTAACAGACCTCGATGTAAGGATAGCATCAGGAGAGATAATAGGGCTACTTGGGCCAAATGGCGCAGGCAAGACCACAAGTTTTTATATGATTGTTGGCGCAATAAGACAGGATGCAGGCAGGATATTTCTTGACGATGAAGATATAAGCAGCTTCCCAATGTATGAGAGGGCAAGGAGGGGAATAGGGTATCTTCCGCAAGAGCCCTCTATATTCAGGAAACTTACTGTTGAGGAAAACATCCTGGCAGTGCTTGAGATAAGGGGAATGGATAAAGGACAACAGATGGAAAAGGCCGAGGCGGTTATTGCTGAATTCAACCTCGAACCGATCCTTAAAAGGCAGGGGCATATGCTTTCAGGGGGTGAAAGAAGGAGGGTTGAGATAGCGAGGGCATTTGCCCTTGACCCTCTTTTTATACTTCTTGATGAGCCATTTGCCGGGATAGACCCTATAACCGTAGGTGAGTTGAAGAAGACCGTTGGATACCTCAGGGACAGGGGCATAGGGGTAATAATCACAGACCACAATGTGAGGGATACACTGTCTATTACAGATAGGGCATACATAATAAATGATGGAAGGGTCTTTGAAACTGGTACCCCCTCTGAGCTCGTTCATAATCAGAGGGTCAGGAAGGTGTATCTCGGAGAGGATTTTAGACTGTAATGCCGCTTGAAAATAGACTTGAACTTAAGTTAGCGCAGAAGCTTATCCTCACACCTCAGCTTCAACAGGCGCTGAAGCTGCTCCAGCTGCCGCAGCTTGAGCTTACTCAGGCATTAAGTCAGGAGCTGATGGAGAATCCCTTTTTGGAAGAGGTTATTGAGGCCGAGGCAGGTGAGAAGTCGGAAGAAACACCTCCTGAATCAACAGATCTCATAGGGGATGCAGAGGCTCCCCTTGATAAGATGCTTGATAAGATGTTCGGATTTGGGGTAGATGAATATTTTGATGAAAGAGGGAGCGACGGCAGGGATCTCGGTTATTTTACACCAGGCGCAGAAACACCACCTCCGATAGAGCAGACATTAACCAGGCAGCCTGACCTGACAGACCACTTGCTCTGGCAGTTGAGGTTTGCGGATGCACAAGAGGAGGTAAAGGGGATTGCTGAGATTATTATAGCCAATCTGGATGATGATGGGTACCTCCGGGCATCGATAGAGGAGATTGCAGAGCTTGGCTCTGCCAGGCTTGAGACTGTCAACAAGGCGCTTAGACTAATCCACGGGTTTGATCCCCCTGGCGTGGGTGCCAGGGATGTATCCGAGTGCCTCCTCATACAGATAAGACAACTTGGACTTGAGGGTTCCATTGTTGAGAGGATTGTAAAGGACTGCCTTGATGACCTTGAAAAGAAGCGATACCATAACATAGCAAAGAGACTTGATGTAAGCCTCGATGATGTCTTATCCGCTGTAAAGGTCATAGAAGGGCTTGAACCTCGACCGGGAAGAAATTTCTTTCACAGCGTGACTAATTATATAGTCCCTGATGTCTATTTTATTAAGACAGAGGACGGTTATAACATTGTGCTGAATGATGAGGGCATACCCAGGCTGGGATTGAGTAATTACTATAGAAGACTTCTTTCAAATAAGGCACTGCTGTCCCCCGAGGAGAGGCAGTTTCTTAACGAACGCCTAAAGTCTGCCATATGGCTTCTTAAGAGCCTTGACCAGAGGAACAGCACTATCTATAGAGTTGCCGAGAGCATACTTAAGTTTCAGAGGGAGTTTTTTGACAAAGGCATAGAATTTCTAAGACCGCTGAACCTGAGGGATGTTGCCCTTGACCTTGGAATGCATGAAAGTACCATAAGCAGGGTCACATCCAATAAATATGTCCAATGCCCACATGGGATATTCAGTTTCAGGTTCTTCTTCAGCACTGCCATTAAGGGCGATAGGGGTTCGGTGTCTTCTACAAGCGTGAAGGATATTATAAGAAAGATTATCACAGAGGAGGATGCAAGCAGACCCCTCAGCGACAGCGAGCTTGTTAAGATGCTCAAGGCAAGAAGTATAGTTGTAGCCCGACGGACTATAGCAAAGTATAGGACAGAACTCAAGATCCCGCCGCAGAACAGGCGGAAAAAGGCAACCGTTAAGGAGGTAACACTATGAATGTGATCGTAACAGGACGGCACATGGATGTCACGGAGAATCTTAAGAATTACGCAGAGGAGAAGGTAAGGAAGTTTGAAAAATACCTGAGTAATATCTCGGAGGCCATGGTTACCCTCAGCGTTGAGAAATACCGGCACAAGGCCGAGGTGCTTCTTAAGGTTAACGGTGTCCTTATACAGGCCGAGGGGACTACGGGTGAGATGTATTCATCCATTGATAATGTTGTAGAGAAGCTGGAGAAACAGGTTAAGAAATACAAGGAAAAACTCGTATCTCACAGAAAAGGAGAGGGAAAGACATTCCAGGTTGAATCAAAAGAAGAAGAGCGGCAGCCTGAGATAATAAAGAGGAAGAGTTTTGAGATGAAGCCCATGACTCCAGAAGAGGCTGCAATGCAGATGGATTTGCTTTCCAAGGCGTTCTTTGTCTTTACCAACTCATCCTCAGGAGATATAAATGTCGTCTATAAAAGGGATGACGGCAATATAGGGCTCATAGAACCACGGGGGGGAGCGTCATAGATCTTCAATGCTTATTGTAATAGTCACCGGGCTTTCTGGTGCAGGCAAAAGTGTTGCACTCAAGGCGTTTGAGGACATTGGTTTTTTCTGTGTTGATAACCTTCCCACATCCCTTATCGGGACATTTGTGGATGTATGCAGCCGCTCAGGCGATATTACCAAGATTGCCCTTGGAATAGACATAAGGGAAAGGGACTTCCTTACAAACTTTGAGCAGGTTCAAAGGAGGTTAAAGCAGCAGTATACGGTTGAGGTCATCTTTCTTGAGGCAGAGGATGCAATCCTCATGCGCAGGTACAAGGAGACAAGGAGGCCGCATCCGCTGGGTAATATGGACCTTGCTCAGGCCATAAAGAAGGAACGACTGATGCTGTCAGGCTTAAGGGAGGCGGCAGACAGGATTGTGGATACATCCTCCCTTACGCCCCACCAGTTGAGGGCATATATCCTTGAGGGCTATGAAGAAAAGACAGTTGGAGAAGAGCTGTCTATCACGGTTATCTGCTTTGGCTATAAATACGGGCTTCCCCACGATGCAGACCTTGTCTTTGATGTAAGGTTTCTGCCAAACCCGAATTTCATTGAAGGACTGAAACAACTTAATGGCAGAGATGCAAAGGTCAGTAGATTCGTCCTTGCCAAGAAGGAGACAAAGGACTTTCTTACAAGGCTCTTCTCATTTTTGAGATTTCTCATTCCACTTTACCAGCGGGAGGGCAGGACATATCTTACCATTGCAATCGGCTGCACAGGCGGCAAACACCGCTCGCCTGTTATTGCCGAGGAGGTCTTTAAATTTCTTCAAAAGCGCGGTTACAAGGTAAATATGGTGTGCAGGGAGCTTTGAAAAATTGAGGTGATATGCCAGTATTTGTTGTCCATGAGCATCATGCAACAAACCTCCATTTCGATTTCAGGCTTGAGATTGATGGGGTATTGAAATCCTGGGCAGTACCAAAGGGGCCTTCGATGAACCCCTCAGAAAAGAGGCTTGCAGTAATTGTTGATGACCATCCGCTGGGATATGGCACCTTTGAGGGAATAATACCAAAAGGCTATTACGGCGCAGGGCCTGTGATTATCTGGGATACTGGAGGCTATGAACCTATCTCCGGGGATCTGAATCAGGGAAAGATAGAGTTCATACTCCACGGGAAAAAACTCAAGGGCGGCTTTGTTCTGACACGGATGCACGGAAAGAAAAAGGAATGGCTCTTGATAAAGAAAAGGGATGGATATGCCGATCCTGGATTCAAACTCAAGGCTGAATTTACACCTTCAAGGCTAAAAAGACTGAAGGAGACCATCCCACCATGCAATACCGAATAGAGATCTATTCCTGCTTATCCATAGATTTCCACCATCTCAGGAGAATAGCTGCCGTCCTCGTTATAGATGTATAGAGGCTGCTCAACCCTTAGTTCAGTCCTTCCTGATTTAACTGCCTCAAGGAGTATCATCTTTGCCTCATCACCAGGCTTTGAATGGACAGACCTCAGCCTCTTTGGCTCAAGGTCATGCCTTTTCATTGTCGTTATCAGCTCGGTTAGCCTTGATGGGTGATAGATGATGTCAAAACGGCCCCTTACCTTTAGTAGGTAGGATGCGGCCTTTATCAGATCTGACAGGGTTATCTTTATCTCATGCCTTGCAATTGCCCTTTCTGCCTCTGGGCTTACAAGGCCGCTCAGCGGCCTTCTGAATGGCGGGTTGGATACAGCAAGGTCAAATGTCCCTGGTTTAAATATCTTCCTGTATGCCTTAATATCCCTCTGTAAGACCTCTATCTGTTTTTGCAGCCCGTTTTCGTGGATATTCCTCAGGGCAAGCTCATAGAGCACTTTTTGGATCTCTATGGCTGAGAGCTTTGCATCAGGGTATTTCTTTGCAAGAAGAATGGATATGATCCCCGAGCCTGCGCCAATGTCCGCTATCCTTCTACATCGCGGCAGATCTACAAAATGATAGAGCAAGAGTGCATCAACAGAGAAGCGATAACCTCTTTTACTCTGCAATATCCTTATGTCCCTTATGGTGTCGGTGGTGAACTCTTTTGTTTCCATCTGCCTGTCTATCTCCTTTTCCCAGGCCAATGCCTCCATATGAAATACATAATTATTGCTATAAGCCCGATGACGATGATCATGTCTAATCTATGGAAATACCTGCCGAGCGTATCCCAGTTTTTCCCAAGTTTTAGTCCTATGAATGTAAGCGCAAAGCACCACGGCAGGGAACCAAGAAAGGTGTAAAGGACAAACCTGAGAAAGTTCATCCTCGCAATCCCTGCTGGAAGCGAGATAAATGTCCTTATTACAGGCATGAGCCGGCTCATGAAGATGGCCCTGTCGCCATATTTTTCAAACCATCTGTCTGCTGTTGCAATATCCCTGTGGCTGATAAGCACATACCTGCCGTATCTCTCAAGAAATGGCCTTCCTCCGTATGCGCCAGCAATATAGGCGATAACTGAGCCGATAACACAGCCCAGTGCGCCGCTAAGACTCACATACCAGAGGTCAAGACGGTTCTTGAAAACAAGGTACCCAGAAAACGGCATTATTACCTCGCTTGGAAGGGGTATGCAGGCGCTTTCTATGGCCATGCCTGCAATGATGCCCCAGTATCCAAGCCTTGAGATAATACCTATTGCAAACAGACCGAGGGCCTTTATGATCGCCTCAAACATCTTTTATAATAACATATAACAGACATTGAAGACCTAAGGTCTGAAACAGTCAGAAGGCCTTGCAAGAGGCAGGTTTTCTAATCCTTGATGCACAACCTTGATAACCCTTTTGCAGACTTACAACGCTGTTGCTTGACAAAGGACACGGTAAAAACTTATTATTTTCTTCTATGGTCAATAAGATTTTGATTGCAAACAGGGGAGAGATTGCCCTGAGGATAATAAGGGCATGTAAGGAGCTTGGCCTTACAACGGTTGCTATCCACTCAGAGGCCGATGCAACAACCTTATATGTAAAAAAGGCAGACGAGGCCTGTCTTGTCGGCCCTGGCCCCCTTGCAGGTTATCTCAATATATACAGGATCATAGACCTTGCAAAGCAAAGGGGCGCAGATGCAATCCATCCTGGATATGGGTTTCTTGCAGAAAATGCCGATTTTGCAAAGGCATGCGAGGATGCAGGGATTACATTCATAGGGCCTAATTCCAATGCGATAATGGCTATGGGTGATAAGATAAGGGCAAGGAAGATAGCAAAGGAGGTTGGGGTGCCGATTGTCCCTGGAACAGATTCCATCCCATCTGTTGATAGTGCAGCCGGGGCTGCAAAGGATATAGGCTACCCTGTGATGCTTAAGGCCTCTGCTGGCGGAGGCGGCAGGGGATTGAGGATATGCAGAGATGAGAAAGACCTGAGGAGACTTTTACCTATTGCAATGTCAGAGGCAAAAAAGGCATTTGGGGATGACAGCATATTCCTCGAGAAATACATCGAAGAGCCGCATCATATCGAGTTCCAGATCGTTGCTGACAGGTATGGCAATGTTATACACCTGGGCGAGAGGGATTGCTCCATACAGAGGAGACACCAGAAGCTGATAGAGATAGCCCCTTCTCTTCTGCTTGATGAAGAGACAAGGAACAGGATGGGTGAGGCTGCAATAAGGATTTCAAAGGCAGTCAACTATGACAATGTTGGGACTATTGAATTTCTTGTTGACAGGCAAAAGAACTTCTACTTTATTGAGATGAACACAAGGATACAGGTGGAGCACACAATCACGGAAGAGGTCACAGGTATAGACATTGTGCAGACCATGATAAGGATTGCAGCAGGCGAACCCCTTGAGATCAGGCAGGATGATGTAAAGATAAATGGCTATGCTATTGAATGCAGGATAAATGCAGAAGACCCTATGAATAGTTTTCTTCCTGTGACAGGCAGGGTTACAGGCTATTATTCCCCTGGCGGCCCTGGCGTCAGGATCGACGGCAATGTCTATAGGGGTTATACTATACCGCCTTACTATGATTCCCTGCTTGCAAAGCTCACTGTAAAGGGAAGGACATGGCAGGAGGCTGTCAAAAGAATGCATAGATGTCTCAGTGAGTATGTGATCAGAGGAGTTAAGACGACTATACCTTTCTATAAAAAGGTGATGGAGGATGAAAAGTTCATAAAAGGAGAATTCTCAACGAGCTATATAGATGAACGGCTTGAACAATTGAGTTATATATGTGAAAGAGACCCCGCAGACCTTGTGCTTGCGATCTCTGCTGCTATTGCAGCGCATTCAAGGACATGATTTATAATTTATATAAGGATTAGATATAGCCTGAAAACCGACTGGAGAGATAGAGATGCCAAAGAGACAGAATAATAAGAAGATCAAGGTAATGGATACCACATTCAGGGATGCCCATCAGTCCTTGCTTGCAACGAGGATGCGTCTTGATGACCTGCTGCCTATTGCAGAGAAGGTTGACTCTGTTGGCTACTGGTCTGTGGAGATATGGGGCGGAGCAACCTTTGATACATGCCTTAGATTTTTAAGGGAAGACCCATGGGAGAGGTTGAGGAAGCTCAAGGAGGTCATGCCAAAGACCCCATTTCAGATGCTTCTGAGAGGACAGAATATTGTCGGCTACAGGCATTATGCAGATGATGTTGTAGAGTCCTTTGTTGAGAAGGCTATAGAAAACGGCATAAATATAATGAGGATATTTGATGCCCTCAATGATTTCAGAAATATAAAGACGGCGGTCAAGGCCACCCTGAAACACGGCGGAAAGGTTGAAACTGCCTTCTGTTACACGCTTGGCCCCATATACAACAACAATGTCTTTGTCGATATGGCAAGGCGGCTTGAGGACATGGGTGCAGACACCATATGCATAAAGGATATGGCAGGGCTGCTTTCGCCGCTTGATGCCTATGACCTTGTCAGCAGGCTTAAAAAAGCAATCGGCGTGCCTATACACCTGCATACCCATGATACAAGCGGCATGGCTACTGCAACAACCCTCAAGGCCATAGAGGCAGGAATTGATATAATTGATACGGCCATATCCTCCATGGCATCCGGGACGAGCCAGCCGCCGCTTGAGACGATTGTAAACATCCTGAGGGGCTCGGAGTACGACCCTCAGTTTGATTTTATACTGCTTGGCGAGATTGCGGATTATTTCAGGAATGTCCGCAGGAAATACCACGCCTATGAAAGCGAATATACATGGATAGACCCTAATGCCCTGATATACCAGGTTCCCGGAGGGATGCTCTCTAACCTTGCCACACAGCTTAAGGAGCAGAATGCCCTTGACAGGATGACCGATGTGATGAATGAGGTTCCAAGGGTGAGGGAAGAGTTCGGTTATCCCCCCCTTGTCACGCCGTCAAGCCAGATTGTTGGAACCCAGGCTACATTGAACATCGTCACCGGCGAGCGGTATAAGGTTGTGACAAGCGAGGTCAAGGCATATCTTAAAGGACTTTATGGAAAGCCGCCTGCACCTGTTAATAAAGAGGTGCTGAAAAAGGTGCTCGGCGATGAAGAGCCTGTAACGGTGAGGCCTGCAGACCTTATTGAGCCTGAGATGCAGAAGGCTAAAAAAGAGGTTGGCGACAAGGCAAAGAGTATTGAGGATGTCATATCCTATGCCTTATTCCCGAAGATATTCCTTGAGTTTGCAGAGCTGAGGGAAAAGGGACTTCCTCCTGAGGAGATAAAGAAACCGGAACCGCCAAAGACAGAGGAGGCAGGCCCTCATCTTGCGCCTTCAGAGTTTATGGTTCATGTGCACGGTGAGACATACCACATAAAGGTTGGAGGCAAGGGCCACAAATCAGAGGGCAAGAGGCCGTATTTCCTCTATGTGGACGACCAGCTCGTAGAGGTGCTTGTCGAGCCCCTCACTGAGGTGCTGCCGAGCGAAGAAGGGAAGATTGATGTAAAGGCCCTTGGCCAGTCCACAAGGCCAAAGGCGCAGGAAGAAGGGGATGTTACAAGCCCGATGCCAGGCACTGTTGTGAAACTCAGGGTCAAGAGGGGTGATAAGGTAAAGGCAGGGGATACGGTTTTGGTCGTTGAGGCGATGAAGATGGAAAACGAGATACATACGCCAATAGACGGTATTGTAAAGGATATATATGTTGCAGAGGGCGACATGGTAAATCCAGATGAGGCCCTGATAAAGGTAAAATAATTGAACGACACAATAATACAACGGGTCTCCGTCTACCTTCTGCCAATCCTTGTGAGTATAACCCTCCATGAGCTTTCACACGGATATGTGGCCTATATGCTTGGTGATAAGACAGCGAAACTTATGGGCAGGCTTACGCTGAATCCTATAGCCCATATTGACATATTCGGGACGATAATAATGCCAATTCTCTTGCTTGTCCTTTCAGACGGGCAGTTTGCATTCGGATATGCAAAGCCCGTGCCCATTAATCCCCTGAACTTTAAAAACCCCAGAAAGGACATGGCAATCAGCGCTGCAGCAGGGCCTGTTACAAATATCATCCTTGCCGCAATAAGCATGCTCATCCTGAGGTTTATATTCCCATTTGCAGGGGATATCTCATCCCATATGATAGCAGGTAAGGTGCTAAAACCAATTATCCTCATGTTAAAGGCGAGTGTTATGATGAATATATTCCTTGCCGCATTTAACCTTATCCCGATCCCTCCGCTTGATGGAGGCAGGGTTTTAACAGGAATCCTTCCGTATAGGCAGGCAATTGCCTTTAGCAAGATAGAACCATACGGCATGGTAATCCTTCTGATACTGATTGCAACAGGCATGACAGATTATTTTGTGATGCCCTTAGCAAGATTAATCCTTGACATCTTGTCTGTTATTAGATTCTGAGTTCTTATATGGCAAAACAAAGGGTATTAAGCGGCATGCAGTCAAGCGGAAGGCTCCACCTCGGCAATCTTGTAGGTGCACTTCAAAACTGGGTAAGGCTTCAGCGGGATTATGACTGCTACTATTTTATTGCGGACTGGCATTCCCTTACAACCCTTTACACAGATACAAGCCTGATAAGGGAGAATGTAAAGGATGTCCTCATTAACTGGCTTGCAGCAGGCATTGACCCTCAGAAGTGCACCATATTCATCCAGTCAAGGGTTCTTGAACATGCAGAACTTCATCTGCTGTTTTCCATGATAACACCGCTTGGATGGCTTGAGAGGGTTCCCACATACAAGGAAAAGCAGGAGGAGATTAAGGACAGGGACTTGGGTACATACGGATTCCTTGGTTATCCTGTGCTTCAATCCGCTGATATACTGATATACAGGGCGCAATATGTGCCTGTTGGAATAGACCAGATCCCGCATCTTGAGATTACAAGGGAGATTGCAAGGAGATTTAATTTCCTCTATGGAAATATCTTTCCAGAGCCAGAGGCCATGTTGACAGAATTTCCAAAGCTCCCCGGTATTGATGGGAGAAAGATGAGCAAGAGCTATGGAAATGCCATCTACCTTTCAGATCCGCCGAAGGATGTAGAGCAAAAGCTTCTTACAATGATGACAGACCCTGCAAGGGTAAAAAAGACAGACCCTGGAGAGCCTGAGATATGCCCTGTCTTTACCATGCATAAGATATTCTCGTCAAAGGAGGAGCAGCAGTTCTGTGCCTCAGGCTGCAGGACCGCTGGCATTGGTTGTATCGAATGCAAGAGGATTCTTATAAAGAATATCTTTGGGGTAATGGAGCCCATCTGGGAAAAGAGGAATGAACTTTTACAGCATCCGGATGTCTTAAGCGACATAGTGGAGGAAGGGATAAAAAAGGCCAGGAAGGCCGCTACAGTGACCATGACCATGGCAAGAGAGGCAATGAGGATATAAGCCAAGGTATTACTCAACAGACAGGGTATCTGCCTTGAGACAGCTCCATACAGAAAGACCCTATCTTTGATAATGCATCTTCCATTATGGCCCTGCTTTGTCTTACTGCATCCTCTTCTGATAGCCCTTCCTCTGCTGTAATCTGTATGGATGCAACCTGGGGCTTGTCTATTGGTGTGCCTATCCTGCTTAACAGAAGGACATAGACCTCTTCAATGCCCTGAACCTTATCATATATCTCCTTTGCAATCCTGTGGGACAGGATATTGTATATCTTTCCAACATGGCTTACCGGGTTTTTCCCTGCGGCTGCCTCTGTGCCCATGGGCCTGTTCATGGATATAAGTCCATTGACCCTGTTTCCCCTTCCAACCTGACCTGAATCCGCATCCTCTGCTGATGTCCCAAGAAGGCTGAGATATATGCCGCCAATGCCCCTGCCTTTTTCATCAAGGGTATTAAAGTGTATTTCTATGTCCTCAAAATGATTCCCAGAATCCTTCTCAGTAAATCTGTACATCTCAGAATGAAGTTCTTCCTTCTTTTGAAAATACTCCCCTTCTGATGATATATAAGCTGAGAGCATGGGCATGGCAACTGTCAGATCAAGTCTCCTGCTATTCCTTAGACCCATCACCTTTACATCCTCGCCGGTTTCAGGATGCATTTCTTTAAATGCACTGGAATTCAGGTATCTTTCAAGACTGAGGACTGCCATCTCTGTTGGGCTGAGGGGATAATAGCCAACTGCTGCTGATGTATCGTTTGCACCAAGGACTTCGCCCCTCCTTTTAAATATATCCGATAGTTCTATGGAGCCAGGTGCAAGGACCAGACGATAGGTTACATGCTCCTCTGGCCTGACAAATCTCAGGTTTTCTTTAATCCATTTCTTTGCAGCCTCTATGGCAATCTCTGTAACAGGGATCCTCTTGCCCATTGCCTCAAAGGTTGCCCTGTCGCCTATGGTAAGCTCCATGGGTCTTATGACATCTCCGCCCTGGAAATCTATCCTCACCTCACCTGCTGCAAGCAGGCCCTTGTCTATGTTGTGGTGTAAGACAGCACCGAATTCCCTTAGATACTCCTTTGAAATGGCAACTGAGATTGCCTCCATTATAGAATCACAGATATAGTCAGGATGGCCTAATCCCTTTCTCTCAACAATCTCAACCCTCTGGCCTGATATACCGATACCCCTGTTTATGCTCACCTCTATCATGCTATGCCCCTTTTCTTGACCCATCCTATCCTCTTTTTCATCTCATTGAGCTTGTTCAGCGCCTCAAGCGGTGTCATCTGCGCTACATCAAGGCCAAGGAGTTCTGTTATCAGCGGGTCTGCCTGTGTTGTAAAAAGGTCAAGCTGTCTCTCAGCCTTTGTCTGACCTGGGGTATAGGCAATCTTCGGCACGCCAATCTCGTTAAGCTCTGTCTTTTCGAGGTTTGAAAGGACCTCCTTTGCCCGGCTGATAACATCGTCAGGGATGCCTGCAAGTTTTGCAACCTGGATGCCGTAGCTCTTGTCAGCAGGGCCATTTTCTATCTTCCTCAGGAAGATGACCTCATCGCCCCATTCCCTGACTACAACATTGAGATTTTTCACGCCATCAATGATAATGCCAAGCTCTGTAAGCTCGTTATAATGGGTTGCAAACAGGGTGCGTGCATTTATCCTCTTTGCTATGTATTCTGCTACTGCCCATGCAATACTGATCCCGTCGAATGTGCTTGTACCCCTGCCTACCTCATCGAGTATGATAAGGCTTTTCTCTGTGGCATTATTCAGGATATTTGCCGTCTCTATCATCTCTACCATGAATGTGCTCTGGCCCTTTGTTATTATGTCCGATGCCCCGATCCTTGTAAATATCCTGTCAACGATCCCTATCCTCGCATCAGATGCAGGGACGAAACTCCCTATCTGTGCCATGAGCACTATAAGGGCAGTCTGCCTCATATATGTAGATTTTCCAGCCATGTTTGGCCCTGTTATGATCAACATCCTGTTTTCATCATCAAGGAGTGTGTCGTTCGGGATAAATCTCTCACCAAGCTCAAGCCGCTCAAGCACAGGATGCCTGCCCTCTGCAATCCATATATCAGCGCCGTCATAGAGGACAGGCCTTTCGTATCTGTATTTCTTTGCAATTATGGCAAGGGAGCATATGACATCGAGCTCTGCAACAGCAGATGCAGTGATGTGTATGGCCTCGGCCTCCCTTATTACTGTCTCTATTACATCCTGAAAGACATCGTATTCCAGTGTCTTTAATCTCTCCTCTGCGCCGATGACCCTTGTCTCATATTCCTTGAGCTCAGGTGTTATAAACCTCTCTGCATTCACAAGGGTCTGTTTTCTTATGTAGTCTGCTGGAACCTGCTCAAGGTTTGCTTTTGTTATCTCGATGTAGTAGCCGAAGATCCTGTTATAGCCGACCTTGAGGGAGTTAATCCCTGTCTTTTGCCTCTCCTTTAGCTCTATGGATGCTATAAAGTCCTTTCCGCTTGAGCTCAACTTTCTCAGGTCATCTATCTCTGCATTAAACCCATCCCTGATAATCCCGCCATCCCTGAGACCTATGGGTGGATTATTCACTATTGCCTTATCTATGAGGCTGACAATCCCGGAGAAGTCATGGAGGTTATCACATATGCGTCTCAGCCTTGGGTTGTCTTTTTCCGTAAGCGCCTTTTTTAAGGAAGGGATTGCCTTCAGGGATGTCTTAAGTGATACTACATCCCTGGCATTTGCACTGCCAAGCTCTATCCTTGATGCCAGCCTTTCTATATCATAAATCCCCCTGAGGGGAAACCGTATCTCCTCAAGCAGCATATAATCGTCCTTCAGTGTTGCCACTGCCTCCTGCCTTGCGGATATCTCATTCAGGTCTAAAAGCGGATTTGTCAGCCATGCCCTCAGGAGTCTTCCACCCATAGGTGTAAGTGTCTCATCCATTACACCAAGGAGGCTTCCATCCCTTGAACCGTCCCTCAGGTTTTTCGTTATCTCAAGGTTTCTCTGTGTCTGCGCATCAAGGAACATGTAAGAGGACTGCTGCAATGGCCTTATCCTCTTGAAACTGAGATTGTCCTTCTGATTTTCAGAAAGGTAGTTGATGAGTGCCCCTGCTGAAGAGATAGCCACGATCATACCTTCGCAGCCATAACCCTCAAGGGATGCAACCTTGAACTGCTTTAAGAGCGCCCTGTATGCCTCGAGGTAGTCGAAATACCAGTCATCATAGGCAGTGAGATAATATGATGAAAGAGGCTCTGTAAATGAGGAGTTTAATTTCATGCTCATTGGATAGATGACCTCTCTCGGTTCAAACCTTGCCAGCTCGTCATCAAGTGGCCCTGGTGTTTCATAGAGAAAGAACTCGCCTGTAGACAGATCGGCAACTGCAATGCCGTAGATATTGTCCTTCGGATAGCAGCTTGCAATATATGCATTCTCCCTTGAATCCTCGGGAAAGTATGTCCCAGGTGTAATGACCCTGACGACCTCTCTTTTAACAATCCCCTTTGCCTCTTTCGGGTCTTCTACCTGCTCGCATATAGCAACCCTATGCCCTGCCTTTATGAGTTTCCCGATATATGTGTCCGCTGTGAAATAAGGGATGCCGCACATTGGTGTGGGGTCTTCTTTCCCTTTGTCCCTTGTTGTAAGGGCTATCTGAAGCACCTTTGATGCGGTAACGGCATCCTCACCGAACATCTCATAAAAATCACCGAGGCGGAAAAAGAGGATCGTATCAGGATACTGCTCTTTTATCTCGCTGTATTGCCTCATCAATGGGGTTACCTCTGACATCTAAAAAATATACTACACCATTCGACTGCTTTTGTGCTATGAGTGTTGTATGCTATAATTAAAACTGTAGAAAAAACAAACGGACTAACAGTGGATATAAATAGCAATATAGAAGACATTGGTCAGGATACAGAAGATACATATGGTTCAGTAGTTTCAGAGGCCGCAGAGTCTCCCTACAGGATTAGACTTCCTGTATTTGAGGGCCCGCTCGACCTGCTCCTTCATCTTATTAAAGAGAATAAGATAGATATCTATGACATACCCATTGCTTTAATTACTGAGCAGTATCTTGAATACCTCGCCCTTATGAAGGATCTGGACCTCGACATTGCAGGTGAGTTCCTCCTCATGGCAGCAACACTCATCCACATAAAATCAAGGATGCTTTTGCCTGTTGATGAGACACAGGAGGAACCAGAGACAGACCCGAGGGCAGAGCTTGTTCAGAGGCTCCTTGAGTACCAATCATTTAAAGAGACATCGGGCTTTTTCAGGGAGAGGGAAGACCTGTGGAAGGGTATCTTCTACAGGTATGCGACTGAAGAGGCAGCGGACATCGTCTTTGAGCAGGAGCCAATGCTATTTGAACTGAGCCTCTTTGACCTCATAGCCGCCTTTAAAAGGCTCCTTGAAAAGGCGCCTGAGGAGATTATCGAGATTACGAGAGAGGTCCTGACAGTTAAGGACAGGATTGCCTTTATACTCGAAAGTCTTTCAGATGCCAAGAGTATCAGCTTTGAAGGCCTTTTTAAAGGGGATGTGACAAGGCCGCAACTCATAGTGACATTCCTTGCCCTTCTTGAGATCCTTAAACTCGGAATAGCAAGGGTCTATCAGGAAAAGGAATTCGGTACAATCTGGATATTGAAACAGCAGGCCGGCAATACTGCTGCAGAGGTATAAAGCAACATCTGTAAGATGAAAATATGAAGATAGGCATATTTGGAGGGACATTTAATCCCATACACTACGGCCATTTAAGGGCAGCAGAGGAGATAAGAGAGGTCATTCGCCTTGATAGGATTGTATTTATACCATCGGCAAGGCCGCCGCATAAGGCACATGTCCTGGGGTTGTCAGATGACAGCAGGACTTCTGGGCCGCAGCAACCTATAGATGCTATTCATAGATATGAAATGACACTGATTGCGGCAAGGGGAAACCCTGCGTTTGAGGTATCTGACATAGAGATTAAAAGAAATGGCCCTTCCTATTCTATTGATACGGTCAGGGAATTTAGCAGGCTTTATCCAGATGTAGAGATATTCTTTATTGTCGGTATAGATGCCTTTCTTGATGTCCCAAACTGGAGGGAGCCTGAGGAGCTGATATCCAGCACAAATTTTATAGTTATCTCAAGGCCGCCGCATATGTTTAGAGAGTTGGAAGCATCGCCATACATTAAGGATATATCCTTTGCCGACCTTGATAAAGGCGATACGACCAGCATCTGTGGAATAACCTCAGGCGGCAGGTCTATCTGTCTTTTCAGGATAACTGCCCTTGATATATCTGCAAGCAGGATAAGAAATCTAATAGCTGAGGGCAGAAGTGTAAAATATCTCTTGCCAGAGGATGTTGAATCTTATATAATTGCCAATAGACTATATAGATGAAAGGAGGGATACACTTAAAGAGCAAGGATAAGGCCGTGTTTGTAGCAGAGGTTGCCCAGGACAAAAAGGCAAAGGACATCCAGGTCATTGAGCTAAAGGACTTAACGATCATTGCCGATTATTTTGTTATATGCTCAGGGGAAAGCTCCGCCCAGGTTAAGGCCATAGCTGATGCCGTAGATGAAAGGCTTTCTAAAAAGAGGCTTCACCCATCAGGCATTGAAGGTCTGCCGTATGCAAGATGGGTTCTCATGGATTATGGTGATGTGGTGGTTCATATATTCGATGAGGAGACAAGGGCATACTATGGCCTTGAGAAACTCTGGCTTGATGCACCGAGGATTGCCTTAGATGAGGATAAGGATACTCTGGGTGGGAAGGACAAAAGAGCCATATCTAAATGAGGGGATAAAAAAGTATCTCAGGCTCTTACATCCATATGTCCCTCTTGAGATTATAGAGTTTGGCAGTGAAAAGGCATTCGTATCTGCACAAAGGCTCAGGGAAAAGGAAGGCGAGAGAATACTCAGGGGCCATAGCAATTACATCCTCCTTGATGAGACAGGAAAGGAGAAGACCTCTATGGAGTTTGCAGGTCTTATAAGGTCTCTGGAGGCAGAGGATGTGGATTTTGTCCTCGGCGGCGCCTTTGGTGTATCGGATGAGGTTAAGAGAAAGGCAGGGATGACCATTTCCCTTTCCCGCATGACCATGACCCATGAGATGGCGCGGCTTTTCTTTCTTGAACAGCTTTACAGGGCATTTACCATAATCAGGGGTAAGCCCTATCACCATTGATTATGAATAAATTTGTTATATTTCTCTTTATAGTTTTTGCAGGAATCCTCGGTTACCTGTCCTATCTTAATAAGGAAACAGTAATCGTAAAGCTCGGACCGAACTCTGTGTATGAGGTGTCTGAGATTGCACTTATTCTTATATCAAGCACAGCCGGGGCATTTGCCCTGTTCCTGGTAGTGGCATTGAGGGATGTCAGGAGATATATAGAGAATTGGCAGAACCTTAAGCAGCAGAAGAGGCATGCAAGACTTCAGGAGATATATGCAAGGGGGATGCAGCATCTTCTTGCAATGCGGTATAACGAGGCAAAGGAGGGTTTTAGCCGTGTCCTTGATGATGAGCCTTCCCATGTAGATAGCCTTATAAGGCTCGGCGATATTGCCCTGAAACAGGGC
Source organism: Nitrospirota bacterium (assembly GCA_021789595.1). Taxonomy (GTDB): domain Bacteria; phylum Nitrospirota; class Thermodesulfovibrionia; order UBA6902; family JAJYJJ01; genus JAJYJJ01. The sequence goes on along the minus strand of JAJYJJ010000005.1, from coordinate 88,251 downwards.
GCTACAGAAATGGCGGTCTCATATCATAAGAAGGCGAAGGAGACTGCACCGAGGAATGTTGAGGTGTTATTTTCACTTGCAGGGGATTATGAAGAGGCAGGTCGCTATCAGGAGGCATTAGGGAACCTTGACAGGATCCTTGAGATAGACGGCAATAATCTTTATGCCCTTTATCGTAAGAGGCAGATACTTGAGAAAAATGAAAGATGGGAAGATATAATTGCTATTCAGCACAGGATTATAAAGAGCGGCCTTCCATTAGCAGAAAAAAACAAGGAGCAGAAAGAATTTGTTGGATACGAATATGAGTATGGCAGGCACAACCTTGAAAGCGGTAGGTTTGAACAGGCAAAAAAGGCATTCAGGACAGCCCTGAGGCTTGACAGAAACTTCGTCCCTGCATATCTTGGCCTTGCGGAGGTATATCTGAGAGAGGGCGATACAGAAGAGGGCATCTCCATACTCTTGAAGGGCATTGAACAGACATCGTCTCTTATACCGCTTATAAGGCTTGAAGACCTCTTCATAGGTATCGGAGAGCCAGGCCGCATAATAGAGCTTTATCAGAAGGCTGTAGCTGCAAATCCAAAGGACCCAGGGCCGCAGTTTTTCCTCGGAAAACTCTATTACAGACTTGAGATGATAGATGATGCCTATGATGTCCTGTCTGCAATCGATACAGGTGGAATTATATATCCTGCCCTCCACAAGCTTATTGGGAATATATACCTCAGGTGGAACCAGGTCTCAAGGGCTGCTGAAGAATTCAAAAAGGCCCTGGGATTCAGAAAGATCGTGGTTGTTCCATACTGCTGTTCAAGGTGCGGTTTTAAGACAAAAAACTGGTTTGGCAGATGTCCTCAGTGCAGGAGCTGGGGTACCTTTACCTTTGATTTTGATGGCACCTGCAAGGCTTAAGAAGGTAGTTCCTTAGCTGCTCAGCTTCACTGCCATCTTTATTGCCTCAATCATGCTTGATGGGCTGGCAATCCCTTTCCATGCGATGTCAAAGGCTGTGCCGTGGTCAGGGGATGTCCTTATTATTGGCAGTCCGACGGTGACATTCACCCCTTTATCAAAGGCAATCATCTTTAGTGGTATAAGCCCCTGATCATGATACATGGAAACTATTATATCAACCTCTTTCCTGTATGCCTTGTGGAATACTATATCAGGAGGATAGGGGCCAGAGACATTAATGCCTTCTTTCTTTGCCTCCTCTATGGCAGGGGTTATCTCCCTTATCTCTTCATCGCCAAAAAGCCCTGCCTCCCCTGCATGAGGATTTAATCCTGAGACAGCAATCCTTTGCCTTCCAATACCCATCATATCACATGCCCTTCTGGCAAGGCGGATTGTCTTAAGCACAGCATCCTTTGTGATAAGAGCAGGGACATTTCTCAATGCAGTATGTATTGTCACAAGGATTACCCTTAAGCGGCCTCCAACAAACATCATGGCATAGTCCTTTACACCGGTCAGCTCGGCTAATAGTTCGGTATGCCCTGGCCATGGATAGCCTGCAAGCCTCAGGGATTCTTTTGAGATCGGGGCGGTGACTATGGCATCCACTTTCTTTTCCATGGCAACCCTGACAGCCTTCTTTATATATGCTGCAACTGCATAGCCTGCCTCCTGGGTAGGCACGGCATCCTTAAGAAACCTGCCCTTTGACTGTGGATATATTATATGCATTACATCAATACTGTCTGCCTTTGCCTCCTCAGGGGATTTAATCTCTCTGATGTTTATAGGCAGTCCTGTAAGCCTCACAGCTTCGGCCATTACATCGATATCGCCTATAACAAAAGGGATGCAGCAATCCCTTATCTCTGTATGATAAATGGCCTTGACAATGACCTCAGGGCCGATGCCCTGCATATCACCCTGTGTAATGGCTATCTTCTTTTTCACTTCTCTAAGGGAGGTTTAATTTTTCTATGGCCTCTGCGTATCGCCTTGCATTGCCGAGGAATATACCTGCCTGTTCTGCTACTATTGTGAAGAACCTGAGATTGTCCTCTGTAAAGGCATTCTCCACAGTGCTTCCAATATAAAGGACGCCAAAGACCTTTGCCCTGCTTGAAAGCGGCATGTCCAAGAAGGAGCCGACATGGCAGGGCTCCTTGAGTTTAAAGGGCGGGAAATCGCTTTCTACCTGAAGCCTCATCTGGGATGCCTTCATCTCCTCACGGCTCAGGATGCTGGCAGTTTTGCACACCTGCGCAGCCATCTCTTCAATAAATGTGTCATCTATTGGCTCAAGCGGTGTTATCTTTATAACCCTGTCATTGATGAAGAGCATAGATAAGAGTGAGAATGTTATACGCCTTTTCAGGATTTCGATAATGGCACGGTAGACATCCTTTTCTATCAATGAGTCCAGGCTTCTGGTTATATCATTTGTTATGTCTAATTCCCTGAGCTGTAATGCAGCCCTTTTTGATAGCTCTATCTTTTCAATGGCCATAGCAGCAACGGTTGCAATTACAGCAAGCAGTTCCTTGTCTCTGTTTGTGAACATCCCACCTATCTTATTGTTCAGACTTATAACGCCATAGACCCTTTGCCCTATGGTGATGGGCGATATTATGGAATCCCTTATTATCCTGTTTTTATCCTTCAGGGACCGGAATCTTGTATCAGTATTTTCTCCAATAATTAAAAGCGGTTCGATCTCTTTGGCTACCCAGCCGGCAATACCCTCGCCAAATTTTATCCTCGCCTGACCGACTATGTCGGCTCTAAGTCCTTCAGCGCTCTTTATAACCAGTTCCTGCTTGTCCCCTGTAAGTAGCATCACAGAGCCCCCCTCTGCCTTGAATATCCTGATGCATATCTTCAGTATCTGCTGAAAGAGGTTTTCGGGTTCAATTATATCTCCGAATTCTTTTACGGCATCGAGGAATACACTCAGTGCAGGGTTTTCAGCAAGTATCTCTTTAAGATGCATCACGATTGGTGATATATTTTCCAATCCCGACCTCCTAACAAAAAACTTTTCATAGCAATCTTATCATAAATCAAGAGATGATACTACTGCAACAGGCAGGAGACGCCCCTAACTTAAATTACTACTATTTGTGGAAAAACAACGATGCTGTTTTGTATAATTAACAATCGTGGAGGGGTGGCCGAGTGGTCGATGGCGGCGGTCTTGAAAACCGCAGGGCGAAAGTCCCGTGGGTTCGAATCCTACCCCCTCCGCCATATAATCAAGGTTCTCAAAATAGTGCGGACATCTTATTCAAGAATCTCCCCTCGCCCCTCTTTTCCAAAGAGGGGGGATTCCTCCATTTGCCAAAGGGAGGTAAGGAGGAATTTTCATATTGTTTGTCTTCATTATTATGAGATTCTTAGTAAGCAGGGCCTTAAGAGCGAAATATATTCATGAAATATTCCCTGAGAAATGGATGTGTCTTGAAACTCCTGGGAAGGCCCTGTCTCTACGATATAAGAACTGATGAGCTTTATAAACTTGATGATGCTGCCTTTGAATTCCTTTTGCAATGCTCCCGCGGCGAAGCAGATGTTCGTGAAGGAGAAAAGGAATTCATAGAATACTGCATTAATGAAGGCATCCTTGCCATTTCAGAAAGGCCTGAGCTGCTTACAGCCCCCTTAAGACAATCGCCAACTCCCTCGCTGAGATACCTTGAATTATTGATAACAAACCGATGCAACCTCAGATGCAGTCACTGCTATCTCGGCGATGCAAAGGCCATAGACCTGCCCCTGCATACGATAAAGCAGGTCTTGAAGGAATTTGAGGCCATGCAGGGGCTCAGGGTCCTGATTTCAGGTGGAGAGGCCATTCTGCATCCAGGATTCTGGGAGATTAATGAGATGCTCCCGGGCCTTGCCCTCAGAAGCGTCCTTCTGACCAATGGGACCCTTCTTACAAGGGAGTCGTTAAAAAGACTCAGGGTTAATGAGATACAGATCAGTATTGATGGCATGGAGCATGCCCATGATTCCTTGAGGGGGAAAGGTTCTTTTAAAAAGGCAATGTCTGCCCTCATAGATGCACTTGCTATGGGGATAGAAGTATCGGTTGCCACAATCATCCATTCCAGGAACCTCGATGATTTCGACGCCATGGATGAGATGTTCAGGAGACTCGGGATAAAGGATTGGAGTGTTGATGCCCTCTGTATGCAGGGAAACCTGAGGGAGAATACCGAGTTTAATCCTCCGCCTGATATTGCAGGCAGATACCTCAGCTATGGTTTTGGCAGCAGTCTCCATAGCGACCCTGATGAGCTGGATGGGGATAACCCGGTCCTCTATGCCTGCGGCGCCCATCTTATGGCTGTGCTGGCCGATGGGAGGTTGGCAAAATGCGGCTATTTTGGCGATATGCCGCTTGGTACGGCAGAGGATGGGCTTGAGGTCTGCTGGAAGAGGTTAAGGCCGATTAAACTCGATGAGCTTGAATGTGATTGTATACATAAAGCAGATTGCAGGGGTGGCTGCAGGTTCAGGGCATATATAGATGGCGACCCGCTTGGCAGGGATTCGATTAAATGTTATGCATATGATATAATAAAACCATAATGCCCATGAAGGGTCTGTGCCCTGAGAAAGGGGGTGAGCCTATGACAATCAAGAAGCTCTCAAAAAGGACGGCAACAACCTGTAAATGTAAAGGCTCTTGTTAAGGCAAAAGGCCCCGGAGAAAACCCTGGGGCCTTTTTTTATATCTGATTGTTTAAGGAGCATTACCTTGCGAGTGAATCTTATATGGCTTTTTCTTCTCCTTCCTGTGTCTGTAGATGCATGTATGGCTGCAGATTCACAGACTATGCTTTATAAGGATGTTATCCAGCAGGACCTTCTCTACAGAGCCGAAAAAGGGGATTCGCTTCAGCTTGTTGGAGCCAGGTTTGGGGTTGACTGGAGGCAGATAGCGGCTCTTAATCATCTCAAGATAGATGCAAGGCTCAGAAAAGGTGAGGAACTAAGGATTGTTAAAAGCAAGATAATCCCATCAGGTATTGATAACGGTATTCTGATAAACATACCTGACAGGAGCCTTTATTATTTTGAAAACGGCAGATTGATTGCCTACTATCCTGTTGGTCTTGGGATGATAAAGCCTGAATGGCAGACGCCGTCAGCCGTATCCTTCGAGGTTGTGAAGAAGATAAAGGACCCTACATGGGTTGTCCCCATATCTATACAGGATGAGATGGTGAAAAAAGGTGAGGATATAAAGACCATTGTGCCGCCCGGGCCTGACAACCCCCTTGGAAAATACTGGTTAGGTCTTTCGATAAAGGGTGTTGGCCTGCATGCAACAATACTGCCAAACAGTATATATCAATTCAGGAGCCACGGCTGTATAAGGCTTTTGCCAGACAATGCAAAAAGCCTCTTTGACATTGTACCTGTTGGGACAGAAGGCAGGCTTATATACCAGACAGTCAAGGTTGCCAGGACTGCTGATGGAAGGATATTCCTTGAGGTCTATAGAGATTTTTATCATAAGGGGCAGGACCAACGGAGGATTGTGAGGGATATCGTTGAGGCAAACGGGCTCAGTGACAGGGTTGACTGGGACAGGGTTGCAGATGTTATCAAGAAAAAGGATGGTACCGCAGAGGAGATAACCCTCAATGCGCCTTTATCAGATCATAAAGAGGCTATTTCACACAGGGGGGCAAGAGGGGATTAATTTAGAAGGTGAGCTGGATTCCGTGCCTTACTTCATAGGCATTGTCTGTAATCTATAATAGACTTAAAAACTCATCAATGCTTAACTTAGCCTGACGGAGAATAGACCTTAATGTGCCTGGATTTAAATCTCCAGAATGAATGGGTATTGTTACCAAAAGATTGCCTCGCTTCATTTGAAGATGGCTCCCCTTTTGGCGGACTTTATAAAAACCAAGACCTTCTAAAACCCTGACAATTTCATGCGGTTTTACAGCAGGAAGTTCAGGCATAAGCCTTTATTTGAAAATCTACCTTTAGATTAAAAGTTTTTATGATGGATTCAGGGTCTATTATTCTTGGGTCTTCATCAGATGGGATAGGGCGAAGATATGGAAGATTTGCTTCAATTGCTGTTTCAAGATAAAGTGCAACAGCTTCTAATAAATTTTTTGACGCCTCATCAGGTGTATCACCTTCTGATGCCACATCAAGTTCAGGACAGAGAGATGTATATCGTTCGTCATCTTTAAAGATAATACCGGTAAAAATAAACTCATTTGCTTGCATGGTTATAAAGTATCACAATAAAGTAAAATTTGCAAACAGAAAAGGCGGCGGGCATTTGCCCGCCGCCTTTTAACTCCCCTTTCCCCCCGCTTAAATTAAGAGGGGGATAAGAGGGGGCGTTAATTTAGAAGGTGAGCTGGATCCCGTGCCTTACTGCATAGGCGTTGTCAGAACTGTGTGTTGGTGTATCAAAGAAACCACCTGCAACGAGGTAGCCGCCCTCAACCCAGTAGACGAGGTTTTTCTCAATCTTATAGGTTACCTTTGCATCAATTTCTGTTCCGATGCTCTTGCTTTGACCTGGTAAAACCCTGTTTGCCCTTAACCAGTAAAGGCCTATATTACCGCTCAGGTCCTTGGCAAGATCTGCTGCTGCGCCGAGCTTTACATACTGGGTATTGGTGATACCGCCGAACTGGGTACCTGCCGCATTTACAGTACGATACTCATAGACATATGTGAAGTGCTGCTGTGGGTCAACACTGGTGACAAACCCTTCATTCTTATCTGTTGTCCCTGGTTTGTCGCCGCTTCCATAGGCGTATTCAAGGCTGAGGGTCACAGGCTCAAGCTTGTAATCGAGGCCTGCAAGTGCAGCCCAACCTGTATATTTGAGATCGCCTGTAGGAATGGCATTCCTCGCCTTACCTGTCTGTAACTCCACATCTGCCTTTATCCCGAGACCTGAGACATTTCCATTACCCCTTAAACCTAAGTTCCAGAAATGGAGCCCGCCTGGCGCTGCACTTTGGTCATTGAGGTAGGTTAAATCCGCGCTCACAGCGCTATTTTTGTCGATTGCATAATTAAACAGGCCGACATATGCATCGGAATCATCAGGGTGTATTAGAGAATTTTCTCTGAACTTTGCATCCACTAAAGCTGTTGTGAGCTCCTTTGAGGGATTTGCAAAGAGCACGATGGCATCATCGCCTAACAGTGTGTGGTCAAAGAAAAGACCATTACCCAGTTTTAGCAGTTGATGACCAACCTTGATTCCTGCCGGGATACCGAGAAGGCCTGAGCCTTTATAGAGTATCCATGCCTGCTGGAAGTAGACATTGCCTACTCTGCTGTCGCCATATGGATATCCACCTTTTGCGCCATTTCCTGAGTTTCCCCAGATATAGCCATATGGAGATGTAGGAGAATCGGCACTCTCAAGCCGTATATAACCCTCTATGTCAGGTGTCACCTTTGCATCAATGTTGAGCCCTATCCTCTCATCGTATGCAGCATAATTGTCTGCATTACTACTATTGAAATCCGTGGTGTTGTTCCTGAGCTCACCTCTTACCCTTATGTCACCGCTTAATGTTATATCAGTGGCATATGCGCTGGCAGACAATCCGATAAGAAGCAAAATACCAAAAACTAATACTAAATATCTCTTTTTCATCTACTGCTAACCTCCTTCTTAATTTTTAAGGTTAGTTCTAAGATCCTGCCTGGAAACCAGGCGCCAAAAAGCCTTCTGCCTTTTTTTTCTTTTGCCGTATCACCTCCCCCGCATCCCGATGCCTCTGGCCAGATGCCGACGGCCTCTGGGAAACATAGATTCATTCCTATAGCCTGTAGCAAAATTGCCAACCTGCCTCCACCCTATTAAGCCTGACAATTTTATAGCATCTATTGTCATCTTTGTCAAGTATAAAATTTGGGTATATACCCTGTTCAGGAAAAGCAATAATTGAGCCAGCTTTTCTCTGAAATAGACAGGCATCCAACCCCTCCATAAAACCTTGAAAATAAAGGCGTTACAATAGGTTAAGGGTTTAGAATATCCTAAATTTTGAACTCCCTGATCCTCTTGCCTGACTGCCGTGTGGTTATTCTGCAACTTGAGGTGAGGCAGAAATGCAATGTCATATGCAAGTTACCCAGGCGGCCAGTGCATAATCCTCCCGCCGAGGAGGTGGATGTGGAGATGATATACTGTCTGGCCGGCCTCGGGGTTGCAGTTGATAACAAGCCTGAATCCCCTCTCAGCAATGCCTTTGTCGGATGCAATCCTGTTTGCAATCTGGATAAGATGCCCGACAATATGGTTATCGTCCTCTGTTATATCGAGGGTGTTTGCTATATGTCTTTTAGGTATGATAAGTGCATGCACAGGCGCCTGGGGATTAATGTCCTCAAAGGCAAGGGCATCCTCATCCTCATAGATGATCCTTGCCGGGACCTTTTTATCAGCAATCTTACAGAATATGCAATCGCTCATCTTCTGCTACAGCTTATACCCTATCTTTCTCAAAAACTCCTTCCTGTGTTTTTTGTCTTCAGCAGTTTCCATGCCTTTCGGCGAGAAACCATCAACAACCCCGAGCACCCCTCTTCCCATATCTGTCTCGGCAACTATAACCTCCACAGGGTTTGCTGTTGCGCAGAAGACCGTGCATACCTCAGGGCAGCCCTTTATCTGGTTCAGGATATTAATGGGGAATGCGTTTTGCAGCAGTATGCAGAAGACATGGCCTGCACCTATGGCCTCAAGGTTTTTTGCACATGCCCTGATAAGCCCATCATCATTGCCCTCTGTCCTTATAAGGCACGGCCCTGATGCCTCTGTAAAGGCCACGCCAAATTTAGCCTGTGGAACTCCTGTGGCTATTATTTCATACAGATCCTCTGCTGTCTTGATAAAATGCGTCTGACCGAGGATGATATTAGTTCCTTCCGGTATTTCGAGCCTTACAGTCTTTATCTCCATATTGGCCTCCTGTCTTATAGTTTACCCCTCTTATGGTATAATAATGCCTGGAAAGGTTCAAGTTTTTAATGAAGATCTTAATAATTATATCCCTTTTACTTATCCCATTGTCTTCATATGCAGTGGAGATATCAGGGCCGGATGTCACGATCTCCAATGGTCAGATCATTGTCAATGCATCTTTGACAGGGCTTGACAGGGAATTTGAGGACAACCTGAAGGCAGGCGTAGAGAAGGAACTCGTATTTTATGTTGACCTCTTCAGGGTATGGCATATCTGGCCAAACGAGTTTGTGTCAGGCAAGAAGATAGAGAAGATAGTAAAATACGACCCCCTTAAATCTGAATATAAGGCATCATCATATGACGGCCTTTACCTCATAAAAAGGAGCTTCAGGGACTATAACAGTATGATGCAGTGGTTTCTCTTTATAAGAGATATTAGGCTTATCAATAGGAAGGAGCTTGAGCCTGGCACCTACCTTGTGAAGGTAACCGTTGAATCAAGGCTGAGGAAGCTCCCTCCTGTTATCGGGTATATGCTGTTTTTTATCCCTGAGGTGGAGTTCAAGGTTGAGAAGTCCTCTCAGCCCTTTGCAATAGGCGGTAGGAGATGAGACACCTGAGGGCTACCCTCATTATCTTTGCCGCATTCCTGCTAAGTATTATCGGCACTGCACTGGAGCTTAAATACCTCGGCCTTAAGAGCAGCCCGTTTTTCAGCAAGGTTGCAGTCTTTGTCTTCATAAACCTCAATATCATTGCCCTGCTCACACTCATATTCTTTGTGAGCAGAAGTCTTATAAAACTCTACCTCGAGAGAAAGCGGAGGCTTCTGGGCTCAAGGTTTAAGACAAAGCTCGTTGTCATATTCGTCGGGCTTACGCTCATTCCGTCTATCCTGCTTTTTTCCCTTTCAAACAGGGTTATAACCAATGCTGTTGACAGGTGGTTCTCCCTGCAGGTGCAGAGACCGATCAAGGATTCCATGGATGTGGCAAAGGCATTCTACGAAAGGGAGAGGGAAAATACCCTGCATCTTGCAATGGAGTATGCAAAAAATCGTGGGGCGGTTGTATCGCCTTATAAGGTTATGATAATAAAAAGCCTGCCTCATAACGCTGATGACCTTATAAAAGAGGGGTTTAAGGGCAAGGCAGATACAGAGGTGTCCTCCAATGAATCAGGCGATATTATAAGGGCTGTTGCACCTGTTGTCTCTAATGCAAGGGTTTCAGGCATTGTGGTTGTGGAGTCCTCATTCCCGAAAGAGATCGTCGGAAAGATGAAGGCAGTAAGCCAGGCATATGAAGATTATAAGCAGCTTGAGGCATTGAAGGTGCCTATCAAACGATTATATCTCCTCATACCGAGTCTCTTCAGCTCTCTTATAATGTTCCTTGCCCTCTGGGTCTCTCTGCATATTGCCAAAGGCATCACTGTCCCTATACAGGGCCTCGCAGAGGCAACAGAGGAGGTTGCAAGGGGAAACCTCGACTTCAGCATAGACATAAAAAGACAGGACGAGATAGGCATGCTTATAGATTCATTCAACAGCATGATAAGGCAGTTAAAGGAAAACAAGGCATCGCTTGAATCTGCCTACATGGAATCTGACAGAAGAAGGATATGTATGGAATCCATCATAGAGAATACCGCTACAGGGGTTATCTCCCTTGACAATGCCGGCAATATCCTTACCATAAACAGGGCAGCCTGTAACATCCTTGACCTTGACCAGGAATCTCTGCGGAACAAAGGCTACAGGGAGATACTTGAGAGGATACAGTCTGAAGAGCTAAGGGAGATGGTAAGGAAGATAGGGGAAAAGGATTTCAGGGGGATTGAGCGGCAGATACATGTTAATATCGCTGACAGGGTAGCTATCCTCAGGATATACCTGAGCGCCCTGAGGGATTCTATGGGCAATCCCCTGGGGGTCCTGGCTGTGTTTGATGACCTTACAGAGGTTATAAAGGCACAGAGGGCGCTTGCATGGCAGGAGATTGCAAGGAGGATGGCGCATGAGATAAAGAACCCCCTCACACCGATAAAACTCTCGGCAGAACGGCTTGCAAAGAGGTGGGAAGCCATAAACAGCGGGAAGGAAGCAGAGGACTTTGGCAGTATACTCAAACAGGCAACAAACACTATAATCAAAGAGGTTGACGGCCTGAGGAATCTTGTCAACGAATTCTCGAGGTTTGGAAAGATGCCTGAGGTCAATCTAATGCCCATTGACATACGCACTGTGGTGGATGAGGTTGTTGAGCTTTACAAAAACTTTAAGGATGTGAGCATAATAACAGACCTCAAAGAGGTGCCGCCTGTAGATGCAGACAGGGAGCATCTCAAGAGGGCATTGATAAATCTTATTGACAATGCTATTGAGGCCAATGATAAAAAAGGCAGGCTCTGGATAGATGTATCGTATGAGCCGACCATCAGTATGGTAAAATTAGAGGTGGCAGATGAGGGCATTGGAATAAAACCAGAGGATAAGGAAAGGCTCTTTCTGCCGTATTTTTCAACAAAGAAGGGCGGCACAGGCCTCGGCCTTGCCATTGTAAGCAGGATAATCGCAGAGCACAGGGGTTATATAAGGGTTAAGGATAACGAACCAAAAGGGACACGATTTATAATCGAGCTCCCTGAAACAGTGAAGAGCGGAAAGTGAACAGGAAAGCGGGGATCCTTGTAGTTGATGATGAAGAGGGCATACTTGAGAGCATCTCAGGCATACTGGGAGATGAGGGCTATGATACAATCACCACAACTACAGGCGAGGACGCACTCAATATAATCAGCGATGCAGATATAGACCTTGTAATACTCGATGTATGGCTGCCTGGCATTGACGGCATAGAAACCCTTAAGAAGATGAAGGAGCAATGGCCTGACATCGCTGTGCTGATGGTATCAGGCCACGGCAATATAGACCTTGCAGTGAAGGCAACAAAGCTCGGCGCATATGACTTCCTTGAAAAACCCCTGTCCCTTGAAAAGGTGATAATCGCTGTAGAGAGGGCAATTGAGAGAAAGAGGCTCGAGACAGAAAACAGGGAATTAAGGGAGAGCATAAGAAGGGAATGGGATATCGTTGGCAAAAGCCCTGTAATAGAGTCCCTCAAGGCACAGATAAGGATAGCCGGGCCAACCAACAGCAGGGTGATAATCCTTGGAGAAAGCGGCACAGGCAAGGAGCTTGTTGCGAGGGCACTGCATGAGGCAAGCAAGAGAAATGCAATGCCGTTTGTGGAGGTGAACTGCGCTGCAATCCCCCACGAACTTATAGAATCCGAGCTATTCGGCCATGAAAAAGGCTCCTTCACAGGCGCATTCGAGAAAAAGAAGGGCAAGTTTGAGCTGGCAGATGGAGGGACCCTGTTCCTTGATGAGGTAGGGGATATGGCGCCAGGGACACAGGCAAAGGTGCTCAGGGTTATAGAGACGCAGGAATTTCAGCGGGTTGGAGGCAGCAGGAATATAAAGGTTGATGTAAGGCTGATTGCTGCTACAAATAAAGACCTTCAGGCCGAGATAAAGAAAGGGACATTCAGGGAAGACCTTTATTACAGGCTTAATGTAATCCCGATAAATATAGCGCCGCTCAGGGAAAGGAAAGAGGATATACCGCTTCTCGTTGAACACTTCCTGCATATATTTGCACAGCAGTATGGCCAGATGCCAAAGGCATTCTCAAGGGCAACCATTGACGCCCTGATGTCCTATGACTGGCCAGGCAATGTAAGGGAGCTGAGAAATGTCGTGGAGCGCATGGTTATAATGAGCCCATCAAAGGTCATCGAGGCGAGGGATATCCCATTACTGAAGGAAACGAGGACTTCGTCTGATTATTTCAATCTTAAGTCCTTGAAAGAGGCAAGGGATGTATTTGAGAGGGACTTCATAACAAAAAGGCTCAAGGACAACAACTGGAATGTATCCAGGACTGCAGAGGAGCTCGGGATAGAGAGGAGCAATCTCCACAGAAAGATAAAGGCCCTCGGCATAAATATACTGTAACACTGCCATGACAGAAAAGATTATAGAAGTAATAAAGAATATATATGAGATAAACTTGGGGGTAAGACCAGATGAAGGGGTCATTGTCTTTACAGACAGGATTGGCAGCCTTGAGCAGATAGACAGAGGGGAGAGGGAAAGGCGTGAAAGGCTGAGGGATATTGCAAGACTCGTATCTGAGATAGGAAAGACATTCGTGAAAGACCTCCGTTATATCGAATATCCCTCCACAGGCGGCCACGGCATAGAGCCGCCTCCTGTGCTCTGGGAGACAGCATACCCGGAAAAGGCTGTCAAGGCCATAAAAAAGGAGCGGCTCTTTACATCACTCCTTGAAAAGAGGGTTAATGAAAAAGGGCTCAATCGCATAGAAGAGATTGTAAGGCGGTATTCAAAGGGCGCTGTAGATGTTGTGATTGCACTTTCCAACTATTCGACAAGCCACACGAGGTTCAGGGATATGCTTACAAGACTCTGCGGCACACGGTATGCAAGCATGCCCCTTTTTGATGTAACGATGTTTGAAGGACCTATGGATGTTGACTGGAAGGAGATGGAAAAAAGGACAAGGTCACTCACGATGGTTATAAATAAAGCAGTCTCTATAAGGATAACAACACCTAATGGAACCGATATTGTGTTTTCAAAGATGGGTAGAAGGGCATTGGCAGATACAGGCAACCTGAAAAAGGCAGGCTCCTTTGGGAATCTGCCTTCCGGCGAGGTCTTCTTAGCACCTGTGGAAGGGACTGCAAAAGGCAGGTTGGTCATTCAGTGGGCACCAATGAGGCAGTTAAGGTCGCCGATCAGACTGGATGTAAGGGACGGCTGTGTTGTCGGCATTGACGGAGATGAGGAATATGTCGAAGTGTTGAGGCATAGACTTCAGGAGAGGAAGGAAAACAGCAATATTGCAGAGCTTGGGATAGGAACAAATGATATGGCAAAAAGACCTGATAATATCCTTGAATCTGAGAAGATACTCGGGACCATCCACATTGCCCTTGGTGATAACAGTTCATTTGGCGGGAAGGTGAGGACACCATTTCATCAGGACTTTGTATTTTTTAAGCCTACGGTCACACTTTTCTATAGGGGTGGAGAGAAGAAAATCGTAATGAGGGATGGAAGGCTTTTATCATGATGGACGCCATAGTCGTCTTGATCACAGCAGGCAGCGAGGAAGAGGCGGCCAGGATTGCAAATAGCATTGTTGAGGAGAGACTTGCCGCCTGTGTGAATATTGTCACAGGGATACGCTCTATCTATCGCTGGGAGGGGAGGATATGCGATGAAAAGGAGGCCCTCCTTATTGTAAAGACAAGGGAGGAACTCTTTGATGCCCTTTCAGAAAAGGTAAAGAACATGCACAGCTATACTGTCCCGGAGATTATAGCCATCCATGTTGTAAAAGGCTTCAGGCCATATCTCTCATGGCTGAATGAGGAAACCTCACGCTGAACCGCATATACATGGGGGCCCTCGTTATTGGCATCGTCTATCGGAAAAACGAAAAAACATAAAAAAACCCTTGACAATACTTGCCTTATATGTTATTAAATGTGATAACTTACTGCAAACTTAGTTTTATCTAAAAAGCGGAAGGAGGTGATTTGAGAATGAAGAGAGTTTTAACCCTGATCCTTTCTTTAATATTAGTTGTGGCTTTTACTCTTACAATGGGCTGCAAGAAGAAAGAAGAGGCACCAGCACCTGCTCCAGCACCGGCACCAGCACCGGCACCAGCACCAGAAGCATCACCTGCACCAGCACCGGGCAAGTAAGATATCTTTGGGCGGGGGGAACCCCGCCCTACGCTATTGTTTTTTGTGTATTTTTATATTATAATTCCTTATAAAAGAGTGGGTTAACCCACTCTTTTGTTTTTGTGTAATGAAGGATTTAGAGATACTGAAAGATAGGATTAACGGCTTGATTATGCCGCTTTTGCAGTCCCTCGGCTTGCAGCTTGTTGATATTGAGATTGCAGGCAGGGGAAGGGGTATGCTGCTGAGGATATTTATAGATAAAGAGGGCGGAGTAAACATAGGTGACTGTGAGATGGTAAGTCGTGAGGTAGGGGCTGTTTTAGATGTAGAGGATCCAATACCGTCCTCGTATACCCTTGAGGTATCATCTCCGGGGCTTGATAGGCCGTTGAGAAACTTAGAAGAATACAAACGATTTGTAGGCAGGATGGTTAGAGTAATAACAAAGACACCTATAGAGAATCAGAGCTTTTTTGTTGGGAGGCTTGTATCTGTATCTGATGGCAGCCTGATACTAAGCCTGCCAAAGGACAAGACGGTGACAGTCCCTTGTGAAGATATATTAAGGGCAAGGTTAGAGGTTGAATTCTGATGGGCCATGAACTTATACAACTTATAGAACACATGAGTAAGGAGAGGGGTATTCCAAAGGCGCTGCTCCTTGAGACCCTGGAGTCTGCCCTTTTGTCTGCTGCAAAGAAGAGGTATGGAAACAGGCCGAATATAAATATAAGGATAGACCCAACAACAGGGAAGGTGAATCTAATTGTCAACAAGAGGATTGTCCAGAAGGTTGTTGACCCTAAAAATGAGATATCGCTTGAGGAGGCAAAGAAGATTGATAATACAAAGGGTATTGACGAGGAGATAGAGACCTATACCGACATGCATGATTTCGGACGGATTGCTGCTCAGACCGCAAAACAGGTCATACTGCAGAAGGTGAAAGAGGCGGAAAGGGATGTCATATACAGCGAATATAAGGACAAGGCAGGACAGATTGTAAGCGGTGTGGTTATGCAGAAGGAAAAGGGCAATTATTTTGTGAATCTCGGTAAAACGGAGGCTGTATTGCCGCAGAGACAGACATTGCCGAATGAATCCCTGAGAAGGGGTGATACGATAAGGGCGTATATAGAAGAGGTAAAGGCAACACTGCGCGGGCCTGTCATCATCCTTTCAAGGACGCATCCAAACTTTGTAGCAGAACTTTTCAGGATGGAGGTCCCTGAGATATACGAGGGGATTGTCGCAATAAAAGGCATTGTCAGAGAGGCAGGGGAGAGGACAAAGCTGACGGTCATGTCAAAGGACCCGATGGTAGACCCTGTTGGTGCGTGTGTCGGGATGAAGGGCACGAGGGTGCAGACCATAGTCAGGGAGCTCAAGGGAGAGCGGATAGATATAATACCCTGGACAGAGGACCCAAGGATGCTTATAGCCAAGGCATTGAGTCCTGCCTCTGTTGAGAAGATAGGTGTAAACGAGGAAGAAAAATCGGCTGTTGTTGTTGTGAATGAACAGCAGTTGTCCTTAGCCATTGGAAAGAAGGGGCAGAATGTCAGACTTGCCATGAAGCTGACAGGCTGGGACATAGACATAATAAGCGAATCAGAGTATGAAAAGATAAAGCATGAAGATACAGAAAGGCATCTGCAAGAGACCATAATAAAACAAGGACAAAAAGGCCAACCGTAATAGATGGTAAGTGACCATCCCATCCAGTATGTGAAGGGGGTCGGACCAGGACGCTCCAAACTGCTGCAGCGCCTCGATATAAAGACCATCGAGGATGCCCTCTACTATTTACCCTCAAGGTATGAGGACAGAAGGAATATTAAAAAGATCAGGGAACTGAACTACGGCAGCCTTGAAACAACAATGGGCGAGGTTGTCGGAATAGAGGTGACCACCACGCCGAGGAAGGGGATAAAGATATTTGAGCTTACCCTGATGGACAGCACAGGGGTGCTTAAGGCAAAATGGTTTAATCAGCCCTTTATGAAGCAGTATTTCAAACATGGCCAGAGGGTTATACTTAGCGGCCATGTAAAGAGCAATGCCTATTACGGCATTGGGATAGAGATGGAAAGCCCTGAATTTGAGATAATCAAGGACGAACAGGACAGGCTCATCCACACAGGAAGGATCGTCCCCATATATAGAGGCACTGAAGGGCTGTCCCCAAAACAATTGAGGACCATCATGATGGAGGTGGTTGTAGGGCATATCGATGAGATAAAGGATTTTCTTCCTGAGGAGATACGCCTGAGGAATTCCCTTATGCCCCTCGGAGAGGCGATAAAGAATGTACATTTTCCAGAGGATGCATCCATCGAAGAGCTCAACAGGGGAGTGAGCACGGCGCACAGGCGTCTTATCTTTGATGAATTCTTTATACTTGAGCTTGGCCTGTCCATGATAAAGAGGGGGGAGGACATTGAAAGGGGGATAACCTTCAAGGCGGAAAGTCCGCTTGTAAGGGCACTCCTGGAGAGGCTGCCATTCAAACCGACAAAGGCCCAGGAAAGGGTCTTTGACGAGATAAGAAGGGACATGGCAGGCCCAACGGTAATGAACAGACTCATGCACGGGGATGTCGGATGCGGTAAGACCATAGTTGCACTTATGAGCATGCTCCTTGCAGTTGACAGCGGCTATCAGGCAGCCCTCATGGCTCCCACAGAGATACTTGCAGAACAGCATTACCTTAACATCCATCATATGATAGAAGCACTTGGCCTGAAGGCGGCACTGCTTACAGGCAGCCTCAAGGAAAGACCCATACAGGATATTGCAGAGGGAAGTACACAGATTGTTATAGGAACACATGCCCTTATCCAGGAAGGGATCTCCTTTAAAAAACTCGGTCTCGTCATCATAGATGAGCAGCACCGCTTCGGTGTGATCCAGAGGGCAAGCCTGAGGAAAAAGGGCTTTAACCCTGATGTCCTTGTCATGACAGCAACCCCTATTCCGAGGACCCTCGCACTTACCCTCTATGGCGACCTTGATGTATCCACGATTGACGAGCTCCCGCCCATGAGGCATGGGGTAGAGACAAAGGTCCTTTTCTCAAGCCAGAAGGAGAGGATATACAGCCTTATGAGGCAGGAACTTGAAAAGGGCAGACAGGCATATGTGGTTTATCCTATAATTGAAGGGTCAGAAAAGGTTGATCTGAAATCTGCCATAGAAGGTGCAAAGGCATTTCAGCAGATATTCCAGAGAAGAAATGTCGGCCTTATCCATGGCAGGATGAAGCCGGGTGAAAGGGAAGAGATAATGGCCTCATTCAAGGCGGGCAAGATAGACATCCTTGTCGCCACAACCGTAATAGAGGTTGGCGTTGATGTGCCCAATGCCACTGTAATGGTGATTGTTCATGCAGAGAGGTTTGGCCTTGCACAGTTGCATCAGTTAAGAGGGAGGGTTGGAAGGGGAGGGCATCAGTCCTACTGTCTGCTGGTTGCATATCCGCCGATGGGCGATGAGGCAAAGAAGAGGCTCAAGGTCATGGAGGAGACATCCGATGGATTCAGGATTGCAGAGGAGGACCTCATTATAAGGGGGCCTGGAGATTTCTTCGGGACAAGGCAGGCAGGCATTCCGGACCTTAGGGCAGCCAATCTCATAAGGGATATACGGATACTTGAGGCAGCGAGGCGTGAGGCGTTTGCCATTACAGATAAGGACCCAGGACTGAAGGCCTATCCATCTTTAAGGGATGCCATTAAACATAAGTGGCAGGGCAGGATAGATTTGATAAGGGTAAGTTGAGGGGAGGGCATATGGTGTGGGAAAGGGTAAGAAGAAACTTTTCAGAGGGTGTCAAGACCATTAAGTGGGCAGCGAGCCTTGTTGCGGAAAGGACAAAGGCAGAGACCTCTATTGCAAAATTACTTTATGAAACCAGCAAACTTGAAAGGAAGATAGAGGAGCTGCACAAGTCCATTGGCAAGAGGCTTCACGAGATGCACGCATCTGGAGAGCGGCTGATGCTCAAGGATGAGATAATAACCAGAGCACTATCAGAGATAGACACGCTGGACAACGAGGTCAAGGCTTTAAGGGAAAAGGCCGCTGAGATGAGCAAGCCAGAGTTATAAGAGAGCTAAAGATGACATATGCATATGCTGTGACATTTATTCTCGGTGCAGTCATAGGTTCATTCCTGAATGTTTGCATATACAGGATGCCGCGGGGGCTATCCATAATCTCACCTCCTTCTCACTGCCCATCATGTGAGAGGCCGATTGCCTTTTATGACAATATCCCGATTATCAGCTTCTTAATCCTGAGGGGAAGATGCAGAAACTGTAAATGGAAGATACCGTTAAGATACCCTGCCGTAGAGTTCTTAAACGGCCTGCTTTATGTCCTGGTGGCATATAGATTTGGATTTGACTGGATAGATATTGCCTATTTTGCCTTTGTCTCATCAATGATCGTTATAGCCTTTATAGACATAGACCACCAGATAATCCCTGACAGGATTACCTTTCTGGGCATTTTAGTTGGCTTTATCCTCGGCTCAACAATCCTTATAGACCCGTTTTCAAGGCCTCTTCTCCTTGGCATGAAGGCATCTGCGATTGGCCTCATCCTTGGAGCCGGTCTTTTCCTCCTCATCGCAGTGTTAAGCAGAGGCGGTATGGGTGGAGGGGATATAAAGATGATGGGCATGGTTGGCGCATTCCTCGGCTGGAAAGGTGTGTTGCTTACAACCTTTATTGGCAGCCTTACAGGGGCTGTTATCGGTGTCTCCTTGATGATATTCAAGGGCAAGGGAAGAAAGGCAAAGATACCATTTGGTCCCTTCCTTGCTATTGGCGCAGTGGTAAGTCTTTTCCTGGGGCAGGAATTACTGAGGTTTTATCTCCATGGCAGGATATAGATACTCCCATGCATTTCTTCTTATAGTCCTCATCGGCATCATTGTTGCCCTAAACATACAGATATACCATGATATCAAGAGCATAGGCCCATTAGGGACAAACCTTTTACTGTATACAGGTATTGGGCTGCTCCTTGTCCTTGTGCTACTTGCCTATGTGAAACGGCTCCTTAGCCTGTCAAAGAGGCCTCCTGAGTCAGGGGAGACAGGCTTTGTAGTTGATACCTTTCACGGCCTTGTGAACAAACTCAAGGAAAAGGAAAGGGAGCTTGAACAGATGAGGGCATTGGCAGAGGACAGGGCAAGCAGCATTGAGAGCTATAATGAGAATATCCTTCAGAGTGTTCCAAGCGGTGTTGTGAGTATAGACAACTCCCTCTGCATAGTAAGCATAAACAGGGCAGCGGAGGAGATTATTGGTATAAGGGCTGAAGATGCTATCGGCAAGGGTTTTCATGTGATATTTGGAGAACCCCTTGCATCGATTATAGCTCAGAAAAAGACGGTTGAACGGGGCGAATATCCCTTTACAACAAGGGACGGCAGAAGGATATGGATAGGGCTTACCACATCACCTCTAAAGGACAAAAACGAAGAGGTTATAGGTATTATCCTTGTATTTACAGACCTGACAGAGATGAAGGCCCTGCAGGCGCAGGTAGAGCTAAAAGAAAGGCTCACAGAGCTTGGGGAGATGTCAGCAGGCATTGCCCATGAGTTAAGAAATCCCATGGCAGTCATCTCAGGCTATATAAAGTTGCTTTCCAAGAAAGCAGATCTATCCCAACGGCCGCTTGTTGATTCCATACTCACAGAGATAGAGGGGATGGATAGGATTATCTCTGAATTCCTGTCATTTGCACGACCAACCCAGCCTCTGCCCTCTGCTGTTGATTTAAGGGGAATTATCAATGATGCATGTAAGATCATACAGGAGAATATCAGGATAGATTTCCCGGTTCCAGATAACCTGCCAGAGATAAAGGGCGATGAAGTCCTTTTAAGGCAGGCATTCACAAATATCTTTCAGAATGCCATAGATGCCATGCCAGAGGGTGGAGAGCTTAGGATCCATACAAAACTAAGGGACGAATCCCTGGAGCTGACAATCTCTGATACAGGCCATGGCATCCCCGAGGATATCAGGTCAAAGATATTCCTTCCATTCTTTACTACAAAGGAAAAGGGCACAGGCCTTGGCCTTGCCCTTGTTCAGAAGATCATTGTATCACACGGCGGCACCATAGATGTCGAAAGCAGTATGGGGCAGGGGACAACCTTCAGCATTGTATTGCCCCTCTATAGATCATCCAACACAGGGCATTCAGAGACCTGAGCCTCTATCCTCGCCAATAACATGGAGCTTCATAAAGTTTGTCTTTTCCCTTGTTGAAAGCGGTGAGCTGGCCATTATTACTACCTTATCGCCTTTCTTTGCAAGGTTATCCATAAGCAGATTTCTTTCAACCTCGAGGATCATCTGGTCTGTATTTTTAACAGGCCTCATGAGCCTCGGTATAACACCCCAGAACAGAGTCATCCTTGTTCTAACATCTTCTTTTGTGGTAAGGGCAATTATCGGCACAGGCGGCCTGAATTTGGAGGCAAGCAGTGCAGTAAATCCCGACCTTGTGAAGACGACAATGGCCTTTGCTCCAATATCAATAGCAGCAGTGCACGCACCCTCTGCAACTGCACCCGGGAAACTCCCCTTCATGGAATGGGCAGCAGCCTTTAGCCCCCTTTCTTCTGTATATCTAATAATCCTGTCCATCATCCTGACAGCCTCTGTCGGGTATTTCCCTGAGGCGGTTTCAGCAGAAAGCATAAGGGCATCTGTGCCGTCAAGCACAGCATTGGCCACATCTGTAACCTCTGCCCTTGTCGGTCTAAGGTGCTCTGTCATGGATTCAAGCATCTGCGTTGCTGTTATAACAGGCTTCATACATCTGTTCGCCCTCTCTATGAGGTCCTTTTGCAATAACGGCACCTCCTCAGCAGGGACCTCAACCCCGAGGTCACCTCTTGCCACCATAAGGCCGTCTGCAACCTCGAGTATCGCATCTATATTCCTGACTGCATCTGGCTTTTCTATCTTAGCTATAATCGGTATCTTTACAGCCCTTTCTTTAAGCCAATCCTTTACCCTTTCGATGTCACGCCCTGTTCTTACAAAAGAAAGGGCAATATAATCAACACCCATCTTTATGCCGAATAATAGGTCGGTCCTATCTTTATCTGTGAATGTGGCGGCAGAGATATTCACCCCAGGCAGGTTTACACCCTTTCTCTCCTTCAGGATTCCGCCCTCAATAACTCTTGTGCGAAGCCCATCTCTGCCTTTACCCAGTACGCTAAGCTGTATAAGGCCGTCATCCATGAGTATCCTGTCTCCCCTTCGTGCATCCTTTAAAAGATGCGGGTATGAGACCGATACCCTGCTGCTGTCCCCTGTAATGTCCTCAGGTGTAATCAAAAGGTCACTGCCCTTTTTTAGAGTGATCGCCCTGCTTTTTAACCGTCCAACCCTTATCTTTATGCCCTGCAGGTCCTGAAGTATTGCAACAGGTGACTGCAATTGTCTCGAGATATCCCTTATATATTCGATTACCTGTCTATAGCTTTCATGGGTTCCATGGGAAAAATTAAGGCGGGCAACATTCATCCCTGCCCTGATGAGTGCGTGTATAGATTTTTTCGATGCTGTAGATGGCCCTATTGTGCATACAATCTTGACCCTTCTCATGGCTTAACCCTTCTCATGATTACTCCCTTTCAATCTTGTTCATATGGAAATAGATCATTCGCAAGCCTCTTCAGTGCACTTAATTGTATCAAAGGCCAGGAGGATCCTTTTTTCTCTTTCCATCCGCTCTGCAGGATATGGTATGAACTCTATAGAATTTAAAGCCTTTAATGCCTCTGACCTATTGGGTATAGAATCCAGTCCCTCAGATATGAGCTTGCCTGATACGGCATCGAGGAGCCTTGCATGTGAGCCGTCAGTTACCACTGCAAAGGGGATCTGATGTGAATCAACAACCCTTGCAAAGGATATCAGATGCCTGTCCCTTGACTCCAGCGCGCCTGGAGAACACTTTATAACTATAAGTCTCTTAGCGTTGAGTCTGATAATGTAATCCGCAGAGGTTGATGTCTTTCTGTCATCCATAATAATCTCAAATTCCCTGTCAGACTCGATGTCCTCAGCGTGATAGCCCTTTTGATTAATAAGAAAGTCCATGACCATCTGCCTTATAAGTTTGAGGCTCATCACCGCCGCATCTTTTGTTTTATTAATCCTTTCCTCGATGAGTTTCTGGCGACTGTATCCCTCTTGCATCGCGGGGCACCCTTAATGGAAGGATTTCTCCTTTATATGGATTACATTTAAAGGGACTGAATTTATTAAAACGCCGTCAAGATAGTTCTCTATCCAATATGTCCCGGGCTCCTTGAACTCGATGTTCAGGTGTATGGATACATCCCTGTGTCTGTATCGGGCATTAACGAGTTTCAGCCTTGTCACATTTTCCCTTATGATAGTTTTTCTGTCGGGTGAAAGTATCCTGAGGGCCGCATCAAACTCTCCTATACCGTCAGCCCATTCATTTACAATTGCCAGCTTTGGATGGATGGCAGGAAAGCTGGTCGCATATATACTCTCGAATATGCCCATAAGACTTATCTTTCCTCCCATCTCCTGTCTTACATCATCGCAGAGGAGGATAAAATTCAGGTTCGGCCTTGTCTTTTCAACCATGGATTATTATACCTGAATTGTCGCAGAATTGTGAGCTTGCCCGCAATGCCCCATACTTCAAGATGCACTATTCATCCTGAATCCTGAACCCTCTTTCCTTATGTTTATGTGCCTCTGCCAGTTTTTACCCCTTGCCGGGAAATCTGACCTGTAATGGGCACCGACGCTGCCCTCTCTCCTCAGTGCTGCCTCTGTTATCAGCATCGCAACCGTAAGCATATTCTTTAGCTCAAGCAGCCTCCTATCCCTGAAGTCCATCTCTGATATGACTGTCCATTTAGACAGCCTTGTCTTTGCCTCTGTAAGCGAACGGGCGCACCTTATTATCCCAACCCTTTCCCACAGGAGCTTTCTAAGGGAACTCCTTATCTTTTCGGGGTCAAAATCCCTTTTTGGTCTTTTATATTCAGGCTCAGGAATATCCATTTTTTGAGGACCAGCGGCCTCCCCATAGGAGGCAGCAGCCTGGCCTGCCCTTGCACCATACACAAGCCCTTCAAGCAGACTATTGGAGGCAAGCCTGTTGGCTCCGTGGACACCTGTGCATGCAACCTCACCTGCTGCAAAAAGTCCATCTATGCTGGTCTGACCATTAAGGTCTGTCCATACGCCACCCATCATATAATGTGCGGCAGGGGAGACAGGTACTGGTTCCTCTGTGATATCTATATCATATTGAAGGCATGTGGAATATATCCTTGGAAACCTATTTTTTATAAACCTTCCATCAAGGTGGGTGAGGTCGAGAAATACATTCTTGCTTTTTGTCCTTACCATCTCTGAAATTATTGCCCTTGATACCACATCCCTTGGTGCAAGCTCTGCCATAGGGTGATATGAGGACATAAATTGCCCTCCATGGATGTTTCTGAGTATTGCGCCTTCGCCCCGCATGGCCTCGCTTAAAAGAAACTGTGGGGCTGATGGATAATAGAGGCTTGTTGGATGAAACTGGACAAACTCCATATCCTCCAGGACGGCCCCTGCCCTGAATGCAATGGCCATTCCATCACCTGTTGCAACAGGCGGATTGGTTGTCCTTGCAAAGAGCTGGCCTAAGCCGCCAGTTGCAAGGATTACTGCCCTTGAGAGGATTGCAGTAACCTCTCCCTCCCTGAGCAGAAAGGCGCCACAGCACCTGCCATCCTCAACAATGAGGTCAAGGGTAAATGCAAACGGGTATCTGGAGATTGTATTAATCGAACGCACCTTTTTTAAAAGGACACGCTCTATCTCTCTGCCTGTTGCATCACCATGTGCATGGAGTATCCTCTTCCTTGAATGGGCTGCCTCAAGCGTGAAAGCAAGCCTCATGCCCTCTCTGTCAAACTCTGCCCCCCATGATATCAGCTCAACGATCCTTGCCGGCCCCTCCTCCACAAGGACCTTTACAGCCTCCCTCTTACACAGGCCGTCGCCTGCCTTGATCGTATCAGACAGGTGGATGTGAACCTCGTCTTCATCGCTGAGTGCAACTGCAACCCCGCCCTGTGCATATTCTGTGCTCCCCTCTGTTGGCTTATCCTTTGTGACAACAAGAACCCTGCCATGGGGTGCAAGCTCAATAGCGGCCCTCAGGCCTGCAACCCCACTGCCGATGACAAGATAATCCACAACCTCTGTCCTCATAAAGGCAACTATAAAGTATTTCCATGCATCTGTCAATTATCAATGTATTCCAGGATGTAGGCGTAGGTAAGTTTCAGAGTTTTTATAATCGGCAGATTGATTATATGCTCAAAGTCCTCAAGGGGTCTCAACAATCCTTATTGACAAGCCTTTAATATTATAGTAGTATTTATCGATGATTAAGACTTTCAGCTTTGAGTCTTTAATTTAATTAAAGAATGGCTAGGGAGGTTAGTATGGTAAAGCTGAGCATTACCAAAAAGTTCCTTATCGGTGGTTTTGTAATGATAGCCACATTTCTTGTGGCAATTGGAATTACCCTTATAGCAGCAAGGGATATAAATGACACATTCAGGGATTTTGTTCAAAAGGATGAGGCACTGCTGATTTACCTTAATAGCATGCACGCCTTTGGAATCCAGGGGGGTGGAACAACAAGACAGATCATCTTGGCCCCTAATGATAGTGCAGCTATAGATTTTTATAAAAAGGCCAATGAGGCGTTTATAAAGGCCAATGAGGAGGCTATCAAGATTGCACCACAGGATATGGCCAGAGAATTACAAAACATTTTATCTGAATGGAATGAATTGCATAAAATAAGACTGCAAATCCAGGGTCTTGCTATCGAAGGAAAACCAAAAGATGCGATTGCACTCCTTACCTCTGCTGAAACGCCCAAGTGGCGGAGTTTCAGAGAGAAAATCCTGGACATGATGAATACCCAGAGAGAGAAAACCACAGCAATGCAAAAACAGGTGGAAGCACTTACATATAAAAGACTACAGTTAGGTGCAATTATTGCTCTATCCGCCTTGGTGGTGTTCGGTGGACTCTTCTATCTGTTCATCCTGAGGCAGATAACATATCCTGTCCACGATCTGACCAGGATAGCAAAGGCTATGGGTGAAGGAGACTTATCCAGAAAGATTAGGTGGACGAGGGGTGACGAGCTTGGCGAACTGGCAAAGACCCTTAATGATACCATTGACAGGCTTAAGGTATTCGTCCAGAGCGAGGAAGAAAGAACTAGGTCCCAGGAAAATATCATTAATTTCTTGAACCTCTTAAGCTCTGCCTCTGAAGGAGACCTCACTCAAAATGCTGAGGTTACACCTGACATCTTTGGTTCCATCGGGGATGCCTTTAATCTCATGGTAGAGGGTCTTACAGAACTAATTGAAAAAGTTAGAAGCTCAGCCCAGGATGTCAACAGGGAGAGTTCAAAGATACTGAGTGTTTTGAAGGAAATGGAAGAGGGCTCTGAGCTGCAGACTGTAGAGGTGAGGCATGCAAGGGAGGCTGTGGAAGACGCTGCTCAATCAGCAACAGATATCACTGAGAAGACCAAACAGTCGCAGAGGATTTTTGGATTAGTGGTTGAGGCAATAGGTAAAGGTAATAAATTGGTGCTTGAATCCATAGATGGAATACAGCTTATAAGAGTCACCGTTCAGGCCATAAATAAGAGGATGAAGTATCTTTCCGAGAGGTTGATGGAGATAGGGACGATCTCACAGCTCATCACAGAGATTGCCAATAGAACTAATCTCCTTGCCATAAATGCATCAATCGAGGCAGCCAGGGCAGGTGAGCAGGGCAAGGGTTTTGTTGTTATAGCCGATGAGATCAGAAGTCTTGCTGAAAAGGCTTCAAAATCGGCGAAACAGATCGGAGAGATAACAAGTACCATTCAAGTGGAGTCCGCAGGGGTTACTAAACACATAGAAGAAGAGACCAGCTATGTCGAGATGGAGACCAAGCTTGCAACAGATACAGGGGTTGCCTTCAGAGAGATCGATACCTCTATAAAAGATATGGTGACTGTTATATCAGAGATAAATACCTCTGTAGATACTCAGAAGGAGCTCACATCAAAAATCGTTCTCTCTACGGAGGAGGTACAGAGGATAACCAGAGAGATGCTGGACCTCGTTAAGGATGTCTCGAACATCTCGGCATCCCTTTCAGGCACATCCAATGCCCTTATATCCTCTGTTGAACGATTCAAATTGCCTGAAGCGGAAAGTGCGACGGTATAGATGATACTGGATGATAGATAACGAGTATTTCACGTCAGATCAGCAGTGGATAGGTATTTTCTCAAGATTTCCGAGAGGGACTTCTCGTCGAAAGGCTTCACAAGGTAGTCTTCCGCTCCGCTCTCCAGGGCCTTTTCTCTATGTTTCTCAGCGCTTCTCGATGTAAGGACAATGACCGGTATCTCCTTCAGTCTTTCTGAACTCTTTATTCTGTTTATCAGTTCATAGCCGTGCATCACAGGCATTTCGAGGTCTGTGATAATCATATCAACAGGTATCTCTTCAAGAAGATTCAATGCCTCGGCACCATTGGATGCACTGTAAACCTTGAATCTCCTTGCCTCAAGGAAGGTACTCACATACTTTCTAACACTTAGAGAATCGTCAACAATGAGAATCCTTCTGCCTTCGTAACCTTCATCAGCCATAGGCTTGATGGCAGCAGGCTGGATCTGTTCTTCGAATATCCGCATGGGATTTAATACGAATCTCACCCTTCCATCACCTGATATAGTTGTTCCAGAGTAGATGTGTAATCCACCCAGGAAACGATTCAGGGGCTTTATTATGGTCTCTTCCTGTCCTACTATCTCATCAACAATCAAACCAGCCTTTTTATCAGTAATATTACATATGATTACAGGCCTGTTTAACTTGTCTGCTTTCCGGGTAATACCGAACATCTCCGAGAGATTCTTGGCATGAATATCCTTACCCCTGTAATCTATCATACCAGGGGTTTCTTCTTCAGCCGTAATATCAGTCTGTATTATCTCCTCTATGAGGCTTGCAGGCATTACAAATTCTATATTATCCGATTGGAAGACTATCACATTCGTTATCGCCAGAGATGAAGGCACCTTAATCCTGAATGTTGTGCCCCAGCCAACATCGGTATCCACTTCAACCACGCCATTAATGGCTGATACCTGCCTCCTTACAGCACTCATCCCTATCCCTCTACCTGATGCCATATCAGCGCTCTCTGTGGTTGTAAAACCAGGCACAAAGATCAATGGAATAAGATCTTCCTTCAGTGGCTTGTTATCAGGATTTAAAAAACCCTTTTTGATAGCTTCCTCAAACAACCTATCCATATCTATACCTCTACCATTGTCATTCACCTCTATAACAACGGTATTACCTTCCCTCCTTGCAGAGAGAAAGATCAGACCTTCCTCTTTCTTCCCCTTCTTTAGCCTCTCGTCTGGCTTTTCTATTCCGTGGCTTACGGCATTCCTGACTATATGCATAAGGGGGTCAAAAAGCCTTTCAAATATCACCTTATCGATCTTTGTATCACCGCCCGATATAAGGAGTTCGACCTTCCTGTCATGTTGCCTTGCCATCTCCTTTATGGGTCTCACAAAGCGCTGAAACAGTCTGCCTATATCTATCATCCTGGCCTCAGAGATGTCAGACCTTAACAACTTTATCATGTTACCTATTGTCTTAACATCATCACCGAAGGACTCAAAAAACTCAGAGAGCTCTTTCAGCGCCTCTGTTATATCATTTGTTATCTCATAGAGTTTTCTCGAAAAGAGATTCAACTCGTCGTATCTATCGAACTCAAGCTCACCAAACTCTGAAAGGAGGGGATCGATATATTTCACATTGTCAGGCAAAGAGTATGCATATCTATCAGCAAAGTCGGTGATCTCCTTAAGCAGCCTTCTGCCTGCAAAAAATATCTCGTCTGATATCTCTCCTGTCTCCTTCGTCCTCTGCATCAGGTAATTCTTCTTAATAGTTATTTCGCCTATTAGATTCAGCATCTCTTCGACCTTCCGGACATCAACCTTGACAAAATTACCTGAGAAGAATTCGAAGTCCTCCTTTCTCCTGCCGATAGCCTCGCGTTTTTCTGGAACTGCTGGGCCAGTGGTAACTGAAAGATCGGAGGTTTTCTGGGGTATAAGTTCAGGAGAAACAACTACTGCCTCCTCTTTGGCCATTATTTCATCAATTTTAGCGAACACCTGTTGTTCTACTTTATGATCCTCTCCTCTGCCCTGTGCTATATCATGTATCAGCCCTTTTATTGTATCAAGCATGTATAACAACAAATCTACGATATTCTTACTTAGTTTTCTTTTTTTCTCATTAAGCTCTTCGAGTATATCCTCCATCCTGTGGGCGATGTTACTTGTGGTGGTGAGTTTCACAAGGGCTGCTGCACCTTTAAGTGTGTGAGCAGCCCTGAAGAGGTCCTCTATAAGTGCATCACTATCAGAGGCAGTCTCGATTTCAGATATTCCCCTGTCAAGGGTAGTTATGTGGTCATCCGCTTCTGAAAGGAAATACTCGAGAAGCTCTGAGCGGTCAAACTCTGCCATACGTCTCCTTTACACGAAAGGTCTCGAAAAAACTCTTTATATCTATAGTATCATCAGCAGGTATATCAGAACCAAATGTCACAAAGTATGGCAGACCCTCTGAGATAAAGCCGATGTTCTCATTTATAACCTCCCTCATAAGTTCAACTTCTACATCAACGACTACGAGCTTTGCATCATTATATACAGCTTCACCTGTTGGATAAATCTTTGACAGGTCTATGGCAGGGATTATCCTGCCACGCAAAGGAACCACCCCATATATATACTCAGGCGCCATCGGGACAGGAAATAATGGCGACACATCTATGACCTCTCTCACCTGTTCAACCCGCAAGAGAAAATCCCTCTCACCTACCTTGAAGACACAGTAGGTTGACTCTTCCAACGGACCTTCTTCTGCCTGCTTTTTCACTGACTTAGATGTTTCTTCACGGCAAGCAGCAGGTCTATGGGCTCGCAGGGTTTTGTGAGGTATTCATCTGCACCCTGCTTCTCGCCCCAGAGTTTATCACTTGCCTGGTCCTTTGATGTCAGGATGATCACAGGGATACTCTTCAACCTCTCGTCTTTCTTAATCTCCCTGCATACCTGAAAGCCATTCTTCTTTGGCATTACAATATCGAGGATCACCAGGTCAAAGGGCTCGTTCTTGATCATCCTCTCGGCCTCTTCCCCATCCATTGCTACTGATAGGTCGTGTCCTGTGTCAGCCAGTACAGACTTTATATACTGGATGTCTGTAGGGCTGTCCTCAGCAATAAGAATCCTTGCCATTCAAGCCTCCTCCTTGTATTTCTTTTTTAGAATCCCGACCTTTGTCAGCGTATAAAATATCCTCTTTGCCTCCCTTTCCTCTATGCCACTCATCTTGATTATATCACCGAGGGTTCTTTTGCCGTCAACAAGGGAGAATATCTTCAGCTCATTCTCATCGAGATTGATGTCTTCCATTGCCACATCTGTCATAAGCCTCATAAAGACAATACTGTTGTCCTGAAACATCTTGGCAGCGAATCTCCTCTCGTCAACCTTCCTTGCGCCCTCGAGAATGAGCTGGGAGGCCTTAACCCTTAAGGGGATGTCAAGGAGATTTTCAGGTATCACCATCTTCTCAAAGAAGAAGTTTCCTGCCTCGAGCTCCATTATGGAATATATGGCATCATCTATCAGCTCCCTCAGTATAGCCATGACCTCATTCTCAGAGAGGATTCCCCCATTAACAAAGGCCCTGAGAATGGGGATCCCTGTTTCCCTCGATAGTTTAAGGGCGCGGTTGAATACCTCCTTTGGGATGTTTTTCCTTTTTTCGAGGAGGTCTCCGGTTAAGATGTTTCTTCCCTGCTTGCTGGTTGTAGCATATACAATATTTCCTTTGTCAAAGCACATCTCCGAGCTCATGGCAGGAGAATAAACAGAGAGTTTTCCGGTAGATTTAGCGGCATCTATTAGCTGAAGGATATCAAAGAGACTGAAATCAGAAAGATATCCTGAGAGGGTTATAGTCGATGCCTTAATCACACCTGCCTGTTTCAGGATATCGACAATGCTTTTCTGAAGTAAAGACGGGAACTCCTTATAGAAATATCTCTTTATCACCCTGTCAACCGTCTCACCGATATCGGCTGTGTAAACTGCCTCCGCAACCTCGGTTTCTTCCAATGCATCAAAAACAGCTACCTCTTCAGTCCTCCGGGATTGGACAATGGAATTCACCTTCTCTACGAGTTCCTCTGGCTGAAAGGGCTTTAAAAAATAGTCTACCACACCGAACTTCTCTGTGAACTTCTCTCCCACATCCTCGCCTTTTGCTGTGATGAGTATAACAGGGACATCCTTGAGGAACTGATTACTCCTTACCATCTTACAGAACTGATAGCCGTTCATCCTCGGCATTATAAAGTCGACGAGTATTACAGAGGGCAGTACCTCCTCGGCTATCTTGAGACCATCCTCTCCGTCTTCGGCTGCATAAACCTTATACCCCTCTTCTGTAAGAACCACCTCGGCCAGTTTTCTCACAGTAGGGCTATCATCGATAACAACAACCTTACCCTTACTCATCATTTCCTCCTCATAATATCCATTGCCTTAGCCAAGCTTAGTTTCATCCTGGTGAATGCCTCCGCAAGGGTCTTTATCTCATCATTGGTCTTAACAGTAAACTCCCTCTCAAATCTCCCACGACTTATCTCATCCGCCGCATCCACAAACTGCTCTATGGGCTTGATGATGCTGCCGATGATGACTCTATCGATAATAACCATCACTGCAAAGAAAAATAGGCTATATATAATGGAAAACAAGACAAGGGCCTTTCTTGCATTCTCTATAGGAACATCAGCAGGCACATAAACGGAGTTGGCAGTTTGGATCTCACCCACCTTCCAACCATAACCATGGGTTGTCCCGTATCTTTCCCTGACCTCAGGAGGTGCAAGTGAAGGGTCGCCGTGGCACCTGAGACAGCCAGATTGTACCACTACAGGCCGCATTACCACATAGAAGCTGCCTGCATCTGTATGCTTATATCCCCTCCATTCCTTTGTCAGTTTGCCTGTCCGAAAATCTTCTATCTTTTTACTCTCAAAATCATCAGCCTTATATACGAGGTTAAGGGGGTTGAGAGTTGCCTCCTTGAAGGAGTAGTTCGGAAGCTTTTCCCTGATCCTCTTTTCTATACCCTTTGCTACAAAAGTAGCAGACATCGCCTCAATAATAAACTTGTCGGGCAGTTCTTTTGTGACTGCGGGTCTAAGAACATCATTGGTATATTTTCTTGCCCCTTCCATTGCAGCCAGCATAAGATTTGACTCCTCAAGTATCTCCCTCACCGCATTCTTTTTAAGGATATAATAGCTCCCAACGATCATAACAGGAAGGGAAAGAACATAAACAATTAGCATGATAACTGTAAATCTTGCCCTTAATTTCAGATTTCTAAACATAAGTTATTACCTCCATTCTCTTTATTTTGCCAGCATCAGCACAGCCTTTTTCTCTATACTTTACTTTAATCTATATTTTATTTTTTCCACTGAAAGAACTCTGTTGCTGAGCTGGTAGTTCTTTTATAAGAGATGCTAAAAAATACGAATAATCCTCTGATGGCATGGGATTCCCACGGCTATATGATATCTCAGAGAAGAGATTATCTACGATCATTTTCCCTATAGGACCAATCAATTCAATAAATTCTTCTTCGACAGCCGTAATCCTATGGGGTTGGATATTGAGGCCTGGGCTTGGAGGCATTGTTTCTACACTTAACTCTACATCACCCATCCCGGTAAGTTCTATAAGCCTCCCAGTTAAGGGTGCCTTGGATGTTGTCGGGGATTTTACACCTCTTAAAAAGAAATGCTCTACAGGAACGAGGGCACTTAATTTCTTAAGACAATCTTCATTTTTACAGATGCCGTGGGTTAGGAAAACAACTTCCCCATGCTCAAAGTATATCTTTAAAAGATGGCTATCACCTTCTATCTTAATCGAAAGAAGCCCTGAATCCTTTGTCCGTAGATATTTTTTTATAATATCTGATAGATCCATCGACTCTCCTTAGTTTTCAGGTTTTTTTAAAAATAGCCCATTCCCTTTTTGTATCAACCCCCTACCTCCAAACTATTATATCATAAGATTTATATTTTTCAACAGGATAATTCTAAAAAGTTCTTTACCATATGCTGTGGTTTATGCTATGATGTAAAACCCATTATTAGATCATGGGATTTTTCGCTTTAAAGATAGAAAAACAGAGGACATACAGACACTGAAAGGAGCAACAGGAGATGATTGTAATAGGTGAAAAGATAAGTATCATTGCAAAGAAGGTCAGGGAGGCAATGACAAACAGGGATCCCAAGCCCATCCAGGAGATTGCATCTGCGCAGTGGAAGGCAGGCGCCCATATGATTGATGTGAATATTGGGCCTGCAGAGGAAAAGGGCGAGGATCTGATGACATGGATGGTAAATATAATACAGGAGGTTGTCCCCCTTCCTTTGTGTCTCGATACAACAAATTCCAATGCCCTTGAGGCAGGGCTGAAGGCCCACAACAATCAGTGGGGCCGCGCACTTATAAACTCCACTTCAAATGAGCCTGAGAGGTTTGTTATGCTTGAGCTTGCAGCAAGGCACAATGCACAGGTAATCGGGTTAACCCTTGGCAAAGGCGGGCTGCCTGCAGATGCAGAGGAGAGGGCTGCCATTGCCTCAGAGATAATGGCAAGGGCAATGGAATACGGCCTCCCCCTTGAGGACCTTTTTTTAGACCCGTTGATACTCCAGGTCTGCACAATGCAGTCCCATGCAATGCATGCAATAAAGGCTGTCAGGATGTTCCAGGAGTTGAATGACCCTCCGATGAAGACCGTCGTTGGTTTAAGCAATATATCTAATGGCGCTCCAAAGGATATGCGGAGCCTGATTGATAGAACCTTTTTGACGCTTTTGATGCATGAAGGGTTAACCGCTGCTATAATGAATCCCCTCGATAAGGACCTGATGGCAGTAATGAAGACCACTGATATATTTCTGGGTAAGACACTCTATGCCCATTCCTATTTAGAGATGTAAGGAGGAGAAAATGGCTTATGTAATCCCGAAGGAAACCTATAGCGGAAAGGTGGCCAGCATGACAATCGGAGAGGGGGCAAAGTCCATTGCCATCGGCGGAGAAAATACAATGCCCTTTCTCTCATTTGAGGGGGCTATACCAAACAGGCCTGTAATAGCTATGGAGATTCAGGATATAACCCCTGATGACTGGCCTGATAACCTCAAGAAATATTACAACGGATACTATGACGATGCTGCAAAGTGGGCAAAGTTCTGCGTTGAACAACTGAATGCAAAGGCAATAGCCCTCAGGCTCGTTGGAACACATCCTGACAAGCAGGACCGTTCAGCAGAGGATGCAGCAAAGACTGTGAAGGAAGTCCTCTCAGTCGTTGATGTGCCTTTAATCATCCTCGGCTCAAACCATATTGAAAAGGATGCATCTGTCATTGTTGCTGCTGCAGAGGCAGCAACAGGCAAGAACTGTATAATAGGCAAGGCACAGGAGGGTAATTACAAGACCATTGTTGCAGCCGCACTTGCCCATAAACACAAGCTCATTGCGATGTCAGAGCTGGATATAAACCTCGCAAAACAGCTCAATATCCTCATTACCCAGATGGGCTTTGAGACAGACAGACTCCTTACAGACCCGATGTGCTCTGCCCTCGGCTATGGTCTTGAATATACATATTCTGTAATGGAAAGGATCCGTCTTGCTGCACTGACACAGAATGATACGACCATGCAGCCGCCTATTGTCGGCGATGTGGGCATGTATGTATGGAAGACAAAAGAGGTCTCTGCGTCTGAGGAAGATATGCCGCAATGGGGAAGCCTTGAGGAGCGGGGTATTGCATGGGAGGTGGTGACAGCCATGGGGATGTTACTGGCAGGCGCCAACCTCCTTATAATGAGGCATCCAAAGGCAGTTGAGAAGGCGGAGAAGGTAATCGAGGAATTGACTAAAGGCTAAGGTTGAGGCTGAGGGTTTTCTTAACCTTTGCCTTAACCTCAATCTAATAAATCTGGAGGTAAAAATGGCTCTAAGTGGTGTTGAGATATTTAAACTTCTTCCAAAAACAAACTGTAAAAAATGCGGATTCCCTACATGCCTTGCATTTGCCATGAAACTTGCACAGAGGCAGGCATCCCTGGATGCATGCCCTGATGTCTCTGAGGAGGCAAAGAAGATACTCGGTGAGGCATCTGCGCCGCCTGTAAGGGCTATTATCCTTGGTGCAGGGGATAAGGCAGTCAAGATGGGAGAGGAGACGGTCCTTTTCAGACATGAAAAGAGGTTTGTAAACCCATGTGCGTTTGCAGTGAATATAAAGGACAGTGAATCGGATAATGAGATAGAAAAGAAGGTCGCTATGGTTATTGCATCTGAGATTGACAGGGTGGGGCAGAAACTCAGGATTGATGCAATATCTATAGAATGCGCCTCTAACGATGCTGTCAGATACGAGGCGGTTACAAGGATGGTATCTTCCAGGGCACCGGATACGCCAATAATCCTTAACTGTTTTAACGCATCGGCTGCGGAGGCAGCGGTAAAGGCAATTGCTGACAAGAAACCTCTCCTGTATGGGGCAAGGTTAGACAATTTAGATGCTATGGTCAATATTGCAAAGGCACACAAGACCCCGCTCGGCCTGTATGCAGAGGGGCCTGAGGCATTAAGCAGCCTTGCGGAAAAGGCAAAGGCAATGGGTGTTGAGGATATTGTTATAGACCCAGGTGCAAAAAGCGCAAAGGGCATTATTGAGGGCAACACCCAGATAAGAAGGGCTGCCATAAAAAAGAACTTCAAGCCATTAGGTTATCCAATCATAAACATTGTGATGAAGGACGACCCATTAATAGAGACAGCCATTGCCTCTGTTGCAATAGCAAAATATGCATCAATAGTTGTACTGAGCAGCATAGAGCGGTGGAAGAATCTTGCACTCTTTACATTAAGGCAGAACCTCTATACAGACCCTCAGGTCCCAATGCAGGTTGAGCAGAAGATATACAAGATAGGAGAGCCAGGGCCTGATGCACCTCTGATGATTACTACCAACTTCTCACTGACATACTTCATAGTCTCAGGGGAGGTTGAAAACAGCAAGGTCCCAAGCAGGCTTGCTGTTATGGATTGCGAGGGACTTTCTGTGCTTACCGCATGGGCAGCAGGAAAGTTCACAGCATCAAGGATAGCCCAGTTTATAAAGGAAAGCGGGGTTGAAAACGAGGTAAAACACAGGGAGCTTATAATCCCAGGGCAGGTTGCAATATTGAGCGGCACCCTGGAGGATAAGCTTGAGGGATGGAAGATTATTGTCGGCCCGAGGGAAGCAAACGGGCTGCCGACATTCCTTAAAACAAAGGCGGCTTAGGGGAGGTTAAAGGTTTTTATTTTTTAAGAAAGCCGGCCGCTGTCCCTTACCTCCTCGGCATACCAGGGCCGCCCATACCAGGCATCATCGGCATTTCCATCTTTTTGTATCCTGCAGGAACCTCAAAAAGGCTGTCAGGAATCCCGCCGAATTTGATGTTTTTCCAGATAACGGTGGTTTTCTTGTCTTCGCTTTGATACTTTACAGGGAAATTATTGAGGTCTGTAGCCTCCCACATGTAACCTGATTCTTTCCTGCCGTTTGTAATTACGGTCACATGGTATTTCTTTGCAGGGTGGCCGTCAACCGTATCGTTACCAAGAAACTCCTTCGTCACTTTACTCTGGGGGTCGTGTAGTTGAGAGGAGATACCCTGTTTTTGCATATTGAGGGGCATCTCCATGTACATATGCTGTTTAGGCATAAGCATCCACACCAGCTTTTTATCAAGCCTGACGATGTTGATGGCCTGTCCTCTTTCTGTGTTAATCTCCATCCTTTGTTTCATATCCTTGTAATACATCTTTGAGGTCATAGTCCCCCTGCTGGTAGTTGTTTCCATATCAGCCGAGAAATTATTCATGGCCGCTGCCCAAACGCCGTTTGCTGAGAAGATAAAGACTAAAAGGCCCACTAACAGAAACACTTTCTTAAACATACATCTTCCTCCTTTTAATTCCGAATCTCTAAAAGACTATTAGAGATAAACATTACACATGAAATAATATTCTGTCAAGGGAAATTGTGGCTGCAAGGTGATAATATTACCGACCTCTAACTTTCGGGTCTCTAACTTTTTTCTTGACAAATACCTCTTTATAGGGTAAAAAATAGGTGTTTTATGCGATTTTTTAATGAGATAAGGATATCTATGCGTAAGATCATAGTAGCTATAATCATGTCTTTTTTATTTGCCTTGCCTGCCTTCGGTGCAGATGATGTCCCGATAAAGGATAATACACAATCCATAGAGACTCAGAAAGCCGACCAACAAAACCAGCATGAGGATAGTCCGACACAGATAAAAACCCTTAATACGGAGTCGGGTTTGTCGAAGGTTGAAGGGACAGAGTCCTCTCTGCCTGTGCAGAACGCGCAGACAGGTGATGGGACATCATTAGCTCCATCACTTAATCTTTCGGAAAATAAACCTGTCATGAAGAGTATAAAGTTTTTCACAGGGAGGCTAAAGGAGAAGTTTACAGAATGGCTGAGCAGGTCAGGCAGATACTTGGAGCTTATGAGGGGCATATTCGAGGAAAAAGGGCTTCCACGGGACCTCGTCTTTCTTCCATTGATAGAAAGTGGTTTTAATCCCTATGCCTATTCCTGGGCAAAGGCTGTTGGCCCATGGCAGTTTGTAGCATCTACTGCAAGGCGATACGGCCTGAAGATAAACTGGTGGGTGGATGAACGAAGGGACCCTGTGAAATCAACCATTGCCGCTGCTGAATATCTCAGCGACCTGTATGATATGTTCGGTTCATGGAATCTTGCGCTTGCTGCATATAATGCAGGAGAAGGCAAGATACTGAAGGCCATTAGTAAAAGCAAGACAGACGATTTCTGGGCACTGAGGGACACGAGGTATATAAAAAGGGAGACGAAAAACTATGTTCCGTTTTACATGGCCGCTGTAACAATTGCCAAAGACCCCGAAGACTACGGCTTTGAGAATGTGGCATACCACAGACCGCTTGAATACGATGAGGTTACTATAGATTCTCCAATGGATATCGATGTTATTGCCCGGTGCGCAGAGACAACCATAGATGAGATAAAGGAGCTTAACCCTGAACTAAAGAGGTGGGGTACGCCGCCCAATGTATTGCATTACACGATCAGGATCCCCCCTGGCACAAAGGATATATTCGTGGAGAACCTCTCCAAGCTTCCAGATAATGAGCTTTTCACTGTAACCAGATATGAAGTTAAGAGGGGAGATACTCTTAAGAAGATTGCTAATAGATTCAGGATTCCTCCAAGTGTAATTCTTGCTGCAAACTCCTTTGATAAACACTATAGGCCGCATGCAGGGGATTACCTGCTAATCCCGCCAAAGGATAAGGGGCCATTGTCTGTAGATAATGAGACGAATACAAAAAGGCATAAGGTTAAGAACCTTAAGAAGCGTCTCCATGTTAAACACATCAGGGCTGTGAAGACCCATCTGAAGAGGAAGGTAGCAAAGAAGCGATATATTGTCACATCTGCTGTAAAGAAGGATAAGGCTTCCTGATCAAGAGGCCTTTGTCTCTGCCTTTGCCTTTGCATCACCTGCCCATGGAGATGATGGAAATTTAGCTATCAGCTCTTTGTATAGCTTTTTTGCCTCATCAGGTTTGCCCGATGCCTCGTATATCCCAGCCATCTCATACAATGCCCTGTCAGCAAAGATCCCCAACTTTGCATCTGCCAACTGTTTGAGGTCTTTTATAGCCGCATCGTTTTTGCCCATCTTCAGGTCTGTAGCGGCTATCTTCTCCATAACGATAGGTGCTAAGTATTTGTTGGAGGAATATTTTTCAAGGAAGCTCCTGTAGATCTTCAATGCGTTGACATTGTCACCGAGCTGGTAGTAGCAATTGCCGAGATAGAAAAGGGCATCCGGCGTTTCTCTGATATCTACAGCCTTTTTGTAAAGCTCCCACGCCTTTCTTATCCTGTCGGTTGGGGGTAGCGGGTTTTTCATCTGTATGCCGTAGTAGTAGTTATATGCCTCCCGCTCAAGGGCAGCGGCCTTCCTTGCCTGTATGACATTATAGGCGTAGATGCCTGCGACAATAACAATAACGGCTATTACAGATGGCACAACATATCTCAGTGTGTTTTTATGCCCTTTTATCCGTGAAGATATGCCTGATATAAGGCTCCTTACCTCAGCCTCATTGAGTGGTTTCTTTTTTACCTTCTTCTTGATGGCCTTTGGCATCTAAGTTCCCCTCCTTATCCTTTCTATCAATTGATTCGCATTGTTGAATACAGCCTCGACAAGGTCATCTGAAAGGCCAGAGCCCGTGAGTATTTCCCTTGCCCTTTCCTTTGTGATCAGATCATCAGGGCTGTGGGCATCTGTATTTATTACGACCCCTACCCCAATCTTTTTTGCCATGGCTGCGATGTGGCCGTTACAAAGGCAGTGCCCCTTTCTTGCGGTTATCTCAAGATATATACCTTTTGCCTTTGCAAGCACAACATCTTCTTCTGCAATCATACCAGGGTGTGCAATAATGTCTACCCCTGCATTGATGCCTGCCCTGTTTGTCCCTGGTGCAACAGGCTCTACAATAGTCTCACCGTGTAATACCACAAGCCTTGCGCCGAGCACTCTGGCCTCTTTTACCAACTCACCTATCAATGATGGCGGCACATGTGTAATCTCTGCGCCTGGTATAACCTCTATATCCCATTTCCCCCTGAGGCCCTCTGCCACCTTTACAATCCTCGGGATAACAAGGTCTATATTTGATGCATCCATGTGGTCTGTTATGGCTATTGCAGTGTATCCGTGTATAAGGCCGCGCCTTACAAGCTCTGATGGAAGCAGTTCACCATCGCTGAATATCGAGTGTGTGTGGAGATCAATCATAATCATTTAGAATAATGAAAATAAACCAGAAAAGTCAAAACAGCCAGACAGCAATTATAGGACTCTGCTGAATCTTTAGATAGGTCATATCCTATTTGTGCTGTGTATTGACCAACAAACCTATACTTAATAAGATAACCGCCAGCAGTGGCACAGCCCTATATCCAAAAAAGAGAGCGATTTCTCCTCCTGCCAATGAACCAATAACGCCAGCAAGGCTGCTTACAGTGGTGTAAAGCCCCATTGCCTCGCCTTCCCCGATACCTGCAGAGGAGGCTGTAAATGCTGTGCTGCTTACGCTTAATGGTGACCATGCCAAGACAACTATTCCGAATATCAATAATGAGGCAATGCCTGTGTGTGTAGTTTTAGAGAATGTTAATAACCACAGTAATAAAAATGCTATTAATCTTATCAGTATGGAGATATTCAGCACACGATTAGCACCAAAGCGTTCTGACAGCTTTCCAGAAGGGGCATACAGAAATAAACCTATGGCTACAGATGCAGCGAATCCGATAGAAGATACCTGAGGATTAACATTGTAAAGATGTTGGTATAGCACAGGATACAGAGAGAATATGCCTGCAGCACCTGTATACACAAACAGCCAGGCGAGTAAAAAAATACCAAAGGGTGTTGTGAAAACCATCTTTATACCCCTTAATGCCTTTATACTGAGATGATGGTGTGCCCTGTCAGGACTGCTTATCCCCCATTCACCGTGTCTTATACCGGTTGGCTCTGCCCTTAGGGATTTCAATGGTTTGCCTGGTGTATGTATTGTAAAAACGGATACAATAACAGCGATGATTGCAAGTACGGATGTTGTCAACAGTCCAGCAGAAATATGATTGCTAAATGGGCTTGCAAGTATTAATCCAGCAACTTGACCTATGCAGAAGGCTGTCTGCAGCCAGCCTATACGACTGTCCCACTGCTCTTTAGGATAGACCTCTACGATCAGAAGATTGGCAACTGTGGATGCTGCGGCTATACCTGTGCCTATGAGTATGGCAAGTATTGTCCTTGAGATTAGATCAGTAAAAAACGGGAATAAGGCTGTACTTATTGTAAGGATCAGCAGTCCTGAGATTGCAACTGTTTTGTGCAATCTGAATCTATCGCATAAAAGTCCAGATATTAAGGCAGACATGCCGCCAAGATTTAAGGCTGCCATTACCATGCCTATCCTGGCGGCTCCGCCTGTACTTGATGCAAGTGGGATAAGGATCGGCAGGATACCAACAGCAATTGCGCCAAGCAGGGCATATGCAATATACCATGGTGACAGCCATTGATACCATCTGCCCATATTAATCTTTTATTTCAACCTTGTAATCTTTGCCTTCCCACCGATTTTCTGTTATCCAGTAAAATGTAAAGAGGATGTTTGAACCTGATGGCAGGTGTTCAGTTTCGATATCAGTAACATGCGTGCCCAATCCTGTGTCCCTCGATTCAGCATCATGGGTTGTCTGCCATGCATCAGTGCTCCAATGAACAATTACAGGTGAGATTGTTTCTATCCTGAGGTTATTGCCTTTTTTGATTGCCCTGCATTTCTGATTGAATTTCCATGACCAGATGTTCGAATCATGTTTTTCAAGCACATATCTCCTGTATACCTGTGGCAGCATATCAAAGACCTTTCCATCCTGTATTGAACGAACAAGCTTGATGTACTCTGAGTGTGCCCATACAAGAGGCATGGCAGAACCAGAAGGACGACCAAAGGATAATTCCTTTTCCTTAATATCATCTGAATCCCAGACCTGTTCAGCCATCAATCCAGATTCGTTACTGAACCTCTCCATGTCAGAAAGCAGTTTTTTTGCCTGTTCAGTATTGCCGCTCTGCAGTTCGTAGTGTGCCCTTTCGCCAGTGAGAAGGGGCCAGAGCCGACCTATACCTGTGCCATCAAAGGGCTCTCCATCGTTATGCTCACCATAGCCATCATCATTATACCTGTGCCATGATGTACCACAAGGTGTTTCTACTTTAAGTATAGCATCTACAGCCTTTAGTGTATTCAGGATGCGAGGATTATCAGGTGTTCTTAAACCAAACCTGACAAGTGCAAGGAAATCAGTGCTTATAATATGTGTAGCACTTTCAACATCCTTTCCAGGCGGTCTATTTTTAATAGGGACAAAGCCATTTATAGGTGAGCCTGCATCAGCCACCTCAGGTGGTGAAATCCTTACATAATAGCCGTCTATCCCTAATTCTCTGGCTATAGCCGTATCGGTTACATATGCCCACCTCTCTATGGAGGCATTCCACATATCTGCTGTTTCTCTCATGTAAATGGCCTTATTGTATTGCCCCTTTTCTTCTGCAAATTCAGCAGCCACAACAAGAGCGGATATCTCAACTGACAGCGTAAATGGCGAATAACCAGGATCCTCTTCCCATCGATCCTGTTGTGTAACAGGGCCATTACAGATAATAAACCTGGCCGCCTTCTCAATCATGTTCCACGGGTCAAGTTTATCCAGGGCGGCCTCTCGTTTCAACATACCTGCCAGCAGTATTGGGAAGGCTGTTTCATCCATCTGTATACCGCCCCAGAATGGTATACCATCTATCCACATATTCTGCGGCCAGTGTCCATCTGCTTCCTGGGTAGTCATAAGATAAAAGAGGATATCTCTTGCAGCCCTGTGATCACCTGCTGCAAGAAGGCCTCCTGCTGTTTCTACAAGATCCCTCGGCCAGATCAGATGATACCCGCCTATATCATCATCCCCCATTGCCTGCCCCCATGGTATGGATAAAGAGGCGATTACTGCCCCCGGGACATGTTTTGCATCGTGTATTTTCAAGACAGAGATGCTTGTGCGGTATATATCAATGTCT
This sequence comes from Nitrospirota bacterium, assembly GCA_021789595.1. Taxonomy (GTDB): domain Bacteria; phylum Nitrospirota; class Thermodesulfovibrionia; order UBA6902; family JAJYJJ01; genus JAJYJJ01. The sequence continues at coordinate 45,454 of JAJYJJ010000005.1, read as the reverse complement.
TTTGTTAAGGTTGTTCTTTTTATGTAAGGCAGGCTCTCCTGATAGGATCTCCAGCCTTCAATATATTCTACCCTGCATCTATTGAAGCCTTTTAAAAGCGAGGCGATTGCATTATTGCCTGCCTCAGCCATTGTCCTGCCAAATCCAAGAGACAGGATAAATTCTCCATTGTTTTTAATATGGTCTATCTCAGCGGCAGCGGCTACATTACCATCTTTTGCTGATGTATATTCCCATTGCATTGTCTTGTGCTGATAAATATCCTGCCAGCCATCTGATACCCCGACAAAGCCAACTGACCTCTTCAGGAATCCTGTTGAACATGCAAGTGCAAGTGCAGCACCCTCCCTGTATGCAAAGAGCATTGGAATGCCCTTGTATTCATCAACGACAGCATTATTCCCATAGCCTCTGTTCCATATATGGGGGGCAAACAAGGCATATACATGATAATCGCCTATATCACCTTTAAGCGGTTCAAAACGAATCCACTGGAGCAGGGTATTCCTTTCAGGATCAGTAATTATCTCTTTATATATCCTGTATCGGGATAGGTTGCATGTGTTTATAAGACTGAATGCAGGGACTCCGTCAACAAGGTATTTTATCTCGTGATTGGCATCTCTCTTTTCTTCAGAGAAAAAAGAGCTGCCGTCTGTTATAATCAGCCCCATATCCCTTGTGCATGCCTGGTCGATGCGTGGATAATAGATCTCGTTGATTATCCCGTGACTCAGTGTAAACCATACATGGCTTTTATCACGGATATCTGTTCCTACTGCACTTTTAGCACTTGATGTCCATTTTGGCTCAATACCTGGATTGCCAGGTGCTTCTATTATACTCATGGCATCCACTCCACAACAGTTTTAATCTCTTCAGAACCGTGATGTGCAAATGCATCGCTGAATTTATTATAGGGGATACGATCTGTTATAACCTTATCTATTGTATTGCCGAATGTCTCTCTAAATCTTGAGAGGTCATCTACAGCCATTTGAAAGTGCTTCTGGCTGGCATTGACACTGCCTACCATCACCTGATTATTCAAAACTAGCCGACGGATAATCTCTGCCCCGTCTATCTGTAAGGGACGATCGCCACCCGGGATACCGGTTAGCACATAGATACCATTTGGGCCAAGGGCGTCAAGCAGATTAAACTCCAGGGCTGCAACGCCTGTTGCCTCAAGGATTATATCCATCCTGCCAATTGATTCTTCTATATGATCTACTGGAATCTTCCTTCCATCAATATAACTACCGCCGATCTGTTTAAGTAATAATGCCCTGGGCGTATCCTGATCAACTACATCAAGCCCGTATACCTTCGCACCCTTAAGTCTCAGGATAAAACCCGCAAGCAACCCGATTGGGCCAAGCCCTGCAACAAGGATATTTTTGTCTGTAATTACTTCCTTATCATCGCGAAGATATGGCAGATGTTTGACCTGGAGCATTACAGCCTCATCAACCGCCTTTTCAGCAACAGAGAGGGGCTCAATGAGAACGCCGATGTCCTTCAGTTCTTTCGGAACCTTGACTGCGTACTGCTCTTTATCAACAACAAGCTCTGTTTGATAGCCATCCTGTCCCCATATCCCCCGTTCTGTATAATCGCCTGTTGTGCACATATCAGGCCTGTTCATATTACAACTATCGCAGTGACCACATCCACGCCTCACCGTGAAAACAATATAATCGCCTGGAGCAAATTGTTGAACAGATTTCCCTGCCTCTTCAACAACACCAAACATCTCATGGCCTATAACAAGGTCTTGAGAATGCTGTGGTGCTTTGGCCCTGCCGCCAATCACCTCCTCACGGTCTGTTCCGCATATACCAACACGAAGAATTCTCACCTTTATCTCATCAGGTGATTCTATCCTGGGTATTTCTCTATCTACAAGAGATACCCCTGGTTTACCTGTAGTAATAGCAAGTGCCTTCATCATTCCCTCTTCGTCTATTATAATATAAAATGGCCCAAACAGACATGATAATTTGGCATGGTCAAAGGAGTTTTAGTTCCATCGGGATTTATCCGCTCCATTGAAATGTGCTCTCTTTCTCTAATCATCCTAAAACCTAAAATTTCCAGTGCCTTGATTGCTCTTTGTTTTGTGGTATCAACTGGAAACTTAGGCACTATCCTTTATACCCCTGCTTCTGCAACAAAAGCCTCAAGGATAGGTGGCTCAACTTCAAGGACTTCTTCTCCAAAACTCTCAATATGAAAACGTATGGCAGATTTAACATCTGCAAGTGCTTCTTCATATGTGTCCCCCTGTCCAACAACAACGCCCTTAAGCCCCAACGGGTACGCGACGTATCCGTCAGGATGTTTTTCTACAATAATTTTATATTGTCTCATACAGCAACCTCCTCTCTTCAATTCCATACTCATCTTATCACATATGTCCGAATTTTTTGAATATTTGAGAAAACCACATGATGAATTTATCTCCCCAAACAGTGGCGCATATGCCAACGGTGAAAATGAAAAGCCCAGCTATATATAATGGAACGCTGAGCCACAAAACAAACCAGAACGCTAAGATGCTCCCGATAGGCGGTCGAGCCAGAATATATCAAAACCTCTTCCTGCTGTCAAGGAGACAAACTTTGTCATGCCTTTTCAGCAACAGAGCAACAGAGAGAGGGGAAACCTATTTATTTACCAGTTTAGTCAAAGGTTTACATTTTCAAAGGGATAGGTAAAAGGGTATTTTGGTGCGAGAGGGGGGATTTGAACCCCCACGGGTTTCCCCGCCAGATCCTAAGTCTGGTGCGTCTGCCAGCTCCGCCACTCTCGCTATCAACCTTAATATTAGAGCTTAGACAATCGCAGAGTCAAGGCCGCGTAATTTTTTGCTCCATTTATGTTAAAATGCCTCATGGCTGAAATAGAAGCACTTCTTAAGAGATTTATAGATGATGTGCAGAGATTGTATGGAGATAACCTCCTTTCTGCCTATCTATATGGCAGGGCGCTCAGGAATAATCACGATCCATCCAGACACATGACCCATGTTCTTTTGATCCTTAAAACCCTCGGAGTAAAGGAACTCAGAGAATATCTTACGCTATCAGAAAGGGCATATAGAGGCATAGAGCCCCTTTTCATGAGCCCTTCGTATATCAGGTCATCCATGGATGCCTTTCCCATTGAGTTTCTTGAACTTAAAGAAGGGGTGCTTTTATTCGGAGAGGATTTCTTAAAGGATACAGATATATATTTAAGGCACCTCAGGTTTGAGGTTGAACAGGAGATAAAGGGAAAGCTTCTACATCTGAGGCATGGCTTTTTAGCGACCTTTAAAAAGGGCAGACTCATGGACCTGCTCCATGAATCATTTTTATCCTATATCCCCACATTCAGGGCCAGTCTTGTTGTCCTTGGAAAGGAACCGCCTCAGAAGGTAATGGAGATACTGGATGCTCTTAAAGAGGGCTTTTCCATTGATGTAAAACCCCTTATCTCTGTATGGGAATTGAGGCACAACCCTAAAATGCTTAAGGAAGAACTCCTTGATATCTTTGATAGATACCACAGCGTTCTTGAGACACTTGCAGAAAGGATAGATTCCTTAGATCGTTGAAACGCCTAACTGCATTTCGGTTTGAAAAAGGATGCAACAATAGTGATAAGGCATCTATTGCGTTTATTACGGCTGCCCTGTTGCTTTTTTCTGCCTTTCTCTTTGCCTTCAAGTTCCCTGCGCCAAGGGGCTATGTAAATGACTTTGCGGGGGTTCTGGGTCAGGACGATATAGAAAAGATAGATAGCCTTTGCACGGAGGTTCAGCAGAAGACCTCTGCTGAGATTACAGTTGTAACAGTCAAAGACCTTGAGCCTTACGGCACGATCGAGGAATATGCAGAGGAATTGTTTAAGGCATGGGGCATTGGCAAAAAGGGTAAGGACAATGGGGTTTTAATCCTTGCATCCATGAAGGAACATAAGCTCCGCATAGAGGTAGGCTATGGACTTGAACCTGTAATAACAGACGGTATAGCAGGTGGAATAATAAGGAGTAAGATCACACCTGCCTTTAGGGATGGCCAATACGGCACAGGCCTTTATCAGGCAGCCCTTGCGGTTGCCGGAAGGATCTCTGGCAGCATGAACATAGAGATAGAGACGGTAAAGAAAGCCAGGCAGCGGAACAAGGTAGAAGACATGCTTATAACATATGTATTCCCCATCAGTTTGTTTTTGGTATTCTTTGCCCTTCCGATGTTTCTGCCGAGGAAACGGAGCGGTCGTGGATTTATAGGCGGGTTTGGGGGCGGATTTGGAGGCTTCGGCTCCGGAGGCGGATTTGGGGGCGGTTTTGGAGGTTTCGGTGGCGGAGGCAGCGGCGGAGGGGGTGCAAGTGGAGGATGGTAGGATAATATAAGGAGGTATTGATTATGAAAAAGGCCATACTGATTTTTTTAGCAATTGTTGTTCTGCTCGGGGTTATAATCGTTGGCTCTGCTGTCGGAACATACAACAGGTTCGTCAGCATGGATGAGGCTATTAAGGCCCAGTGGTCGCAGGTAGAAAACCAGCTGCAGAGAAGAAACGACCTGATCCCCAATCTTGTGCAGACTGTAAAAGGATATGCAGCCCACGAAAAAGAGGTCTTTGAGCATGTTGCTGATGCACGGGCCAAGCTTGCAGGTGCAACGACAGTGCAGGACAAGATGAACTATTCAAATGAACTCACAACAGCACTCTCAAGACTCCTTGTGATTGTTGAGCGTTATCCCGAGTTAAAGGCCAATGAGAACTTTATGAGGCTTCAGGATGAACTTGCAGGCACAGAAAACAGGATAGCTGTTGAGAGGATGAGGTATAATGAGAAGGTTCAGGTATATGACCAGATGAGGAGGCGATTCCCTGCTGTCCTTATTGCTACGCTTATGAACTTTAAAGAGGCCCCCTATTTCAAGGCACCTGAAGAGGCAAAGGCAGTTCCAAAGGTGGATTTTGGGAAATAGATCCTGACCCTGCGAGAAGACCATTAATGGAGAGAAAGAAGACCCTCTACCTTATAGATGGTCATTCATACATCTATAGGGCCTTTTATGCCATAAGGGAGCTTACAACCTCCAAGGGCTTTCCCACAAACGCCATATACGGCTTTACAAACATGTTGCTTAAGATTATCAGGGAAAAAATGCCTGACTACATATGCGTTGTCTTTGACTCCCCTGCACCAACAAAAAGACACATGCTGTATGAGGCATATAAGGCACAGAGGCCAAAGATGCCTGATACCCTGGGATCACAGATACCATACATAAAGGAGATTGTTAATGCATTTAAGGTTCCAACACTTGAGATAGAAGGTGAGGAGGCGGATGATATACTTGGAAGCCTTTCTAAAAAGGCTGAACAGGAGGGCATAGAGACAGTGATAGTGACAGCAGATAAGGATATCTATCAGCTCCTAAGCCCACATGTCAAGGCATACGATAGTATGAGGGACAGGGTTACAGAGCAAAAGGATGTGATAGAGCGTTTCGGTGTTCCACCAGCAAGGATCCCGGAGATAATGGCCCTGATGGGTGATGCCATTGACAATATCCCCGGCGTCTCTGGTATCGGAGAGAAGACCGCAGTTGAGCTTATAAGGGATTTTGGAGAACTTGATAACCTCCTTGAAAATGCAGATAAGGTTAGAAAGCCAAAGTTGAGGTCATCCATCATAGAGAATATGGATAAGGTAAGATTGAGCAGAAGCCTTGCAACCATAAATACAAACATACCTGTTGACATACCTATCGATGGGCTTACAATCAGAGAGCCTGACTGGCCAGAACTTATCAGGCTGTTCAAGGAGTTTGAATTCAGCAGACTTTTAAGGCTTATCCCAAAGGTTGAGATGGACGGCCGTGAGTATGCAACGGCACTGAGCATGGATGATATTAATAAGGCATTATCAGAGATAAAGACAGAGATGTGTATTGATACGGAGACAACCAATAGGGATCCTATAAAGGCAGAGCTTGTTGGCATCTCAATATCGCCATATCCAAAAAAGGCGTATTATATCCCATTAAGGCACAATTATTCAGGCGTGCCAGAACAGCCTCTGCCTGCGCATGTCATGGATGTCTTAAGGCCGGTCATTGAGGATCCATCCATCAAAAAGATCGGCCACAATATAAAATATGACCTGATAGTCCTCAGGAAGGAAGGGGTAGAACTGAATGGCATATCCTTTGACACCATGCTCTGCTCGTATCTCCTGAATCCGAATAAATCTAACCACAGCCTTGAGGAGGTATGCCTTGATTATCTTACCCTGAGAAAACTCTCTTTTGAGGATGTCATGAAAAAGGGTATGAGGGACTTTAGCGAGGTACCCATAGAGGATGCCACAAGGTATTCGTGCGAGGATGCTGCACTCACGATGGAGCTCAAGCACAGGCTTTTTCCCCTTATCAAAGAGATGGGCATTGATAAGCTTTTCTATGATGTTGAGCTTCCATTGATAGATGTCCTTGCTGATATGGAGGAGGCAGGGATGAGGATTGACACAGAAAAGATGCACGTCATTTCAAAAGAGCTTGAAAGGGGTATTGATTCCATCCAGAGGAGGATATATTTCCTTGCAGGAGAGGAGTTCAACATAAATTCTCCAAAACAGTTAAGGACAATACTCTTTGAAAAGCTCGGGCTACAGCCCAAAAAAAAGACTAAAACAGGGTATTCTACAGAGGTTGGTGTGCTTGAGGAGCTTGCCTTAGAGCATGAGCTTCCAAAGGAGATACTCGAGTACAGGACGCTTACAAAGCTGAAAAATACATATGTGGATGCGCTTCCAATGCTTATAGATGCAAAGACACAGAGGCTGCATACATCCTTTAATCAGACAGTAACTGCAACAGGAAGGCTGAGCAGCTCAGAGCCGAATCTCCAGAATATCCCTGTAAAGGGTGAATGGGGAAGAAGGATAAGGGATGCCTTTATTGCTGCTGATGGCAGCCTCCTTATATCCTCTGATTACTCCCAGATAGAATTAAGGATACTTGCACATCTAAGCCAGGATGAGGGCCTTATGAGTGCATTCAGAGATTCTATCGACATCCATACAAGGACAGCATCTGAGCTCTTCGGTGTTGTCCCTGATGATGTTACACCTGAGATGAGGAGAAGGGCAAAGACCGTTAATTTCGGGATTGTCTATGGCATAAGCCCATATGGCCTATCTAAAGAGCTTGGCATATCAGCAGCAGAGGCAAGGCAGTACATAGACAGGTATTTTGAAAAACACAGGGGTGTAAAGCAATACATAGAAAACACCATCAAGGAGGCAAGGGATAAAGGCTATGTGACAACCATCCTCTGTAGAAGAAGGTCAATACCTGAGCTTTTAAGCAGTAATTCAACAACAAGACAGCTTGGCGAGAGGCTTGCTGTAAACAGCCCAATCCAGGGCTCTGCAGCGGATCTGATAAAGCTTGCCATGTTGAATATATGGCGGAGGCTCAGGAAGGAGGCCGTGAAGACAAGGATAATCCTTCAGGTGCATGACGAACTTCTCCTTGATGCCCCTCAGGAAGAGATAGATGTTGTTACTTCACTTGTGAAAGAGGAGATGGAAGGGGTTATAGATTTTTCAGTGCCATTGAAGGTTGATATAGGGGTAGGTAAAACCTGGGCAGAGGCCCACTAAATCGGCAATTTTTTCTTCACAGGATTTCCACAGCCTTTTTACAGGAATTTCCCTTAAAACACAAGGACTTCCCGAAGTTTAAGATTTTACTTGACATACACAATATATTGTGGTTAAATTAGTAAAAAGTGGATTAATAATACAATTTATTGGATAGGGAGGGGGGATTTGAAAGGGTATTTTCAGGCAGGCATCTGATTAATAAATAAACTTTTTAAAATTTGAAAAGGGAGGGGTTTATGAAGGCATTGGACGGTCTTAATCTTACGACAAATGCATTAAAGGTCCTTGAGAAACGGTATCTTAAGAAGGATGAGGAAGGGAAGGTTGTTGAAACCCCTGAGGTGATGTTCAGGAGGATTTCAAAGGCAATAGCATCAGCCGATATGAATTACGGCAAAACTCCGCAGAATGCATCTGAAACAGAGGATGAATTCTACGGGATGATGACATCTTTTGAGTTCCTTCCAAACAGCCCCACCCTCATGAATGCAGGGAGGAGGCTTGGGCAGCTCTCTGCATGTTTTGTCCTTCCTGTAGAAGACTCGATGGAGTCCATCTTCGATGCAGTAAAAAATGCCGCCATAATACACAAATCAGGGGGAGGCACAGGATTCAGTTTTTCACGGCTAAGACCGAGCGGAGATGTTGTTGGCTCAACAAAAGGCATCTCATCAGGCCCTGTATCCTTTATGACCGTGTTTGATTCAGCAACAGAGGCTGTAAAGCAGGGGGGGACAAGGCGAGGTGCAAACATGGGCCTTTTACGTGTAGACCATCCCGACATCCTGAGTTTTATCACATGTAAAAATGAGGATACAAGGCTCAACAATTTCAATATATCTGTCGGCCTTACCGAGGAGTTTATGAATGCCCTGTGCGAGGACAGGGAATACGAACTTATAAACCCAAGGACGAAACAGCTCACAAAGAGGCTAAGAGCGAGGGATGTCTTTAATTTAATCGTGAACCACGCATGGAAAAACGGCGAGCCTGGCATTGTATTCCTCGACAGGCTGAATGCATCTAATCCGACTCCGCATACAGGAGAGATAGAATCCACAAACCCCTGCGGGGAGCAGCCGCTTCTCCCCTATGAGTCCTGCAACCTGGGCTCAATAAACCTTGCAAAGATGGTAAAGCCAGCAAATCCCCCCTCACCCCCCTTTACTAAGGGGGGGGCGGGGGGGATTAACCCCTCGTCAGTTCAATATGAGGTGGACTGGGATAAACTCAGAGACACGACATGGAAGGCGGTCCATTTCCTCGATAATGTCATAGATGTAAACAGGTATCCTCTACCCAAGATAGAGGAGATGACAAAGGCAAACAGGAAGATAGGCCTTGGCGTCATGGGATGGGCAGATATGCTCATTCGTCTGGACATCCCTTACAATTCCGTAGATGCAGTAGGGCTGGCTGAGAATGTGATGGGTTTCATACAGACAGAAGGAAGGAATGCATCAATGGCATTGGCAGAAGGTCGGGGGGTATTCCCTAATTATAAAGGCAGCATATATGACGGAAAAATGCCGCTAAGAAATGCAACCATAACAACCATTGCTCCAACAGGAACCCTTTCCATAATTGCAGGTTGTTCGTCAGGAATAGAGCCGCTTTTTGCGATCTCCTTTGTAAGAACCGTCATGGAAGGGACAAGGCTCATCGAGGTTAATCCATACTTTGAAAAGGTCGCAAAGGAAAACGGCTTCTGGAGCAGGGACCTCATGGAGAGGATCGCAGAAAAGGGGAGCATACAGGGCTTCAATGAGATCCCATCAGACATAAGGTCTATATTTGTGACTGCCCATGATATAACACCTGTAGAACATATAAAGATGCAGGCAGCCTTCCAGAGGCATGTGGATAATGCAGTATCAAAAACCGTTAACTTCCCTCACCACGCAACGCCTAAGGATGTGGAGGATGTCTATCTCCTTGCCTACAAGCTTAACTGTAAGGGTGTTACTGTTTACAGGGACGGCTCAAGGGAAGAGCAGGTTCTCTCAACAGGGAAGACAAAAGACAGCACTCAACAGGTCAACGCCCAGACAGTCAAGATAGTCCCAAAGAAAAGGCCCGAGGTGATAAGGGGCTCAACGAGGTTTATGAAGACCGGATGCGGAAACCTCTATGTCACAATAAACGAGGATGAAAACGGCCATCTCTTTGAGCTGTTCACATCCATGGGCAAGGCTGGAGGATGTGCTTCAAGCCAGGCAGAGGCCATAGGAAGGCTTGTATCCTTAGCATTCAGGTCCAATATCGAACCTGATGAGGTTGTAAAACAGTTAAAGGGCATCTCCTGCCACCAGCCCACATGGTGTAATGGCGGGAAGATATTGTCATGTTCTGATGCCATTGCAAAGGCTATAGAAAAATACAACTTGAAGGCCGACAAAGGAAACGGCAACGGGCATAAGGATGGCCTGCATGAGATAATGCTCATCGGCGCATGCCCTGAGTGCGGCGGCGCTGTTGAACATGAGGGCGGCTGTGCAGTATGCCATAACTGCGGATTTACAAAGTGCAGTTAGGAGGCTTTATGAATGGAGATAACGGTAATAAGCCATTTAACAGGCCTTCATGGGATGAATACTTTATAGAGATAGCAAAGGTGGTATCCTCCCGTTCCACCTGTTTGCGGAGGCGATATGGAGCGGTAATCGTGAAGGACAATGTCATTGTGAGCACAGGGTACAACGGCGCACCGCGGGGCTCAACAAACTGTGTGGATAGAGGCAATTGCAAGAGGAAGGAACTCAATATACCTTCAGGTGAAAGATATGAGCTCTGCGAGGCAGTCCATGCAGAGCAGAATGCCATTATCAACGGCTCACCAGAGAGGATGAAGGATGCAGCTATCTACATTGCAGGTTTTGAAGAAGACAATTCCCCTGCAGAAGGAAAGTCCTGCCTTCTGTGCAGAAGGATGATAAGGAATGCAATGATAAAAGAGGTCATCTATCTCAGTAAAGACGGGAGCATCGTGAGAGTGGAGGATGTGAGGGAGTTGGAGGGGATTAAGGTTTGACTTTCTAAATAGTAATACCTAAAATAAGGTAAGACTATTTTGGAGGTAAGGAAATGTCAACAATAACAAAAAAGGGGCAGGTAACAATACCAAAGGCATTCAGGGAAAAGCTTCACATCAAGGAAGGCGACAGCCTTATATTCGAGGTAAAAGGTGATGCGCTGATTTTAAAGAAAAAAGAAAGGAAATCAATACTAAGCCTCGGTGGAATTGCTAAGGGCAGGAAGGTTGGATTTGGAGACGAGAGGGAGTTTACCAAGAAAGTTGTTGCAAAGAGAATTGCAAAAGAGGGATTAAAGAGTGGATGACCCTATTTTTGTTGACACCAATGTATTTTTAAGATTTTTCGTCAGAGATGTTGAATCTCTTTACGTAAAAGCCAAGGAGCTTTTTGAAAAAACAGAAAAGGGGGAGCTAAAGCTCGAAACAACCGACATTGTTATAGCTGAGATAGTCTGGGTTCTTGAATCATATTATGATTTTTCAAGATTAGAGATAAAAGAAGTAGTTGAAACAATCCTCGAAACAAAAAACCTCAAAATAGCTAACCATGCAAGAGTCAAAGAAGCAGTTGTTCTTTATTCTACAGGGAAAATGGACTTTATTGATGCCTATAATATCGCGTATATGAAATCAAAAGATTTCAAAAAAGTGGCCACGTTTGATGTTAAGCATTTTAAAAACATAGAAGGTGTTTCAAATGTTTTTTAATCTGACCGCGGATAATGAGCCGTTTAAAGGGGTAAGGAAGGGTTACTATGAAAACTTTTGAAGAAATTAAAAATATCTACAAGGAAATTGCTGAGGAAGATAAAAAAATTTCAGAGGATTTTTTGAGTATCTGTCGTGAGACTATTGGGGTTTGAATTTTAGGTGTAATAATGTAAGGAATTTAAAAAGACAAAGGATTAATCGTATGGAAGAATTAACAGAAGAACAGATTGAAAGACAGGACAGCGTTGACAACGCCATCTATCAGCTCATTCGGGAACTCAATCCAACTGCAGATGAAATCAGATGGGATATTGAGATGATTGGCGAAGTCAGAGATGTCATTGAAGATTGGATAGTTGAGAGATTGAAGATTACGGATGAGCAGAGTTTTTATCCGTGGGTAGAGGAGTAAGATGGATACTACGAAAATAGAAAGAGAAACACTATTGACTATAAAGGAAGCTAGTACGTGGGCAACAAGATATTTACACAAAAATGTTACAACTTCTAATATCTCGTATCTTATTCAATATGGCCGAATCAGAAAAATTGGCGATAATGGCATGACGCAAGTTTCACAGCAAGAGTTATTCAACTATTATAAATCTTATAATGGGAAGCGAGAAATTTCATGGAAAGACCGACTTGGCGAAGATTTAAACTGGGCACTTTCGTTTGACCAATACAAAGAAGCCGAGACAACCAAACACGTTCATCGGCTACATCCATATAAAGGTAAATTTATTCCTCAACTTGTTGAATATTTTCTTGACGACCATACTGACAATTTTAAGAAGGGGGTATGTTTCAGAAAAGGCGACATTGTTCTTGATCCGTTTGCCGGCAGTGGAACTACTATGGTGCAAGCCTGCGAGCTTGGAATGCACACCATTGGAATCGATGTTTCTGAATTCAATGCACTCATAGGGAATTGCAAGGTTGCCAAATATAACTTGGCTGATGTTCAAAAAGAAATCGTACAGATAACGAAAGCGCTCAAGGAATTTTTACAAAATTCTCACACACTTGAATTTGAAGAAAAACTTTTACAAGCACTCTATGAATTCAACAATAAATATTTCCCCGTTCCTGAATATAAATACAAAGTCAAGCGTAATCAAATTGATGAGGACAGATATGGCGCAGAAAAAGAAAAAGAGTTTTTACCCATTTTCAACAAATTCGTTAAACGATACAATATCAAATTAAGGCAGGATAAAGCCGACTCTTTTCTCGACAAATGGTATTCTCAACATATCAGAGACGAAATTCACTTTGTGTTTGATGAAATCAAAAAGATAAAAGACGCTGACACTAAAAGAATCATAAGTGTTATTTTAAGCAGAACTATTCGTTCCTGCCGGGCCACAACACATGCAGACCTCGCGACACTTGTTGAACCGATCACAGCAACTTATTACTGTGCGAAACATGGCAAAATTTGTAAACCGCTTTTTTCCATTCTCAAGTGGTGGGAAACTTACACAAAAGACACAGTAAACCGGCTATCGCAATTCGATAGATTGAGAACAAATACTTTCCAAGTTTGTTTAGCTGGAGACAGCCGAACGATTGACCTCTTCAAAGAGCTTGAAAAGAAAAATTCTGCCTTTGCAAAATTGGCAAGAAAACAAAGAATTAAAGGAATATTTTCAAGCCCGCCTTACGTAGGATTAATTGATTATCACGAACAACACGCTTATGCTTATGACCTCTTTGGTTTCGAACGTCAAGACAATTTAGAAATCGGCCCACTTCACAAGGGGCAAAGCAGAGAGGCAAAACAGAACTACATTCAAGGAATAATAGATGTTCTTAATAACTGCAAAAAATTCTTAGTTGACGACTATGACATTTTCCTTGTAGCCAATGACAAATATAGAATATACCCTACAATTGCAGAAAATGCCGGCATGCAAATCGTCAATCAATATAAACGCCCAGTATTAAACCGTACTGAAAAAGATAAAGGGGCATATTCGGAAATCATTTTTCATTTAAAGGGGAAATAAGCTATGCCATTGACACAAGATCAACAGAATAGAATTAGCGAGGTCGTAAAGGATATTCTTTTGAGAAGAATTGAAAATTTTCCGGAATTGGGGGCAGAAATTCGTAATGCACCTTTCCATAGCGCATTCTTAGAATATTTTAGAGAACGGCTTGAACCATTGAATATAGAAATGCCTTATCTAATAGCTCTTGCAAGTTGGTTGCATGGGCTAAATACTTCTTTAGGGACTGGCTTTGAAAATATTTCTCACATTTTGTCGGGTGGTTATAAACGTAGATTTACTGGCGCATACAAATTAAAGGTAAAAACGACACAAGCTTCTCAAATAGAAAACATAATACGTGATTTAAAATCAGATGCGCACCAGCCAGATTTAAATAGAGAAAATGGTTTGATTTTTAATTATCCTGATACGGATCAGGAGATTGATTCTCTGCAATTTACTGTTGATACTTATATTGAGAGGGAAAATGAAATTATCGCCATTGAGTTGAAATCTGTGAGACCAAATTCAGGGGAAGGGCGAGGTGAAAAACAAAAAATATTATATGGCAAAGCTGCGCTCAAACTACAGAATCCGAACAAAGCCATTAAGTTTTTTATTGGTTTTCCTTTTGATCCAACATCAGAAGAGGTAACGGGATACGACAAGGAAAGATTTTTTGACTACCTAATCGAATTTAAAAAGTTTTTTGCTTACGAAGAAGTACTTATCGCCGGCGAATTATGGGACTTTCTTAGCGGCAACCAAGGAACCATGACTGATATATTAGATGTGATAGCAGAGACAGTACGCCAAGTAAAAAGTTGATTGTTGGATTTTAGTTAGAGACGATAATAGATGTTGTTTTTTGGTAAGCGGATAAGGAGCCGTTTAAAGGGGGAGGAAGGGGAAGTGAGAAAAATGTTTTTGATTAAAAGGAGATAGAAGGAATGGATAACATTATTGCAAGTCTTGCAGTTCTGAAAGTTAATTGGGATCACCTTAAAAAAGATTATATCGAAAATTTTATCCCCTTTATTGCTACTTTGATTAAGAAAAACAACTATGATGTAATCGATATAAACACAGCTTGTAGTGATTTTACAAAAGAATTTGGACTCATAATACCTTATCATCCAATGCTTACAGTACTCACCCGTACTCAAAAAAGAGGGCTAATTGAAAGAGACTATGGTAAATTTAAACCCAATAAAGAGAAAGTAGCTAAGTTTGAGTTTACTGGAATTACCGAGGAGCAGCTTAGGAAGCAGGAAAAGATTACAAAAGAATTTATTAGCTTTGTAAAGCAAAATTATTCTGTTGAGTTAACAAGGGAAGAGGCTGAGGCTGCCTTTACTTCATTTCTAAAAGACCATGATTTAGACATTTTATTTGCTGCTCAAGATCCAACAGTTTTGCCCCCAATCAAGTCTTCAAATGAAAAGAAATTCCTCATTTATAAGTTTATAAAAAATGCGCATGAATCAGAGCCTGAAATTTTCAGATTTATTGTTGATATAGCAGTAGGTTATATTTTAGCGAGCGCAGTACTTTATAACAAATTTGATAAATTTGTGGGAAAATTAAAGAAAATAAATTTTTATTTTGATACAAGATGTATTCTCCGATTAATAGGTGCAGAAGGGAAAGAAAAAAAAGAGGCCTATATTGAATTTTTTAAAACACTTTCGGAAGAGAAAGGGAATTTATTTTTATTCCAGCATACATATGAAGAAATGATGGGCATTTTAGAAGATGCACTTAGATGGGTCGAAAATCCTCGATATGATTCATCCTTAGCAAGCCCAGTATTAAGATATTTTGTTGAAAATAATTATAAGTCAAGTGATGTAGAAAGATTTATTATTAATGTAGATAGAGTTTTAGAAGAAAATAAAATAATCAAGGTAGATGCACCTGACCCTAATAAGTATAAATATTATCAAATAGACGAAGATAAATTGCATGCTGCAATTGTTGAGGCTTATAAAGAACAGAATCCAAGCTTTGAAGAATTAGAAAAACGCTCAGCGATACAAAAAGATGTTAAATCTATCGCAAGTATTTATAGGTTAAGAAAGGGAAGAAAACCAAAAACCATTAAGGAGGCAGATAGCATTTTTGTGACAACGAATTCGGGCTTATCTTATGCGAATAGACGGTTCGAATCGTCCGAAATAGGTGAAGACCATAATATTCCAGCTTGCTTAACAGATATTTTTATAGGGACTTTAGTATGGCTACAGTCACCTGCGAAAGTTTTATCTTTAAATGAGAAAAAAATAATTGCTGATTGTTATGCTGCGTTGCAACCAAATGATACGTTGATAAAAAAATTTTTAAGTGAGGTGGAAAAATTAAGGCATGAGAAGAAAATAAGCAGTGATGAATATTATTTACTTAGGACTCACAGAGTTGCAATGGAGTTGTTAGAAGAAAAAACGATGGGTGATCCAAATAACTTTACCGATAAGACATCCGAAGAAATTCTTGAAGAAATTAGAGAAGGGATCAGAAGAGAAGGGGATGAGAAATACCTTAAAGAGAAAGAGCAGCATGCTGAAACTTTATCTAAATTGGATACTGCCACACAAGAAAAAGAAGACATAGAAAGAAAAGTAGAAGTGAAAGCAGAAAAAATTTCTAATACATTAGGAAAAATATTATTCATAATACTTGTAATCTTATTTATTTTGGGAACTGCTGCGCAATTTTTTCCTGATTTTCTAAACAATCATCGTTTATTGAGAATAATCCTAATATTAATTACATTTCTACTTGGTCTATTAAGTGTTGCCACTGGTTTTAACGTTAAGGGATTTAGAGACAAAATCAAAATAATTATCAAAAATAAAATCATTAGCTGGTTAATTGGAGAAAATACGGATAACGAAAAAAAGCAAAAGGAAACCGTTTAACTGAAGCTTATGCCCATTAACCTCACCATAATCATCGGCGATAGCCGGAATATGAGCGAGATAAGGTCTTTAAAACTATGGCAACATCTGTAAAAGACATATTTGAAAACTTTGAAGCTTTAATCTGTGCTGAGGAAACTGTTCCTTACGGCGAAAACCGGAAGACTGTTCCATTTTTTTATGACCCTCAAAAGAAAATAAAGCTATACAATGGTGATGCACTTGCATTGCTTAAAAGAATACCCAACAAGTGTATAGACCTTATATTTGCAGACCCGCCTTATTTTGGAAATCAATCAGGTTTGATAATGAAACGGACAGATGGTCATGCTGAAACTTTTGATACACAAAAGGCAAAATGGGCATATTCAAAGTCACTATCTTATCAGTTTGAATTTCATTATGCTTGGCTTAAAGAGGCTCAAAGAATTTTGAAAGACGGCTCGACTATCTGGGTTACTGGAACGTATCATAGTATTGGAGTTATCAATGTTGTGCTTCAAGACTTAGGTTTTAAGATACTTAACGATATAATTCTACATAAAAGAAATGCCCCGCCCAACTTCAAGGGTTCTTGTTTTAGGGCAGTTACAGAAACAATGTTATGGGCAAAAAAGAATAATAAAGGGAAAACTAAATTTAACTATTGGCAGATGAAAAAACTAAATGGTAATATACAGATGAAAAATTTATGGGAATATTGGGCTGAAAAAAATCCTTTCAGACATCCTGCCACAAAACAGCCGATAATTTTGGAATATGTGCTTCTTGCCGGAAGCAATGAAGGTGATCTGGTGCTTGACCCCTTTGCCGGTTCAGGAACAACAGGGTATGTTGCACAGGGACTCGGCAGAAAATGTATTATGATAGAGATAGACTCAAATTATTGCCAGCTTATAAAAGATAGAATTGAGGGGAAATATGGGGAATTCAGAAGAAAGACAAAGGCTTAAGGAGAAATTCAGAGGTCAGCTTCTAAAGCATGTTAATCAGTTTAATGCTGCTGTTTCTACAGAAGATGGAGATTGGGTTGTAAAAGGATTTATAGACATTGCAAAGAATATCTATACGATCTCTGTTGATACAAAGGTGGTTTCAAAGATCATGGAGCTTCTGCTATTTCCTAAAATATGTCAATTTGCAGAGGAGAATAAATATAAGATGGTCTTATGCGAAGAGCAAAATTTTTATCCTGATATTACATTCGTTGACAACAATGACAATAAGTTTGTTGTGGATGTGAAAAGCACTTATAGAAAGAATGGAAAAGATGTAAACGGAATGACCTTGGGAGCGTTCACTGGCTATTTCAGAGATAGAAAAAGCAAGAAAAATATAACTTTCCCTTACGATGAATATATGGGACATTTTGTTTTAGGTGTTATTTATTCAAGAACTGATAGGCATCTTGATGAAAAAAAGATTTATCACCTTGACGACCTTCAGAACATAACATCAGTGGTAAAAGATTTCGTTTTCTTTGTTCAGGAAAAATACAAAATTGCTACAGACAGACCAGGCAGCGGAAATACAAAAAACATTGGTTCTGTTATCAAGATAGATGAACTTATAAATGGCAAGGGGCCATTTGCAAAACTTGGAGAAGAGGTCTTTGACGATTACTGGATGTTCTATCTTACTAAGGATATGGCAAAAGCGGTAGAGCTTAAAGAAGCACCCTATAAAAACCTTAGGGCATACATGCAATATAAAAAGCTCAGAAAGAAGGAATAGAGATGACGAGATATCTAAAAAAGCAAATGGTTTTACTTGAGGAAGATCCAGTGTTCCCCTCAACCCGTTTTCAGGGAAGTAAGCTCAAGATAGTTGACTGGATATGGGAAGGGGTAAAAGACCTGAAATTCCATACAGCCCTTGATGCTTTTGGTGGAACTGGAAGCGTTGCTTATATGCTTAAAGAGCAGGGTAAAAAAGTTACATATAATGACATTTTAAAATTCAACTATTATATAGGTCTTGCATTAATAGAAAACGATGAAGTTACCCTCTCAAACGATGATGTTAATTTTCTTCTTACAAAGCATAAAGGAATAACCTACCCCACTTTTATAGCTGACACTTTCAAAAATATTTATTTTACAGATAAAGAAAATAGCTGGATTGATATGGTTGTGACGAATATCAGACTGATAGATGATAAATACAAGCAAGCTTTGGCATATTTTGCATTATTTCAGTCATGTATTATTAAAAGACCATTTAATCTATTTCACAGAAAAAATCTTTATTTAAGATTTGCTGAAGTTAAAAGGGATTTTGGTAATAAGGCAACATGGGACACTCCATTTGAGATTCATTTTAGAAAATTTGTTGAAGAGGCTAATAATGCAGTCTTTTCCAATGGTCAAAGGAATAAGGCGTTAAACCTTGATGTTTTTAATATAGAAGGGGATTTTGATCTTATATATATAGATACCCCTTATATTTCCAAGAAAGGTGTTGGAGTTGACTATTTTGGGTTTTATCATTTTCTTGAGGGACTTGTTAATTATGAAAACTGGCCCAACATGATTGATTATAAAACAAAACACAGAAAGTTGAAGTCTAAACCATCTGTCTGGATTGACAGAAATAAAATACATTCTGCTTTTGATAAGCTATTTGAGAGATTTCAAGATGGTATTCTTGTTATTTCGTATCGCTCTGATGGAATTCCATCTATAGACACACTTTCAAATATGCTCGAAAAATATAAACGAACTATCCATGAGATAAAACGAAAAGACTATAAATATGCCTTGAGCACAAATGAATTAGAGGAAGTGATTTTGATAGGGGAATAGAAGATGCTCCCTAACCCCACCATAATCATCGGCGACAGCCGGAACATGAGCGAGCTTAAGGATGAGAGCGTTCATCTTGTCGTTACATCTCCTCCTTATTGGCAATTAAAGGACTACGGCAATGGAAGTCAGATAGGGTTTAATGATAGTTATGAGGATTATATCAACAATTTAAACCTTGTCTGGAAAGAGTGTTATAGAGTCTTACACAAAGGTTGCCGTTTGTGCGTGAATATCGGCGACCAGTTTGCAAGGTCAGTGTATTATGGCAGGTATAAGGTTATTCCAATAAGGGAGGAGATAATCAAATTCTGCGAAACTATTGGCTTTGATTACATGGGTGCTATTATCTGGCAGAAGGTTACGACATGCAATACAACAGGTGGGGCGACAATTATGGGGTCATTCCCTTACCCTCGAAATGGAATAATTAAGCTTGACTACGAGTTCATACTGATTTTTAAGAAACTGGGCGACCCTCCAAAGGTAAGCAGGGAGATAAAAGAAAAATCAAAGCTCACGGTAGATGAGTGGAATGAGTATTTTTATGGCCACTGGAATTTTCCGGGTGAAAAACAAGACAAGCATCTTGCCATGTTTCCCGAGGAGTTGCCGAGGAGATTGATAAAGATGTTCAGCTTTGTTGGCGATACAGTCCTTGACCCGTTCCTCGGCAGCGGCACAACCTGCCTTGCCGCAAGAAACCTTGAGAGAAACTCAGTAGGCTATGAGATAAACAAAGAATTTCTGCCAGTAATAAAGTCAAAATTGAAAGGCGCTGAAATCACGGTTGTTCAGCAAGAAACACTGAAGTTAAACTTCGCTGATGAGATTAAGAAATTGCCTTACATCTTCAGAGATCCGGTAAAATTTGATAAGAAAATCGATCCCAGAAAACTTAGGTTCGGGTCACGAATCGACCATTCAGACCATTCACGAGAGACCTATCACACTGTGAAGGAAATTTTAAGTCCTGAAGTTCTTATTCTCGACAACGGCCTTAAAGTTAGACTTATTGGAGTGAAAGAAAAAAAAGAAGCCAACGGAGAGGCTATTAGGTTTTTGTCGGATAAACTTAAGGGCGAAAAAGTCTTTATGAAATATGACAGCATTAAGTACGATAAGGCTGGAAATCTGCTGTGTTATCTTTATCTAAAGAATAAGACCTTTGTAAACGCCCATCTGATTAAACATAAGCTGGCGGATATTGATACTTCAATGGACTACAAATATAAGAGAAGCTTCTTGAAATATAAAGGGACGGCCTGATGCCAAAAGAATGGATGAGGCATTTTAAGAATGTTAAAGGGATAAGACCATCTGGCAGTTGAAGACTCCTTGAAAACCATGTGCTGATATGCTATTCTCGATTTGATGCTCAGGGAACTAAGGATAAGAAATCTCGCAATAATAGACAACCTGACTGTTCAATTCTCACCTGGTCTTAGTGTGCTGACAGGCGAAACAGGGGCAGGTAAATCCATAATCATCGATGCTGTTGGTTTTGCCCTCGGTGGAAGGGCATCTGCAGAGGAGGTAAGGACAGGTGAAAAAGAGGCATCCATAGAGGCATTTTTTGAGATTGATAGCAGACAGGTCCCTCTGCTTGATGAGATGGGGATTGACGCAGGAGAAGGATTGATATTCAGGCGCATCATCTCTTCGGCAGGAAAGAGCCGTGCATATCTCAATGACTCTTTAGTAAACCTCCAGAGCCTTTCCTCTGTCAGTAAGGCCATTGTTGATATACACGGCCAGCACGAACACCAGTCCATTCTTTCGCCTGACAACCAGATGGACCTGCTTGATGCCTATGGCGGGCTTCTCTCCAAACGGCAGGAGATAGACATATCTTACAAGAGGTTGCAGGGACTGAGGGCGCGGCTTTCTGATCTCCTTGAACGGCAGAGAGAGAGGGCCCAGAGGCAAGACCTCCTGAGGTTTCAGATCAGGGAGATAGAGGAGGCAGGGCTAAGATCAGAAGAGGAAAACAAAGTTGAGGAGGAGAGGAATGTCCTTGCAAATATCAGCAGATTGATGCAGTGCAGTAATGATGCATACGATATTACATATGGCTCTGAGACATCCTGCCTCAGCATGCTCAAACGGCTTCAGGCAATTATGAAGGACATAACCTCGATAGACCCGAAGGCATCCAATGCACTCAAGGCCGTTGAGGAAGCTATACCACTTGTACAGGATGCATATATCTTCCTGAGGGGATACAGGGAAGACCTCGACTATAATCCAAAGAGACTTGAAGAGATAGAGGACAGGATTGAGCTTATAAAAAGGCTGAAAAAGAAATATGGTGAAACAATAGATGCGATACTTAAATATCTTGGGGGTGCAAAAAAGGAACTTGTGGATATCGAGGGCTCAGAGGAGGAGATAGACAGCATCAAGGCCGAGATTGAAGAACTAAGGAAGGCCATAACGGAAAAGGCACGCAGCCTATCAAGTGATAGAAAGGCAGTTGCCTCAAGGATTGATGGCCTTGTTGAGAAGGGGTTTGATGAACTCATGATGGGGGGAACGAGGTTTATTGTTGAGATGTCAAAGGAAAAAGGGGATGATACCTTGGACGGCTTTATGCTTACGCCAAAGGGCATGGACAGGATAGAATTTCTTATATCTCCAAACCCTGGAGAGGAGCCAAGGCCACTGTCAAAGATAGCATCAGGGGGTGAACTTTCAAGGATAATGCTGATACTGAAGGGTATACTGGCATCTGTTGATAAGACCCCTGTGCTCATATTTGATGAGATAGATGCAGGCATTGGTGGTGAGACCGCTACATCTGTGGGGAAGAGATTAAAGATGCTCTCAAAAGGGCATCAGGTTATATGCATTACACATCTTCCGCAGATTGCATCCTTTGCTGATAGGCATCTGAAGATAGAAAAGGCTGTAGAGGATGGAAGGACAAGGGTTAGTGTCAGGGCAATCTCTGGCGATGAGCGCACCAGGGAGATCGCAAGGATGTTAGGCGGCGATAGCAGATCAGAGGTATCACTCAGGCATGCAGAGGATATACTCAGGGGAAAGGCAGAGGTAAGATGAAGGGCACAATAAAGATGTTTCGTGAGAGGTGCAAGGGTTGTGGTTTTTGTATAATTACATGCCCAAAGGGGTGTATAGCACTTGAGGACAACTTCAATACCATGGGATACCATCCAGCATATCTAAAGGTTGGGGAGGACTGCACAGGGTGTGGTCTTTGTGCAGAGATGTGCCCTGATATTGCAATCGAGGTATACAGGGAGGAGATAGAAGCAGGGGCTAAGAAATAAAGTAAATAAAGTAAAGTATAGGCCGGAGGTATTGGTATATTACGGATCAAGAAAGGTGGTGGGCAGTCGCAGAATCGAACTGCGGACACGAGGCTTTTCAGGCCTCTGCTCTACCGACTGAGCTAACTGCCCTAAGAAAAAACTATAACCGATAAAACTTTCTGTTGTCAAGCTCAGGGGGTTATTATTAAAAGGAAGGACATATTCTTAGCCTTATTATCAGGGGTTCTCCTTGTCCTGAGTTTCCCTAACTTTGACCTCTATCCCCTTGCATGGGTTTCGCTTCCCTTTCTTATGTGGAGCCTCAGGGATAAAGGGCCCAGAGATGCCTTTTATCTTGGTCTTATAACAGGCCTTGTCTATTTTCTCGGCACGCTTTACTGGGTTGTCAATTCCATCACAGTCTATGGAAAGGTCCCAATAGCCATTGGCAGCATAATCCTTCTCTTGCTCTGCCTCTATCTTGCATTATATATCGGCGTGTTCTCCTTGTTTTTCAGCATCCTTATTAAGAGATCAAAACTCCCGGCCCTTTTTTTTGCGCCTGTTATATGGGTCACACTTGAGTATGCGAGGTCGTATGCCCTTACTGGTTTCCCATGGTCAAGCCTCGGTTATTCCCAGTACAGATTCCTTGAGCTTATACAGATAGCCGACATAACAGGTGTCTACGGCATCTCGTTCCTTGTGGTTGCCTTTAATGGGGCAATATTTGATATCTCCTTCTATAAGAAGAGACGCAGGGAGATGCCGCTTTTCCCAAGCTCACCGACAATAATAGGCTCCATCTTACTTGCCCTTATAATTGCTATTACCCTTTTCTATGGGATGTGGCAGCTCAACAGGGACGAAGGAGGCAGGAGGATAAGGGTATCTGTAGTGCAGGGTAATATAGACCAGGCAAAGAAATGGGACATAAAATTCCAGAGACAGGTTATAGATGCCTTTGAGAGGCTTACAGGGGAGGTGGCAAAGGACAGTCCTGAACTTATTGTCTGGCCAGAGACCTCTGTCCCATTTATCTTTGGGCTGGACATGGAACATTCAGAGGAGATCGTTAAATTTGAAAAGGGGCTGAATACATACCTCCTCTTTGGAAGCACTATGGTAAAGGATATAAAGGATGGGAAATACCTGATGACAAATAGCGCAATACTCCTTGACCCTGATGGAAAAGTAGATTCTTTTTATGATAAAATACACCTGGTTCCGTATGGTGAGTATGTTCCCCTGAAGAAGATTTTCCCGTTTATAGATAAGCTGGTTACGAGCATTGGGGATTTTATCCCGGGAAACCGATACACTGTGTTTGAACTTCCTGATGCCCGGTTCGGAACTGTTATATGTTATGAGATTATATTCCCTGGGCTTGTCAGAAAGTTTGTAGACAGAGGGGCAGATTTCATTGTAACCATAACCAATGATGCATGGTTTGGCCGTACAAGCGCACCTTATCAGCATTTCTCAATGGCAGTGTTCAGGGCTGTTGAAAACAGGGTGCCTGTTGTAAGGGCAGCAAACACAGGCATCTCCGGTTTTATAGACGATAAGGGAAGGATAATCTGGAGAAGCGGCATATTTAAAGAGGCGGCTATGACTAAGAGCATCGCAATAGGACATAAGAAGAGCTTTTATACAAGATATGGAGACCTGTTCTCATTTGCATGTATAATAGTGTTTATAGCAATTATCAGCAATAATCTCTTTCGCAGCGGCAAGGGGCGTTGAGCTTACTTGTAACGCCTCTGCGGGATTTAAGTTAAAGACATTTTTATAGAATATGCTAAAACAGGAGGCAATATGGTTTTACAGGAAGAACTAAAGGACAGGTTTATGGGGGTTAAGGCACGTATAGAAACCCTAAGGGGGTATCTTTGATATCTCAGCTATCAAAGACAGGCTGGCCTCTATTGATAAAAAGCTTGCCTCCCATGATCTCTGGCAGCCAGAAAGGGTGCAGGAGGCACAGGGCCTTCTAAAGGATAAGGCATCTATTGAGGATTCCCTCAGGCCGTTTGAGGCCATTGAAGCAAAGATAAAGGACATAGAGATGCTCTTTGAGCTGTCAGAGGAGGAGGACGGCGAGGTCTTTCTCGAGGACATAGAGAAAAATATAGATGCGATGGACAGCGAGATAGATGCCCTTGAGCTAAAGGTCATTCTTTCAGGCCCGCTGGATAAAAACAACGCGATCATGTCCATGCATCCAGGCGCTGGTGGGACAGAGAGCCAGGACTGGGCACAGATGCTTATGAGGATGTATCTCAGGTGGGCCGAACACAGGGGATTTAAGGCAGATGTCCTTGAGCTTCTTTCAGGGGATGAGGCAGGCATAAAGAGCGTAACAATAAATATCTCAGGCCCGTATGCCTATGGGCTTTTAAAGGCAGAGGCAGGCGTGCACAGGCTTGTGAGGATATCCCCATTTGATGCCAATAAGAGGCGCCACACATCATTTGCTGCTGTGCTTGTATATCCAGAGATAGACGAGGATGTAACAGTCGATATAAAGGAAGATGAGCTTAGGGTCGATACCTATAGGGCATCTGGCGCCGGAGGCCAGCATGTCAATAAGACCTCATCTGCTGTCAGGATTACCCATATACCAACAGGTATTGTTGTTGCATGCCAGAATGAGCGTTCACAGCATAAAAACAAGGCAGTGGCAATGAAGATACTCAGGGCAAAGCTGTATGATATGAAGAGGAAACAACAGGACACGGCGATGGAAGAACTTGTTGGAGAGAAAAAGGACATTGCATGGGGCAACCAGATAAGGTCTTACATACTTCAGCCATATCAGCTTGTAAAAGACCACAGGACAGGGCTTGAAATGGGAAATGTATCGGCTGTCCTTGGCGGTGAAATAGATGGGTTTATCAAGGCGTATCTCACAAAGGCATCGGTACAAAGAAGTCATCAATAAATAAAGATTAATTGAAATCAACAGTTTCGGCATGCAAGGAATGATAAGGAGGCATTTATGTTAGAGGAAACACTCAGGTCAATATCGCCGGTTGATTATTCTATCGCCAATGTAATCCAGGAGAGGCTTGACAATCTGACAAAGCCCCTTGGCGCGCTTGGCCGGCTTGAGGAGATTGCAAAGAGATATTGTCTTATAAAGGGTGATGTAAAGGCTGACATCGGCAGGAAGGTTGTCTTTACATTTGCTGCTGACCACGGTGTAACTTTAGAGGGTGTCAGCAAATATCCGAAAGAGGTTACCGCACAGATGGTCTTTAATTTTTTAAGAGGCGGTGCAGGGATAAATGTCCTTGCAAGGCATGTAGGTGCAGAGGTTGTTGTGGTTGATATAGGTGTTGATTATGACTTTGGCAATCCCCCCATCCCCCCTTTAGCAAAGGGGGGTAAAGGGGGATTATTTGTTTCAAAGAAGATAGCCAGAGGGACAGGGAATATGGTCAAAGGTCCTGCCATGACAAAGGATGAGGCAGTAAAGGCCATAGAGGTTGGCATAGAACTTGTTAGGAAAGAGAAAAAGAAGAAGAGGGGGCTTGCCGTTGTTGGCACGGGCGAGATGGGTATAGGTAATACAACTGCAAGCAGTGCGATTGCCGCTGTTATCACAGGCAGTGATGTCGAGGAGGTAACAGGCAGGGGAACAGGCATAGACGATGATACCTATCAGAGAAAGGTTGATGTAATTAAAAAAGCCATTGAGGTAAACAAGCCAGACAGGGAGGATGGCCTTGATGTCCTGAGCAAGGTAGGAGGCTATGAGATCGGCGGCATTGCAGGGGTTATCCTTGGTGCGGCATCAGAGGGTATACCTGTTGTTGTTGATGGCTTTATCTCCTCGGCAGGCGCGCTTATAGCAGCATCCATTGAGCCTAAGGTCAAGGATTACATCTTTGCATCACATATGTCGCAGGAGATAGGACACAGGGCAATACTTGAGTCCATCGGGCAGAGGCCAATACTTGACCTCGATATGCGGCTTGGAGAGGGCACCGGCGCTGCACTTGCAATGGGCATCATAGATGCGTCGGTAAAGATTCTGAATGAAATGGCTACATTCGATGAGGCAGGGGTAAGCAACTAAGATGTTAAAGAGTTTTTTTAATAACCTTTCCCTGAACATGAAGCTTGTCCTGATGATGTTTTTCCTGAGTCTTACCCTCATAGGTATTCTTGTCGGCCTTTATGCAAGCGCAGAAAAAAGCATGATAGAGCTTATTAAGAAGCAGACCGAGGACCTGTCCACTGCAATCCAGGTCAGTGTTGAGGAGCTGACATCAAAGGGCACGGATGAGGCAAAGCTTGCGGCCTATCTTCGGATGTTAAAGGCAAAGGGCATAAAGGAGATATCAATTGTCAGCAATGAGCAGGAGGTCATAGCAAGCTCCAATCCAAAGAAGATAGGGGCAAGGATTGACCCCAGGAAAAAGGAATTCATGATAAAGGCCCAGATAGGGGAAAGCACGCCAAAGGAAAAACAGAAGGTCTATAATATAATCCTGCCTGTTGTTGCAGGCGATGAGCAGTTTGGTTATATCCACATAACCATGCTTTTGGATGACCTTGCCAATATAATAAAATCCAATAATATAAAGAGACTTGTCGCAACCCTTATAATATTCAGCCTTGGCATGGTCCTTTCACTATTCCTTGCATGGAAATATACCAAGCCGATACAACATGTTGTTGATGCAGCCAAGCGGGTTGCAGCCGGGGACCTGAGCCAGAATCTCCCTGTTGACAGGAAGGACGAGATAGGGCAGCTCACAGCAAGCTTTAACTATATGGTTGAAAGGTTGAGGATGCAGAAGGAACTTGAAGATAGGCTGAGAAAGGCAGAACAGCTCTCGGCTATAGGGCAGCTTGCATCGGGCATAGCCCATGAGATAAGAAACCCCCTTAATTTTATAAGCCTGAGCATTGATCATCTGAAGGGAAAATATCCGCCGCTGGAAGAAGATAAACATAAGGAGTTTGTATCACTGATAGATGGTGTAAAGTATGAGGTCCATAGGCTGAACAGGATGATTGAGGAATTCCTGAGCTATGGAAGGCCGCTAAAGATAAACAGACAGGTGGTTGACATGGCAATTATTGTTGAGGATGTAATATGCCTTGTAGCGATGAAGGCCAATGAGCAGGGGATTGAGATAGCAAAGGATGTTTCCTCTATACAGGCATTTGTTGACCCTGAGCTTATGCGGACATGTCTGTTAAACATATTCCTCAATGCCTTTCAGGCAATGCCAGATGGAGGGAAGATGTTCATCTCAGCCAGAAACTCAGATGGCACCTTTTCCATAGAGGTATCTGATACAGGCCATGGGATTGCACAAGAGGACATAGGCCGTATCTTTGAACCATATTTTACTACAAAGAAGATCGGGATTGGCCTGGGACTTGCTATAACAAAGAGGATTGTGGAGGAACATTCAGGGACAATAACAGTTCACAGCAGTGTTGAAGAGGGGACAAGGGTTATAATATCCCTTCCCATAGAGGGAAATGCATAAGGGCAGTGTTCTTGTAGTAGACGATGAGCGTTCTCAGAGGGAGATACTCAGGGTAATCCTTGAGGAAGAAGACTATGAGGTAATCCTTGCTAACGGCGGCAAAGAGGCGCTAAAGGCTGTAAGGGAGTTTGCCCCTGATATAATCCTGACAGACCTGAAGATGCCTGACATGGACGGACTGGGGCTGCTTGATTCGCTTCCGAAAGAGCCTTTTCTTCCGCCGCTTATAATAATGACAGCCCACGGCAGTATATCCTCAGCGGTTGAGGCCATGAAGAAGGGTGCCTTTAACTATCTGACAAAACCGCTGGATAAGGACGAACTCCTCATTGTTCTTTCGAGGGCATTTGAGAGGCTTAACCTCATGAAGGAGAATTACCTTCTTCAACAGGAGGTCCATGGCAAGTTTAATCTCGACAATATAATCGGTTCTTCCGACAAGATGCGGGAGGTCTTTTCCCTCATAGAAAAGGTCTCTTCAAGTAGTGTAACTGTGCTTTTGTGCGGCGAAAGCGGCACAGGCAAAGAGCTCGTTGCAAAGGCGATCCATTACAACAGTCCAAGGAAGAACAAGCCGCTCATGGCAATAAACTGTGCAGCGATACCTGAGAACCTTATAGAGAGCGAGCTGTTTGGATATGAGATAGGGGCATTTACAGGGGCAACCACAAGGAAGTTGGGCATCTTTGAGACATCAAATGGTGGGACGCTTTTCCTCGATGAGATTGGCGACCTATCCCTTCCGATGCAGTCAAGGCTCCTCAGGGTGCTTCAGGAAAAGGAGATAAGGAGGGTTGGCGGAAGGGAAAACATAAAGGTAGATGTAAGGCTGATTGCTGCCACAAACAAGATACTGGAGAAGGAGATACAGAGGGGAAGTTTCAGGGATGACCTCTATTACAGGTTGACTGTTGTTACAATAAATATTCCGCCGCTGCGGGAAAGAAAGGCAGACATCCCAAGGCTTGCCCAATTCTTTTTAGAGAAATACAACATGGAATTTGGCAAGAGGGTAAAGAATATAAATTCAGAGGCCATGAGAGCCCTTCTGGACTATGACTGGCCCGGGAATGTGCGAGAGCTTGAGTCTGCCATTGAAAGGGCGGTGCTTTTAGGAGAGGGTGATACTATAACAATGGCAGATATTGCAGGTGTCATAAAAAAGCCATTACAGAGGATTGCTTCTACAAATTTTGAGATCCCCCCAAGCGGCATAGATTTTGAGGAACTTGAGAAAAACCTCCTTGTTCAGGCCATGGACAGGGCAGGAGGTGTTATTGCAAAGGCAGCAAAGCTTCTTGGAATGAGCTACAAGACCTTCTGGTATAGATGGGAAAAATTCGGCCTCGATAGTGAACTTTCTCGAAAAGAGGAAACTGCTCCTTAAATAGGGAACTCTGTGAAGACCTTGTCTTTTAAAAGCCTTTTATACTGCTGTCTACTGCCCTGGCATATTTCTTGTATTAAGTATAACTTAGAATTTTGAAAAGGGAAGGGGGTGAAGATCAATGAAGAAGGCAATTGCAATATTGGTATCCATGCTTATGGTTATCGCCTTTGGTAGCGCTGTCCTTGCTCAGGAAAAGGCACCAGCAGAGAAAAAGGCTGCTGCCCCTGCTGAAAAAAAGAAGGCAGAGAAAAAGGCTGCTGTAAAGGAGCAGTGGATTAAAGGAGGAGAGGTTACAGCTGTTGATACTACCGCTAACACTGTAACTATAAAGACCAAGAAGGGTGAGGTCGTTGTCGGTGTCAATGACAAGACAAAGATTCACTATGGCAAGGCAAAGAAGACCATTGCAGATATCAAGGCAGGCGATAAGGTTACAGCAGGCTATACAGAGGCTGATGGAAAGAATGTAGCAAAGAGTATAGCTATCTGGCATGTAAAGGCCGTAAAAAAGGCAGCAAAGAAGACCAAAAAGACAGAAGAAAAACCTGCAGAAACGAAGTAAGACAACCTGCAGAAACGAAGTAAGACTTAGGGGGGCTATGCCCCCCTTCAAAAATCCCCATCCATTTAACTATACATAAATATAACATACCATAATATAATCCGATGCATACCCTTGGCAAATCCAGCAGGACTCTGGTATGATAATCGCAAGATTATGAAAAAGATACTAAAGATAGGTCTTCCAAAGGGCAGCCTTCAGGAGTCAACGCTGAAGCTCTTTAAAAAGGCAGGCTATTACATAACTGTCTCAAGTCGTTCCTATTATCCAGGCTTTGATGACCCGGAGATTGAGGCAATGCTCATAAGGGCGCAGGAGATGGCAAGGTATGTTGAAAACGGGATACTGGATTGCGGCCTTACAGGCAGGGATTGGATTATGGAGCAGGGGGCGGATGTACATGAGGTTGCTGAGCTTAATTACGCAAAAGAGGGTCTGAGGCCTGTAAGATGGGTTGTTGCAGTTCCTGTAGATTCACCGATAAGAAGACTCAAGGACCTTGAAGGCAAGAGGATCGCCACAGAGCTGGTTGGTTTTACAAAGAGGTATCTGAAATCAAAGGGGATAAAGGCAGAGGTTGATTTCTCATGGGGTGCAACAGAGATAAAGCCGCCGTATCTTGCCGATGCCATTGTTGAACTTACAGAAACAGGCACATCGCTGAGGGCGAACAATCTAAGGGTGATTGAGACAATCCTTGAATCAAGCACACGGTTTATTGCAAATAAGAAATCATGGCGTAATAAGTGGAAGAGGCAGAAGATAGAGAACATTGTCCTTCTTCTAAAAGGGGCACTTGCAGCAGAGGAAAAGGTCGGCCTTAAGATGAATGTGCCGAAGGGCTCTCTGAAAAGGGTAATCTCTCTGCTTCCGGCAATGCATTCTCCAACAATCTCCACACTCTCTGATGAAGGGTGGTTTGATATTGATGTGGTAATTGATGCAAGGCTTGTGCGCGACCTTATACCCAGGCTTAAGAGGGCACAGGCATCAGGGATTGTAGAGTATCAATTGAACAAGGTAATACCGTAATATGTCCAGAAGACTGCTTTCCCTGATAAAACCGAATATACATTCCCTTGATGCCTATGACACAGAAGCAGTTCCGTGTGTCACAAAGCTTGATGCCAACGAGAGTCCCTATGACCTGCCGGAAGGGCTGAAGAAGAGGGTCTTGGAAGGGCTCTCTAATATCTCCTTTAACCGCTACCCTGACCAGGATGCATCAGACCTGAGATTTGTCATTTCAAAGACCTATGGTGTAGATATGGCTGAGGTCCTCACAGGGAATGGCTCTGATGAGATTATAGGTTATCTGATCTCCGCCTTTGGAGGACCTGTGCTTTATCCAACACCAACCTTTAGCATGTATGGGATTATTGCCAGCTCCCTCGATGAAGAGGTTATAGAGATTCCCCTGCTATATGATTTCGACCTCGACATAGATGCCATCCTGAACGCTGTCAGGGATAGAAAACCAGGGGTGATATTCCTCAGCTATCCGAACAATCCAACAGGGAATTGTTTCTCGGAATCCAGGATAGAGACCATTTTAAGGCAAAGCAATGCAGCAGTTGTGATTGATGAGGCATATGGGAATTTTTCAGGTAAGAGCTTTGTTGGCAGGCTCAGGGATTTCGATAACCTCCTTATCCTTAAAACCCTTTCAAAGATCGGCCTTGCAGGGCTCAGAGTCGGTTTCCTCTTTGGCCAGAGCGATATTGTCTCGGAGATCAATAAGATAAGGCTCCCGTTTAATGTAAATGCCCTGTCCCAGAAGGCTACATGTATAGTTCTCAATAATAAGGCAGAGATAGATCCTCTGTTGAAGGTCATTGTCAAAGAAAGGGACAGGCTCTTTAAAGAGATGCGGTTACTAAAAGGTATAGAAGTCTTCCCATCTGAGGCAAACTTTATACTATTCAGGATAGATGGAGATGCGGATAGGATATACAGGGCACTCTTGGACCAGGGGGTTCTTGTGAGGAATTTCAGGAAATACCTCAGGGTGACAGTTGGCAGCCCCGAGGAAAACGATATGTTCATAGAGGCGCTGAAGGCATCGTTAAAGGAGGCATGATGAGGAAGGCGAAGATAAAAAGGGCGACAAAGGAGACAGATATATCCTTAGAGCTGAATCTTGATGGAGAGGGTTCTTATAAGATAGACACAGGCATCCCCTTTTTTGACCATATGCTCAGCCTCTTCGCAAAACATGGACTCTTTAACCTCAGGCTTAAGGCAGTCGGGGATATAGATGTTGACTACCACCACACAGTCGAGGATGTGGGCATTGTCCTTGGTGATGCCCTGAAAAAGTCCCTCGGCAATATGAATGGGATAAGACGATACGGCCTTGCAATTACCCCGATGGATGAAACCCTGTGCTCAGTTGCTATTGATGTGAGCGGCAGGCCATATCTCATATACAATGTCAATATCCCTAAGAAGGCAAGGATAAAGAATTTCGACCCCGACCTGATTGAGGACTTTCTCCGTGCCTTTGTTATGCATGGGGGGATAACACTCCATGTAAATATTGTCTATGGCAGGAATGTTCACCACATCATCGAGGCCGTATTCAAGGCTGTTGCAAGGGCATTAAGGGAGGCAGTTATAATAGACCCGCGGGTCAAAGGGGCACCTTCGACAAAGGGCGGGATGTGATAAAATGGTTATAGTTGTATCGAAAGGTTAATCTTAATCAAGGAGGTAGTTTTATGAAAGGAAGAACCTCAGAAGTATTGTTTGCAGTAATGCTGTTTTTGTTGTCTCTGCTCTTCTACCCGACAAAGGGCATTGCTGGTGTAGATATAAATATCGGGATAAATATCCCTCTGCCCAGGGTTGTGATTTCTGCACCGCCTGTTGTGGTTGTGGTACCTGGAACCTATGTATACTTTGCCCCTGATGTAGAGATAGATCTATTATTCTACCACGGCTATTGGTATCGTCCATATAGAGGCTACTGGTATAGGGCTGCGGGCTATAACGGGCCGTGGGTTTATATCGCCCCCAAAAGGCTCCCTGGTGTTTTATTAAGCCTGCCGCCGGATTATCGCACTGTACCTCCAGGACTTCAACGCATCCCATACGGACAACTGAAGAAGAACTGGAGGGCATGGGAGAAGGAAAGACGCTGGGAGGGCAAGGAGTATGAACGCGGGGAAAGACAGAGGTATAAAGAGGAAAAGTGGGAGCACAGGGGAAGAGGACGCGGAAGGGGAGACGACTGATAGTTATATAAATATATAGGTCATATGAGACCTATAGGACCTATGCAGAAATAATTACAGTTAGCCTCTTACTGCCACTGAGATGATCTCTACAGCCTTACCTATCTCATCTTCGGTATTGTCCTTACCAAGACTGAACCTGACGGATGATAAGGCATCCTCATCTGTTAACCCGATTGCCTTTAATACCGGTGAGGGTTTCTGAATCCCTGAATGGCAGGCAGAGCCTGCTGATACCGAGACCCTGTCCCTGATTGCAGAAAGCAGTCGGGCAGAGCTTATACCAGGGAAGGTTATATTCAATGTGTTTTGAAGCCTCTCTGTTTTATGGCCGTTGAGCCGTATGTCAGGGATTGCTTTTAAGAGGCCGTTAAATAATCTCTCAGAGAGTGTCCTGAAAAGGGAAAGCCTCGTGCCTGTATCCCTCTTTGCAATCTCACATGCCTTGCCGAGGCCGACAATCCCTGGTACATTCTCTGTCCCTGGCCGTAATCCCCGTTCATGTCCTGCCCCAAAAAGGATCGGTTTTATTTCTACCCCTTTCCTTATATAAAGGGCGCCGATGCCCTTTGGACCATAGAATTTATGTGAGACAATCGTCATCAAGTCTAAACCTAATTCCTGCACATCTATATGGCTTTTACCAATGGATTGCGCTGCATCCGAGTGAAATACAATGTCTTTTTGTTTTGCAATCCTACCGATCTCTGCTATTGGCTCAATGCTTCCTATCTCATTGTTTGCATGCATTATCGTTATAAGTATTGTATCTCCTCTTATGGCATTGTCCAGGCTGTGTAGCGAGATTAATCCGTATCTGTCAACCGGAAGATATGTTACATCAAACCCAATATCATGCAGGTATCTGCACGGGTTTAACACAGATGGATGCTCTACACATGATGTAATGATATGGCCTTTCCCATGGGACTTACGAGTCACTGTCCTGGATGAGAAAAGCAGTGATGTCCCTATTATGGCCATGTTGTTGGCCTCTGTGCCGCCTGATGTAAAGATTATCTCATCATCCGATGCATTGATGAGCCCGGCAACCATTGCCCTTGAGGATTCAACCGCCTGCCTTGCCTTAATGCCGTATGGATGGTCGCTTGATGGATTCCCAAAGTATTCTCCGAGATAAGGGAGCATTGCATCAATGACCTCTCTGTCAACCTTTGTGGTCGCATTGTTATCAAGGTATATCATTTTCAGTCACTCTCCTTTGCATGTCATTTTAAAATAAATATCTCAAAAATTTCACTCCAGATCTCAGTGAAAACAAAAAGGTTGACATTTTTTTATGATTTCGGTTAAAAATAGAAATCTTGGAAATTTTTAATAGGAGGAGATATGAAGCTCGGCATCTTAATAAATACTGACAGGCATGCTGCTGATGTAATCGGCCTGACAAAGGCTGCGGTGTCGAAGGGTCATGAGGTTATCATTTTCATGATGGATGCAGGCAATAAGTTCCTATTAGAGCCTTCTGTAATGGGTCTCTCTGCCTTACGTGGCGTAAGCATGAGTTTTTGCGACCACAGTGCTCATACCCTTGGGATTTCCAAGGAGGGTGTTCCTGAAAAGGTAGTGTGTGGGAGCCAGTTCAACAATGCAGTTATGAACCATGATGCTGACAGGGTTATTGTTCTGTAAACAAGGAATTCAATAATTTCTAATTTTGCGTTTATCAGGAGGGATTAAAGATGAAGATTCTCCATATACTCAACGATGGACCTACGAAATTATCAGATCAGATAATAAGTGTACAGTCCAAAGATAATACAGTAAAGATAATTGACCTTTCTAAAAAAGAGACTTCATACGAAGGCATTGTAGATGAGATTTTCTTCAGTGATAGGGTTATATCCTGGTAAAAGGAGGTGATGATAACCAAGAACTTAGAAATGGGAACTTAAAACTAAAAGATCTAAACTCGTTTAAGAAGGAGGGTATGTTAATGAAAAGAGTATATACGATTTTTCTTGCATTAATTCTCACTGTGACAGTAGCAATCCCAGCTACATTTGCGGCAGATGAGATGCTGAAAAAGATGAATGAGATATTGAAAAAGGGGCCTGCAGAAAGGCATTACCAGGTTACAGCAGATGAGGTCTATAATTGGATGAAGATGAAGAAAACGGACTTTCTTGTCGTAGATGTGAGGTTTCCAAATGACTACAGGGCAGGACATATTCCAGGTGCAATAAACATCCCATATAATGAAATGTTAGAACCTGCAAATCTCAATAAACTCCCAAAGAATAAAAAAATTGTGCTTGCGTGTTATACAGGACAGACCGACAATCTCCCTCTCATTCCACTAAGGGCACTCGGATATAATGCCCTTGCGATGTCCTTTGGCAATGCTGCGTGGATAAAGGGCTCCAGTGGTGCTATGAATATGGAGAAAGCAATAAAAGGTGCAGCAACAAAGAACTATCCAGTAGTTAAGTGATGAGTATTTTAGGAGGCGTCAATTGATGCCTCCTAAAAATAGACAAACAATGGGCGATAATCAGCCCTCGCTTAGAAAAAATGAGTATTTCTTCCTCACTTCGCTGTTTACTCTAATAACATTTCTCACACTCTTTGTCTTCCGCAATCTGGACGACAACAGGCTAACAAGCTGGCAATGGGTATTTTCTGACATTGATGTAACTAAGATTTTTTTCATCCTTATTCTCGGCATTATCCTTGCATTTGTGCTTTCAAAGGTCTCATTCCCGGAACATCATCCTGTCACCTTTCTTTTTCTCTCATCATTTGTTATTGCTGCATTCTTCTGGAGAGAGCCTGAGATTATTGTGGATACATCAAGGTATTTCACTCAGGCAAAGCATCTTGAGGTTTATGGGATTGGATATTTTTTCCGAGAATGGGGCAAGAATATTATGATATGGACTGATCTGCCTGTTGTCCCTCTCCTTTACGGCCTGATTTTTAGATTTTTTGGAGAATCGAGGGTTTATATCCAGGTCTTCACAACATTTCTCTTCTCTATGACTGTTGTCCTTACCTATCTAATAGGAAAAATGCTCTGGGACGAAGATATTGGGTTCTCAGCAGGTGCTCTCCTTCTCGGTATTCCATACCTCTTTATCCAGGTGCCGCTTATGCTTGTTGATGTCCCAACGATGTTCTTCTTCACGCTTTCGATTTTTGCCTTCATCAAAGCCCTGAATCAGGGGGGGATAAGGATGATAACGCTTTCATCTATCGCCATATTCCTTACATTCTTTTCCAAGTATTCGACCTGGCTAATGCTTTCAGTTTTAGTTGTCATATTCCTGGTTCACCTGAAAATAGCTTTTTTAATCCCTCCTCACCCCCTCAACCCCCCTTCAATTCCCCCCTTAGTAAGGGGGGATACAGAGGGGTCAAAGGGAGGAGTGGGAGGATTAAAACCAGAGAGGGTACTTATTTATAGAGCGGCACTAATAACATTAATCTCAGGTTTTCTTATTGGAGCCATTATCTTATATAAATTTGATGTCTTTTCAGAGCAGATTAAACTTCTGCTGAGCTATCAACGGCCGGGTCTAAAACGATGGGGAGAGAGTTTTACTTCAACATTTCTCTTTCAGATTCATCCATTTATTACTGTAGCGGCATTATATTCCGTCTATGCTGCCCTCAAGAAAAGAGATTTGAAATATGCGATTATAATCTGGCTGATGCTGCTTGTAGTTTTGCTGCAGATTAAGAGGATACGGTATATAATCATGGTCTTTCCTATGCTTGCGCTGATGGCTTCCTACGGTCTACAAGAGATTGAAACATGCAGGTCTCGGGTAGACACAAGGGATGGTGAAAGCAAAGCTATTAGAAAATTTATTGTTTCGTGTATCATAATATCGTCTATTGTAATAGCTGTTTTTGCTTATCTCCCATTTACGCAGAAAATAAGTGCTATAAACCTGAAAGATGCAGGCAAGTTTTTAAATTCTCTTGGTACAGAAAATGTAGCAGTCTTCACCCTCCCGCAGAAAGAGTCTGGAGTAAACCCGGCGGTCTCTGTGCCTATCCTTGATTATTTTACGAAAAAGAGGATTCATTATAATCCCCCCTCTATTATTAAAGGGGAGATGGGGGGATTAACAGACGAAAAGATTCAGAAATCACCCTTAAGATTTACATGGGAATATAAAAACCCTGAATATTATACTGCCAATAATAAAGTTTCAAAATGGAATATAACAGTAGTGGTAATATCGGGCGGGCCAGAGGAAATCCTCCCGAACTATGTCGAGCAGAAGATAAAGGGCTATCGCATGTCTAAAGTATTTAAGACTTCAGATAAGTTGTTTCAGTACAGGACTATTGTAAAGGTATACCAGCCAGCGGAGGACAAGGCATTTTAGGAAGGACAAAAGGACAATAAGGGGACAATAAGGGTCTTGACTTTTACTCAAGTTTTTTGTTATGGTCTTAGCCATATCTTTAAATAAAGTTATATTTAGAATTATGAATAAGGCAGCAGTTAAATTTAATAAAAGGAGGGTATAAAGGCTGTGGAAACAGTAGATACGACAGAAAAGAGGAATCAAATCTGGGCTTTTTTAATTACGGGTATCCTCATCCTTATCAGCATTTTGTACTATAAGGTTAATGTATACTACATTTATCTTATAGTATATATCTGGTTTGGTTTTGCTTACGGGATTATGCTTCAATATGGGAGATTCTGTTTTGCCTCGGCTTTCAGAGACCTGTTCGCTGTCGGGGTCCCGAGGATGTTCGTGGGCATCATGATCGCCATGATAGCCTTCAGCCTCGTTTCGGTGTTCCTCGCTGCAACCAAAATGGAGACTTTCCATCCTGGACCGTTAGGTATTCATGAAACGATCGGAGGCATTATTTTCGGGGTCGGAATGGTTCTTGCCGGCGGCTGTGCCTCTGGCACACTGTATAAATGCGGTGAGGGTAATGGAACCTCGATGCTTGCCGCTATTGCGATTTGTTTTTCCCAGGCAATATTCGTGAATGTCGGTGGATGGTTTGACAAGTTTCTTACAGGCTATGTCTGGAAACAACCTACGCTGACAGTAGCCAATACAAAGATGATATCCGAGAATTTCTCAGGAGCCGCCAGGTTTTTCGTCGGAGATGCCTTAATAAACACTATAATCCCCTCAATAGTGCTTTTCATTGCAGTCTATATCCTTTGGCCCAGAAAGGGCTTTCTGAAGAAAAGGATGAAAGAGAAAAGCGGCAAGAAGAGTTTTGGAGATGAGATTGCTGGCATCTGGGCCATGATAACGCAGTCAAAGAGGACATCTATTGCAGGTATTATCATCGGCATTACTGCAGGGATTCATATCCTTGCCATGCGGGGAATGCAGCTCAAGTTTCATGTCAATAATTTCGGACAGCTTCTCACAAGAATGGGACATGTGGCGGATGTATCAAGCAGGGGGACGGTTTTTGATCCTGGATACTGGTACATTACCAGTCAGGAAGCGCAGTTGGGGGCGTGGGTGCTTGAGAAATTTGGCATAGACATGCGTAAGAACATATTTTTTGGAGTCAATAATGGTCTTCCTGCGCCCTGGCGTAATCCAGCACTCTGGATGTCTATAGGTATTATCTTCGGTGCTATGGCAATGGCCTTGTTGAATAAAGAATTCAAATTTAAAATACCAAAGGGTGAGCTTATCGTATGGGGCCTTCTGGGTGGAACATTGATGGGAATAGGCGCCAGGCTTGCCCTGGGATGCAATATCGGGGCCTTCTTCATTAGGATTGCAGGAGGCGACCCTGGAGGATGGGTATTCGGTGCAGGAATGATAGTCGGAGCCTTTATTGGTGTTAAATTCTTTAACTGGTGGACTGCCAGGAAAATGGCTGAAGCCGTAGAAGATTTTTGATCTATAACCTTGAAGAAGATTAATTGAAAAGGAGGGATTTGCTGTGGCACAGGTGAAATTTGAAGACAAAGGGAATGGAAACTTTTTATTGGATGTATGTGGGTTTGTCTGCCCACATCCCCAGATCTACACAAAGAAGGCGATTGCGAAGATGAAGCCGGGCGATAAGCTGGAATTGATGTTTGACAACCCATCTTCGGGAGAATCTATAACTTCCATGTGTGATTCAACTGGTGATGAAATCTTAGAAAAAAAGCAGGAAAGTGGCAAATTTATCTGGATAATTCAAAAGGTGTAAAAAAGCGCTAATCCTTGACAATAAGGAGAATGTAATTATGAAAACGGCAACCGCGGT
Source organism: Nitrospirota bacterium (assembly GCA_021789595.1). Taxonomy (GTDB): domain Bacteria; phylum Nitrospirota; class Thermodesulfovibrionia; order UBA6902; family JAJYJJ01; genus JAJYJJ01. Next base: position 6,117 of record JAJYJJ010000005.1, on the reverse strand, counting down.
TCTGTTTATGATTGTTGTGGGCATCTTGTGTTTCTTAGTAGGTTATAGTGTAGCACCTGCTGGAATCCCTGGTGAACAAGCTGTAGCACCCACCGAGGGTGCTCCTGGTTACGGAGGTGCCGCAGCCCCTGGTTACGGAGGAGGGGCTCCAGAGGCAGCACCTGGTTATGGAGCACCTGCGACAGGCGGCTATGGCGCACCTGCAGCGCCAGGGTATGGAAAATAAAACACATAGTTAATCAACCTGATAATCAGGAAGGTGCAATATGAAAAAGATTTTAATTGCAGTTGACGATACCAAAGGCTCTAAAGCGATATTCGAGAAGTGCATACATGTATGTAAATGCATGAATCCTGAGGTAATAATACTGCTGTATGTGCAAAAGTTTGAAGGCAGGTCTTTAATGGACGAGATGATCGGGGACGCAGAACTATCTACTTTAAAAGATGTTCTGGAAGGGACAGAATTTAAAGAGGCATTGGACAGGAAGGCTGATGTGATTTTAGACCACTACAAGAAGTCCTTAGAAGAGACGACCCCAGTGCCTCCAATAAAGACACTTGTTAAGACAGGTCATCCGGCTGAGGAGATCCTCAAGGCTGCAAAAGAGGAAAAAGCCGATATGATAATTATCGGCTCCAGGGGGAAAAGGGTCAGCCATCTCTTTATGGGAAGTGTCAGCAGAGAGGTGGCAAATAATGCCGAGGTTCCTGTTCTGGTTATCAGGTAGAATACCAGAAGATTCATAGAAGTTGAATAACAGTAAAAACGGGATTGTCATTTTAGGGGGAGGTCTTGCAGGACTTTCTGCTGGATATGTTTTATCAAAAGCTGATAGGAAAGTTTTAGTATTTGAAAGCAATTCCGTAGTGGGTGGCCTCTCGAGGACGATTGTAAAAGGGGAATTTCGATTTGATCTGGGAGGCCACAGGTTCTTAACAAAAAGCAAACGGATTGAAAATTTTGTAAAAGACCTGATGGGCGGAGAATTGCTGACAGTTCATAGGAAAAGCAAAATCTACCTCCACAACAAATATTTCGATTACCCCCTAAAACCATTGAATGCTATTTTCGGTCTTGGTATACCCGCCACTATAAAGATAATTTTAGACTACGGCATAGAAAGGCTCAAAAACCTCTTAAGGGAACCTGATAACATCTCCCTTGAGGACTGGGTAGTGAGCAATTTCGGTCGCACAATGTTCAATATCTACTTCAAAGAATACAGCGAAAAGATATGGGGCATAGAATGCAGCAGGATAAGCTCAGAATGGGTGGCGCAGCGTATCAAAGGTCTTTCTCTCGGTATTGCAATTAAGAATGCATTTTTAAAATTCAGTGGAAAGGGGCTGCCTACACTTGCAGACAATTTTCTCTATCCGTCATCAGGAATTGGACGGATTTCTGATAAGCTCAAAGAAACAATAGATAAAAACAACCAGGTTCTGACGAACACCCGTATTGAGCAACTAAACCACTCCGACTTCAGGATAGAAAGTATTGAAGTGAAATATTTATGCAGGCAAGACGATTCAAATAGCAGCAGAAATATAATCCCCCCTTTAGTAAAAAGGGGAAGGGGGGATTTGAGTATAATAGAGGGCAGTGAATTTATATCGAGCATACCTATAACTACATTGGTCACGATACTCCATCCAAGGGCCCCTGAAGATGTTCTTACAGCAGCTTCCATGCTTAGATATAGAGATGTTGTAATCGTGGCAATCATGTTGAGTCGTGAGAGGGTCACAGACCTGACATGGATATACATCCCTGAGCGAAAAATACCCTTTGGCAGGATCCATGAACCCAAGAACTGGAGTCTGAAAATGGCGCCAGAAGACAAGACGCTCATTGTAGCAGAGTACTTCTGTTTTGAAGGTGATGAGACATGGAGGGCAGACGATGGGCAACTAATAGAGCTGACCATCCATTATCTTGAGAAATTAAGATTCATCAAGAGAGATGAGGTCTTGGACAGCGTTGTAATAAGAACGCTAAAGGCCTATCCCTTACTTGAAGTCGGATACAAGGAGTATTACAATAAAGTATGGGATTATCTGAACAGGTTTAAGAATTTACATATCGTAGGCAGGGCAGGCATATTCAGGTATCTTAATATGGATCATGCCATTGAGACAGGCATAGAGACTGCTGAAAAGATAATTAAAAATTCAGGATGAAAAATTCAAAGATAAGGAATCCAATAATTTTTAATCTTTCCCTTTTAATCCTGCATTTGCCATGAAATGCGTTCTGATCATACCTTCATGGGTACCAGAAGATATTTTCTCTTCTAAGACTGCGAGTTCACAGATAAATTACTGGCAGCCTCTGGGAACCCTCTATGTTGCTTCAAGCCTTCAGCAGGCAGGTCATGAGGTCAAGTTCTTCAATGGTGCCTTTATGACCCATGAGGAGATACTGAAGGAGGTAAAGACCTATGAACCTGAGTTTGTTGGAATCTATTCCACCACCTTTGGGTGGCAGAAAGCCAAAAAGACTGCGGCTGATATAAGGAGGCTTTGCAGGCATACATTTATCTGTGCAGGAGGGCCTTACCCTATTGCCATGCAGGAGCGATGCCTTTCTGATAATGGAGCCGAGAGCATTGATGCTATAGTCACAGGGGAAGGCGAGATCACAGTTTCTGAGATCCTGGATAATCTTCAGAAAGGAAAGAGTCTTGCAGGTGTGGAAGGCGTTGCTTACAGAGAAGGTGTGAGAATAGTAAAGAATCCCCCAAGACCCTTAATCAAAGACCTCGATTCTATTGCCTTCCCTGATAGAGAGCTTTTAGGCGATGCAAATCTATACATCCCTCCACCAGCAACATACAGAAGAAAGCCTGTAGCTGTTCTGATGACCTCAAGGGGTTGTAACAGGAGATGTATCTATTGTTTTCAGATAGACAAAGAGAGAAACAGCGGGGTCCGCTATCGCAGTGTCGAGAATGTATTGAAAGAGATAGAGCACTGCACCAAGCAGGGATACAGGGAAATAAAATTCATAGACGATACCCTTGCCGCTGATTATGATAGGGCTATGAATATAGCGCAGGAGATAAAGGCAAGGCATCTTGATTTCACATGGTTTGCATCTGCGTGTGTGAATCAGGTGGACAAACCTCTGCTGAGGGCATTCAGGGAAGCAGGCTGCTGGGCAATACTCTTTGGGGCTGAAAGTGGCGTCCAGAAAAACCTCAATACCATAAGAAAAGGGATAACTCTTGAACAGATACGGACGGCTGTAAAGGCTGCAAAGGATGTCGGCATTAGGGTCAGCACTCCCTTTATGTTCGGTATTCCCGGTGAGACATTCGAAGAGGGCTTGCAGACCATAGAATTTGCTATAGAGCTTAACCCTGATATAGCAAACTTCCATGCTATAACACCATTTCCGGGAACAGAACTTTACGATAATTTAGATAAATATGGAACAATGTCTGAAGAACTCACTGACTTTACATATCAGGGCGCAGCATTTATTCCATACACCATGACAAGGGAGGAGATTTTGAAACTCAGGCAGATGGCATTCAGAAGGTTTTATTCAAGACCCTCATTCATATTGAGAAAGCTTCTTGAACTGAGGAATCCAAATGATTTCATGGTTGCCGCCAAAAGCGTAAGGAGCCTGTTCTGGCTATGGACAAAAGGCGATTTATTCAAAAGCAGAAAAAAGGGTTCTGTTAATTGAATTTCATACTGCTTGCTGCGGCGGGGTTTATTATTGGGCAGAGCAAACCCTGCCCCTGCTGGTTCCAAATCACAACTGCAGATACTCTCTGAACAGTCGTGAATACACCTGTGGATTGAATAAGATATTCGTCATGGAATAACATTCATGCGTGCAGTAACAGTTGTAATTTGATATAGCTTTGGTAATTTTTTTCGCCTTTTCTGACTGGGTGATTTTCCTCATGTCATAACCAAAATTTCTCACATTACCGAAGGCTTCTGTAAGAATCTCGCATGGATAGACATCACCATTTTCTGTTAGGACCAGATTCAATCTGCCTGCATAACAGGGGATGAGCCTTTTTTGCTCGATCATGGTTTGGTAGATTAGACGGCGCTGTAAAATATCCTGTGCAGCCTTAATGCGTGCGCCTTTGAACCGATAGATATTTGAAATTTTATTCTTTAGATTCTTCTCAAGCCTGTCTATCGCATGATAATATTTTTTATAATCCACTTTCTTATAACTCTCATATGCGAGGTTTCCACGTATCATAGAGATTGTGTGCGTCTTTATATTCTTCAAGGCGCTGACAAAGTCGATTATTTCATCCATATCATCCTGGTTTTCAGAACAGAAAACCGTATTGATTCCGAGTTCGAAATTCGGATATTTATTCAGGAACTCTCCGAGTATATGGTAGGTCTGCATGGTCTGATCAAAACTGCCAGGTGTATTGCGAATTTTATCATGGGCCCCATTCAATCCATCAACAGAAAGTTTTACAGTTATCACGCTTTTTCTGCAGTGCTTAAGTATCTGCTCTGTCCTGTCTTTAATCAATTCAGGAAGAAGGCCGTTAGTGGGATAAAGCATTATAGCTGGCTTATTGTTTTTGTAGAAAACCTTGCTTATTTCAACAAGGTCATCTCTAAGATAGATCTCGCCTCCTGAAAAGGCAAGCCAGAGGAGATTGCCCATAGAGAGAGAGATTTTATGGATTTCATCGAGGGATAATTCTTCTGATTTATCGGCTGCATTGTCATTGCTTTTTAAATAGAAGCAGAATGGGCATCTTGAGTTGCACTTTCTGGTTACAAAAAATGTAAGCTGTATAGGCTTTCTTTTCCAGAAAATAGAACTGGTATGGCGTAATGGGGAATACATTTATGTGCGCCCCTTTTTAATCTTATAACTCCAGATATATTTCAGAACTCCTGAAAAGGCTCCTGCGCCTACTGCAGTGGGATAGAGCAATGTGTAATAAATTATTGAAAAGAAAGCGAAGGGAAACCCCTTTGAATCATAAAATGCCTTGAGCAACCCTTTATTTAAGAGTAAATTAATAGAAAATATTAATGGAATAAGTGCCAAAAAAGCTGTGTTTTTATAATAAAAGAAAAGCATTATTAAGAGTATATTTAAGAAAAAAGAAACAACATTGCTCTTAAGTTCTATTGAGGCCGTGCCGGAGTCAGCTAATAAGTCCCTGTTTTTTAAGGAATAGATAGTCCAGTACATCGACTTTTTAAATGCATTTCGGAGGGATTTTATCAAGGAAAAGTTGAATATGTGCTGAATAAGCATCTCAGGATTCATAACGAGTTTGCAGCCAGACCTGCGAAGTCTGTGGCTGAATTCAACATCCTCAAGGATTGGCAGAAAGTCCTCAGAAAACCCACAGCTTTTATTGAAAAGCCTGGAGTCAATGGCCATGGCATGGGTTGCTATATAATCAGGCTCTTGTTTTTTTGTCTCAGAGTAGTTCACAAATATGGATTGGAATGTGCCGAAAAAATCTCCATCGTAAGGCATCCTTGTATATGTCCCTCCAATGATAATCCCCCCCAAGGCGTTATTAACCAAAGCAAGGGTATCTTCTTTAACAAGACAATCGGCATCGGTGAAGAAAAACACATCTCCCCTGCTGTTCTTGGCGCCTATATTCCGTGCCTTAGAAGCCCCGCTATGTGTTTTGAGTTGAATGAGCTTGCAGGGGAATCTCTTTATAACCTCTATAGAGTTATCCGATGAACAATCATCAACAACTACAACCTCAAAATTTCCATACCTCGAGGAAAATACAGCCTCGAGGCATTTCCCTATGGTTGAGCCTCCATTGTAGTTTGGAATAATAACTGAAATGCACTTATCCATATTATTATTATGAAATAAAAGGGGGCTTATATTCCATAATGGTTCTTTTATTTCTTGACTAAAAACCATTTTTGTGATAAAAATATGCATTGTCTAAACAGAAATTTAGCGGTAGGCTTTTTAAAAATAAACGCAGTAAAATCGGAGGGGAAAATGGCAAAGAAGATTGCAGTGCTCGTCAGGGATAGACAACAGGAGGCATTGAGGATGGCTGTTGGGCTCACGCTTGCGGATGATGAGGTGAATGTGTTTATCATGGATGAGAAATTGGAACCAGA